>JAYTVW010000151.1:0-34131 GCA_043743785.1 Rhodocyclales bacterium | reverse complement strand
GCTTATCTGATATATCAAAAGTACAGTATAGATATATCAGCATGCTGTGCGACCGCTCTCGTGGTCAATGCCGTGAGCGCTCGTGCGTATCAGAAATTTTCCGAATATAGCGAGATACAGAAAGGATCTGTTTTGTCACTCGATAGAAAGATCGAAGCGGTTACCACACGGATCAGGGCACGAAGTGCGTCGATGCGTGTGCCCTATCTAGAGCGGCTCGACCGCGCCGTCAGCGCGCCGGTGGCGCGAGCGCGCGTCTCATGCACCAATTTTGCCCACGCCATCGCGGCGATTGATCCAGCCGACAAATTGCGACTTCGGGAAATTCGCCCACCGAATCTGGCTATTATCTCCGCCTACAACGACATTCTGTCGGCGCACCAGCCTTTTCAGCGCTTTCCCGAAATTATCAAGCAGGCCGCCCGCAAGGCCGGCGCGGTGGCCCAGTTCGCCGGCGGCGTACCGGCCATGTGCGATGGCGTCACTCAGGGCCAACCGGGCATGGAACTGTCCCTGTTCAGCCGCGACGTGATCGCCATGGCGACGGCCGTGGCTCTGTCTCATGAGGTATTCGACGCGGTCCTTTACCTGGGTGTGTGCGACAAGATCGTGCCGGGCCTGTTGATTGGAGCCCTTCACTTCGGCCACCTGCCCGCGATCTTCGTTCCTGCCGGCCCCATGGCGACGGGCCTGTCCAATGATGAGAAAGCACAGATCCGCCAACTGCATGCCCAAGGCGAGGTGGATCGGGCCACCCTTCTGGAGGCTGAACTGAATGCCTACCATGGCCCAGGCACCTGCACCTTCTACGGCACCGCCAACAGCAACCAAATGCTCATGGAAGTCATGGGCCTGCACCTGCCGGGCGCCGCCTTCGTCAGCCCCAATACGCCGCTACGGGACGCACTTACAGCTGCCGCCGCCCAGCGCGCGGTGCAACTGACTTCTGCCGGCAACGAGTTCACGCCGGTAGGCCGGATCATTGACGAAAAGGCCATCGTGAATGGCATTGTTGGCCTCTTGGCTACCGGCGGCTCCACCAACCACACCATGCATCTGGTGGCCATCGCCCGGGCTGCGGGCATCCACATCGACTGGAGTGACTTTTCCGAGTTGTCTGCGGTGGTGCCGAGCCTGGCCCGTATCTACCCCAACGGCCGCGCCGATGTAAACCATTTCCACGCAGCCGGCGGCATAGGCTTCCTGATCCGCGAACTGCTGGAAAGCGGTCTGCTGCATGAGGACGTGCAGACCGTGGCCGGCCCCGGCCTGTCGCGCTACAGCCGGGAGCCGTTCCTGCTGGACGAACAGCTATCATGGCGCGAAGCGCCTCTGATAAGCGGAGATGAGGAAGTAGTGCGCCCCTGCAGCCGGGCCTTCACCTTTGACGGCGGCTTGAAACTCCTCATTGGCAATCTGGGCCGGGCCATCATCAAGGTCTCTGCGGTGAAGCCGGCACATCGGGTGGTGGAAGCGCCTGCCCTGGTCTTCGACAGCCAGGCCGCGGTACTGGCAGCCTTCGAAAACGGTGATCTGAATCGGGATTTCATCGCCGTGCTGCGTTTCCAGGGGCCTCGCGCCAACGGCATGCCGGAGCTGCACAAGTTGACGCCCGCCCTACAAATCCTGCAGGACCAGGGCCACAAGGTCGCCCTGATCACAGACGGCCGCATGTCGGGCGCTTCGGGAAAAGTGCCGGCAGCCATCCATATCACCCCCGAATGCCAGGCCGGCGGCCCCCTGGCCCGGATACAAAACGGCGACCTGATCCTCCTGGATTCCACAGCCGGCATTCTGCAAGTACGGCTGTCGGACGAGGAACTGGCCCGACGTCCTCTCGCGCAAATCGACCTTGCCGGCAGTGCCGAAGGTTATGGCCGGGAACTTTTTGCGAGTGCACGGGACGCTACCACCAGCGCGGAACAGGGCGCCATTTCGTTCATGGGTGCCCAACCTCATTGAGGGTGCAACGATGGTCCGCACTACATTTTCGCCGCCACCCCTGCCTGAACTGCACGCCAAAGCGATGCATCAACGCATAGTGAATCCAAGAAAGCCATTGCCATGACTCCTTCCAAGGAAGTCGATCTGGTGATTTTTGGCGGCACGGGCGACTTGGCCATGCGCAAGTTGCTGCCCGCCCTCTACCACCTGCATTGCGACGGATTGCTGACCTCCGGCACCCGCATCATCGCCGTCGCCCGGACGGAGCAGGACCGCAGCGCCTACCAGGCCCTGGCGCGACAGGAGTGCGAAGGCTATCTGGGGAACAGCTTTTCGGAATCCCAATGGGCGACATTCACCACCCTCCTCTACTATTGCGCCTTCGATGGCCGCAAGCCGGCAAGCTACGCCTTTCTGGCCCAACATCTGGCTGGACGGGAAGGCCTGGAGCGGATTTTCTATCTCTCCACGGCGCCTTTTCTCTTCGCCGACATTTGCCGCAACCTCAACGAAGCTGGATTGATCACCGCCGAGGCCCGGGTGGTACTGGAAAAGCCCCTTGGCCACGATCTGGAATCCTCATGCCAGATCAACGACCAGGTGGGCCAATACTTCCAGGAAGGGCAGATCTATCGTATCGACCACTACTTGGGCAAGGAGCCGGTGCAGAATTTGTTGGCGCTGCGATTCGGCAATGCCCTCTTCGAGCCCTTGTGGAAGCGGGATTCCGTGCGGGATGTTCAGATCACGGTCGGCGAGCAGTTGGGCGTTGGCTCCCGGGGGGATTTTTACGACGAGACCGGTGCCCTGCGGGACATGGTGCAAAGCCATCTGCTGCAACTGCTGTGCATCGTTGCCATGGAACCCCCTGCCTCCATTGCCCCGGACGTGGTGCGGGACGAAAAACTAAAGATCCTGCGGGCGCTGCGGCCCATCAGCGGCCAGGATATCTCCACCAAGACAGTGCGGGGCCAGTATCGTGCCGGGGCCATCGCCGGCCAACCGGTCGTGGGATATCGCGAAGAGGAAACCATTCCGCCGGAAAGCTGTACGGAAACCTTTGTCGCCATCAAGGCCGAGATTGACACCTGGCGTTGGGCCGGCGTGCCCTTCTTCCTGCGTACCGGCAAGCGCATGCCAGACAAATTGGCAGAGATTGTCATCACTTTCCGCGATCCGCCTCACACCATTTTTGCATCCCCCTTCGGCGCGGCAACCAACCGCATGGTGATCCGCATGCAACCCGAGGAAACCGTCGAGTTGCATCTCATGGCGAAAGAACCCGGAGATGTAGCGGAATTGCGCCAGGTTAGCCTCAACCTGGATTTCGCCGAAACCTTCCGAAGTCACCGATTGGAGGCCTATGAACGGCTGCTGATGGATGTGATACGAGGCAACCTGACCCTGTTTGTCCGTCGTGACGAACAAGAAGCGGCCTGGCGCTGGATAGAGCCCATCATGGCCGGGTGGCAAGCCTCCTCGGAGCGCCCCAAGGGCTATACCGCCGGCACCTGGGGGCCGGCTGCCTCAAATACCCTGCTGGCCGGCAGCGGCCTTACTTGGCACGAGGAAAGCTGATGACTACTATCTTGCAGGCATTCGCCACCCCGGCGACCCTGGATGACGCGCTGGCAGGCTTTGTCGCCGGCAAGCTGGCCCAGGCCATTGCCGAGCGCGGCTGCGCTAGCCTGGTGGTCTCCGGCGGATCGACGCCCAAAGGATTTTTTGAGCAGCTTTCGAGGAAGAAAATGCCTTGGTCTCAGGTCAGCATTACCTTGGCGGACGAGCGCTGGCTGCCACCGGAACATGGCGACAGCAATGCATTCAGCGTCCAACGCCATCTTCTGCAGCATGCCGCCGGTGCCGCCCATTTTCTGCCTCTCTACAATGGCGCGGCGACAGCGGAATTAGCCGTGGACGCCGTAGCGGCATCCCTCGGCGCCCTGGCGCGGCCCTTTGACGTGGTGATCCTGGGCATGGGCACGGATGGGCACACCGCATCCCTGTTCCCAGGGGCTACGATTGGATTTGAAGGCGGTGACTGTGTTGCCGTGCCCCCGCCTCAGGTTACCAATGTGCCGGTTACACGGATTAGCCTCACTGCCACCACCCTGACCGACTGCCGCAACCTCGTTCTGCACATCACGGGCCAGGCCAAGCGCGATGTACTCAGGAAGGCGCGACGACCGGGGCCGATGACGGATCTGCCCATCCGTCTGGCGCTGCAACAGGACCGCCTGCCGTGCCAGGTATATTGGGCGCCATGAACGCCTTCTCCGGAGCGTACCTGCCAGCGGCTTCCGGGGTCGGCCCAACGAGCGCCTCGCCTTCCAACTGACGGCATTCCCAATGCAGACCCCTCGATTCTTCGAACGCGTTCCCCGGGCGGCCTTGCGTATCGCCTTGAGCTATTCCGTCACCAGCGGCCTGTCGGTTGGTTTGGGTATGCTGCTGATAGCGGGTAGTGTTCTCTGGTTCCTAGGGGCTTTTGCGGCGGGAGCCGCGCTGGTCGGTATTGCGGTGGTCATCCCGCCCGACCAGCCCGCACCCCGGCGTGGCAAGCTCCGGCAACTGCTGCCGGCGGTGCTCATGGGCATGCCCCTGTTTTTCAGTATCCAGGCCCTCCACGCTTCCCCCCTGTATCAGGGCTTGTTGCTGGTGCCCGCCACCTTCGGTGCTTTTCTGGCGGCGGCGTGGGGAAAGCACGGCGTCCCCCTGTCGGTCTCAATCATGTTTTCCATGATCTTCTCCATGGCCGTACCGGCCCAGGATGGCCTGGAAGCCGCTTGGTCCGCCAGCATGTATTTCCTGCTGGGCGCGGGCTTGTACCTGTCTTGCGCCACCCTCGCCAATGCCCTGCTCAATCCCTTGTATCGGGTGCAAATGCTCGCCGACACGCTACTGAAGCTGGCCACGCTCATGCGCATGCAAGCGCAACAGCTGTCGCCAAGCACTACCGGCAACGGTGGGGCACCCCTGATTGGGGAAATGCTGCGCCAGCAAGCCGACCTTGCCGATCAACTGCAGACAGCCCGCGACATCCTATTGGAGTCGCCCCGCACCGCCTCACGGCAACGGCTGGCCGGAATGCTGCTCCAGGTGCTGGAATTGCGTGACTACTTGCTGGCCTGCGACCTCGATCTGGACACGCTGAAGTCCAGGCCTGGTCATGAGCCGATGCTGGTGGCGTTGCGCGAGGTACTGGAATCCCTGGCGGAACAGATTGAGCAATTGGCAGACGCGCTCCTTACCCGTCGTCAACCGGCGCTTTTTGAGAGCTACCGACCCCGACTCGCTGGCCTGCAATGGACCGGCGAAGTCTCGACCCCGGATGACACTACGCCTGCCATGCTGGCCCGGGGGATGGCCAATAGGGTCGGCCACATGGATGACGAGTGTTTGCGGCTGATGGCCTTGGCTCGAGGCGAGGTGGAGCCAGATCTGAGCGTACTCCGGGCCACCTGGCAGATGTTTGTCAGTCCCACCACCTGGTCCCGTCAACCTTTCGCCAGACTTTGGCGCCGTGACGCCCCGCCCTTACGCCATGCCATCCGCGCCGCATTGGCCATCGCCACCGGGTTTGCCATTTCCCAGGCGCTGCCCTGGAGTGCCCATGTCTATTGGATACTGCTGACGATTGTGGTGGTATTGCGCGGCAGCTTTGCCCAGACCGTGAAACGTCGCAACCAACGGGTACTCGGCACCCTGTTGGGTTGTCTGTTGGCAGGTAGTCTGCTGTCGGCGAATGCCCCGCCGCTGCTCTTGATGGCCACCGTGATTCTGTCCCAGTGCGTAGCCCACGCCTTCGCCATCCGTCGCTACCTGATCGCCTCGGTGGCTGGAACCGTGCTGGGTCTGGTACAGGCACACCTGCTCAATGTCGGCAGCAGCCCGGTTTTCGACGTCAGCGAACGACTGGCCGACACCTTCATCGGCATCACGATTGCCTGGGCTTTCAGCTACGTGCTGCCATCCTGGGAGCGTGGCCAGATTCCCAGGTTGGTGGCACGGACCCTGGCGGCCCAGGTACGCCATGCCCGCATCGCCCTGGGCCTTGGGCAATTGCAGGCAATCGACAACGCACCGGAACTAGAATGGCGGCTGGCGCGGCGCGAAGCCTATGACAGCCTCTCGGCCCTGGTGCACGCCACCCAGCAATCCCTCTCTGAACCACGGGCGGTCCGCCCGCCTTTAGCCCCCCTGGGTCGCCTGCTGGCCCATTCCTACCAACTGCTTGCACAACTCACGGTCGTCAAAACCAATCTGCTGCTGCGTCGCGAACGCCTGCGGCTTGAACAAATTCGTCCCGCCCTGCTGGAGACTGGCGTCGCCATTGAATCTGCCTTGACCACCGGTTCCGGCACATCCCTGGCCAATGTCACGCCAGTGCCTCTGCCGGATCCCTTCGAAAGCGACCTCAGTCCCTGGGTTCTGTACCGCCTCAAGCTCGCTGCCGACATCGCCCTGCAATTGCGCGAGGACGCAGACCAGGTATTGCACTCCCCTACCTGACGAGTGCCATTCAGAAGCCGTCACAACACCACCGGGGTTCCCAGTTCGACCACCCGGTTTGGCGGCAGGCGTAAATAGGCGGAAGCGCTTCCTGCGTTACACCCCATGGCGACGAACAACATCTGCCGCCACAGCGCCATGCCGGGATTGCGCCTTGGAACGATGATTTCTCGACCAAGAACGAAGGATGTCTCCATGGGGTCGAGTTCCAGACCGAGGGCGGCACATTTCTCCAGGGCTAGCGGCAGGTCCGGCTCATCCATAAAGCCAAAGCTGACCCGCACTCGGTAGAACTGGGGGCTGAGGACGTCAACTTTCAGTCGTTCTTCATCCGCCACATGGGGCTCCTCCGCTACCTCCACGGTAACGATGACTACCCGCTCGTAAAACCGCTTGAAATGCTTGAGGCTGTGCAGCAGGGCATGGGGAACATTCGAGGTGTTCTGGGTCAGGAAAACCCCGTTGCCTGGAATGGTGGGGACTTCCGGCGCCACCTGGGTGACCAAATCATCCGGGCTCATGTAATTTTCGGCCAGCCGCGCACCAAGCACCGCCCTGCCCCGCTTCCAGGTGGTCATCAGGATGTCGATGAAGACGCCCAGGGCCACGGGGAACCAGCCGCCGTGCTTGATCTTCAGCAGGTTGGCGGAACAGCAGGCCAGCTGTATGGCCTGGCGGATGAGGTAATCGGCGCCGGAAATCACCGCCTGGGAAGCGATCACCGGCGCCGAGAGGAAATCGTGGCACTGCCCAGGAGCGCGGTGCTATGCCCTCGGCCACCGGATGTGTGGTTTTAATCTACTGACAATACCGTCTCGCCCTGCCAGACCTGGCCACCACGGAGCTGGATGAGAGGGGTAATGTTTCCGGTTTCGACGCAGATCATCCGCGCGTACTCGTCATCGCCGAAATCAGCCATGGCAACGGCGTTCTCCCGCCAGGGGTTCCAGACCACCATGTCTTTCATGTTGTCCTTGGCGATGATGAAGCTGCGGCCGGCGACCTCATCGCGGATGCTGGTGAGGTCGGGGGCATCGAGATATATACGGTTAATTTCGCCGTCCACGCGGATGGCCGCCAGGGTGTCTGGCTCGGGTAGCTTTCGCCCCAGCATGTCCATCATGCAAGCCCCTTGTAATCCACGAACTGCCACTTGATGGATGTCCTTAATGCCGAAGTAGGTGTGAAGGGCAATCTGGAACGCGAAGGGACTTTCGTCGGTGTTCGAGACTTGCAGAGCAAGGCTAAGCGACGTGGCCGAAAGCCGAATGCGCAAGCGAAACTCAAAGCGATGAACCCACAGTGCTAGTGTTGCCGCGCTCTCCGTGACGCGCAGCGTCACGGCCACATCGCCCTGGGGGAACACTTCAGTCGCCACAAGTTCCCACGGATTGATCCGGGCGAAACCGTGATGCGGCAAAGCACCCGGCCCACCGAATTGGGGCCAGCAGACCGGAATGCCGCCGCGGATGGGCACGCCCGGCGCCCAGCCCGACTTTCGGCTGAGAAAGAGCAGTTCTTCGCCCTGGGTGTTACACCACGAGGCTACATGGGCGCCGTGAAGGTAGATTTCCGCGCTTGAGCCGGCGGGATGGTGCAGCACAATCTTGTCCAGACCACCATGACCTGGTTCGATGGCCGCAGCCCCGGGGATGTCAAATTCGGCTTTCAATTGTTCAATCATTTCTCGTTACCTCCTCGTCAAATTCAGAACATCGATAGATTTTTAAAACTGCCCCAGCCTCCCGGCTGCAGTGGACAACGCTGGCACCCATCGACTTGGCCTTTGGCAGGCTGGGGAGCATGCGGCGGCATGCGCGTGGTCAACCGCTGTTGCGCAGGCCCGCCGCCACGCCGTTGATGGACAGGTGGATGCCGCGGCGCACCCGGGCATCGCTCTCTCCCGCACGATGCCGGCGCAGGAGTTCGACCTGCAGGTGGTTGAGTGGATCCATGTAGGGGAAGCGGTTCTGCATGGAGCGGGCCAGCAGGGGGTTGTCGGCCAGAAGTTCGGTTTCCCCTGTGATTGCCAGCAAAGCCACGCGGGTGGCCTGCCACTCACCCCAGATACAGGCAAAGATACGTTCCCGCAGTTCCACGTCGCTCACCAGTTCGGCGTAGCGGCCGGCGATGTCCAGGTCGCTCTTGGCCAGGATCATGTCCATGTTGGAAAGCTGGGTACGGAAGAAGGGCCAGGCCTGGTAAATGCGCTGCAAGCGCGGAAGGCCTTCGGGGTTCTCCGCCAGCCAGAGCCCCACCGCGGCACCAAAGCCATACCAGCCCGGCAGCATCAGGCGGCATTGGGCCCAGGAAAAGACCCAGGGAATGGCCCGCAAATCCTCGATGCGCTCGGAGGGTTTGCGGGACGCCGGCCGGCTGCCGATATTCAGGTGGGCGATTTCCGCGAGGGGTGTGGACTCCCGGAAATATTGATTGAAGCCGGGGGTTTCATACACCAGCTTGCGGTAGGCCTGAAAAGCCAGCGCCGAAAGACGTTCCATGACCTCATGGAAGCCTTCGTCAAGTTCGACCCGGTTCTCGTTATCCAGCAGGGTGGACTCCAGCGTCGCCGCCACCAGGATTTCCAGATTGCGCCGGCCCACTTCCGGGTTGCCGTACTTGGAGGCAATAACCTCGCCCTGCTCCGTGGTGCGTATCTGACCGGACACCGCCCCGGCGGGCTGGGCCAGGATGGCTTGGTAGCTGGGTCCGCCGCCCCGGCCCACCGAGCCGCCGCGACCGTGAAAGAGACGCAGACGCACGCCGTGGCGGGAAAACACCCGGGCCAGTTCGATCTCAGTCTTGTACAGCTCCCAGCCGGAGGTGAGAAAACCGCCATCCTTGTTGGAATCCGAGTAGCCCAGCATGACTTCCTGCTCGTCTGCCCTGGCCCCCACCAGGGCCCGATACACCGGCATGGCCAGGATGCACTCCATGGTGGCTGCGGATTGACGCAGGTCTTCGATGGTTTCGAAGAGGGGAATCACGTTCATGGCCAGGGTTGGCTCGTCCCCCGGAATGAGCAGCCCGGCTTCTTTGAGGAGCAGGGCCACTTCCAGCAGATCCGACACCCCGTCGGTCTTGGAGATGATGCAATTCGGCAGGGCGGCATCGCCGTACTTGAGCTTGAGCTGGCGGGCGGTGAAAAAGATCGCCAGTTCCCCGGTGGTTTCGTCGGAGTACTCCTGAAAAGGGGAGTGCAACAAGCGGGGACTGGCCAGTTCTTCGGCCAACAGGGCAATCCGCTCCTCCTCCGCCAGGGCCAGGTAGTCGGGGCAGCGGCCGCCCCTGGCCAGCAGTTCCGCAATGGTGCGCTCGTGCACGTCCGAGTTCTGGCGCAGGTCGATGGGGGCCAGGTGGAAGCCGAATACCTGTACGGCGCGGATAAGCCGTCGCAGCCGCCCGGCGGCCAGGCGGGCGCTGCCATTGGCCGCCAGGGAATCGGCCAGCACCTGCAAATCGGCACCCAGCTCGGCGCTGTCGCCATAGGCCTCAGCCTCCCCCACCGCATGGCGCAAGACTTGCCGATGGTCAAGGCGCCGGGCCGTGCCGTTGATACGGGCGTAGAGGCCGGTGAGGGCGCGACGGTAGGGTTCGTCAGCCCGGTGGGGGGAGGTGTCCGGCGAGCGATCTGCCAGGGCCTGAAGTGCCGGGGATACCTTCACCAACAGGTGGGACAGGGGCAGTTCGGCCCCCAGGGCGTGTACTTCGGCAAAGTAGAAATCCAGGGCCGCCGTTGATTGCAGGCGCATGGCCTGGATGAGGACGGGCGCGGTAACGAAGGGATTGCCGTCCCGGTCGCCGCCGATCCAGGCCCCGACCTGGAAGAAGGGCGGCAGCACCCAGTCCTGCTGCGGATGGTGTTCCTTGAGGAGATCCTCGAACTGGCAGTAGAGGCGGGGCAATTCGGCAAAGAAGGTATCGTCGTAGAAGGCGATGCCATTCTTGACCTCGTCAATCACCGCCAGTCGCTCTGGCCGCAGCATGCGGGTCTGCCACAGGGTGAGGATGGCGTCCTTGAGGGCAGCCTCGTTTTCAAGGATTTCCTCCGGGGTCAGTGCCACCCGGTCGCGGCTGTCGAGAAGGACGGCCACCTGGCGTTGCAGACTGAGAATGCTCTTCCTTTGGACTTCCGTGGGATGGGCGGTGAGCACCGGGCTGACCTGAGCGACATCCAGACAGGCGGCCAGGATGCCGGCGCTGACGCCGGCCTTGTCCAGCCGTTCCAGGGTGAGCTTGAGACTCCCCGCCCGGGGCGTCGAACCGGCATGGGCATGGGCCCGGTTGCGGCGGATGTGGTGCTGGTCCTCGGCAATATTGGCCAGGTGCAGGAAGTAGGAGAAAGCCCGCACCACCGCGTTCGTTTCATCCGGGGACAGGTCGTTCAGAATTCCGGCCATTTCCTCTGCTGCTTTGGGGTTCAGGCTGCGGTTTAAACGCACCGCGTGTTGGCGCACCTGCTCCACCACCGCAAAAACCTTCTCCCCTTCCTGTTCCCGCACCGTATCGCCCAAAAGTCGCCCGAGGAGTCGTATGTCTTCCCGCAGAGGGAAGTCCTTGTCGGTCGTGGTGGTCAGCTGGGGCAGGTTGGGCATGGCAGATTCGTCAAATAAGGTAAAAAATGCCGTGGCAGGGGGAAGCCACGGCACAAGGGAGGAAACTTATCGAATGGTCCCGTCTGCGCTATCAGGCACGGGCCGGAAACGCTGAACGACCGCGATAGACCGCTTCCGCGCTCAGTTCCGCTTCGATCAGCAGTAGGCGGTTGTACTTGGCGACCCGGTCCGTACGACACAAGGAGCCGGTCTTGATCTGGGTGGCCAGGGTGCACACGCTGAGGTCGGCAATGGTGGTGTCCTCCGTCTCGCCGGAGCGATGGGAGATCACCGAGCTGTAGCCCGCCTTGTCCGCCATGCTGATGGCCGCCAGGGTTTCGGTGAGGGTGCCGATCTGATTGAGCTTGATGAGGATGGAGTTGGCCACGCCAGCATCGATGCCCTTTTGCAGGATCTCGGTGTTGGTGACAAAGAGGTCATCACCCACCAGTTGCACCCGCTTGCCCAGCTTGTCGGTGAGGAGTTTCCAGCCGGCCCAGTCGTCCTCCGCCATCGCATCTTCGATGGTGATGATGGGGTACTGGTCCACCCAGTTGGCCAGAAAATCGGTGAATTGGGCGGAGGTGAATTGCTTGCCTTCGGAGGCCAGGTCGTAGAGACCGTTCTTGTAGAACTCGGAGCTGGCCAGATCCAGGCCCAGGCTGATATCGACACCGGGCTTGTAGCCCGCCTGCTCGATGGCGCTGAGGATGGCATCCAGGGCAGCTTCGTTGGAGGGCAGGTCAGGAGCGAAGCCACCCTCATCCCCCACGGTGGTGGCCAGCCCCTTGGCGTTGAGGATGCTCTTCAAGGAATGGAACACCTCCACGCCCCAGCGCAGGGCCTCGGAGAAAGTGGGGGCGCCCACCGGCAGGATCATGAATTCCTGCATGTCCACATTGTTGCTGGCGTGGGCGCCACCATTGACGATGTTCATCATGGGCACTGGAAGTTGCAGGGGCGAGCCGTACATGCGCAGGTGGCGGTAGAGGGGCACGCCCACGGACACCGCCGCCGCCTTGGCCGAGGCCAGGGACACGGCGAGGATGGCGTTGGCGCCGAGACGGGACTTGGTCGGGGTGCCGTCCAATTCAATCATGAGCCGGTCCAGGCCGGCCTGGTCGTAGGCATCCTTGCCAAGTACGGCAGTACGGATTTCTCCGTTGATATGGGCCACGGCCTTCAGGACACCCTTGCCGAGGTAGCGGCTCTTGTCCCCATCCCGCAGTTCCAGGGCTTCCCGGGCGCCGGTGGACGCGCCGGAGGGGGAGATAGCAAAACCGCGAGCGCCGTTAAAGAGGACGACTTCTGCGGCCACCGTGGGATTGCCACGGGAATCCAGTATCTCGAAACCACGAACTTCCTTGATCAATGCCATGCTGTGTTCTCCAATTCAATTGACAGGTTTGTCATCTCAGCTGATCTGCGCGATACGCAGCAGATTCGTGGTGCCGGAGGTGCCGAAGGGCATGCCGGCGGAGATGACAATGGAGTCACCTTCCTTGCCCAGTCCTTCCTTTTTCGCCGTCAGGCAGGCCCACTCGCTCATTTCCGGGATATCCACCACCTCATGGCAGAGAACCGGATAGACGCCCCAGGCCAGGGCCAGGCGGCGCGCCGTGGCGAGACGGGGCGTCATGCCGACAATGGGGGCCAGGGGCCGCTCCCGGGCCATGCGCAGGGCCGAAAAGCCGGAGGTGGTGTAGGCCACTACGGCCGCCACCTGCAGGAGTTCTGCCACGCTGCGCACCGCTGCGCCAATGGCATCTGCGGCCGCCGGCACATGGGACGTTTGGGAGCCATTCATGGCTTGGCGGTAATAGGGATCGGTTTCGGTCTGGGCAATGATGGAATCCATCATGTGCACCGCTTCAATCGGGAACTTGCCAGAAGCGGATTCGGCGGACAGCATCACCGCGTCGGCGCCGTCATAGATGGCGGTAGCCACGTCGGACGCTTCGGCCCGGGTCGGCACGGGGGCCGTCACCATGGATTCCAGCATCTGGGTGGCTACGATGACCGGCTTGCCAGCCTGGCGGCAGGCTCGCACGATGCGTTTCTGGATTGCCGGCACCTGCTCCGGCGGCATTTCCACCCCCAGGTCGCCCCGGGCCACCATCACAGCGTCACTGATGGCCACGATGGCGTCCAGGCTGCTGATGGCGGCGGGCTTTTCCAGTTTGGCGACGATACCGGCCCGGCCCTTGACGATGGCCTTGATCTCGACGATATCCTCAGGCCGCTGCACGAAGGACAGGGCCACCCAGTCGATGCCCAGGGTCAGGCCGTAATCCAGGTCAGCCCGGTCCTTCTCCGTCAGGGCGGAGAGAGGCAGCACCACGCCGGGCACATTCACGCCCTTGCGATCAGAGACCATCCCGCCGGCAATCACCCTTGTTTCGGCAAAGTCAGGACCGAAGCTTTCCACACGCAAGCGAACACGGCCGTCATCCACCAGCAGATCGGTGCCGACTTCCAAGGCATTGAAGATTTCCGGGTGGGGCATGGGTGCCCGGGTCTGGTCACCAGGCTTGCTCTTGTCCAGGTCCAGGCGGAAGCGGGCGCCCTCCTCCAGCAGCACCGGCCCCTGGGCAAAGGTGCCCAGGCGCAGCTTGGGGCCTTGCAGATCCAGCAGCACGCCAATGGGCCGGCCAGCGTCCCGCTCGATGTCCCGGATCGTGTCCAGGCGTTTCTTGTGGTCCTCCTGGGTACCATGGCTGAAGTTCAGCCGGAACACGTCAGCACCCGCCTCGAACAGCGCTTGTATGGTTTCCCGGTCGGCGCTGGCCGGACCGAGGGTGGCAACAATCTTGGCATTACGCTTGCGATGCATGTTTGTTCCTTTGTCTGGATGCTTCCAGGCCTACAACTTTTATGAATATGGGGGTTCAGGGGTTCCGCTCACGGAATGCCCGGGTGCCGCTCCAGCGCACCCAGGCATCCCGTCAGAGCTTAGAACTTGAAGACGAAGCCCGTTTGAATGCCATCAATCTTCTGGCCCGTCAGGTCTGTGCCGGAGAATTTCTTGGTCAGACCCGCAGAACCGCCAGGCCCCCAGGCACCGAAGGTTTCATTGCTGATGGAATCCACCAGGGCATAAATCATGGTGTTCTGGAAGATGTCGTAGTAAGCCCCCAGGGACCAGCCGTTGGCCCCCTTCAACTGACCGGACGGACCAGAAATCTTGCCGTAGAGACCGCCGACACGCAGCTTGTCGGTAATCTTGTAGTCGGCCGAAATCTGCCAGATGTTGTAGAAATCATTGACGGTGGCATCCGTGCCCGAAACCAGGGCGCCAGCGCCAGCAGCTGTGGAAGTGGGGTTGTTGGAAACGATGTTGCCGCCCAGGTTATTGAGCGCACCACTGCCATTGGCGGCACCACCATTGTTGGAACGCACAACGGTCGCGTAGATCTTGCCGCGGCCGTAGTCATAGTTGGCATAGGCATTGTGGTAAACCACGTTCCTGTCGTAGGTGGTGCCGGACGCCGGGCGGCCGACAATGCCGGCGTAGCCGACACGATACGGTCCGTTCAGGTAGTCCAGGGCCAGCTGATACACGCCCATATTGGTCACGCTGACGGTGCTGGCTGTGGTGGCCGTCCCCTTGACCGGATTGGAACCGGCGATGGCGTAGTGAACTTCGGCCAGGAAGCCATTGACCCGGGGGGAAATCCAGGAAAGATCGCCGTCGTAGCGGGAAGGCACACCAAAGTTATTCACCACGGAACCCAGGGTGCGGGTCGTGAAGTCGATGTAATCGCCGCGGGCCTGGATTGCCGCATTCTGCCGACCGGCACGGAACTCACCGTAGGGCGTGGCAATGCCGGCCCAGGCCTGACGATCGAACATGCGCCCACTCGTCGTCAGTCCGTTGGTGGTGTCAGCACCGGCCGGATCGGCGGCGGCACCATTGGTGAGGTTCAAGCCCTGTTCCAGCTGGAACTTGACGGTGTAGCCGTCAGCCACGGCCCGGTCGCCCTTGAAGCCCAGCCGGCTGCGCAGGAAAGCGCCGTCCTGCAGACTGTTGATCCTGCCGCCTGAACTACTTTTCATCACATTCAGGTATTCGTCGATGTTGCCATACAGGGATACGGTGCCACCGCCCACATTGATGGAGAGGGGCCCTTGGGCAGAACCGACACTGGCGGAAGTCGCTGCCTGCGCACCGGCGGGCACTACGGCCTGGATGGCGGCGGCCTTGTTCTGCTGTTCCTTCAACTGGGTAACTTCGGCGCGTAGTTGCTGCACCATGGCCTTCAGCTCATCCATTTCGCTGGCCTGGACCACTTGGGGAAGGACCAGAGACATCAAGCCTGCGACGAGCATGGCGGCCGGAATTCTCTTGAGATTCATTTTGTTCTCCTGCTTCTGTAGGTAATGAATGACGGCGCCCATGGGTACTTCATGGCAGTGCCGTCAGATGACTGCTTCGTTCAATAACGCAATGCAACAATTCAAAACGCCCGCTTTCCGGAGAAAGCCCAGTCCTGGTGACCCGACTGCGCAGTTTTTGGGCGATGCAGTCCTCTTTTCGCCTGATTTAGAGGCGGCATGCTGCATGCCTTTTGAGTTACTGCGGTGACCGGATAGCGGGGCCAGGGGCCAGGATCAGCGGATGACGCGAGCCCCCTTGCCCTTCATCGCCGCCTCGACCTCCTCGACGCGCACCATGGAGGTATCGCCCGGGGTGGTCATGGCCAGGGCACCATGGGCGGCACCGTACTCGACCGCCGCTTGTGGCCCCTTGCCTTCCATGAAGCCATAGGCCAGTCCGGAGGCAAAGCCGTCACCGCCGCCGACTCGGTCGTGGATTTCCAGGTTTTCGCGCTTCACGGACTGGTAGAGCTCCCCCTGGTAGTAGAGCAAGGCCGACCAGTCGTTAGCCGTGGCCGTTGTGGCCTTGCGCAGGGTGGTGGCCGCCACCTTGAAGTTGGGAAACTCAGCCACTGCGGTCTGGATCATCTTCCTGAAGCTGTCCGTCTCGATGTGGGTGAGGTGCTCATCGGCGCCGTCCACTTCGAAGCCCAGGCAGGCGGTGAAGTCCTCTTCATTGCCGATCATCACATCCACGTACTTGGCGATTTCGCGATTGATCTTCTGTGCGCCTTCCTTGCCGCCCTGGCTCTTCCACAGGGACGCCCGGTAGTTCAGGTCGTAGGCCACCACCGTGCCGTACTTCTTGGCGACTTCAACCGCTTCGATGACGGCTTCGGCGGTATTGGAGGCCAGGGCCGCAAAGATGCCGCCAGTCTGGAACCAGCGCACCCCCTCTTCGCCGAAGAGCTTTTCCCAGTTGACTTCGCCGGGGCGAATCTGGGATGCAGCCGTGTGACCCCGGTCGGAGCAGCCCAGGGCCGGGCGAATGCCGAAACCCTTTTCCGTGAAATTGAGCCCGACCCGGGTGTTCTTGCCGAGGCCGTCGAAATCGCGCCAGATGACATGGCTCATATCCACGCCGCCTTGCATGACGAAGTCTTCGACCAGCCAGCCCAGATCATTCCTGGGCAGGGCGGTCACCACGGCGGCACGCTTGCCCCAGCACTTCTTCATGGCGCGAGCCACGTTGTATTCGCCGCCCCCTTCCCATACCTGGAAGGAGCGGGCATTGCGCACGCGGCCAAAGCCCGGATCGAGGCGCAGCATCACTTCACCGAATGATGCGCAGTCCCAACGGGTTTCGGACGCAGACTTGATGATCAACTCAGACATGTCGTTCCCCTTCCCGACTACGGCTTGGCAGCCAGCTCGGCCTTGATGGTCTTGACGAGTTCCACTGTCTTGCGCACCTTCTCCTCAATGCCCTGATAGTCCTGGGCATCCAGCAGCGCCTTGGTGATCATGTTCGAGCCGATGCCGCAGGCCACGATGCCGGCGCCAAACCATTTGCGCAGGGACTCCTCGGTCGGTTCCACGCCGCCGGTGGACATGATGCGGGTCCAGGGCATGGGGCCCATGACGCTCTTGATGAAGTCCGGACCACCCACGGCCGAACCGGGGAATACCTTGACGATCTCACAGCCCAGTTCCTGGGCATCGCCGATCTCGGTAGCCGAACCACAGCCGGGGCTGTAGGGGATGCCGCGGCGATTGCAGACCTTGGCGACATCGGCGTTGAGCAAAGGGCCGACGATAAACCGGGCGCCATTGGCAATGAAGAGTCCGGCGGTCGGGGCATCCACAATGGAACCGACACCCATGATCACGGACGGATCGGCCTTGGCGAAGTGACGGGTCACCTCGAAAAACGCGTGGGCCGCAAATTCGCCCCGGTTGGTAAACTCGACGCACTTGGCGCCGGCATTCGCACAGGCCTGAATCACCTCGATGCAAACCGCCACATCCGCGTGATAGAAAACAGGAATAACACTCTGCTCCATCATTGCAGACAGAACAGCCATACGATCCTTGGCAGCCATTTATGAAATCTCCATTCTTTGATGCGCCAGCGGGTCACGGACACGCCAGGGCAGAAATCAATGCATCCTTGGGGACACTCACGGGACTTTCAGGTTCAAACGTCTAGCCAGCCTGAAACGCCATCCCGCGAACACCTCTTTACACAGAATCAGACCTTCGCCGGCAAGCCTGAGTCGGTCAGCGGATCGCGGCCCCTCGTCAGAGCGAAAACCACGCCCGCAGCGATGAAATCGAATACGGCCAGGACCACAAACAAGGGGCTATAGCCAATCTTGGTCACCAGAATGCCGAACACCAGGGTAAAGGCTGCCGCACCCAAGTAACCCATCATGCCGCCCAGGCCGGTGGCGGTGGCCACCTCGTGCTTGCCAAACATGTCGGAAGTCACGGAATACAGGCCGCCGGACAGGGTCTGGTGGGCGAAACCGCCAACACAAAGGAGCGCAATGGCCACATAAGGACTATCCACGAAGCCGACACAGGCCGGTCCTACCATGCACAGCGCACCCAACAGAACCACCAGCTTGCGAGAGGTGAACAAGGACACTTTCAGGTGCTTGTGGAAAAACGGGCTCAGATAGCCGCCCAGGACGCAGCCGATGTCGGCGGCCAGGAAGGGCAGCCAGGCAAACATGGCGATTTCCTTCAAGTTCATGTGACGTTCGGTCATCATGTACAAGGGAATCCAGGCATTGAAAGTCTGCCAGGCAGGCTCGCTCAACATGCGCGGGATGCCGATCACCCAGAAATTGCGACTGGTGATCATCTCCTTCCAGCTCTTCTTCTTGACATCCGGGTCGCTGTATTTCGCTTCCTGGCCGGAGAGGATGTAGTCCCGCTCCTCATCCGAAAGGCGCTTCTGATCCCGCGGATGCTTGTAGAACAACATCCAGAGAGCGCTCCAGACAATACCCAGGCCACCGACGATCAGAAAGCCCGATTGCCATCCGCCGTTGAGAATCGCCCAGACCACCAAGGGCGGCGCCAGCAGCGCGCCAACCGAGGAGCCAATATTGAACCAGCCTATGGCCACCGAGCGCTCCTTGGCCGGGAACCACTCGGAAGTGGCCTTCACCCCGGCAGGGATGCCCGCCGCTTCCGTCAGACCCAGCAAACCGCGGAAGAACGCCAAGCCCTGCCAGCCAGTAGCCAATGCAGCCCCGGCGCACGCCAGAGACCAAGCCAGAGCGAAGATGCCAAAGCCCAACTTGGTGCCAATGGCGTCCAGGATATAACCTGCCACCGGCTGCATGAACGCATAGCACAATTGCCATGCCACAACAATATGCGAATACTCCTTCGTGCTGAAGCTCAGCTCCTTCATCATTGTCGGTGCCGCCACCGACAAGGTGTTCCGGGCCAAATAGTTGACAATTAAGCCGGCTGTAACCAAGCCGACCATCCACCAGCGCACTCCTTTGATCTTTCTCACAATGACTCCTTTGCGTACCACTCAATGGGGGCTTTCGTGCGCACTGTTGATTTGAACTGCTGGCGTGCGTAACGGGGGCCGAGTTTGTTCTCTTTTAGGGCAATTCCGATCTACACGTACATTTTCAGCAGAGGCCGACCCGGCAATTCAGATAGGGCCAGCTCCTGCTTCGATTTCATCACGCAGTTACCAGCGGGGCTTCAGACAGATTCAGGGCCTCACGCATGCCGCACTGTTCGATGACCATGAGCGCGCTGGCCAGGCTCTCGGCGAGTGCCGGAACCCCATTCAGGTCCGCCCCCCAAAGCGCCGTGTTTCCCAGCCATTCCCGGGCAATGTCATCCATGGACCAGGATCCTTCCGCCACCTTCTGCCAGGCACTGGCAAACCAGGCGAGATTGGGTATGTCATCCATGAGCTTGATCACCCCACCGCGGTAAAGCAGCATGGTTGCCGCCAGGGCCAGGACCAGGCGTTTCGGCAGTGCGCCCCTTTTGGCCTGGTAGGTCAGCAGTTGCGGCATTACCCGGGCGGCGAACTTGCTCCAACTGTTCAGGGCGATGGATTCCAGGCGGTGGTGGATGTAGGGGTTGCGAAAACGCAGCAGCACGGCGGCAGCGAAGAAGTCGAGATCTTCCTGCGGCAGCGGCAGGGCCGGAATGATTTCTTCGTTTAGCGCGTCGAGCAGGAAACGCCCGACCTCCGCATCGGCCACCGCTTCGCCCACGCTCTCCAGGCCAGCCAGCAGCGCCACCGGCACCAGGGCCGTATGGGCACCATTGAGCACGCCGACCTTGCGTTGTTTGTAGGGCGTAACGTCGTCCACCAGATTGATATTCAGGCTCGCGCCGTCAAGCTTGAGTTCATCCGCCAGCCAGGCCGGCCCCTCGATTACAAAAAGATGGAAATATTCGGCAGTCACCAGGAACTGGTCCCAGTAGCCCAGTTCGGCCTCAAACGCCGCCATTTCGTCCCGCGGGTAACCGGTGACAATGCGGTCCACCAGGGTCGAGCAGAAGGTGCAGGCCTGGTTGAGCCAGGCTGTGAAACCCTCTTCCAGCGACCACAAACCGGCGAAGTGGGTGACGGCAGCCTTCAGCGCCTGGCCGTTGTAGTCGATGAGTTCGCAGGGCAGCAGCACCAGCCCCTTGTCGAAGGCGCCGTCGAAATGGCGGTAGCGCTCAAACAGCAGGCGGGTGAGCTTGGCCGGAAAGCTTGCCGGCGGCGCATCATCAAAGCCATCGGTGTCATTGATCGCGATGCCGGCCTCGGTGGTATTCGAGACGACAAAGCGCACGTCCGGATTCCGCGCCAGGGCCAGATAGTCGGCATACATGGTGCCAAGATCGATTTCACGCTGGACGCAGTTGATCTTGCGGTACTCCTTCACCGCGTCGCCCGCCTCGTTCAGCCCGCGGATCAAGGTGGTGTAGACACCGCCCTGGGTGTCCAGCAAGGGAAAGTCGGGCCGGCTGATCGGGCGCACGATGACCACGCCGGCATTGAGTCCGCAGCGTTCATTGAGGAGATCGATCTGCCAGTCCACAAAGGCCCGCAGGAAGTTGCCCTCGCCGAACTGGATGAACTTGACCGGCAATGCGAACGGTGTTTCTCGTTTTAGGTGATTCATGCTGTGTCTCCAATTCCCGCTCAGAGCGAGATGTCGCGTTTCCAGAAAATGAAGTCGTACTGTTCCAGGCGGTCGGCCTTGACCTTGTACTCGCCCCCTGCCGTGGCAGCGACCAGGTCGAGCAGATCGGCGGCCACCTCGGCCAGGGGCGCGCCCTCAACCACCGGACCGCAGTTGAAGTCGATGATGTCGGAGAGCTTTTCGGCGATGCGGTTGTTGGTGGCGATCTTCAGCACCGGCACGATCGGGTTGCCGGTGGGGGTACCCAGGCCGGTGGAGAACAGCACCACGTTGGCACCAGACGCCACCATGCCGGTGACCGACTCCACGTCATTACCAGGGGTACACAACAGGGACAGGCCAGCCATGTGGGCTTGTTCGCCGTAGTCGAGAACCGCCACGATGGGGGAGGTCCCCCCCTTCTTGGCGGCCCCCGCCGACTTCATGGCGTCCGTAATCAGGCCATCCTTGATATTGCCGGGGCTGGGGTTGTCGGCGAAGTGGGTGCCTACCGCCTCGGCCTTGGCTTCGAAGTCACGCATCAGGCCCAGGAAACGCCTCTTGTCATCGTCCTGCACGCAACGCTCGATCAGGCTGGCTTCCACGCCACAGAGCTCGGGGAACTCGGCAAGAATGGAGGATCCACCCAGGGCCACCACCATGTCGGACACCAGGCCCATGGTCGGATTAGCGGAAATCCCGGAGAAGCCATCGGAACCGCCGCACTTCACGCCGATCTTCAGATGGGACAGCGGCATGGGCTGCCGCGTCACCTGGTTGGCGGTCTGCAAGGCCTTGAGGGTGTCCTGCAGTCCGGCCTTCATCATGGCCTGCTCTCCATCCCATTGCTGCTGTTCGTAAATCAGGCAAGGCTTGTCGAAGTTCGGGTTCTGCCGGGCCAAGGCTTCCTTGAACATGGAAATCTGCGCGTTCTGGCAACCCAGGCTGAACACCGTAATGCCGGCCACGTTCGGATGATCCGCATAGGCAGCGAGGATGTTGCACAGCACGCGGGCGTCGCTGCGGGTACCGCCACATCCCCCTGTGTGGGCAATCATGCGGATGCCGTCCACGTTCGGGAATGGCCGGGTGACGGGTTGCGGCGCCGACATGTCGTCGTTGAGGAGCGACAGGGTGAATGCCGCCAGATCGTTGTTGGCGTAGCCGAGGGGACCTTCCAGGGCATTGCGCAGATGTTCGACGTTACGGTTTTCGCAGAACACCAGCGGAAAGATCAGCCAGTAATTGGCCGTGCCTACCCGCCCATCGGCACGCACTACACCGGGAAAAGTGGCGCCCTGCCAGCGATCCACGCTGGGCGGAGTCCATGTGTAGGGACAACTGGCGGTTAATTCCACATCGGCCGCATAGTGCCTCAGGTTGTCGGTAGTAACCGCCTCCCCGCGGCGGATCGGCTGGGTCGCCTTGCCCACCGGCACACCGTACAGCTTGAGCAGATCACCCTCGGCGAACGCCCGCCGGGCCAGCTTGTGTTTGCGCGCAACCGGGGTGCACACCAGGATCGACTCCTCCTCCCACTTGACGACCTCGCCCGAAGCCAGATCATCGAGGGCGACTAGCATGTCGTCGTCAGGATGGATGCAGAGAACTTTTTGCATGTCAGGATTCCTTCGTCGCCAACGTTTAAAGGGCGAAGTAGCGTTTGGCGTTTTCGTAGGAAATGCCGCGCACCAGCTGGCTCAGGGCATCCATGTCGGCCGGGTACTCACCGGCTTCGACCCACTGGCCGAGCTGCTGGCACAGCAGGCGGCGGAAGTAGTCGTGACGCGGGTAGGAGGCAAAACTGCGGGAATCCGTCAGCATGCCGACGAAGGTGCCAAGCACACCGTGGTTGGCAAGGGTCTGGATCTGCTTAAGGTTGCCGTCCTTGTGATCGTTGAACCACCAGGCGGGTCCAAACTGCAGCTTGCCGGGGGTATTGCCATCTTGGTAGCAGCCGATCAGGGTCGACAGCACCTCGTTCATGCCGGGGTTCAGGCAGAAGAGCATGGTCTTGGGCAACTGATCGTCCGTATCCAGGGCATCCAGCAGTCCAGCAATGCCGGCGCTGGAACCCACGTCGGAGATGGAGTCGTAGCCGGTATCCGGGCCGTGGGTGGCCAGGCGCCGGGTATTGTTGTTGCGCTGGGCGCCGATGTGCAGGCACATCACCCAGTCATGCTTGGCATAGACCCGGCCAATGCTCTCCAGCAGGCCGCGCAGGTACTGGCCGACTTCCGCTTCGTTCAAATCCTTGCCGTGAATGCGCTTCGAAAACAAGGCTTCGAGTTGTTCGCCACTCACCGGGTTTGCCGGCAGCGCCACATCCACCGCGTGGTCGGAAATGCGCGAACCGCGGGCATGGAAGTATTCGACACGCTTGGCCAGGGCGGCCATGAGGGATTCAAACGAGTTGATGCTGACACCGGAGACTTCCGCCAGGCGGCCCAGATAGACCACGAAGCCCGGGTGATTGATGCGCATGGCCTTGTCGGGCCGATAGGCCGGCAACACCCGGGTCTTGAGGGCCGAGCCGGCGATTTCTGCGTGCTGAGCCAGATCGTCCGCCGGATCATCCGTGGTACAGGCAACTTCGACCCGGGACTGCTCCAGCAGGGACCAGGTATCCATGTCGGCGAGCTTGGCGTTGGCTTCGTCCCAAATTCGCGAGGCATTGGCTTCATTGATCGTCAGATCGATACCGAACAGCCGGCGCAATTCCAGGTGGCACCAGTGGTACATGGGATTGCCGATGGCGAGCGGCAGAACCTTGCAGAAGGCGCGAAACTTGGCTTCATCCGGCTGGCCGCCGGTAATGAAATCCTCCGGCACCCCGGCACTGCGCATCAGGCGCCATTTGTAGTGATCGCCGCCCAGCCAAAGTTCGGAAATATTGCGAAAGGTCTTACGGTCAGAGATCTCACTCTGCTGCAGGTGGGAGTGGTAATCGATGATCGGCAGGTCGGCTGCGACGTCGTGATAGAGCTGACGGGCAATTGCGGTATCCAGCAGAAAATCCTGGTTCATGAATGCGTTCATTTTAAAAAGTCTCCTTTTGACTCAACAAGATCCGACAGGAACCCATCGCCGTCTTTGTTTGGCCGGCCACCTGATATATCAGTAATTTACGCCTGATATATCAGCATGGCAACACTTTTGGGAAATATTTGTTGCAGAGTGTTCGAACGGGCACACGGCACACTCGTGCCGCGCTTCGGGGCGCCAAGTTGAAGGGGCAGGGACAAGCCGGAGTGGTGGGGAGAAATGAAAATAGCCTGGCTGTTTCCCGCGAGCGATGCTCGTGAAACAGCCAGGCTACTGATCGACCGCGGAGAATGCCGACGATTACCCGGGGTGGAGAATAAACATCATTAAATTAATTTTTTGATACACCCAAACGAACTTCTGCCGAAGAGACAGCAGGACAGCCGCGCCCTCGGATGGCGGTAGGCTGCATGCCTTCAGTCGAGCAGGATGTCCGGCATCATGGAGAGCGGAATAATTGCGCCAGGGCACTGGATCACTGCGGCGGCCAGTCGATTGCCCACCCCGGCGGACTCTGCGGGGGTTTTTCCGTGCAGACGTGCCGCCAGGTAGCCCGCAGCAAATGAATCGCCCGCGGCCGAGGTATCCACCACGTTCTCGACAGGTTCAACCGCCACCTCGATGCACGTGCCATCCGTGCCGCGCACCAGGGCGGAACGTCCGCCGCGTTTGACCACCACCTCGCCGCAGGCGTAATTGAACACGCAGGCGAGCACCAAGGCTTCATCCGTCTGCCCCTCGATTTCCATTTCGTCGCTCAATGTCACCAGGGCGATATCGGCCAGACCATAGGCCCGCGCATAAGCCTTGCGCGCCTCCTCCACCGAAGACCACAGGCTGGGCCGATAGTTGTTGTCGAACACCACCTTCTTGCCGCGGCCACGCAGCGCCGACATGAGGGAAAACAAGCGTTCGCGAGCGGCCTGGGGCAGGACCGCCAAGCTGATACCGCTGAGGTAGAACACATCCACTTCGTCGATGTGGCGTTCCAAGGGGGAATCAGGATTGTTGAAATAGTCCCTGGCTGCACTGTTCTGCCGCCAGTAGGTAAAGCAGCGCTCCCCCGTGGCATCCACCTGAATCGTATAGATCCCGGGCAATTTTCCTGGCTGCCGGCTCACGAAACGGGTATTGATGCCTTCGGATTCCCAGTTGGCCAGCATTGCATCGCTGTAAGGGTCGCTGTCACCCACTGCTGTGGCGTAACTCACCGCATAGCTGTTGCCGGACAGTCGCATCAGATATACAGCGGTGTTCAGGGTATCCCCGCTAAACGACTGCCGCATTAGCGCATCCGTCTCCTTGCGAAATTCGATCATGCATTCGCCGAGGGCGACAACCTGCAGCACAGGGGATGACATACAAGATTCCATATAGTGAAAAACTTATTTGAACAAGGCCGTGTCCCGCAGAACGGACTCACGGCGGGTGAGGCCCCCGGAGCGGGGCTTTAACGGGAGGGGGCAGCTCCTATATCAAATCTCCGCATCCATTGCGTGCACCTGGGGAAGGTGGTTAATGAAATATTCCGGTCGGAGCGTCTTGGCCGTTTTTGCGATGGGTAGCACAAGGTCCAGATGTTTGTGCATAGCCAACGCGGCATCGTGCCCCAAACCCTTTTCCAACGCTTCGACGACAGATTCATGTTCGCCAACGACACCGTCCATGCGACCGGGCAAAGGTAGTGTCAGACGCCGGTAACGATCCACCTGTGTCTTGGTTTGCTGAATGATCCGCCAGACGCCGGGGAGACCCGCAATACTGGCCATGGCCTCATGAAACACCTCGTCGCACTGGTGAAAGCCTTTGAAATCGGAGGCGTCAACGCAGGCATGCTGGTCTGCGAGCAATTGTTTCAGTAGCAAGAGATCCTCCGGCTTGATCTGTTCCGCGGCCTTTTCAATTACCGCGACTTCCAGGGCAGTGCGTACGAACATCGCCTCCTCGAGTTGATCGAGGGGTATGCGTGCCACAAACGTCCCCACCCGCGGAACCACCTCGATCAAGCCCTCTTCGGCCAGTCGCTGCACCGCCTCGTGTACCGGGGTCCGGCTGGTCTGATGTTCTGCGGCGATGTCGCGTTCAACGATTCTTGTTCCAGGCAACATCGACATTTCGATGATGCGGTTTCGCAGATCCAGGTAAACACGCGTCGCCGCGGTCCGGGCAGCCTCTTTCGGGGGGGCTACGGACGAGGACTTGCTATTCATGGCTCATATCTCCACGGGCTTGTAAAACGGAATGTCAATTGTCAATGGTGCGCCTTTTGGCTTTTGATTGCATGATTGCCATGAAATTCATTCAAACGTACGTCGAGCCCCATGTCATCAGCCAAAAACGTCGGATTTCGTCTTTCCTTAAACACCCGAAGGCCTTCCCGGCAGTCCTCGATGTCATACACAACGCGACGCAAGGCCCGGGCTTTTTCGCAGCCACGGGAGCGCTGGGGTTGGCGCCGACGATCAGGTGCAAAGACGCTTCCATAACGGGAAAGGGGGGCATTCTGCGTGATGACGCTGGCCAGGTCAAAGGTGAAGCCGGAAATTCCCTCAGCTGCTCGCAAACTCATGTCGTTCAAAGCTCGCAATTGCAGGGCATATTTGTTTCCTCCGTGTCAGGCACGATGGTCGCGGCGATAAATCAGCCAATACACGGCACCGACCAAGAGGGCACCGCCAACCCAGTTGCCCAGGGTGACCGCCCCAAGGTTGATCAGAAACCGATCCACCGGGATGTCCTGGGGAACGCCCGGGTGGCCGGCAAGATCAGCCCAGAACGAATCCGGCGCCCACCATTTTATGAACAGGCCGTAGGGGATGAAATACATGTTGGCCACGCAGTGCTCGAAGCCGGCCGCAACGAAGGCCGTGATCGGAAAGAACATGGCCAGGACCTTGTCACCAATGCTGCGGGCTGCCAGGGACAGCCACACCGCCAGGCACACCAGCACATTGCACAGGACGCCCAGAAAGAAGGCCTTGTCCGGCGCCAGGGTGCTTTTCGCCGACGCCAGATAGAGGGCCGTGGCACCCACCTCGCCGTGCCCGAAGGTGTACTGGCCGGACAGGAACACCAGGGCTGCCACCCCCAGGGCGCCGACGAAATTGCCGAGCCAAACGGTGGTCCACACCCGCAGCATGCGCCCCGTGTTCAGGCGGCCGCTGGCCCAGGCCATGACCATCAGGGCATCACTGGTAAACAGCTGCGCACCGGCAATAACCACCAGGATCAAGCCCAGGGAGAAGGCGCCGCCCATGAGGAGGCGCATGACGCCGTAGGGCAGATGCCCCTGGGCGCCGGAAATCGCCACGGTGGCGAAGAGCCCCCCCAGGGCGATGAAGGCGCCACCGAGCACCGCCAACCCGAACAACATCCATTGGCTCTGGCTTGCCTTCTTGACCCCCAGGTTTTCCGCCGCCAGCGCAATGGCGTCCGGCAACAAGGCATCCAGGGAGAGGGGCGAGGCGGCAACCGCCTTCTTAGCGGAATCACCGCCGCGGGCCGCAGCCTTGGTGCCCAGGTCAAGCGCAGCGGCATCATCCAAGATGCACCTCCGCTGCGAGCACCTTTATGGCGTGCTTGGCAATCATCATTTCTTCATTGGTGGGAATGATGAAGATCGGACAGCGGGAGCCAGATGCGGCGATGTAGTGGGCCCGATTCTGGTTGGCTGCCGCATCCAGCTTCACCCCCAGCCACTCCAGGCGCTCGGTAATCATGGCGCGGATTTGGGGCGCGTTTTCACCGATGCCCCCGGTAAATACCAGGGCGTCCAGCCCGCCCATGGACGAGGCCAGGGCGGCAATCTCCTTGGCTACTCGGAAGCAGAACAGCTCCACCGCCTTCTTCGCATCCGGGTCTTTCGAATCCAGCAGCACCTTCATGTCGTTGGAGAGTCCGGAAACCCCGAGCAAACCCGAACGCCGGTAGAGCAGATCCTCCATGGCATCCAGATCCATTTTCTTCTCACGCATCAGGTAGAGAATTACCCCCGGATCGATGCTGCCCGGCCGCGTTCCCATGGGCACCCCGTCCAGGGCAGAGAAACCCATGGAGGTGTCCATGCTGCGCCCCCCCTTGACAGCGCACAGGCTGGAGCCGCTGCCCAGATGGCAAATGACAATGTGGCCCTCCGCCAGATCGGGCCGACTCTCCAGGAGTTGTCCGGTCACATACTCATAGGACAGACCATGAAAGCCGTAGCTGCACACGCCCTCCTCCGTCAAATCCTTGGGCAGCGCAAAGCTGCGGGCCACCCAGGGCTGGGTACTGTGAAAGGCGGTATCAAAACAGGCCACCTGGGCCAAATCCGGGAAGCTCTTGGCCAGGATGCGGATGGGGGCCAGGTTGTGGGGTTGATGCAGGGGGGCCAGGGGCACCAGGGCTTCCAGCATATCGATCAACTCGGGACTGACGCGCATGGGCCGATTGATGGCGCGTCCGCCATGCACCACCCGGTGGCCGGCCGCCACGATCTCATGGTCCACCAGCCTGTCGGTGATCCAGGTAAGCAGGTATTGGAGAATGGTTTCCCGGCACGCCGAGTCCGCTTCATCCCAGGTGTGATCCGCCAGCAGACGACGCTCGCCGTCCCGGGCCTCGAAGCAGGCACGACTTCCGATGCCGGAGATCTGGCCGGAAAGGATGGTCAGCAGGTCCTCCGCCTGCTGGCGAAAGACCGAAAATTTCAGGCTGGAGGAGCCAGCGTTGAGTACGAGATACGCAGCATGCCGGGCCATGATTTCCCCCTTCACTTGGCGGCCCGCGCTTTACGCGTGGCACGGTTGGCGGCGGCAAGCAAGGCGGCGATGGCGCAGGAGGCAAGGCGGGAGCGCAGGTTGTCGGCACGACTGGTCAGGATGATCGGCACCTTGGCCCCCAGCACGATGCCTGCGGCGTCAGCATTGGCGAGGAAGGAAAGCTGTTTCGCCAGCATGTTGCCGGACTCGAGATCCGGCACCAGCAGAATGTCCGCCACGCCGGCCACCGGGGAATCAATGCCCTTGGTCCTGGCCGCCTCGACGGAAATAGCATTGTCGAATGCCAGGGGACCGTCCAGCACACCGCCGGTGATCTGCCCCCGGTCCGCCATCTTGCACAGCACGGCCGCTTCCAGGGTGGACGGAATCTTCAGGTTGATGTTTTCGACGGCGGAGAGGATCGCCACGTTGGGCTTGGGAACCCCCAGCACCTTGGCCAGATTGATGGCGTTCTGAACAATATGCACCTTGTCTTCCAGGGTCGGCGCTATGTTGATGGCGGCGTCGGTAATCAAGAGGGTGCGCGGATAGGTGGGCACATTCATTACAAAAACATGACTGATGCGGGCAGGCGTACGCAAGCAGTTGTCTTTCCTGACCACCGCCCCCATGAGTTCATCGGTATGCAGCGAGCCCTTCATGAGGGCCTCCACCTCGCCATCCCGGGCCAGATGGGCGGCGGCTTCGGCGGCGTCCGTGCTGAACTCCACATCCACCAGGCGATAGGGGCTGATGTCAAAATTGAAGGTAGCGGCAATCTCCCGGATCAGGACGGCCGGCCCCACCAGCACCGGATCGATCAGGCCTGCCTGGGCGGCTTCGACGGCGCCGCGCAGGGTGCTTTCATTGCAGGGATACACCACCGCCGTCGGCACGGGCGGCAGATCGTCACATTTCTTGAGCAGCGCGTCGTGCTGGTCGTGGTGAATCAACTGGACTTCCGGCAGATCAAGATTTTCCCGGTGCACCTTCTGGGTGGGCGCCATGACTTCGGCGGTGCCCGTGGCGATCTCCTTGCCGTCCTGATTCACACACCGGCAGGCGAGAATAACGACGTGGTTTTCCGATTGCTTTTCAAGGACCGTCACCGTGGCGGTAATGACGTCCCCCAGGCCAACGGTATTCAGGAAGCGCAGGTTCTGCCCCAGATAGACCGTACCGGAGCCGGGCAGCTTGGAACCCAGCACGCCAGACACCAGGGACCCAGACCACATGCCGTGGCCAATGATCTTGTGGTGGCGGGAGCCCGCCGCGTATTTCACATCCAGATGCACAGGGTTGCTGTTGCCGGAAACAGTGGCAAACAACTCGATGTCGTCCATGGTCAGTTCCCGGGACATGCTCGCCGACTGACCAATGCGGATTTCATCGAAGGGCACGTTATCAAAACCCTCGGCAAGAATCGCCTTGCCACCGGCCTGCCCAGCTTTGGCCTGGAACCTCACGGCCTGATCCACGTCAAATCCATCGTTTTTCGCAACGCAGTTGCAGGGCGCCAGGCCCAGGGCTGTTACGAATTCTTTAAGCATCATGTTTCCCCAATAATTCAATAATCATGTAGGCAGGCCCAAGGCGCCAATGCCCGGTTGTCTTGACTGGACGCAGTGGCCTTAGAGAGTTTTTGCAGCATGGGGAGTTCTGTCCTAAACCAGTTAAGCCAATTTCGAGCTGACGTCATCCAGCAAATCAGCTCACAAAAAATCCTGCTGCGTGAAATACCGCTCGCGCCTTTTCCAGCACTTCATCAGAAGGCGGTTCGACGCCTTCCAGTTGGTAATCCAGTCCACGATCGCGCCACTTGTGCTCGCCGAGATTGTGAAAGGGCAGCACATCCACCCTTTCCACATTGCCAAGGCTTGCGGCAAAAGTGGCCATGGCTTCGATGTCGTCAAGTCGGTCCGTAAAACCGGGCACCAGTACATAGCGCAACCAGACGGGCTTGCCCATGGCCGCCAGACGGTCGGCGAAAGCGATGGTGGGTGCCAGGTCAACGTCAGTCAGGCGACGGTAGGTGGACATGCGGGCGGCCTTAATGTCGAGCAGCACCAGATCCACATTGCTCAAAAGTTCGTCGCTCGCCCGGTCACCCAGAAAACCGGAGGTGTCCAAGGCAGTGTGCAAACCCATTTCCTTGCAGCCGCGCAGCACCTGAGCGCAGAACGAGGCCTGAACCAGGGGCTCGCCACCGCTGACAGTAACGCCGCCCCGTTTCTGAAAGAACTGACGGTAGGCTGCAATCTCTTCCAAAACCCGGCTTGCCGCGGTGGACCGGCCATCCCGGCGATGCCAGGTATCCGGGTTGTGGCAGTAAATGCAGTGCAGGGGACAACCCGTCAAAAACAGCACGTAGCGAATACCGGGGCCATCCGCCGTGCCAAAGGTCTCGGTGGAGTGCACCCAGCCCTCCAGGTCCGTTGCCACCACCCCTTTCGGGGTGGTGACAACGCAGGGCCGACAGGTTTCAGTGGGAGCCATGAAAGGTGCGGTTGATGACGTCAAGTTGCTGCTCCCGGGTGAGCTTGACGAAATTGACCGCGTAGCCGGAGACGCGGATGGTGAGTTGGGGATACTGCTCCGGGTGGTCCATGGCGTGCATCAGCATGTCCCGGTCGAACACATTCACATTGACATGGTGGCCGTGCTTCTCAAAATAGCCGTCGATCAGCCCGGCCAGGTTGGCCACCCGCTCCGGCATCCGCGGTCCCAGTGCCCCGGGAACAATGGTGAAGGTATAGGAAATGCCGTCCTGGGAGCAGCTGTAGGGCAGCTTGGCCACCGAGGCCATGGAGGCCAGGGCGCCATTTTGGTCACGACCATGCATGGGGTTGGCCCCCGGCGCGAAGGGTTCGCCGGCCTTACGGCCGTCCGGTGTGCTGCCGGTCTTCTTGCCATAGACCACATTGGAGGTGATGGTCAGCACCGACTGTGTAGGCATGGCGCCCCGGTAGGCGGACTGTTTGCGCAGCAGCGTCATGAAGTCTTCCACCAGGCCGGAGGCAATAGCATCCACCCGGTCATCATTGTTGCCGTAGGCGGGATATTCCCCTTCAATGGAGAAATCCGTAGCCAGGCCCCGGGCATCCCGGATCACGCCCACCTTGGCGTAGCGCATGGCGGAAAGAGAATCTGCCACCACCGATAGTCCGGCGATGCCGCAGGCCATGGTGCGCAGGATGTCCCGGTCGTGCAGGGCCATCTCGATGCGTTCGTAGCAATACTTGTCGTGCATGTAATGAATGGCGTTCAGGGCCTTCATGTACACCCTGGACAGCCACTCCATCATGGGCTGCAGCTTCTCCATCACCTCGTCGTAATCCAGCACATCGCCCTTGATGGGTTGGAAGCGCGGCCCCACTTGCTCGCCGCTGACTTCATCCCGGCCACCGTTGATGGCATACAACAAGGTCTTGGCCAGATTCGCCCGGGCACCGAAGAACTGCATCTGCTTGCCGATACGCATGGCGGAAACGCAGCAGGCGATACCATAGTCGTCGCCCCAATGGGGACGCATCAGATCGTCGTTCTCGTACTGCACTGCAGAGGTTTCGATGGAAGTCTTGGCGCAAAATAGCTTGAAGCCCTCCGGCAGCGCCTCGGACCACAGCACCGTGAGGTTGGGTTCCGGTGCCGGACCCAGGTTGTACAGGGTCTGGAGAACGCGGAAACTGTTCTTCGTAACCAAAGAGCGGCCATCTTCGCCGACGCCACCAATGGATTCGGTGACCCAGGTGGGGTCGCCGGAGAACAGGTTGTCGTATTCCGGCGTGCGCAGGAAGCGCACGATGCGCAACTTCATCACCAGATCATCCATCAGTTCCTGGGCCTGGGACTCATCCAGCAGACCGTCGGCGATATCCCGTTCCAGGTAGATATCCAGGAAAGTGGACACCCGGCCGATGGACATGGCAGCGCCGTTTTGTTCCTTGACGGCCGCCAAGTAGGCGAAATAGGTCCATTGCACGGCCTCAGTGGCGTTGGCCGCCGGCAGGCCGATGTCGAAGCCATACTTGGCGGCCATCTGCTTGAGCTCATCGAGGGCACGCCATTGTTCGGTCAGCTCCTCCCGTAAGCGAAGCACATCCTCAGTGAAGTCCCGGCCATCCAGTTCGTGGAATTCCTGCTTCTTGAAGTCCCGAAGGGCATCAATGCCGTAAAGGGCCACCCGGCGGTAGTCACCGATAATGCGACCGCGACCGTAGGCATCCGGCAGGCCCGTGACGATGGCGGACTTGCGTGCGGCGAAAACCTCTGGGGAATAGACGTCGAAAATCCCCTGATTGTGACTCTTACGGTACTTTGTCCACACCTCGGAAATCATCGGGTCGATCTTGAAGCCGTAGGCTTCCAGGCCGTTTTCCACCATGCGTAGGCCGCCGTTGGGCATGATGGCGCGCTTCAAGGGCGCATCGGTCTGCAGGCCCACAACGAGTTCCTGGACTCGGTCAATGTAGCCGGCGTCGTGGGCCAGGATGGAGGAAGGCCGGTCTGAAGAGGCGTCCAGCACCCCCTTCTCCCGCTCCGCCTTCAGCAGTTCCTGTAGTTTCGCCCAGAGGCCGAGGGTGCGCGGGGTGGCGCCTTTGAGGAAGGAGGCGTCGCCGTCGTAGCGCGTGTAATTTGCCTGAATGAAACCGCGAACATCCACCCAACTGCGCCAGGTTCCATTGTCAAAGCCTTCCCAAGGATTCTGACGGCTCGATATTTTGAATAAAGCGTTCACTGATGACTCCTGAGTAATGAAAAAGGCAATACCGGATTTACTGTGCAAATCAATGTTCTGGAACTTTTGCGCGCAACAACAATGGGGAACTCGGCGTCAACCCGTGGTACACCGGAATGGCTCTCAGTGCCATGGTGGTGCTGAGAGGGCACAAGGCGTGGCGCAAGGTGTTCGGGTGAAGGCCCATGGCAATTCCGAGAAGCGTCCTGTTAGTGCAACAAAGCCAGCTAAAGCCGGGAACCGCTGCCGGCGCCCGATACTGATATATCAGTACAATACATCTAATATATTAGCGGTGCAATGATTTATTCAGGCTATTTTCTTCACGGGGGCAGAACCAGTTCATCCGAATCACCACGGGTCTTCAGGGAGGTTCGAGAGGGAATGGCGGCTCTGTGGGGAGGGATGAAGTCAAAAAAGCCAGTCCGTTGCCGGATACGATTTATCGATCCGGCAACGGACTGGCTTTAGGGGGCTGGATCGATGGCTTGCGGAGAAGTCACCGGCGGTGATGCGGTCTTCGACGATCCGGGCGAGGTCCGCTTGCCCCGAGTCGCATCCGCTGCAATTGAGCTTCGCTTTTACCGCCCAACAAAAATGGCGTTCTGGAGACCTTTCACACCTCGGCTCTCAACTCCAGGATATCCACGGCGGGCAGTTTCTTGCCTTCGAGGAACTCCAGGAAGGCACCACCAGCGGTAGAGATGTAGCTCACATTGGAGCCGAACTTGTTGATGGCCGCGATGGTATCGCCACCGCCGGCAATGGAAAAGGCCTTGCTGTCCGCGATGGCGTGGGCCAGGGCCTTGGTGCCGCCGGCAAAGGCTTCGAACTCGAACACGCCCACCGGGCCGTTCCACACTACGGTGCCGGCCTGGGCGATGCTGTCCGTCAGCACCTTGGCGGAGACCGGGCCGATGTCCAGGATCATGTCGTCGTCTTCAACCTCGTCCACGCTCTTCACCGTGGCCACCGCCGTGGCGGAGAATTCCTTGGCACACACCACGTCCGTGGGCAGGGGCACGCTGGTCTTGGCCATGACCTTTTTGGCTTCTTCCACCAGGTCGGCTTCCGCC
>JAYTVW010000150.1:0-39302 GCA_043743785.1 Rhodocyclales bacterium | reverse complement strand
CATCGCGGGCAAGCCCGCACCTACAGGGCGTATTTCCGTAGGAGCGGGCTTGCCCGCGATGACGTGCAAACAAAAAAACCCTATCAGGCGACGGCTTGTTCCTTGTATTTGCCGTAGGCCATGAGGCGCTCGAAGCGGCGTTCCAGCAGGTCAGTGGTGGACAGGTCGGCCACCTGGCGCAGGGATTCCTGCAGGGCCTTCTTGAGGGATTGGGCCATGGCCTTGTAGTCCCGGTGGGCGCCGCCGGTAGGCTCTGACACTACCTTGTCGATGAGGCCCAGGGTCTTCAGGCGGGCGGCGGTGATGCCCATGATTTCGGCAGCCTCGCCGGCCTTCTCGGCGCTCTTCCAGAGGATGGAGGCGCAGCCTTCCGGCGAAATCACGGCGTAGGTGGAGTATTGCAGCATCTGCACCGCGTCCCCCACGGCGATGGCCAGGGCGCCGCCGGAGCCGCCTTCGCCGATGATGGTGCAGATGATCGGCACCTTGAGTTCCGCCATGACCATGAGATTGCGGCCGATGGCTTCGGACTGGCCCCGCTCTTCCGCGTCGATGCCCGGATAGGCGCCGGGCGTATCCACGAAGGTGAACACGGGAATGCCGAATTTTTCCGCCAGGCGCATGAGGCGCAGGGCCTTCCTGTAGCCCTCGGGCCGGGGCATGCCGAAGTTGCGGAAAATCTTTTCCTTGGTATCCCGACCCTTCTGGTGGCCGATGATCATGACGGACTGGCCGTTCAGGCGGGCCAGGCCGCCCACGATGGCCTTGTCGTCGGCGAAGGAACGGTCGCCGTGCAGTTCCTCGAAATCAGTGAAGATCTGGCTGGCGTAGTCCAGGGTATAGGGGCGTTGCGGGTGGCGCGCCACCTGGGCGATCTGCCAGGGAGTGAGCTTGGCGTAGAGATCCTTGGTCAGACCCCGGCTCTTGGCCTCCAGGCGCGAGATCTCCTCGGAGATGTCCACCGCCGAATCATCCTGGACGAAGCGAAGTTCTTCGATCCTGGCTTCCAGTTCGGCGATGGGCTGCTCGAAATCGAGGAATGTGGTTTTCATCGGATCCTGCCGTCAAATGCGAATCGGCGGATTTTACCGGAATCTAGGCTGTCATGCTTTACGCGAAGTGTTCGTTCTGGAAGGCGATTCAACGCTGAGGCGCCGAGGCGCCGAGAAAGGCATATTGATTCCGCCTTTTCCTCCGCCAATCCATGTGGGGCCGGATTCATCCGGCCATGGCGGGCTGAAGCCCGCCCCGCACAGATTTTCCTCTGCGCCTCGGCGCCACGGCGTTTCAATTGCTTTTCGGACTCAAACGGTACGCTATTTCCCCTGGAAATTTGCCCCACCTCTCGCCCCGTGAGAAAATGTCGCGTTTTGCGGTTGCGGGCTGTCACGCCTCCTGCCGTGCCGATCACTTTTCACGAATCCAGACGCCATGTCCGAACAGACCCAGCCCGCCGCCCCGCAGGACGAAAACCATATCATCGCCGAGCGCCGCGCCAAGCTCGCCGAGTGGCGCGCCACCGGCCGCGCCTTTCCGAACGATTTCTCCCGGGAAAACACCGCGGGCAAGCTGGACGAACTATACGGTGCCAAGACCCACGAAGAACTGGAAGCCACCCCGGTCGAGGTGAAGATCGCCGGCCGCATGATGTTGAAGCGCGTCATGGGCAAGGCCAGTTTCGCCACGCTCCAGGATGTATCCGGCCGCATCCAGCTTTACGTCACCCGGGACCGTATCGGGGAAGACGTCTACGCCGACTTCAAGCGCTGGGACATGGGCGACATCCTGGGCGCCGTCGGCACCCTCATGAAGACCAAGACCGGCGAGCTCTCCGTGCAGGTCACGGAACTGCGCCTCTTGACCAAGTCCCTGCGGCCCCTGCCGGAGAAGTTCCACGGCCTTACCGACCAGGAACAGAAGTACCGCCAGCGCTACCTGGACCTGATCATGAGCGAGGAATCCCGCTTCACCTTCGTGGCCAGGAGCCGCATGGTGCAGTCGATCCGCAACTACATGAACAACCACCACTTCCTGGAAGTAGAAACGCCCATGATGCACCCCATCCCGGGCGGTGCCGCGGCCAAGCCTTTCCTCACTCACCACAACGCCCTGGACATGCAGCTTTTCCTGCGCATCGCGCCGGAGCTGTACCTGAAGCGCCTGGTGGTGGGCGGCTTCGAGAAGGTCTTCGAGATCAACCGCAACTTCCGCAACGAGGGCATCAGCCCCCGCCATAATCCGGAATTCACCATGATGGAGTTCTACGAGGCCTATGCGGACTACCGCTCCCTCATGGACTTCACCGAAGGCCTGCTGCGCCACGCTGCCCGTGATGCCCTGGGTACCGAGACCTTCATCTACCAGGGCCGGGAACTGGACCTCTCCAAGCCCTTCCAACGCCTGACCATCGTGGAAGCCATCAACAAGTTCCGCCCCGGCTTCAGCTTCGCCGAACTCAACGACGCCGACTGGATCAAGGCCAAGCTGAAGGAACTCCACGCCGAGGTGAAGCCTGGTGGCCTGGGCAGCCTGCAACTGCAGTTGTTCGAGGAAACCGCCGAAGCCGAGCTGTGGGAGCCCACGTTCATCATCGACTACCCGGTGGAAGTGTCGCCCCTGGCCAGGAAGAGCGACAGCAACCCGGACATTACGGAGCGCTTCGAGCTCTTCATCGTTGGTCGTGAAATCGCCAACGGCTTCTCCGAGCTGAACGACCCGGAAGACCAGGCCGCCCGTTTCCTGGACCAGGCCAAGGCCAAGGATGCCGGCGACGAAGAAGCCATGTACTACGACGCGGACTACATCCGTGCCCTGGAATACGGCCTGCCCCCCACCGGCGGCTGCGGCATCGGCATCGACCGCCTGGTCATGCTGCTGACCGACAGTTCCAATATCCGGGACGTCATTCTCTTCCCGCAGATGCGGGCCGAGTAAGCCAGGACACGGGATTCAGGGACGTAGGGTGGGCAAGCTTCACCTGCCCACGCGGATATCATCACCACGTGGGCACGCTTCGCTTTGCCCACCCTACCTTCCGAATCATTCCCCCGCATGATCACCCCCGCCACCTTCTCCCTCTGCCCCGACGGCACGCCCTACTCGGATGTTTTCGAAGACGTTTACCACTCCGCCCTGGGCGCATTGGGACAGGCACAACTGGTGTTCATCGAAGGCAACGGCCTGCCGGCGCGCTGGCAGGAGCGGGAGCATTTTGTCATCCTCGAAACGGGTTTTGGCCTGGGACTGAGCTTTCTCGCCACCTGGCAGGCCTGGCGCGAGGATCCGCAACGCTGCCGGAAACTGCACTTCATCTCCGTCGAGAAACACCCCTTCAGCGCCGCCGATCTGGCGCCGCTGCATGAACGCTGGCCGGAACTGGCCGATCTTTCCGCCGAGCTGCGCGCCAAGTGGCCGCCCCTGGTGCCCGGCTTTCACCGCCTGCACCTGGACGGCGGCCGCGTCTGCCTGACGCTGATGTTCGGCGATGCCCAGGATTGCCTGCGCCAGTTGAAGGCAAGGGTGGATGCGTTTTATCTCGACGGGTTTTCCCCGACGAAAAACCCGGAACTGTGGTCGCCTCTGCTCTTCAAGACCCTTTCCCGGCTAGCGGCAAGCGGCGCCACCGCCGCCACCTGGACCGTGGCCGCCGCAGTGCGGGAAGGCCTGGCTGCCGCTGGCTTCAAGTGCGAGAAACGGCCAGGCTTTCCGCCGAAACGGGATCGTCTGGCGGCCCGCTTCGAGCCGCGCTTTCCGATTCCAGAGGCACCAGCCGCACCCACGCGTCACGCCATCGTCATCGGCGCCGGCATTGCCGGCACCAGCGTCTGCGAACGGCTGGGGTCCAGGGGCTGGCAACTGGACCTCATCGAGCGCCGGGATGAACCGGGCCGGGAAGCCTCCGGCAACCACGCCGGCTGCCTGCTGCCCCTTATCTCCCGGGACGACAGCCGCGCCTCCCGCATCTCCCGAGCCTGCTTTCTCTACGCCCTGCGGGCACTGCAAGGCCTCACAGACGCTGGCTCCCCGGCCCGCTGGGGCCAGACCGGCGTACTGCAACTGGCCAAGGATGCCCGGCACGAAGCGCTGCAAAAAGCCACCGTGCCTGAACTGGGCTTTCCGGCTGAATTCGCCCGTTTCATCGAAGCCGGCCAGGCCTCGGCCCTGCTGGGCCGGGCCGTGGAAGTGGGCGGCTGGCATTTCCCGTCCGGTGCCTGGGCCAACCCGCCCGGCGTCTGCCGCGCCCTCATGGAAGTCCACGGCGAGCACGTACGGCGGCACTTCGCCACCACGGCCCTTTCCCTGGAATACAAGAGCGGCGTCTGGCATGTGCTGGATGGGGAAGGCAAGACCATTGCCGTCGCCCCGGTGCTGATCCTGTCCAACGGGGGCGACGCCATCACCTTCCCCCAGGCCGCCGGCCTGCCCCTGAAAAAAATCCGCGGCCAGGTCAGCCACCTGCCCGCCACCGAATTCGCTGCCCCCGCCCTGGTGGTGTGCCGGGACGGCTACCTGACGCCGGACGTCGATGGCACCGCCTGCCTGGGGGCCAGCTTCGACATGGACGATCCGGAGGAAAGCCTGCGGGTGTCGGACCACGCCGGCAATCTCGCCCATCTGGCGCGTTTGCTGCCCGGCGCCGGGAAGCGCCTGGACCCGACGCGACTCAAAGGCAAGGTGGGCTTTCGTCCCGCCTCCCTGGACCGCCTGCCCCTGGTGGGCGCCCTGCCTTCCGGCGAGTCCCTGGACGGATCCGCACCCACGCTGCTCAAGCACCTGGGTCGCTGGCCCGGCCTCTATGGCGTGCTGGGCTACGGTTCCCGGGGCCTGGTATGGGCGCCCCTCATGGCCGAGCTACTGGCCTGCCAGCTTGAGGGCGAGCCCCTGCCCCTGGAATCCGATCTGCTGGAGTCCCTGGACCCGGGCCGCTTCCTGCTGCGGGCCAGCAAACGAGGCAAGCCGCTTGAGTGGAGCGCGGAGGACTGAGAGGCTGTGAAAATAGCGGGAAAGCTATTTGAACCGCAGAGGCGCAGAGGAAAAACAATGCGTCCCCTCAACTTTGACTTCAGCTGCAGCTGATACCGAAAAATTCCTTAGCCCTCGGTTTTCTCTGCGCCTCTGCGCCTCTGCGGTTAATAAACTGCTTTTTCCAGGATTGAGCGCCAACCCGATGTTGGCCGTGCTCGTGTAATTCTTTGTGACGGCGGTCAGCGAAAGGTCGTGTCGCGCGTAAACTCTCCATCTGCATTCAAACCCAAGGAGAAAAAAATGGACGAATCCCGTAAATTGCACCCTGTCCTGTGGGTCGCGGCGGTTTCCGTCACCATCCTGTCCGCCGTAGGCATCGCCGCCATTACCGGCGTCCTGCCCCACTCGGGCGGCCAGAACGTAGAACCGGCGAAAGTCGCCGCTGTAGCCACCATTCCACCGGTCCAACCCTTGCCGCTAGCAGCTCCCGCAGCGGCGCCCACCGCCATGCCTGTTGCCCCGGCTCCTGCCGCCGCGCCGCCCCAACTGGCGCCAGTGACTGCCATGCCGGAACCCACGCCAGCCCCGGCGAAGGTGCACAAACACAAGAAGCCTGTGCATGTGGCCCAGGCCAATTCCGGCTACGCGCCGCCCCCCGTCGACGCTGTGGCCCCGCCGCCCGGCACGCCTTATCCGCCTCCCACATCCTCCGCCCCCATGCATAAGGCCTGCCCGGAATGCGCCACAGTGGAAAGTGTGAGAGCGCTCCAGCAGCAGGGCCAGGGTTCCGGTCTGGGTGCCATTGCCGGGGGCCTGGTGGGTGGCTTGCTCGGCAATCAGGTTGGTGCGGGCCATGGCCGCGATGCTGCCACAGTGGTGGGTGCCCTGGCCGGTGGTTTTGCCGGCAATGAAGTGGAAAAATCGAAGCGCAGCAGTTCTCGGTACGAAGTGGTGGTGCGCTTTGAGGACGGCACCAGCCAGGTCTTCAAGCAGGACTCCGCCCCGCCCTGGCAGGCTGGCGACAGGGTCAAGGTGGTGAATGGTGCGGTGGTACCGCGCTAATCTCCCGCCTCCATGACAAAGGTCGGCGATTGCCGGCCTTTGTCGTTCACCCTCGATCGTCCTGTAGGGGCGAATGTATTCGCCCAACAAGGTGGTTAAACGAAGCGCTTCACCCGAGCCAACACCAGATCCCGGCCCATGACTTCCAGCAGGGCATCGATGCCCGGGGTCTGGGTCTGGCCGGTGAGCAGGACCCGCAGGGGAATGGCGATCTGGGGCATCTTGAGCTTGGTCTGGGCCATGACTTCCTTGATGGCGGCGGAGAGGGAGGCCTTGTCCCAGGCTACGGTTTCCAGCAGCACGGACAGGCGCTCCAGGGCTGGCTTCGAAATCTCTGTCAGATGCTGTTCCAGCAACTCCTTCGCGGGCGTCACGTCCACGAAGAAGATTTCCACCGCATCGGCGATCTCGTTGAGCGTCGCGCCCCGGTCCTTGTAAAGCCCCATGAGAGCCGTCAGATCCGGGCCACTGGCAACCAGAACGTCCCGAGCCGTCAGACGTTGGGTCACGTCTGCCGCCAGGCGCAGGTTGTCCGCCAGCTTCAGGTAGTGCTGGTTCAGCCAGCGCAGCTTCTCGGTATTGAATTGGGCGGCAGAGGGCGTGATGTGGTCCAGGTCGAACCACTGGCAGAACTGCTCGATGGAGAACACCTCGTCATCGCCGTGGGACCAGCCCAGGCGGCCCAGGTAGTTCAGCACCGCTTCCTTCAGATAGCCCTCCTCATGGTATTGCATGACGCTGACGGCGCCGTGGCGCTTGGACAGCTTCTGGCCGTCGTCCCCCAGGATCATGGACAGGTGGGCATACTGGGGCACCTGGGCGCCCAAGGCGTTCAGGATATTGATCTGGCGCGGCGTGTTGTTCACGTGGTCGTCGCCCCGGATGACCTGGGTGATGCCCATATCCAGGTCGTCCACAATGACGCCGAAGTTATAGGTGGGCACGCCATCGGCGCGTACGATCACGAGGTCGTCCAGCTCCTTGTTGTCGATCTCGATCTTGCCCTTCACCAGATCGACCCAGGAGACGATGCCAGCATCCGGGTTCCGGAAACGCAGCACCGGCTTCACGCCTTCCGGCGGCGTCATGCGGTTGGCGTTCTCCGGGCGCCAGCGGCCGTCGTAACGGGGCTTCTCATTGCGGGCGCGCTGGGCTTCCCGCATTTCGTCCAGTTCCTCCTTCGACGCATAGCACCAGTAGGCATGGCCGGCGGCAATGAGTTGGTCCGCCACTTCCTTGTACCGGGGCAGGCGCTGCATCTGGTAGAAGGGGCCTTCGTCCCAGTCCAGGCCCAGCCACTTCATGCCGTCCAGGATGGCGTCGATGGCCGCCTGGGTAGAACGCTCCACGTCCGTGTCCTCGATGCGCAGGACGAATTGGCCGCCAAAACGGCGGGCGTAAGCCCAGGAGAACAGGGCGGTGCGGGCGCCACCGATGTGCAGGAAACCGGTGGGGCTGGGGGCAAAGCGGGTGCGGACGGGATTGCTCATGGCGAAAGGCTGGCGAAGACGAAAGACGCGCATTTTACCTGACAGTTACCCATAGACTTGGGGCGAAAAGGGAAAGCACCGGCCTGTGTCTAAAACCCTCGTCCAACGCCATGCCAATGCGGGGATTTGTCCCTCTCCGGGCTGGCAGGTTTTAGACAAGCCTGGGCATCTTGGCAAGGTGCAGAATTCCTGCCCGGAAAAGGCTGCTTTGTCACACGCCTTTGAGGCGGCAAGGCCCCTGGCCGCAGACTGTGGCCCGGACAACGTTAGGCTTTCATGATTTGATTTGTGTCAAGCGTTCATCGCAATTGTAAAAATTAATTGCTGAAAACACCGAACTTTGACAATACTCAATTCAATTATATATTTGACGATGATAGAGTCTGGCGACCCTGTCCTCGAGATGCCAATCATGACTCCTCTCTCATTCTGGCGCTGCCTGGGACCAAGCCTCGTTCTGCTGGCCCCCGCCTTTCCCGCTTCCGCCGACCTTGCCTATCGCCTGGACAACCGGACGGAATTCCTCAACTACGACATCAGCGGCCCTGGCAAGGCCCAGAGCTTCTACGATCCAAAAGCGCACGTTTTTCATGAGTCGGACATCCTGATCACAGGTATGCGTCTGGGCGGCTGGGACGCCACGCTGGCCTCCACGCTGCGCTATACCGACTCGCGGCAATACGACCCGGACAATATTTCCCTGCAGAAACTGGAATTCCGCATGTCCGATGCAAAAAACCGCATCGACATGGGCGATCTGTTCGCCAATCTATCGCCCTATTCCATGATGAAGGGGGTCAAGGGCGCCGGTTTCCAGCACAATTTCAAGGACGACCGGAATTACCTGCGCATGTCCTACGGCAGCTTTGATGGCCAGTGGGCCTACCTCCTGCGCAGTTCCCGCACGGATGAGCCCATGGATCGCTACGGCGGGGGCATCCGCTTGCAGGGCAGTGACGGCAAGCTCACCTGGGGTGCCAATCTCGCCCAGGTTGCCGATCGGGCCGGCGATTCCCTGCGCGGAAATGCCGATGCCTATCGACAAATCCTGCCGGCGCTGGACTGGGAATATCGCACCCCGGCCATGGTGCTTTCCGGAGAACATGCCTACAGCGATACCGACGTCACGCCCCAGGGCGGCGTCGGCCACGGCCTCAACGGCACCGCCAACCGTCTGTCTTACCGCGGCACCATAAAGACCCTGAGCCTGGACGCCAGCCTGGAACGAGTGACGCCGAATTTCGTCACCCTGGGCGGTGGCGCCACCCCGGACCGGATGCGCTTATACACCCGGGCCGACTGGCGCATGGATCGCCAGTGGCGCCTGTTTGGATCCTACGACTATTTCTACAACAGCCTGGACCACCAGCGCAGCACCCGCACCTCGAACGAGATCGTGGAAGCCGGCGCCACCCGCCAGGGCATGTTCGACCGACGCAGTGCCGCGCTGACGGTTTCGGCCCGCAGCCGTTTCCTGTGGACCGATGACAACTCTTCAGAAAACCACTCCGACCGCCTGCGTCTTAAATACAAGGACCGTTTCCTGGCGGATGCCCTGGACTTCGGTGCAGATTACGAGCGTCTCATCAACCGGAACCTCAGTAGCGGCACCAGCGTCCATTTGGCGAACAATCTTTACAACCTCGCCTTTGGCTACCGTGGCAACCTGGACAAGTCCTGGCAATTGCGCACCAACCTGGATCTGGGCAAGTCGGAAGTGCAGAATCAGACCACCGGGGGCTTCGACGCCACGGACACCCTGCGCCTTTCCTTCGTGGCGACCCATCCGGATACGACCGAACTGGGGCTTTCCTACGATCTGGGCAACAACAGCATGACCGTGATTGGCAACAGCTCCCGCCAGAATCGGGCCACACTCTACTGGCAACGGCGGCCAGCGATCCTCGGCGGCGGTTCCATCAAGGCCGAAGCCTCGGTGAACGACTACAGCTTCGAAGACAGCACGCGCAATTACCGTGAACAGTTGTTGCGCCTGGTAATTAACTGGACTCTCGAAAAGAAACCTGCCCAATAAGGTGATGCCATGAAATCCCTACGTACCCTGATTCTCTGCCTGCTCGCCCTGCTGCCCAGCCTGTGCGCCCAGGCCGCCTGGTGGGAGTTTGGCCGCCAGGAAAATGAACCCGCCATTACCGAACTGCGCTTCAACGCGCTGGATGCGGCCCGGCTTGACGACTCCATGGCCCTGGGCCTGGAAGACCTGCAGAATGGCCAGATCATCGTGCGCGGCCGCGCCGAGGTCCGGCGGGGTGAGATTGGCCTGGTGGAAATATCCCTGGACGAAGGCAAGACCTGGAAGCCGGCAACTCTGGGAGAGCAAGGCCTGTTTACCTGGGAATTCCGCCCGGAAGTCGGCCGCAGTTATCCTTTCCGCATCCGTGCCTTCAGTACCACCGGGGTTTCAACGGGGGCCGAAGAACACGACTTCCATCTGCTCGTGGCCGCCACGGACGGCAACAGCGCTGCGCGGGAGATTTTCCGCAAACTCCTGGATGCCTATCAGGGCAAGAACCGTAGCGGTTTCATGACCTTGGTGTCAGAATCCTTCCAGGGTGATATCTCGGCCCTCGATGATGCCCTGTCCAGCGATTTCCGTTTCCTTGACAGCATTGCCATCCAGGCCAACATCAGCCGGGTTGTCAGCAACAACGGTGTATTCGAGCTGTATTTCACCTACAACCGCCAAGTGCGCTCCAGCAAGAGCGGCCAGTTCTTGAAGGATTCCGCTGCCTCCGTCATCGGCCTGCGCCGAGAAGCGGGTGGCATGAAACTGGTGCGTATGTCGGCGCCCCTGATCTTCGGCGTATCGGACACGGGCAGCGTCGCCACCTCCGTGACGGGCCAGTCTGTCGGCCAGAACGTCCTGTCGGTGGACCCGGTGACAGGACAGGCTTCGACCCAGAGCCAGGGCAATACGGCGAGCAGCGGCAGCGCGACGGTTGAAAGTGGCAGCAAGACCCTTGGTTTTGGTCAGAGCTATAACTTCGATACCGACAGCATCGGCGGCTTCCAGGAAGGTGAAATCACAAACGAAGCGGGTGCGCTTATGCTGCGTAACGGTGTGCGCTATCAGACGCTGGGAGGTACTCTGAACAGCAATACCACGGCACCGGCCACCGGTTACAACAACGGTCCAATCAACAATGTCACGGTCGGCAAGGTGTACGCCCTGGAAATTGCACCGGGTCCCAAATACGCCATCATCGAAATTACTTCCATGACAGGCCAAAACTTCAACATAAGCTTCGGCTTCCGCTTCAAGTACCAGACCAACGGCAGCCGCAACTTCTAGGCCTCCCACGGATTGCACGCGCCCTGCGTGCAATCCGTTCTCCCGCAAGCGACGCATCACCCCGGCCTCTCCCCTGAAGGAGGCGAGCATGAAGTCCTATCGCCAGGCGCTTTTCGCCTCGCTTCTCCTGATCGGCAACGCCTTCGCCGACGAGCCGGACGAGAGCGGCTGCAGTTTCATGGAAAGCATGACCATGAACGGCGTGCCGGGAGAGTTCGGCGACGTGGTGGATCACTTCAAGGACACGGCCTACGGGGAGAAATACGGCGCCTTCTACTCCGAGGCAAACAAGCTCGCCAACCGCATCATCGCCGTGGCACAGATCAGCCGCGCGGCAGGCGCGGGGGACACGCAAGGAGTTGCCCTCACCGGCGCCCTGACTGCCTTTAATGAACTCATGGCCACCGAGGCGGCGGCGGCTTACATCAAGCAAATGGCCATTCCCGGTGTGCAAAGCGCGGCAGTCTTCAATACCGCCGCCTTTGCCTTCCAGGTTTACATGGAATCCCGCTCTGTCCTGGCCGAGAAAACCAGGGACACCAAACTGGAAAGCCTTTACGGTGCCATAGAAGGTGACAAATCCCTTTACCAGGGTGCGGCATCCGGTCGCAAGCTGGGGGAAGGGGATCCCATACCGGTGCGCCGCGCATCCATCGAACATGTATGGGGCCGTGTTATTGCCGAGAGCAGTTTCCGCGACCGCTTCAAACAATATGTAGTTGGGCAGCTGAACAAGACATTTCCCGAACCCTCGACTTGGGAGTACTTCACTACGGTTGCAGGGGGTGGCAAGGGTCGGGAGGTCAGCGCCCTGGAACAGGACAAGTTGCTGGAGCGCCGTGGCGAAGTGGAAGGCTGGATTTCCAGTCTGCTTGCTGAGTTGAACGAGCATGCCAAGGCCAATGAACGGGAAGTGGTTGCCAGGAAGCGCGTACTGGAAGCCGCCCAGGGGCTGGCAGCCGCATTCAGCAACGCGGCTTCCCAGGTGGGACAAAAGCGCGAAAAAGCCAAGCAAAAGGTGCAGGCCATCTGCAAGCTCCAGCGCGCCAAGCCCATCCCGGCCCCTGTTATCTCCACCCCCTCCCCCGTGCCCCAACGTGCCATTTACGCCACCTACGCCCAGCTCAAGCCGATACTGGACAAGGCACGAAATGATTACGATCAGGTCGAGTCCGCCCTGCAAGCGGAGACCGGGCAAATCCGTGCAGCCCTGGGCAAGGCACTCCCCCCCATCACCGCGCCCCGTGTGCGCTCCGAAGGCATACTCAAGGACAATCTCACCAACACCTCCCGGCAACTCTGGAACGACTGGGGCGGTTTACCCATGCACGTCGATGACCCGCTGATGGTGAGCAGCGGCACGCCAGTCACCCATCTGAAGGCGCGCAGTGGTGAATATGACCGGGCCGCCGGTGAGTTGGCAGAAAAGCTGTCAGCACTGGGGAACGTCGGCGCCGCCATCGAAAAGGCCAAGGAGCGCTTTGCCATTGATCTCACGGAGGCACGCGGACGCCTCAACGGTATATTTGAACGTTACGCCGAGTACATCGACGTCGCCCTGCCTTACTTCGATGAGAGCAGCGAGGAAACTCTGGCGTGGCTCGCCGCCCATCCGGATGAAAAAATGCCCGAGTCCTTGAGTGGCTATGTGGCGGCCCGCAATGCCGATATGCTGCGTTGGCGGGAGGAAGCGGACAAGGTGGATAGGAAGCGCAGGGTCGTGCGCGATCTCACGCCAAATTTTCGTTTGCTTGATGAAGCCGAGATTGGCATTCCCGCGCTCATTGAACAATCAATTGCCCGTCAGGAGCAACTCGAACGTTCGCGCCAGGCCTTCAATCAGGGCATTGCCACACGAGAAGAGCGCATGCGCGCCGGCGCCGCCCAGGCGCGCATTCTCATGGCAAATTACGAGAACAGTGCAGCCCAGCTCATTGGTGCCTGGCGCGGCCTCAAGCGCATCCACAGCGGCACTTTCTTCCCGGTGCTGCCGGCCAATGCGCAAGAGGCGCCACGCCTGCTCGAGGACGCCATCATCGCCCACCTCGGCACGAAGAAAAAGGGCAGCGAACGAGACGCAGAGCGCAACAAGCTGATCTTCGACCTGCAGCAAGGCCTTGCGGAGGAAGACCATCTGGTACGGGAATTCATTGGCGCCCAGATCAATACCGGCCCCGACGCCAACGCCTTAAAGTCGTATTTACGGGATTACACCGGCGGGCTCGCCGACGTGATGAACTTTGGCGGCGAGGAGCACAAGGCAGATTTTCGTAGCGTGGCCGGCGTGGAACTGCGCGACCCCTATTACGATATTTATAAGTCGCTGGCCGGCAGCACCCTGATCATGACGCCCGTGCAATCACAGAAATTGCGCAGCAACTTTGCCCTGGTCATCGAATCCTTGCAGGCAGGGGATTTCCAGAAATCCAGTCGCCACGTCCCTGCCATGAAAGCCATCCTGGATAAACTGCAGGCCGACGAGGGACGCTTGCTGGGACTGGGTGCGCGCGAATTCTCGCCCGCCTATGGCCAATATTCAGGCGCGGCCTACGCCATCATCCAGACTGCGGAAAGAGAAGGCGATGTCGCCAAGGATAGCCCGCTGGTCCAGCTCTACTACGCAATCTCCACAAAACTGAACAAGCTGTCCTCGGAATATTTTGAACGATTGAGTGTGAGTACCGCCCAATCCAGCCTCCACGGCAGCATAGACAGCATCAACACGTTTCTTGCCGACCCGGAGGCTCGCGGCGGTTGGGCGGCAGCCCAGCAATGGGCGGACAGCATCGGCTATACGAAAGGGGCAGTGGACGCTTCAGTCCGCGATCATCCCAGCATTCGCCCCCTTCTGGTCCAACTGGATACTCTCAAGGAAAAGCTGCAGGCCCTTGCCTCCAACGTGGACGCGGTCACCCTGCGACGGGACACCCTGGCCATCGAAGCCATGTATCGGGATTTCGCCAGTGCGTATGAGAGCAAGAATCTGCCGGCCCTGACCCGCTTTCTCGCCAGGGAATGGCAGGCTGCGGACGGTAGCGACGGCCGCGACCTGGAAACAACTCTGGGCAACAGCTTCCGGGTTTTTGATAGCATCTTGTTCAAGATCAGTGGGATGAGCATCCATCGTGTGGCCAACTTCTATCAGGTAAGCTACCAAGCCACCTTGAACGGCCGCATTAATCGCCTGCAGAAGTCCCATGACGAAAGTTCCGGCATCGTTGATAGCGTCGTCATTACTGCGGACGGTCCCCGCATCATGAAGACCACGGGGATGCTGCATTGAAACTGGTTTGAAATGGAAAATTCAGAAAACCAACCTGAAGCTGCCGCACAGGAAAAGTAACAGCAGCTCCGGATTTTTGCCGCCGCAGGAGGCGTGTATGAAGTCCCTTAGCCCGTACTTTCTCGCCCCACTCCTCTTGGTCGGCAGCGCCCTGGCTACCGAACCTGCCCCGAGCGACGCTGCTCAAGGCCGAATTCAAACAGAACAAAAGCAGAAACAAGCCCTTGCCAATGCGCTTTGGCGCTATCTAGCGGGGGAAGCTGGCCGAAAACGCCAGCTCGACGAGGCTAGCAACCGCCTCTACGACCTCGCCCTGAGGGACGGTACTTCGGCCGATCAGCCAAGCACTGTTCTCCTGACACAATGGCTGGAGACGCTTGCCCCGCTGCACCCCCTGGCCGTGCCGGCGACCGCAAAAATCAGCCTGCTTAGGCTGGAGGCCTCCCTCAAGGAAGCCCACCGGCTTCTTTCCACCCTCCCCCCTGCGGCCGTTCCCGGCGAGCCCGCAGACATGGGCAAACAAGCCATGCGCAGCCTTGAACGCCGGCAAGCCTTGCTGAACACCGCCACGGCCCTGCTCGGTTTGAAACAAAACGCCCAGAACGTGGACGCACAACTGGACGAGGAGGCCCGACGCGCCGACTCCGCCGCTCAGGTTCTGTCCGGCCAGATGCTCATGCTGCCCGCCACCACAGGAGAGAAGAAATGAGCGCCCGTTACCGCTGGCAACGCCTCCTGCAATTGGTCTGCATGGCATGCTTTTTTACTACTTCCGCCTGCAGGGGCGACTTTGATCCCACCACCGAAACCCAACGCCTGATAGACAAGGCCGCCGCAGATATCGAAAAGGACAAGGCCGCCATAACGGCTCTGGACGCCGATATGAAAAAGATTTCCAAGGCCTTTGAGAATCTGAGGGCGCTCCAGAAGAGCGTGGACGACATCCTGATCAAGGTGCGGCATACCAACATCAACAACACAACCAAGATGGCCTTCAAGGCTGGCCTGAATTTCACCAAGATAATTCCCACTGAGCATATTTCCGAGGCTGCCACCGACTTCGCCTTCGAGCGCATCGCCGATTACCTGAACGAAAAATTTCCCAATTCCATGACCGGCCAGATCACCCAGAACGTTGGCAAAGCAAGGGACAGCTCCGTCGCGGCCGTGCAAAAATTCAACTGGACGATTTCCCTCAGTGAACAGGAACTGGCCGGCTACATCCGCATGGAAACCCCAGAACTGGCTGCCAAGGAGGGCTCGATTGACGACAATCTCATCATCCTCAAGCACTCCCAACTCATTCTTCAGTCGGGAAATCTGGCCGTGACGCAATTGGACCAGATGATGAAGGCCCTTCTGGAACAACATAAGGAGCTTGCGCGATTCAAGGGTGGACTACAAGACGACATCAAGCGCCTGGAAGAGGACATCCGCTCCTGGAAAAGAAATATGGGGGTCTATGAAGACCAGAAGAAGGCGAACGAATGGTCTAAGGCGCCGGACCCGGTCATCTTCCCCGGCAACGCCAGCTACGACTTTGGTGCCGCCGGCTCCAAAATGAAAGAAGCCTGGCAAAAGCTCGCCAGCGGTAGCTATTCATGCGGCAGCTATTCCAACGCCCTGTGGGACGCCCAGAGCGGCGCCCAGCGCAAGCTCAACGAATTGATCACCCCCATTTATGCGGCAGCCTATGCCGCCTGTGCCGCATCCGGCAACAATGTGAACGTCTGTTCGGCAGTCATGTCGAACGCCTCGGCTGCAGCTTCGCGGCTGCAGCAAGCCTTTGAAACCCAGGTGCTGGACACTTCCCGCCAGTTGCACCGGGACGCCAAGGCAATGGCAGAAGGCCCCATCCTGGCCTTTGCACGGGAGCTGCGTAAGTGGGACGACAATCAGGTGGACATGGTGATCTGGGGTGAAGACCACACCGTAAAAATTGAACAACAACACGGGGACTGGCTGGCCACCGCCATCTGGCAGAATGCCCTGCGGTTCTCTGCCAGCAGTACCACTTTTCCCTTTCCCCTATACTCCCTGTCGGTAAAACAACTGGCCCAGTCAGAGAAAATCCTGGCGGCCTGGCAAGATGATGCAAAAAATCTGAAGACCTATTTCGAGAAACAGCTGGCAGCGGCAAAAGGCCCCGCCGCCATTGTCGCCGGTCTTGCCCCAACCGCCACCCAGCTGGCGAACAAGTTGCAACCGAACATCGAAATCTGGGACTGCTTCCGCTCCGAAGGAGACACCGGCTACGATCTGGCCCTCGTCAACTTCGAACACGTGCGCGGCCAGTATGACCGTCTCGTCCACTTCGAGGCCGCTTTTGGCGCCATCTCCCGGGACGGCGAAGATGCGGCAAGACAGCTCATCGAGGGCAGTACCAAGAGTCTGGAATCAACCCGGCAGATCGTGGAAGTGCTGCGCGGCGCCGGCGCGGTCAAGACAAAAGCCGACCGTTTCGTGGCTACCGCCAGAGAACTTCGGCCCACCCAGGACGGCAACCTGGATGTCTCCGGCGGCCAGATCTACACCATGCTGGGAAACTATGGCATCAGCGACTCCGGACTCAAGGCCCTGGAGGAACGCATCAAGGGCCTGAGTGATCCGGCGACCCTGGAAAAGGAGGCCCTGAGCCAGTTCCCGGGCATGCCGGGTTACAGCTTCAAGAACCGGGTGCTCAACGCTCAGGGTGTCTCTGACTTGAAAACTTCCGTGGTACGCGCCCTTGCTGCCATTGACAGCGCCCGGGATCGCTACACCGGCGCCTACAAGACACTCAAGGAGGCAGAAGCCAGCCTGGAGGCTGAATTGAAGGTGATGCGCGACAAGCTGTCCCCCATCTTCCCGGTGGCCATTCCGTACTTCTTCATGGATGCCGTCTTACAGGATTACTCGGAACCGGAGAATTACCTGGCGCTTCTCCTGAGAGACCGCACTGGACCGCCGGAGCAATTCCCGGACAGTGGCCTCGGCTCCGGCCCCCTGATCGAACGCTACGCCGCCCTGGCGGAGCGTTATCACACCCTGGTGGATCCGTACATGCTGGTGGCGCGGGCCAATACCTACGTGCCCTCCATGGAGGCCCTGCTGAAGAAGTTCCGGGAAGATTCCGGGCGCCTGCAGGGCCTGGGTGCCGAGGCTTTCATGAATGAATCCAACCGCTACTCCAACGACGCCTATCTGATCTACCAGCGGGCCAGCAGTGAAGGCAAGGTGGAACCTGGTAGTCGCCTGTCCGTGGCCTACGGCGCCATCATCAGCCAGATGTCGGAACTCTCCTCGGCCTATTATCAGCGCCTGCGCCTGGCCGGCGCCCGATCTACCCTTCAGGGCGCCATTGACGGCATAAACGCTTTCCTCGGCAATCCGGAAGCCATGGGCGGATGGTCCTCTGCCCAGCAATGGATGGACAGCATAGGCTACACAAAAAGCGCGGTGGACGCTTCAGTCCGCGACCATCCCAGCATCCGCGCCCTCATGGCGCAACTGGATGGACTCATGGACAAGCTGAGAGCCGTCGCCTCCAACGTGGACACCGCGACCCTGCAGCGGGATACCCAGGCTATCCAGGCCATGTACCGGGATTTCACCACGGCCTACCAGAACAAGAACCTTTCAGGCGTGCTGCAATTTCTCTCGCGGGACTGGCAGGCAACGGACGGCAGCGACCTGCGGGATCTGGAAACCACCCTGGGCAACAGCTTCCGGGTCTTCGACAGCATCGCTTTCAAGATCAGCGGGATAAGCATCCAGCGGGTAAGCAACTTCTATCAGGTCAGTTACCAGGCCGCCCTGAGTGGACGCATCAACCGCCTACAGAAAACGCATCAGGAAACCACCCAGATCGTAGACACCGTGGCCGTCACTGCCGAAGGCCCCCGCATAGTGAAAACCACGGGCATGCTGCGCTGAAGCCCATCAGGAGGATATGAAATGAACCGCCGCCGCCTTCTGATTGCCGCCATCGCCCTTCTGCCCGCCGCCTGCGCCGGTTTCCAGCCGGCGCCGCCCAATCCACGCCGCACCGCAGTTGAGCAGCTTTTTTCCCGTCTGCGCCAGGATATGCGCAATGACCGCTGGGAGCGGATTGAGTGGGTCTTTTCTCCGGACTACCGCCAAGCACCCAGCGTACGCAATCGCTGGGAAGATCGCTGGACCCACGCCCGCACCATGGAACTGGAACTTGTGCCGGGCCGCATCCTGGAAAGCGGCGGCTTGTTGAATGTCCAGGTGCGCTGGAATCGGGTGACCCGGGAAAGGAACGGCCAGTTCCTTCGCACTTCCGGCACGGCGGAAGTCATTCTGGAAACGGTTGGCAGCGAAATCCGCATCCGTCAGATACTCGGAGCCTCTTTTCTCTGAAGCGGCACCGCGCCATAAATCTGCTGCCCATACCCAGACGAAAGCCCTTCGCCATGTCCCGCTTGCTGACATTTTCTCTGCTCTTCATCACCCTTTTTCTCACCGTAGCGCAGACGGCCGCCGCCTACCCCCAAGCCGGAAGCATCCAGGCAGCCAGTCTGACGGCGGCCCAGAAGGAATTCGGGCAACTGGAAGCGCTGCGACAGCTTCACGCCTCCTGGCGTGAGGATGCCGACACCGCCACGAGCGCATTACGTGGCATGAACACCGCTGCAATAAAGCTGACCATAGCCGCCGCGGGGGAAGATAAACGCTGGCCGCAAGCACTCAAGGAATGGCAAGCCGCCGCCGTGGGCAAAGCCCTGGCGGAAACAGAAACCCGACTACAGGCGATTCACCCCGACTCAGGTGACGTAGACTTGGCGGCTACGCTTGCCACACTGCGTGAACGCCTGGCCTCGGCCCATTCTGCGCTCATCGATTTTGACGGCAAGGCGGTGCCTACACGACTAAGCGGCGACCTGGAACGCAGCGGGGCGATCTTCAAGACTCTCTCCGGTGCAAGCCAGGCAGCCGACACACTGCGCAGCCAACTGGATACCCGCCTGCGGGACCTGGATACCCGCCTGGCCCTGCTGCATCGGCAGATTGCCGTACTGAGTCCGACGTCCCTGCCCGCCCCAACTCTGCCTAAACCCTGAGCTTGCCATGACCGCTCTCCTGCGCCTCCTGCTCCCTTGGCTTATCCTACTTGCCACCCTGCCGGTCCGGGCCGATTACGATCCGGACGCGGAAATTCAGCGACTTATTGCGCGTGCCGCCGAGGAAAGAACCAAGGCCAGCCAGGACCTGGAAAAACTCAAGACCGCCTCGGAACGCTCCAAACAGGATTTCCTGATCCTCAACGACACGGCCTACCAGCTCGGCCAGACCTTGAAAAAAGTGCGCATGGTGGACGCACGCAACAAGGCCATCCTGCTCATCAAGACCGGCCTCAACATCACCGCCGTGAATGCGCCGGAGAAGCTCCTGGAGGTGGGCGTCAATATTGCGGTGGACACAGGCTCGGAAGCGCTCAAGAACAACTTTCCAGGTCTCTTCGACACCTCGGTGACGGTGCAATTGCCGCGCCTGGCGGCGGAATCCGTCGCCGCCGTGAAACGCTTCAACGAGGTGCTTGCCTACAGCGACGACGATGTCGCCGATCGGCTGAAAAAGGAAGTGCCAGAACTGGCCCGCAGTCGGGGGGCCCTTTACGAATTAGTGGCCGGCGGAAAATTGAACGACGACCTGATTGCCTTGAAGCGGGCCGAATATCTCATTAAAGAAGGTACGCTGGCCGAGAATGCCCTGAATGCCCTCAAGGCGGCGCTGGGTCCGAAGCGGCAGGAACTCATCGCCGCCATCAAGTCCCTGGAGGATCAGGTCAGGTATCTGGGGGAAGATATCCGCTCCTGGGAGCACAACAGGGGCGTGGCCCGGGATATCCGGGAATTGTCGAAACTCAAGGAACCGGAAAAAGTCACCCCGGAAGCCAACCCGCGTTACGACTTTGGCAGCGCAGCCCAAAAGATGCGGGGTGCGCTGGAAGGTCTCAAGGCCAACCGCCTGGACTGCGGTGGCTACTACACCCTGGTCCAGAGTGCCTATTATGGCGCCTGGACGCTGTACAGCGAGTTGCACCGCCAGGCTTGGGACGCCAACGCCCTGGATCAGTTCCATGCCACGGTCGCCAAGGACTTCGACGCCCAGGTCAATGGCACCCAGGGCTGGCTCAACCAGCAACTGGCTGAAACCGCCAGTGGCCCGGCTGGCGCATTCATGAGGCGATATCAGGCCTGGCAAGACACCACCCTGCTCGTCCCAGGCGACTGGTGGGACACCCACGGCCAGGAACGCAAAATCGGCAACAGCGAAGGTGGTGAACTGGCGGGAAATCTCTATAGCTATGCCCTTGCCATCACTGCGGAGCCAGTCAGGGAATGGTTCCCGCCCGCAGTGGGCGGGCTCAACCTGGAAGGTCTGCGCTGGCCCAACTACACCCTGCGCGCCAACGTGGAGCCCCATATCGAGTTTGCCCAGAACATGCTGAAGAACTTCGACAGCATGCTTGCCTACGTCCGGAAATCCGTTTCCACCGCCCATCAGGCGGCAGGCGAAGCGGAAACCCTGGCGCGGGAGCTGGAGCCCCATCGCCACTTCTGGGGCTGCGCCCTGGCCAGTGGGGACTTGAGCGGGGTGTATCTCCACCTCAAGCGTTTCTCACCCACGTTCTCTCCCGTGGCCGCCGACGGCGACCAACGGGCCCAGCAGGTGCATGAAGCCTTCCAGCGCGGGGCGAATGCCACCCAGGCGCTTTACGCCACTCTGGCGGGGGAACGCAGCATTCTCGAAGCCTGGGGCAAAGCGGAAGACGTGAAGTACCGGATGAATGAAGCAGCCCGGGGGGCCGGTGCCCTCATGATCGGCAACTTCAATCCCTACCCCCTCTGGTCGGAGCTGAAATACCTCGGCATTACGGACAGCAATATCAAGGAACTCAGCGACAGCCTGCCCAAACTGGTCAATCCGGAAGAAGCCATCAAGGACTACAACGCAAGGCAAGCCGCCGGCCTCGGCGCCAACCCCGTGCTCGACGGGGCGGCCATCGCCAAATTGACGGTCCGCCTGAAAAACCTGGGGGCCACCGCCATTGCCAACCAGAGCGAATACCGGGACCTCTATCACCAACTGGCGAGCCTGCAGACCAGCCTCAATAGCCAGGTGGGTGGGCTACGCAGCAGCGTGGAAGGGATCACGGGCAAGCCCAGCGGCATCGCGCCCCCTGTCCTGCTGGACGAAAGCTATTACCTGCTGCCAAATGATCTCCCTGACCCGACCATGGGCGTTTTTGAGTTGCTGGAGCGTTATGCCAGAGTGGCTGCGGAGTACCACGCCAAGCTGGAAGCGCTGCAGCCCTGGACCTTCGCGTTTTATCCAGAAATGGAAAAACTTCTCAAACGGGTAGAACTGGAAGGCCCCGGCAAGGCAGCAGGCGACGAGGCCCAGTTCCACGTGTGGTGGAATCAGGCTTCCCAGGAATGGAGCGCTCTGCAGCGCCAGGCCGGCGCCAGCCACCCGGTATCCCTCACGGCGCCCTTCGGCAAGCTGGGCAGCCGGGTCATGTCCCGGCTCATGGACCTGGCCTATCAGCTAGCCCAGCAGGAACGGATTGCCCGCACCAGCGAGAGCCTGAGGACGCTGCTGGGCCGTGGCCAGGATTTTCTCGCCCATGCCGAAACCCAGGGTGGCTACACGGCAGCGCAGGACTGGATGCGCGCCCTGGATGAGGTGGCGAAGCCCGGCAGCGATGCCTTCGAGTTGCGTGGCCAGACCACCATCGCCGGCCTCCTGGAAAAACTCAAGGATTTGCGCTCGCGGCTCGAGAACTACCAGGCCAGCGGTGCGGAGGGTCTGGTGAAGAAGTTCTATCAGGACTTTGCCGCCGCTTACCAGAGCCGCAACCTGCCCCTGTTATTACGTTTCCTGGCAGCGGACTGGCAAGCCCAGGACGGCAGCGACCTGCGGGATCTTGAAACCACTCTGCGCAACAGCTTCCGGGTCTTCGACAGCATCCAGGTCAGTATTTCCGGGCTGAGCGTGCGCATGAGCGGCGGCAGCTACCAGGCCACTTACACCATCAAGCTGATCGGCCACATCCCGCGCCTGGCCAAGAATCATGAGGAAAGCACCCAGGTGCTGGATACCCTGATCTCGACCCCGGAAGGTCTGAAAATTCATCGCACCAGCGGCAGTCTGGGCATGCGCTAGCCTCTGTAGCACCGGAAACAAAAACGCCGGCAAGGCCGGCGCTTTTTGCTACTTCCTGGATCCTGCCTTGTTCACTGCTTCTGCGGCACCTGCACGAACACCTCGTCGCGTCGGACCAGGCCCAGTTCAAAGCGAGCCCGTTCCTCCACGGCTTCCGTGCCATTCTTCAAGTCCCGCACTTCCGCATCCAGGCCCGCATTGCGCAATTCCAGCTTGCGATTCAAATTCCGCTGGTCCTGCAATTTGTGGTCCGTATCCCACACCCGCAGCCAGCCACCCTTGCCGAGCCACAGAGGGTACTGTAGCGCGACAAGCAGGGCTAGAAGCGCGAGCGCGGGCCAGCGCATGGACGAGTGAGCTTACTTGCGCAGGTTGTAGAAGGCAGCCATGCCCGGGTAGGTAGCCACTTCGCCCAGGTCTTCTTCGATGCGCAGCAGTTGGTTGTACTTGGAGATGCGGTCGGAGCGGGACAGGGAGCCGGTCTTGATCTGGCCGGCATTCAGGGCCACGGCGATGTCGGCGATGGTGGAGTCGTCGGTTTCACCGGAGCGATGGGAGATCACGTTGGTGTAGCCAGCACGCTTGGCCATTTCCACGGCGGCGAAGGTTTCCGTCAGAGTGCCGATCTGGTTGATCTTGATGAGGATCGAGTTGGCGACGCCCTTCTCGATGCCTTCCTTGAGGATCTTGGGATTGGTCACAAAAAGGTCGTCACCGACGATCTGTACCTTCTTGCCCAGACGGTCGGTCAGCAGCTTCCAGCCATCCCAATCGCCTTCGGCCATGCCGTCCTCGATGGAAATAATGGGGTACTTGTCCGCCAGGGTCGCCAGGTAATCCACGAAGCCTTCGGAGGTCAGGGACAGGCCCTCGCCTTCCAGCACGTACTTGCCATCCTTGTAGAATTCGGAGGCGGCGCAGTCCAGGGCCAAGAGGAAGTCCTTGCCCGGCACGTAACCGGCAACGGTGATGGCTTCCAGGATCAGTTCCAGGGCTTCGTTGGTGCCGGAGACGTTGGGGGCGAAGCCGCCTTCGTCACCCACGGTGGTGGGATAGCCCTTCTTGTCCACCAGCTTCTTCAGGGCATGGAACACTTCGGCGCCCCAGCGCAGGGCTTCGCGGAAGTTCGGCGCGCCCACCGGCATGATCATGCATTCCTGGATGTCCAGGCTGTTGTTGGCGTGGGCACCGCCGTTGATGACGTTCATCATGGGCACCGGCAGCATATTGGCGCCCGTGCCGCCGAAGTAGCGATACAGGGGCAGGCCAGCTTCTTCTGCAGCGGCCTTGGCCACGGCCATGGACACGGCCAGCATGGCGTTGGCGCCCAGGCGGGACTTGTTGTCCGTGCCGTCCAGGTCGATCAGGGCCTTGTCGATGAAGGACTGCTCTTCGGCGTCCAGGCCGATGATGGCTTCGCAGATCTCCGTGTTGATATTTTCCACGGCCTGCAGCACACCCTTGCCCAGGTAGCGCTTGGGATCGCCGTCACGCAGTTCGATGGCTTCGCGGGAACCGGTGGAAGCGCCGGACGGCACGGCAGCACGGCCCATGACGCCCGACTCCAGCAGGACATCGGCTTCAACAGTGGGATTGCCACGGGAGTCCAGGATTTCCCGGGCGACGACATCAACGATTGCACTCATGATTTTTTCCCTGATTAAAAAAACAGACTGAAATTGACCTCAGCGGCGGCGAGTCTGTCGCGCACCTGCCGCCCGTGATTCTCAGACAACGATGTCGCAATAGGCGAGATCGGCGATTGCCTCCCAGGCCTCAACCACCGGCAGGTGGGCCGGGTGATCGAAATAGTGGTGCAACGCGGCTTCGTCATCGAAGACCGCCCGCAGGGCATAGTCACGGGACTGCAGCGGAGAATAGTCGCCATCCTCCGGCTTTTTTGTGACATTGAAACCATGTTCCCAGGCTCGGATGTTGACGACCTGTTCCGGCAGGGTATCCAGGGCGGCAATTACGTCGACCAGGCGCGGATCATCCCACTCGACGCCGCGCTTAAGTTTGAACAGCACCAGATGCTGGATCACGAAAGCTCCTCGAAAGGCTGGCCCTTCACCAGGGCATCAATGTCCCGGAGCATGGACAGCAGCGCCTTCATGCGCGGCAGGGGCCAGGCGTTCGGGCCGTCGGACATGGCCTTGGCCGGGTCCGGATGGGTTTCCATGAACAGGCCCGCCACGCCCACGGCCAGGGCTGCCCGGGCCAGCACCGGTACGAATTCCCGCTGGCCGCCGCTCACGCTGCCCTGCCCTCCCGGCAACTGCACGGAATGGGTGGCGTCGAACACCACCGGGCACTGGGTCTCCCGCATGATGGCCAGCGAGCGCATATCGGACACCAGGTTGTTGTAGCCGAAGGAGGCGCCCCGCTCGCAGACCATGATGTCTTCCGGAACGCCGGCAGCCCGGGCCGCGGCACGGGCCTTGTCCACCACATTTTTCATGTCGCCCGGGGCCATGAACTGGCCCTTCTTGATGTTCACCGGGCGGCCGCTCGCTGCCACGGCGTTGATGTAGTCCGTCTGCCGGCACAGGAAGGCCGGTGTCTGCAGCACGTCCACCACAGAGGCGACGGCAGGGACTTCTTCCACCGTATGCACATCCGTCAGCACCGGCACCCCCAGCTCCCGCTTCACATCGCCGAGAATCTCCAGGCCCTTGTCCATACCCAGCCCCCGGAAGGACGTGCCGGAACTGCGGTTGGCCTTGTCGAAGGAGGATTTGTAGATGAAGGGGATGCCGAGAGCGGCACAGATTTCCTTCAACTCGCCGGCTGTATCGAAGGCCAGTTGCCGCGACTCGATGACGCAGGGGCCGGCGATGAGGAAGAAGGGATGCTCGAGACCGACCGGAATACCGCAGAGATTCATCTTGATACCTTTGTAGGGGCGAACTTGTTCGCCCATTTGGACGTTGCCGGGCGAATGAATTCGCCCCTACAAAATCGGATCACCATTCAGCCCGAGGTCAGGCCGAGAGTTTCCGCTTGAGTGCCGCCTTCACATAGGCGGTAAACAGCGGATGGCCCTTCCTGGGGTTGGAGGTGAATTCCGGGTGGAACTGGCAGCCCACGAACCAGGGATGGACGTCGGCGGGAAGTTCCACCATTTCGCACAGATCGGTGCCCGGCGCCCGGCCGGAAACCTTCAAGCCCGCTTCTTCCAGGCTCCCCAGCAAGGTGTTGTTTACCTCGTAGCGATGACGGTGGCGCTCCGTGATCTCCGCACTGCCATAGACTTCCCGGGCAATGGAACCTTCCGCCAATCGGCACACCTGGCCGCCCAGGCGCATGGTGCCGCCCACGTCGGAGTTTTCGTCCCGACGCTCTATCTTGCCTTCCCGGTCCAGCCACTCGGTGATGAGGCCGATGACTGGGTAAGGCGTAGCCGTATCGAATTCCGTCGAATGGGCACCCGTCATGCCAGCCACGTCCCGGGCGAATTCCACCACGGCGAGCTGCATGCCCAGGCAGATGCCCAGGTACGGAATCTTGTTTTCCCGGGCGTAGCGGATGGCGGCGATCTTGCCTTCCGTACCGCGTCGGCCAAAGCCGCCGGGCACCAGGATGGCATCCATGCCCGCCAGCGCCCCGCAGCCCGCCGTCTCGATGTCTTCCGAATCCAGGTACTGAATCTTCACCTTGGAACGGGTATGCATGCCGGCGTGGTTGAGGGCTTCGATCAGAGACTTGTAGGACTCGGTCAGATCCACGTACTTGCCGACGAAGGCAACGTTTACTTCCTGTTCCGGATGTTCCTGGGCATCGATCAGCTTGTTCCACACCGACAGGTCCGCCGCCTTGGCCAGGATGCCCAACTTGTGACAGACGATCTCGTCCAGCATCTGGTTGTGCAGCATGGACGGAATCTTGTAGATGGAATCCGCATCCAGGCATTCAATCACTGCCTCGTGCCTGACATTGCAAAACAGGGCGATCTTGCGGCGCTCTTCCACCGGAATGGAGCGGTCGGCGCGACACAGCAGGATGTCCGGCTGGATGCCGATTTCCCGCAATTCCTTCACCGAATGCTGGGTCGGCTTGGTCTTCAGTTCGCCAGCGGTGGGGATGTAAGGCAGCAGGGTCAGGTGGATGAAGCAGGTAGCCTGGGGCCCCTCTTCAAAACCCATCTGGTGAATGGCTTCCAGAAACGGCAGGGATTCGATGTCGCCCACCGTGCCGCCCACCTCGATGATGGCCACTTCGGCACCTTCGGCGCCGCGCTTGATGTTGATCTTGATCTCGTCCGTGATGTGGGGAATGACCTGGACCGTTTTGCCCAGGTATTCGCCGCGGCGCTCCTTCTTGATCACCGACTCATAGATCTGGCCGGTGGTGAAGTTATTACGCCGGCTCATCTTGGCGCTGGTGAAGCGCTCGTAGTGGCCCAGATCCAGATCCGTCTCGGCGCCGTCTTCGGTAACGAAGACTTCTCCGTGCTGGAAGGGACTCATGGTGCCCGGATCCACGTTGATGTAGGGGTCCAGCTTGATGTGGGTAACCCGGATACCGCGGGACTCGAGGATGGCGCCGAGGGACGCCGCAGCAATGCCCTTGCCCAGAGAGGACACGACACCGCCGGTTACAAAGACATATTTGGTCATGAAGCGGGACAGGCGCAGGAAAAACGCATTATAGCGGAACGACCGCCCCGGCCTCAAATCCTGAAGGGTGAATTGCTGCGGAACAGGTCGGGCTTCAGGGCGTCAGACCCTTTCTTCCAGAGATGGGGGCGAATCCTGTGGTGGACCTCGGTTTCGTCCATGTATAATGCGCACGGAAAGTGCACGGAAACATCTTTTTGGCATAAGCCGGCCGTCACTGGACGTGTATTTCTCTATATTCAACTAGTTGCGGTACGCACTGGATATAATTGGACATCAAACTCCGCCTTCGCCCGGCAGGGGTAATTGCTTCCATCCCAGTACCGCCCACCATCCCCTATACGGCGCAACGGGCCTCCAGGCGCAGCGGATTATCCGGCGTCATCCACCATGACACTCCCAAAAGTTGTTCTGCTTCTTGCGTTTGCCGTGGCTTTCATGACTGAAGCGGCATGGGCGGGACATGATTCTGGCGGGGGCGCTCCGTCCGATGGTGTAACGCTGGAGATGATCACCACAAATCTGGCAAGGGAGCCGGGACAAGAAGGGCGCTTGATCCAGGTCGGCATCCAGCTCAAACTAGGCGACCCCAAGGAAGCGGAGACCGTCAAGGCCTACATGCCGAAGATTCGCAGCGAAATCCTGTACACACTTTGCGACCATACGGCAGCCAGCCTGTCTTCGGGCCAGTCTCGAATCGCTTTGCTGGAGGAACTCCAGAACACCGTAAACACGGTTCTTGGGGGAAAAAAGGGCAAGCGCGGCAAGATTGAAGGCCCTGTCGAGGAAGTGCTCTTCACCTATTTCCTGATTCCCTGAGCCAGAACCATTCGACGCCAGCGCTTGCGGGATGGCTCCGCGCCAACTGGGGAAAATACGCTCACGCATAAGCACTTGCGCTTGCATTTGTGAGGCCGGCTAACGCCGACGCCACAAAGTATCAACAGAATTAGCGCCCGCTGAAATGCTCCAGCAAGGGCCGGTCGTGCTCCTCGATGTGTGGTCCCAGCCATGCATGCAGGAGCGAATAAATGTCCCGCACCCGGGGCAGCGGATTGTCCCCATGCAGAGATACCGCCAACGCGCCAAAAGCCTCGGAGATGTCGCCGTGGTCTTCCATGTGGCGATCACACATATCTTTCCGGGAAGCCAGCACACCCCAATGACGCATGAGGCTTTCTTCATGGCGGAAATGGGACACCATGTAGGCCAGCAAGTCGCCCACCATGTCCTGTAGTTTGTAGGAGCACTCCAGGGGCTGGGCGTAGGGGCAAGCATGGCAGTTCACCCTGGTTTCACGGCCCGGACACAGACGCACCACTTCCGCCAGTTTTTCACCCAACAAAGTGTGTTCGGCCTCGATTTCTCTCCAGGCCGTCTCGACAGACATGTTCAACTCCTTCACAACACCCCCCCAGGCAACAGCGCGGCAGCATAAGCAGCTTAGGCCCGGCATGCAAAAGCTGACCAATACTGCGCGGGGCATGCGGCCCTACAACTCCCGCACCCGGGTGATCGCCTCCTCAATGCGATCCAGGGCGATGACTTCCATGCCGGGGATGGGCTGCCTGGGGGCGTTGGCCTTGGGAATAATGGCCAGGGTAAAGCCCAACTTGGCGGCTTCCTTGAGGCGCTCCTGACCCCGGGGCGCCGGGCGGATTTCGCCGGCCAGACCCACTTCGCCGAACACCACCAGCTTCTGCGGCAGGGCCTTGTCCCGCAGTGACGAGACAATCGCCAGGCACACCGCCAGGTCGGCAGCCGGCTCGGTGATGCGTACGCCCCCTACCGCATTCACGAACACGTCCTGGTCGAAGCAAACGATGCCGGCGTGGCGGTGCAGCACCGCCAGCAGCATGGCCAGGCGGTTCTGTTCCAGGCCCACGGACAGGCGCCGGGGGTTGGGCGCCTGGGTCGGGTCCACCAAGGCCTGGATTTCCACCAGCAGGGGTCTTGTGCCTTCCTGGGTCACCATGACACAGGAACCGCTGACCTTGTCGCTGTGCTGGGAGAGGAACAGGGCCGAGGGGTTGGAGACGCCCTTGAGGCCCTTTTCGGTCATGGCGAAGACCCCTAGTTCATTCACCGCACCGAAACGGTTCTTGAAGGCCCGCACCAGGCGAAAACTGGAGTTGGTGTCACCTTCGAAGTACAGCACCGTGTCCACGATGTGCTCCAATACTCTTGGCCCCGCCAGGGTGCCTTCCTTGGTGACATGGCCGACGAGGATGACGCAGGTGCCGGTCTGCTTGGCGTGGCGTGTGAGTTGGGCCGCACACTCCCGCACCTGGGCCACGGAGCCCGGCGCCGACTGCAGCGCTTCCGAATACACGGTCTGGATGGAGTCGATGACGGCGATCTGGGGCTTGTGCTCCGTCAAGGTGGAGAGGATCTTCTCCAGGTTGATTTCCGTCAGGAGCTGCATGCCGGCGGGGTCCAGCTGCAATCGCCTTGCCCGCAGGGCCACTTGTTCAGCGGATTCCTCGCCGGAGACATACAAGGCCTTTTCCCGCAGGGCCAGGTGGGCCAAGGCCTGCAAGAGCAGGGTGGACTTGCCGATACCCGGGTCACCGCCGATGAGCACCACGCCACCGGGCACCAGGCCGCCCCCCAGCACCCGGTCGAATTCATCGACGCCGGTGGCAATGCGCTCCTCCTCCCGGGGCTTGATGTCCGCCAGGTTGATAAGCCGGGCCGGCGCACCGGCCAGACCCGAGAAACGGGTCACGAGGGCGCTCTCCTGAATGGCTTCCACCAGGGTGTTCCAGGCGCTGCAGGCCGGGCATTGGCCCTGCCATTTCGGCGACTGGCCGCCACATTCGGTGCAGGAATAAATGGTCTTGGGTTTGGCCATGGGCGGTGAAGGCGGTGAAAAGTGAAACCTACGCGCTGACTTCCTCGGGCTACTTCGGCAACGCTTGGTGCAGTTGCAGTCTGAACGCTCCGGGGGCCATGGCTCCGGCAAAGACCGTGGCAAATGCCATCCGAACCGATTCGGCATCCGCCGGCCCCAGATGCCCCAATACCCCCCTTACCAGGCGGTGGTCCAAGGTAAATAGCTTGAAACGCACCTTGGATGGAGCGGGCAATCCCGCACTGGACAGGTCGCCAATCAAACAGTCTTCTGGCCAGGGCGGGTTGTCGGCTGATGTGATCATGGCCAGGATGGAATGCCCCACCGGGGTGTTGAATGCCATGCTGTCCGAAAGAACCAGGGCCGGCCGGTTTTTACTTGCCTCCCGGTCGGTAAATGGAAAAGGGACACGCACCACATCGAAGGTCTCAAAGGCCACCGTAGGCCTCCTCGTCCGCCGCGCCCGCCCATTCGCTCAGAGTGCCCTCGATGGCACAGAGGTATTCCAGGTCCAGGGGCTGAACCCGCCGCACCTGCACCGTACCATCTGCAGCACTTTCCCAGGCAATGAAGTCGCCGGGCTTGATGCTGAGAAGATTACGGATTTCCAGAGGAACAGTGGTTTGTCCCTTGGCGGTTATCTTTGCCAGAGTAGTCATCAGAAACTCCTTGTCGCATTACCTCCTTACTTTAATGCAGAGTAAGGGGTATGGCAAGAAGCGCCTTCAGCTCACACTAACAGGCACCCGTGCAGCCAGGGCACAGAAGAGTTCGTAGGCCACCGTGCCGGCGCTGGCGGCAACCTCATCGGCGGCAATAAAACTGTCCCCCGCTCCGCCCCACAACACGACTGGCGCCCCGACGCCGGCTGCCGGGATGTCCGTCAAATCCGCCACCAGCATGTCCATGGAAACCCGGCCCAGGGTGCGTGTGCGGCGACCGGCAACGGATATGGGGGTGCCGGTAGGGGCGTGCCGTGGATAGCCGTCGCCATAGCCACAGGCAACGATGCCGATGCGCATGGGGCGATTTGCTTCGAAAAGGCCGCCGTAGCCGACCCGTTCCCCAGGGCGCAGATCCTGAACGCCGATGATTTCGCTGGACAGCGTCATGACCGGTAGCAAGTCCAGTTCCCGGGCGGACTTCAAGTCCGGAAAAGGGGAACTGCCGTAGAGCATGATGCCGGGGCGAGCCCAGCCAGTCTTGCCACCAAGTGCTTCGGGGAAACGCAGCAAGGTGGCTGAATTGGCCGTGCTCACCGGCAACTGGGTGGCGGCCGCCAGGGGCGCGAACACCGCTATCTGGCCGGCGATGCCCCGAGTCCCATCCGCCTCCGCAAAATGGGTCATGAGGGTCACGGCAGAAATCTGACGCAGGCGCAGCAGGCGGGCCAGAACCTCCGGCACTTGGGCCGGGCGGAAGCCCAGGCGGTTCATGCCTGTATTCACCTTGAGATACACCGGCAGCGGCCCGGGCATGCTGGCGGCCTCCAACCATTCCAGTTGGCGCAGGCTACCGATAGCCGGCGTCAGGCCCAGTGCCGCCACGTCCTGCAGTTCAGATGGGGCGAACACGCCTTCTAGAAGAAGTATTGGTTGGGTCAGGCCCGCCTGGCGCAGGGCGGCGGCCTCCTCCAGTTCCAGCAAGGCGAAACCATCCGCATGGTCGGCGAGGGCACCGGCGACGCCCAGCAGCCCGTGGCCGTAGCCGTGAGCCTTGACCACGGCCCACAGGCGGCTGGCGCCGCCGTGGCTGCGGGCAACGTCAAAGTTGTGGCGCAGGGCATCGGCGCTGACCAGGGTCTGAATGGGACGAGGCATGGAAACCGGGTTGAGAGTTGGGACAAGGGCGGGATTCTACCCCGGGCACTCCTGCTCGGCGCAGGTAACCCGAACGCTGAATTCCTGGAAGGACATGAGAACTACACCGCACTGCAGCAAGACAGCCGCCGGGGCTTCATGATATAAACTGCCCTTCGATGCCAGCCATGGCACATATGATTACAAGCGGCGCATGAATCTCGGTTTCTTCATCATCATGGCAGCGCAGTTCTTCTCTGCGCTTGCGGACAACGCCCTGCTCATCGCCGCCATTTCCATCCTGCGCGACATGCACGCGCCACGGGAATACGAACCCCTGCTGAAGCTGTTCTTCACTGTGTCCTACGTCGCCCTGGCGGCCTTCGTAGGCGCCTTTGCCGACTCCATGCCCAAGGGCCGGGTGATGCTGATCAGCAACGGCATCAAGGTTGCGGGCTGCATGTTGATGTTCTTCGATGTGCATCCGCTCATGGCCTACGCCGTGGTCGGCCTGGGAGCCGCCGCCTACTCGCCGGCCAAGTACGGCATCCTTACCGAATACCTGCCGGCGCGTCTCCTGGTTGTGGCCAACGGCTGGATCGAGGGTCTCACCGTGGGGGCCATCATCCTTGGCACGGTGCTGGGGGGCATCCTGATCAAGCCGGAAGTGGCCCAGACCCTCCTGCGCTTCGACTTCCCCCTTATCGAAACGGGCATCGATACCGTGCCGGAAATGACGCTTTCGGTGGTCGGCGGACTCTACATTATCGCCGCCATTTTCAACCTTTACGTGCCGAATACCGGCGTGGACCACAAGGTCCTGAAAAGCAACCCGGTCTTCCTGATTCACGACTTCAACCACGCCCTCAAACTGCTGTGGCGTGACAAGCTGGGCCAGATCTCCCTGGCGGTGACGACCTTGTTCTGGGGCGCCGGCGCCACCCTGCAATTCATCGTTATCAAGTGGGCCGAAACCTCCCTGCACCTCAACCTGTCCAAGGCCAGCATGATGCAGGGCGTGGTGGCGGTGGGTGTGGCGGTGGGGGCTGCCATGGCAGCGAAAACCATCTCCCTGCGCCGTTCCGTCAAGGTCATCCCCCTGGGCATCATCATGGCTGTGGGTGTCATCGGCATGATCTTTGTAGACGACATGTGGATTGCCGTGCCGCTCATGGTGGTGGTGGGCGCTTGCTCCGGCTTCTTCGTCGTGCCCATGAATGCTCTGCTGCAGCACCGGGGGCACATTCTCATGGGCGCCGGCCATTCCATCGCAGTGCAGAATTTCAACGAAAACCTGTCCATCCTTTTGATGACCGGCCTCTATGCCCTGCTGATCTACATGAACGTCCACATCAACACGGTGATCATCATGTTCGGCCTCTTCGTCGGTGGCTCCATGATGCTGGTAAAGGCCCGCCACGACCGGAACCAGAAGGAATTCGACTCCGTCGCCCTGCTGGAAGACAAGTTGCACTGAACAGTCACAAGATTCAAGTTGCAAGCCACAAGGGATTCATGGCGCGCGCGGCGCGCGTAATTTCCCTTGAAACTTGTAGCTACATGACTACGGGCCGATCCGGCAGTTCGTTGGGGCGGGGGCCTTGGGACGGGAAGTGGGCGACAAGACGTTCACTGACCTTCGCCAGCGCGGCAAGGCTGCCGCCCCTGAAATCCCCGTGCTTGAAAGCCTCCTCCATACCCGCGCAGATGGCCCGCCAATCGGCTTCCGGCACCCGGGCCGCAATGCCCCGGTCCGCCAGGATTTCCACCTTGCGATCCACCAGCTGCACGTAGATCAGTACGCCGCAGTTCTGCTCTGTATCCCAGACCTTCAAGCGGGAAAAAAGGTCCACGGCCCGCTGGCGGGCGGTAACGCCGCGCCAGAGCAGGGAGAGATCCAGGGGGCCTTCCACCACGAAGCGCAGTTCCCCTCGATGACGGGCCTCCGACAGCGCGATCGCCTTGCCGATATCGTCCCCCAGGGTCGCGGGAAACAGACGTCGCCCCAGCCGGTGGGGCGTAAGCAAGTGTTCCAGCAAGCGCTTCCAGTCCATTACCAGTCTCCCGAAGCGCCGCCGCCACCAAACCCACCACCACCGCCGCTCCAGCCGCTGAATCCACCGCCGCCGGACGAGCCACCGCTCCAGCCGGAGAGCATGCCTCGGCCTGCCCCATTGGCCACCAGGAAGAATACGAGGCAGAAAACCACCAGTCCAACGAGGATAGCGCCACCCAGGTAGGAGAACAGCAGATAGATGGCCCCGCCTGCCAAGGCGCCGCACACCGCACTGCCGGGCAAGCGCCCCAGGAGTCCCGTGATCAGGTGGGCGATGAAGGCAGGGAGGCCGATGACAAGGAATACCAGCAGTCCGGCAATGTCGTCCGAGGACAGCAGGCTGGAGAAAAAGCCCCCGCCGGAAGACCCGGGTGTTTTCTTCGGCACGGCGGCCGGCGCCAGTTCGACGCCTATCACTTTCTGGATGGCCTCCACCCCTGCGGAGAGGCCCCCGACCCAGTCCCCCGCCTTGAAGCGTGGGGCCATGATCTCGGCAATGATGAGCTTCGAGGCTGCATCGGTAAGCCCGCCCTCCAGACCGTAGCCGACTTCAATACGCAACTTGTGGTCGTCCTTCGCCACCAGCAGGATCACGCCGTCGTCCTTGCCCTTGCGCCCGACTTTCCAGGCCTCCGCGACACGGATGCCGTATTGCTCGATGGTTTCGGGTTTCGTGGACGGCAGCATGAGAAGGGCGATCTGGCTGCCCTTCTCCTTCTCGAAGGCAGCCAGTCTGTCCTCCAGGGCAGCCCGCTGCCCCGCATCCAGGGTGCCCGTCAGGTCCGTGACCCGTGCCGACAGCGACGGCACCGCCACCAGGCCGTCGCCGGCCCATGCGGACACGGCCGCCAGCAGGGTTATACAGGCGCAAAGACGCAGGAAATAAAGCAGTACGTTCAGATCGGCCGAATATTCACCGCAGAGGCGCAGAGGCGCGGAGAAAAAAAATCCCCCTCCATATACATCGCCCTCAAGTTCAAGGCGTTCAGGCCTCGACATACAAGTCCTTTCTTTGCGCCTCCGCGCCTCTGCGGTTCAAATTGCTTTTCAGTTGACCGGCTTCGCCGGTGCGCCGAAGTTGATGGTCGGCGGCGTGGCCATGGCCTTCTCGTCCTCCACCGCAAAATTGACCTTGGGCTTGTAGCTGAAGGCCATGGCGGTGAGGTTGTTGGGGAAGGTGCGTACGCCTACGTTGAACTCCTGCACCGCCTTGATGTAGCGCTGGCGGGCCACGGTAATGCGGTTTTCCGTGCCTTCCACCTGAGCCTGCAGGTCGCGGAAGTTGGCATTGGCCTTGAGATCCGGGTAGCGCTCGGACACCACCAGCAGCCGGGACAGGGCACCGCTCAACTGGGCCTGGGCCTTCTGGAATTTCGCAAAGGCTTCCGCATCATTCACCAGCTCCGGCGTAGCCTGGATGCCCGCCACCCCGGCCCGGGCCCGGGTCACATCGGTCAGGACCGCCTTCTCATGAGCCGCATAACCCTGCACCACCGCCACAAGATTGGGCACCAGGTCGGCGCGGCGCTTGTATTGGTTCAATACTTCGGACCAGGCGGCGTTCACCGCCTCGTCATTCACCTGGATCTGGTTGTAACCACAGCCGGACAACAGTCCGGCGGCAACGACGAGCACGGCCCACAAGCGGGCGGAAAGCATGGCGATACGCATTGAAGGCTCCCTTGAACAAGGCCCCGACGGGCCGGGGCAAAAATACGAATGCAGGATGATGCCATAGCCTGTGAGATTTGAACCGCCGCCGCGCTCCACTTTTCACCTTTCACTTTTCACGACAAGCCCCGCCATGGTCCGCCGTGCGAAGCACAGGTCTTCCCAGGACTTGGACTTGTCCGCCAGGTTGCGCAAGAGGTAGGCCGGGTGGTAGGTGACGATGACTGGGATGCCGCGATAGTCGTGCACACGGCCTCGGGCGTCGGCGATCTTCACATCGGCGTTCAACAGGGTCTGGGCGGCGGGTCGGCCCAGGGCCACGATGAGCCGGGGCCGGAGGAGTTCGATCTGCCGGGCCAGGAAGGGGAAGCAGGCCGTAATCTCCTCCCCCTCTGGCGTGCGGTTTCCCGGCGGACGGCATTTGACGGTATTGGCGATATAGACATCCTCGCCCCGGCGCAGGTGTATGGCGGCCAGCATGGCATCCAGCAATTTGCCGGCCTGGCCGACGAAAGGTTCCCCCTGTTCGTCCTCGTCGGCTCCCGGGCCTTCGCCGACGAACAGCCAGTCGGCCTGCCGGTCGCCGACGCCAAAGACCGATTGCCTACGCTTCTGGCAAAGATTGCAGGCCTTGCAGTCCACTACCGCCTGCTGCAGGGAACCCCAATCCATGCCCGCCACCTCGGCTGACACGGGCACAGGCGCCGCCACGATCGCCAACGGCGAAGGACGCGGCGGCGGCGTTTGCCGGAGCGGCGGCGGCGGCATGGAGACTGCCGGTTCCGGACCATGGGGCATGGATGTCGGCGCCTCGTCGGCTGCCACCGGGCGGGCCAAGGGGGAGGCTTCTTCTTTGCCCCCCCGCAGGCACCACAGAGGCGCCAAGCCCATTTCCCGCAGGATGCCGGCGCGCCGCGGATCCATGGGCATCACAATTGCCTCGCCAGGACGAGCGCATCCTCACGGCCCTGGGGGGCCGGGTAGTAGCCCTTGCGCAGGCCGACTTTCCGGAAACCTGCCTGGCGGTAAAGGGCCAGGGCGGCCCCATTGGAGGGCCGCACCTCCAGCAGCATGGCGTTCATGCCTTCGTCCCGGCTGCGGTGAAACAGGAATTCGAGAAACTCGGCACCCAATCCCCGCCCCTGCCAGGGCTTGAGAATGCTGATGTCCAGCAGGTGGGCCTCATCCACCACCGGCATCACGACCGCATAGCCCACCAGTTCCCCGCCAATCCGGGCCAGCCAGGCAGCGTAGCCGGAGGCCAGGCTGTCCGTGAAGTTGCCGCGACTCCAGGGAAAGGCGTGCAGATCCGTCTCTGCCAGGATGACTTCATCCAGGTCGGACTCAGTCATGGCTGAATAAGCCAGCCCGGGCTGAATTGCACTGTCGCTCACGCCTTACCTCCCCGGGCCAGACGTTCGGCGGTGGTCAGGGCGACTTTTTGGCGCACATAGGCCGGCTGGGCCTGGAATGCATCCGCTCCGCCCCCCGAGGCCAGGCGCGCAGCAGCCAGGCTCGCCACGGCCGCTGCGGCGGGGATATCGTCCCCATTCACCTCCGCCAGTTGCCCGGCCAAGCGCTGCCGCAACTCCAGCGCGTAGGTGGCAAAGCCGGAACCGCAACCGTACCAGCCCGCCCCTTCCGGGAGACCGGCTGCCGCCGCGTGGGCGACACCCGGCGCCAGGGCAATTTCAACGCCCATGCCATCGATGCGATAGGCGGCAAAATACACTTCGTTCATGCGTGCATCCAGGCAAGCATAGACCCGGGGTCGGCCGCTGGCCCAGGCCAGGGCTTCCAGACTGCCCACGCCCACCACGGGCAGGCCGGCACCGAAAGCCAGGCCCTGGGCCACGCCGCAGGCCAGGCGCAGACCGGTGAAGGCGCCGGGTCCCGCGCCATAAGCAATGGCATCCAGTTCCGCAAGGCCTAGCTTCGCCTCCTCCAGCAGTTCCCGGACCAGCGGCAACAGCCGCTCCGAATGGCCGCTGCTGGCCGCCACCATGCGGGTGCTCAAGCGGCCGTCGTCCCGCAACAGGGCGACGGAGCAGCGCTCAGTGGAAGTTTCCAGCGCCAGGACACGGCGCGGCACGAAATCTGAAGGAAAAACGTAGGCAGGCATGGGCGAGATTCTACCGGAAAGACCTGTCATGCCCCTTCCAAACAAGGACCTGCCGGGCCAGCATCCCGCTTAAAAATAAATTCACTGATTAAAATGATAAAAGTGAAACCTCTTGCTATACTGCGCAAACGGGCACTCAAGCTTAGCCCGGGAAATGCCGGAAAAAGCCATGACCACCATCGACGACATCTGCACCACCCGGGAAGCGGCCCTGCTGCTGGGTATTTCCCTGCGCACCGCCCAGCTCTGGGTGGAGGATGGCTCCCTCAAGGCCTGGAAGACGCCGGGGGGGCACCGCCGCATCCTGCGCAACTCGGTGGAGGACATGCTCAAGGCCCGCGGTAAAGCCGGGCTTGCCGGGGAAACTTTCCACATCCTGGCGGTGGAAGATGACCCCATCCTCTTGAAACTCTACGAAAAGCGCCTGGCGGCCCCAGGCACAAGGGTGCAGGTGGCAGCCGACGGTTACTCGGGCCTGGTGCGCATCGGCGAATGCAAGCCCCACGTCCTCATCACCGACTTGATGATGCCTGGCGTGGATGGTTTCCAGATGCTGCGCATCCTGGATCGCAACGGCACCCTGAACGGCACGGAAGTCATCGTCGTCACGTCCCTGCCCCCGGATGAAATCGAGGCCCTGGGCGGCCTGCCGGAGCGGGTGATGCTGTTTCAGAAACCCCTGGACCTGCCCAGACTGCTGCGCCTCATAGAGGCCCACCGCGAAATTTTCCGGCAGCACGCGGGCAATGGAGACACACCATGAATGAATGCATGCTCATCGTCTCGGCCGCTGCTGATCTGCGGGAACTCGTCTGCGCCAGCTTCGAGGATGACTACGAAGTTCACGAAGCCGACAACGGCAAGTTCGGCCTGCGCATGGCCCTCGCCATCTGCCCGGCTGTCATTTTCATCGACGCATCCCTGCCGGGGGATCCTGACGGAAGCTCCCTGTACGAACTGCTGAAGGCGAATCCACGCCTGGCCCACATCCGCCTGGTGCTGCTCAACACCACCCGCCACCCCTGGACCCACGCCCCGGCCATCGCTAGCGCACCTTACGGTGTCATGGATATGGTCGGACGGATGGCCCCCCTCCCCTTGGCTGCCTGACATGACCCGAAAAATTCTCATCGTCGAAGACCAGGCCGACATCCGCAAACTCATCCGGCTCACGCTTTCCCAAACCGGCTTTACGCTCTACGAGGCGGAAAATGGCGACCACGGCTGGCAACTGGCGCAGGAACTCCGACCGGACGTGGTTCTGCTGGACGTGATGATGCCGGGCCGACTGGATGGCCTGCAGGTGTGCACCCGCATCAAGGCAGATACAAGCCTGGCCGGCACCCGCGTCGTCATGCTGACCGCCCGCAGCCAGGGCACGGACATCATGGCGGGCTTCCAATGTGGTGCCGAAGCCTATCTCAGCAAACCCTTCAGCCCGCTGGAACTGCTTGAAACCGTCGAACAACTGGTCGGCTGCGTAGGCTGAGGATGGGCGGCGCTACGCTACACCCGGCCCCCGTGAAGAGCCTCTTGCAACGGGGCGCCCTGCTGCTCGCCCATATTATCGACAGGTCATCTTCCCGCACCGCCGGCATGCTGGTATTGCTGATCGGCCTGCTGATCAGCGTGGGGGCCTGGCAATCCGCCAGCACCGTAAGGAATGATGCAGCCCGGGTGCGTTTCAATGGGGAAGCGGAGCGCCTGGATAACACCCTGCAGCGCCGCCTTGTGGGCCAGGAGCAAATCCTGCGGGGCGGCGCCGGGCTCTTCAACGTCAACAACAACATCACCCGGGCCCAGTGGAGCACCTATGTCTCCAGCCTGAACCTGGAGGACAACTACACTGGCGTACAGGGCATGGGCTTCAGCCTGCGTATCGCGCCGGAACGC
>JAYTVW010000149.1:0-35933 GCA_043743785.1 Rhodocyclales bacterium | reverse complement strand
AGGAGATCACTGTAACCCTCGCTTCCGAACCTTCCCGGCTCAGGTCGTACCGGCCACGATAGTTGTCGTCGACCGGCCGGGATAATTGTCGCCGACCAGGTACGTGAGGATGGGTCGAGCGAGTGCTACAGGTGGGGAGCCACTGCCTGATCTGAAATGAAGGGGGGCAGGCTCGCGGGGAGCTGGTGCAGTAATACGAGGCGGAACGTGCGGTTACGGGAAATCAGTCGAGGAATGCCGATCAATCATCCCGCCGGCTGAACGAATAGCCGCATTCCAGGCACTGGTAGTTTTCCAGCACCCGTTCATCGATGATTTCCCCTGCTTTCGAACCGGCAGCACATCCAGCAGCACCGCCGAACAGGCCACCGAGAAGCGCACCGGCCAAACCACCGAGTGCCATCCCGACAGGGCCACCCACGACACCGAGGGCGCTACCGATTTCCGCACCGCCCATGGCACCTGCAGCACCACTCACAGCGCCACCGGCGGCGCCAATGGCACCACCAGCTCTCCGGCCAACGTTCTTGGTTTGGATGTGCTCGGACCGGCAATTTGGGCATTTGATAGACATTTTCAGACTCCATTTTGAGAAACAGTTGTCCACGGCAAACAGGCCTGTCCAAATGACAGGCCTGTTTGCTGGGGAAGGTATGGTAGCGAGGGGAAAGTGAAGCGGGGATTGAGGCTAAACAGTCACACCCTCAGCGTGCCCATTGAGGTGATATATGACTGAAAAAATCTAGGAACGCGGGCAGTGCTGGTGTGACCGCAGCTACACAATCATAGGGCACTGCTGTTATTAATTAGATCCACGTTGGCCCCGACCTCATAGCCAACGATGCATGCTGCCCATTTTTCAAGCGCACTCCGGCGTTCAGTCATGTAGTCGTGCTGATCATACACACCTACCAATCCTCCGAGATTGTGATTCAGGCAACGCTCGGCAACGATGAGATTGACACCCAAAGCGGCAAGATGAGAGCGACAGGTGGAACGCAAGTCATGGGGCGTGAACCGGCGGCATGTATCCCCCAGACTCTCACAAAGGCCATTGAGTGCCGCATTCAAGGTTGCGTCAGCCATGTGCGCATCCCCTCCACCCGTACGACGCTTGCGAATGGGCAAGACATACTGCGAGCCGAACGCAAGAGCTTGCAACTCAAGGAACCAACCCGCGACGACTTCAGGCAGAGGAATAACGAAAGTCGTTTTGTTCTTGGTGATCTCCTTTGGGAGTGTCCATTCCCTCTTTAGCAGATCGACCGCCGACCATTCCGCCGAGGTCATTTCCCCAACGCGGGTAGCAGTGGCAAGCATGATCTTCACCATTAGCTCATTCTGACGCCCTAAGGACGGGAGCGACGCCAGCATGGCACGAAGTTCGCCCTCCCGCAGCATGATTCTGACCCGACTGACAGGACGTGGCCCGATGATGGCCTTCGCCCTAACATGTGCCGTCGGGTCCGACGAAAGAACATGTCGAGCCATGCCATGGCTGAATACTTCACGGACGGCGATCAACGTCAACCTTGCGACGTGTAATGACTTGCCTGCAACCCGTTCCACAATATCCACAACATCGGCCGGGATTACGTCTCGCGCTGCCCTGTGCCCGATAAAGGGAAGAACATAGTCGCGAAGCTGTTGCCTCCGACCTTTGATCGTAGAAGCCGCCAGTGTCTTACTGACCTTTTCAAAATAATCCTCAACAAGCTTGGCGAAGGTCCATGCGTGTGCAGTCTCCTGCTTCTCCCTCTGCTTCGTCGCCGCAACATCAACGCCTTGCTGCACCTCAGCTCGCTTCGACAGTGCGATGGCCCTGGCCGATTTGAGGGAGATATCGGGATAACGGCCGAGGGTGACTTCCTTTCTCTTACTGCCAACGTAGTAGCGGAGCGTCCATGCTGCCGTACCCGCGGCAGAAAAGGTGAACGTGAGGCCGTCACCATCAGACTTGGCAACCGGAGTACCTGCCTTCACCCAGTTGCGAATTTCAATGTCTGTCAGCTTGCCCATACATCCTTTCCTGCTCATACCGATAGTCAAAGAACCCTAGCTACCCAACGACTACCCAGCTACCCGGCTAGCTACCCACAAACCACAGGATCGCATGATACGCCACGACACCAATAGACACAAAAAAACCCGCATAATCGCGGGCTTAGGCTAATTCAGAACAAAAACTGAGGCGGCTTGAAACAACCCGAAAGCGGATTACAGACTACAGAAGGTCAGATCAAACAGCACATCCGTTTCCACCTGGCGGGGACGCACATCCCGTTCGGCGGTAGTGAAACGAATGTTCAGGGCGTACTTGTTGGCGCTCATTTCCGGGATGCAGAAGTCGCCCCGGGGTACGGACAGGCGCAGCATCTGGGCCGTCTTGCCCGCCAGCATGAGCTGGTAGGCCCCCTTGGCGGCCCGCTGCCGTTCAGCCCGGCCACTGGCCCGCAAGAGGCGCAGGACGATGGACATGCCATCCCGAATAGGCAGGAGGGGCTTGAGCCACCCCTCCAGGTCTGCATGCCGCAGAGCGGCATCCTGATGCAACCAGAAGTGGTAGGACGGCAGGTCAAACTCGCACACACCACCCGGAATGATGGCCCGGCTCTTGATGCTCATGAGCCAGTCATTGTCTTTCAGGTATTGACCGATCTTGCCGGACATGGACAACAGGGAGGCGCTGGCCTGTTCAATCTCGTAAAGGGCGCCGGAAAGGGCCTCTTCCGAGATATCCGGGTTGTTGCGGAAGGAAATGAGTATCTGGCGCTGGCGCTCCAGTTCCTGCACCAGATCGAACTTCAGGTCGGCACGGCGAGCAACCTCGAGTATCTCGAACAGCCCCATGATGGCCGTGTGATGCTCCAGCGCATCTTCGCCGCGCAGGAAGTGCAAGGTCTTGCCGAACAGATCCTCCAGCCGGAGCAGCGTGCGGATGCGCTCATTCAGAGGATATTCGTAAGTGACCACAGCGCCCGCCGGAAAAGACAATTGGCGGATTCTGACGGATTCACACGAAAATCACAATAAAAGCATGCAATTCATCGCGGAACGACAGGAATATGAAAGGAATTTTCACCTTGTCGACACGATGCCGTTTGCAAAAACGAGGAACAATACTTCCTGTCGGCTAGTGATGAAATGGCAGGAGAATGCTGGCTTCCAGGCCCATGGCCTTGATCTTCGCCCGGGCAGTGGCGGCTTCCTCGCGGCTAGCAAAGGGGCCTGCCCGTACCCGTGCTTCCAGCAAGGCGGGAATGCCGGAAAGCGCCAGTTTCGCCCGCAAGGCCTCCGCATCGCCAACGGGGACATAGGCCCCCACCTGCACCATATAGCCGGCGGGAGCGGAGCGGGGCACCGGCGAGACGGCTGCGCTCGCCTGCGGGGCTACTGCTGCGGCAGCAGTTTGGGCGGGGGTCGGTCTGGCTGCCAGGACCGGTGCGGAGGGGCTTGCAAGCGCCGGAACGGCGGCGGATGCAGCGGCGGCTAGCGGCGCGCTAGCCGCTGCCACCGGGCGAATGGGAGAAGGCTCCGCTGCCGGACGGGATCGGACGGGTTCCGCCGGAGGGCGGACGTGAGCGGACTCGGCTGCCGGGCGAGCCGCGACCGGATGAATCTGCTTGTGCTCGCCGGTTTTGCCCGGGGTCAGGACCACTTTCCGGCCGGGAGCAACCGCATCAGGTTCGGGAGCTTCCGTCGGCGGGGCCGGTGGAGTCGCCGCTTCCCCCGCTGGCGGCGCTGCCTCGGCAGCGGCAGCTGGCGCAGGGGGTTCCGGCAGGACCTGGGCCACTGGCTGCACCTGTCCACGGGCGAACTGGCTGGCAAGCACCGGCGGCTGTGTCATGGGGGCCGTGGCCGTTTCCTGCAGTTCGCCCCGCTCGAACAGGGCCAGCCCCGCCAACAGCGCGGCGATCAGTACGGCGGCCACCCCCAAACGCTGAATGAGGCGCTTCTTCTGCGCGTCGCCATCGCCGGCCCCCTTTCGGGGCTTATCTTTTTCCGTCATGTTGCTCCCTGGAGGCGATCCAATTTATGGGAAGGGATTCGCCGGGTGGGGCCGACTTCAGTCGGCCTATGCTTCCGTGGAAATCCTTGGCCGGCTGAAGCCGGCCCCACAAAATAGTGTCTGATGAAAATCGACACTAACTCAATGCCGCCGGTCCTTGCGCGACAGGGCCAGGACCAGTTCAGCCTCGGCCAGGGAAATGCCGCAGCGAGCGGCGACGGACTGTGCATCCGCCCCTCCCTGAGCCAGGGTCATGGCCTCCGTGTAATGGGGCGCGGTCTGGCGGGACGCCTTGAGACGTCCGACCTCCTCACGCAACTCGGCCAGTTCCCGGCGCACGCCTTCAAGTTCGGCTTCAACGCCACGCATGAACTGCTGGGTGGCAAAATTCACCGGATCCGCAATGGGCGGGGACGCGGCCCTGGGCGCGAAAGATAGCGCCAGCCGTGCCTCCGCGGTCGCAGCCGCAGCCGCCGACTTCATGCGGTGCAGTCGCCACAAGGTAAAGGCCACGTACCCGCCCAATACGGCGATAAGCACCAGCGCCGCCCCGCGCCAGCCAAAAAATTCCACGCTCGGCACGCTCACACCGCCACCACCGAACGGGGAAAGAATCCGCTCCAGGTGGCTGAATTTCGACGGAAGTGCATGGAATCAATCTGGTGCATACGAGGGAAAGCCTGGAACGTTATTGACGGCAAGTTTGAGATAATAGCCGGCCACCCGCCCCCCGTAAATCCACCCCTGCTCAGGGCCGCCGGAAAACCTCCATGTTTATCGTCAAGAAAATCCTTTCCGTGCTGCTATTGCCCCCTTTTGCGCCGCTCCTGGTGATGCTGGCGGGCTTGCTGCTGATGGGGCGCCGCCCCCGCATGGGACGCTTCCTGGCCTGGGCCGGACTCGTCAGCGCCCTGCTGCTGTCCACCCCGGCGTCGGTCCACTATCTGGTCCACCCCCTGGAGGACATCCCCCGGCCAACGCCCCAGGCACTCAAGAGCGCCCAGGCCATCGTGATACTGGGCGGAGGCAAAACCACCCATGCCCCCGAATACGGTGGCGAGACGGTGAACCGCTTGAGTTTGGAACGCATCCGCTACGGCGCCCGCCTGGCCCGGCAGACCGGCCTGCCAGTGCTGGTCAGTGGCGGTGCGCCCACCCGGGGGAGCGCCGAGGCCGCGCTGATGCGGAATGCCCTGGAACAGGATTTTGGCCTGAAGGTGCGCTGGGTGGAGGCCACCTCCCTGGACACCCGGGACAACGCCCGCAATTCCGCAGCCATCCTCACGCCACTGGGCATCCGGCGGGTGGTGCTGGTGAGCCACGCCGCCCATCTGCTGCGGGCCCGGGCGGAATTCATGGCTGCAGGTTTCGAGGTGGTGACGGCGCCTACCGGCTTTCTCGGCGGCGAAACGGATACAGGCTTGATGCTTGGCGACTATCTACCCGGCCCCTCGGCGGTCTATGCCGCCTGGTATGCTTGCCACGAATGGCTGGGTTACCTGGCCTGGAAGCTGCGTTTGGCCGCCGGGATGTAGGGATGTAGGGCGGGTTAGCGCAGCGTAACCCGCCTTTTTACGCGAAACGGCAGGTTACAGCGCCGGCAATTCCCGCTTGTTGCCGTTTCCATCCACGGCGACGTAAGTCAAGGTCGCTTCCGTGACCTTGAACACCACCGTATCCGAGTAACTGCGCTCCGCATAGACCTCCACGTCCACCGTCACGGAGGTGCGGCCTTCCTTCACCACCCTTGCATAGAAACTCAGCAGGTCGCCAATGGCCACCGGATGCTTGAAGAGAAAGGAATTGACGGCCACGGTGGTCACCGGCCCCCGGGCCCGGCGATGGGCCTCCACGGCGCCAGCCACATCCACGTGGGACATGATCCAGCCGCCGAAAATGTTGCCATAGGGATTGGCGTCCGCAGGAAACGGAATCACCCGCAGGGCGGGCTGGCCCTCGGGAAGCAGCGTGGGTTCGTTGGACATTGTTGTCTCTGGCGGGTTGGGGAAGGCGGATGATACGCCGCCGGCCGGCTTCAAAACGGGTGAAGCTTCACCAGCGTTCAGGCGGGTAGCGGTGCCCGCATGCCGCCCAAGAGAAAAGACAAGAGCCGGGGCGCCAGGGCCGCAGGGTCCGAAGGCGCCCCGCTGAAGCCAGTAACCATGCGCAGGGATTCCGTGCCGGCAATGGAAAATGACATGGCCCCCAGCATGAACATCAGGCGCCAGACGATCTCCTCTTCCGGCACATCGGGCAGGGCGCGGATGAGCGCCACGCGAAAGCGATCCAGCATGGGGGCCGAGCCTTCCGCCAGAAAACGACGGATGAAGGCGGCCGGCTCCGCATAAGTGCGCCCCAGCAGGTGCATGAAGGCATGGCCGCCGTTCTCTGTATCCGCCGCCATTTCCAGGGCAGGGCCAAAGAAGACCTCGATGATGCCGGTGGGGGTCAGGGGGGCGCCGCCAGCCGCCGCCTCCAGATCATCCAAGCGCAGCAGGCGCTCTGCGTTGAGCCATTGCAGGCGCCGCCGAAACACCTCCCGGATCAGACCTTCCTTGCCGCCAAAATGGTAATTCACCGCCGCCGAATTGACACCGGCCTGTCCCGTAATCATGCGCAGGCCAGTGGCGTCGAAGCCGTTCACGGCGAACAGGGCCTCGGCCGCATCAAGGATGCGCTCGCGGGTGTCGGCGGAGCTTCTGGCGGGGGCGGGAGGCATGGGGGCAGGGATTTACTGCGACAAGAGCGGAAGGGTGTTATTGTTGCACCGCAACATAAACTATGCAAGCCCGTTGACAGAATCGCTTTCAAGCGGCTGTTTGCGAAAACTCATCGTACCGCCCTGCGCGGCCTCCGCTAGAATCCGAACATGCGCCGCTCATCCTCTGCCCTGCCCGCCCCCGCCACCGGCGAACGCCACGACTGGAACACCATCCGCACCCTGCTGCCCTACGTCTGGGCCTTCAAGGGACGCGTCCTGGTGGCTCTGGCCTGCCTCGTGGCCGCCAAGCTCACCAACGTGGGCGTGCCCCTCATCTTCAAGGACATCATCGACGGCCTCTCGGCCAAGGTACCGCCTGGGCAAGTAGCCCTGGCGGTGCCCCTGGTGCTGCTGGGCACCTATGGCCTGTTGCGCTTTTCCACCTCAATGTTCCAGGAACTGCGGGAAATGCTCTTCGCCCGGGTCACCCAGCGGGCGGTGCGGGCCATCGCCTTGTCCCTGTTCCGCCACCTGCACGCCCTGTCCCTGCGCTTTCACCTGGAACGCCAGACCGGGGGCCTGACCCGGGACATTGAGCGGGGCACCCGCTCCATCGGCTCCCTCATCAGCTACACCATCTACAGCATCCTGCCGACCCTGGTGGAAATCAGCCTGGTCATCGGCATCCTGGCTGCCCGTTTCGAACCCAGCTTCGCCCTCATTGCCGTGGGCAGCCTGGGCACCTATATCGCCTTCACCATCCTGGTCACCAACTGGCGCACCCAGTTGCGCCGGCAAGTGAATGAGCTGGATTCCGCCGCCAACAGCCGGGCCATCGACAGTCTCATCAACTACGAGACGGTGAAGTATTTCAACAACGAGGAGTTCGAAGCCCGCCGCTACGACCTGCAGATGCAGAGTTGGGAAGAGGCACAGGTGAAGAGCCAGATTTCCCTGTCGCTCCTCAACACCGGCCAGTCCGCCATCATCGCCGTGGGAGTGACGCTCATCATGTGGCGCGCCGCCGTAGGCGTCGCCGCCGGCCAGATGAGCATCGGCGACATCGTGCTGGTGAATGCCTTCATGATCCAGCTCTACATCCCGCTGAATTTCCTCGGCGTGCTGTATCGGGAGATCCGCCAGTCCCTCACCGACATCGAACGCATGTTCGGCCTCATGGCCCAGCACCGGGAGATCGCCGACGCAGCGGACGCCCGCCCCCTGGCGAAAGGCCCCTGCGCCGTGAGCTTCGAGCACGTGGGCTTTTCCTACGATCCGGCCCGGCAGATTCTTTTCGACGTGGATTTCGCCATTCCCGCCGGCCACACGGTGGCCGTGGTGGGCCACAGCGGCTCCGGCAAATCCACCCTGGCGCGCCTGCTGTTTCGCTTCTATGACGTGCAGAGTGGCGGCATCCGGGTGAACGGCAGCGACATCCGCCACCTCACCCAGGCCAGCCTACGCGCCGCCATCGGCATCGTGCCCCAGGACACGGTGCTGTTCAACGACAGCATTTTCTATAACATCCAGTACGGCCGCCCGGAGGCCAGCCGGGAAGAAGTGATCGAGGCGGCCCGGGCCGCCCAGCTCCACGACTTCATCGCCCGCCTGCCGGAAGGCTACGACACCAAGGTGGGCGAACGGGGCCTCAAGCTCTCTGGCGGCGAAAAGCAGCGGGTCGCCATCGCCCGGGCACTGCTGAAGAACCCGCCCATCCTGATCTTCGACGAAGCCACCTCGGCCCTGGACTCCCGCTCCGAAAAGCTCATCCAGGCGGAGCTGGAACGCATCGCCGTGGGCCGCACCACCCTGGTCATCGCCCACCGGCTATCGACAGTCATGAACGCCGACGAAATCCTGGTCCTCGACCAGGGCCGCATCGTCGAGCGGGGCCGCCACCAAGCCCTCCTCGACACCAACGGCGCCTACGCCCAGATGTGGGCTTTGCAGCAGCAGGAAGAGGCTGTGGAAGAAGAGGCCGTGGCCGGGCTTCAACCCGACGAGGCCTTAGTGCGCCCCTGAAATTCCCCCCAGCCCCCCTTTTCCAAAGGGGGGGGCGAGGGAGGATTTGGCGACGGTTTGTAGGTCGGAACTTGTTCCGACAACAACGCCAATTTCACCCGCCCTGTCGGAACAAGTTCCGACCCACACACCCCGCAGCCCTCTTACGCCGACGCCGCCGGGCCGCCCCGACCTGGAGCGATGCGCAGACCAATGAATTGGAACCGGTGAACATATTCAAAATCATCAATGGCATACGCCCCATCCAGCCACGGGACATACCCCGGGCCGCTTGACGCCCCCTGCCTGCTGCACCGCACTTTCCGCTAGAGTGGCCCCTCTTCGCAAAGGAGGCTGACCATGAGCACCGATTTCCGTACTGAGCATGATCTTCTGGGGGAACGGCAGATTCCCGCTGATGCCTACTGGGGCATCCATACCCTGCGGGCACTGGAGAACTTTCCCATCACGGGCAAGGCCATCGGCACCTATCCGGAACTGGTGCGGGCACTGGCCCATGTGAAGGAGGCGGCGGCCCGGGCCAACTTTGAACTGGGGGATCTGGAAGAGGCCCACCTCGACGCCATCGTCGGCGCCTGCCGGGAACTGGTGGCGGGCAAGCTCCACGAGGAATTCGTGGTGGACGTGATCCAGGGCGGCGCCGGCACCTCCACCAACATGAACGCCAACGAAGTCATCGCCAACCGGGCGCTGGAACTCATGGGGCGGCACAAGGGGGACTACGCTTTCCTGCATCCCATCAACCACGTGAACATGGCCCAGAGCACCAACGACGTGTATCCCACGGCGCTGAACGTGGCCACCTGCTTCGCCATCCAGGGCCTGCTGGCGGCCATGGCAGAACTGCGGGTGGCCTTCTGCGCCAAGGCGGAGGAGTTCAAGGACATCCTGAAGATCGGCCGCACTCAGTTGCAGGACGCGGTGCCCATGACCCTGGGCCAGGAGTTCTCGGTGTATGGCGTGATGCTCGGCGAAGACGAGGCGCGCTTGCGGGAAGCTATGGCCCTGGTGCGGGAAATCAACCTGGGGGCCACGGCCATCGGCACGGGCATCAACACCGACGCCGACTATTCCTGCCTGGCCATCCGCCATCTGTCGGCCCTCACCGGCCTGCCGCTGACGCCGGCCCCCAATCTCATCGAGGCAACCCAGGACACGGGGGCCTTCGTGCAGCTTTCCGGCGTCCTGAAACGCATCGCCGTGAAACTCTCGAAGACCTGCAACGACCTGCGCCTCTTGTCTTCCGGGCCGCAGAACGGTTTCAACGAAATCCATCTACCGGAGCGGGCCGCCGGCAGCACCATCATGCCGGGCAAGGTGAATCCCATCATCCCGGAGGTGGTGAACCAGATCGCCTTCGAGGTCATCGGCAATGACGTGACCATCACCATGGCGGCGGAGGCGGGCCAGCTGCAGTTGAACGCCTTCGAGCCCATCATCTGCCACAGCCTGTTCAAGAGCATCCAGCACCTTGAGGCCGGCTGCCTGACCCTGGCGCGAAACTGCGTCGTCGGCATCACCGCCAACCGCCACCTGCTGTCCGAGCGGGCGCGGCTTTCCGCTGGCCTTGCCACGGCCCTGAATCCCTACATCGGCTACGAGAATGCCACCCTGGTGGCCCGCCGCGCCCTGGAGACCGGCCGCAGCGTGGGGGGCCTGGTGCTGGAAATGGGCCTCATGGACAAGGAAACCCTGGACGCCCTGCTGCGCCCGGAGGTACTGACCCGGCCACGCAGCCGCAAGGCGAAATGAAGGCGTAATCATCCATCCCGGTTTCATTCCTATAGAATCCCGCCCACGGCCTTTACCCTGAAAATCTCTCACCCATGACTATTCGTCGCTTGATTGTCTGTTCGCTGTTGAGCGCCTGCGCTGCGGCGCCTGCCCTGGCGGACGGCACCCTGGACAAGATCAAGTCCACCGGCAGCATAAGCCTTGGCCACCGGGAATCCTCCATTCCCTTCTCCTATTACGACGACAAGCAGCAGGTGGTGGGCTATTCCCAGGAACTCATGCTGAAGGTGGTGGATGCCGTCAAGGCAGACCTGAAGCTGCCCCAGTTGAACATCAAGCTGATGCCGGTGACCTCCCAGAACCGCATTCCCCTGGTGCAGAACGGCACGGTGGACATCGAATGCGGTTCCACCACCAACAACGCGGAACGAGGCCGGCAGGTGGCTTTTTCCAACAGCATTTTCATCATCGGCACGCGCCTGCTGGCGAAGAAGGATGCCGGCGTGAAGGATTTTGCTGACCTGGCGGGCAAGAACGTGGTGACCACCGCCGGCACCACCTCGGAGCGCCTGTTGCGCAAGCTGAACAGCGACAGGAAGCCGGGCATAAACATCATCAGCGCCAAGGACCACGGCGAGTCCTTCCTGACCCTGGAAACGGGCCGGGCCGTGGCCTTCATGATGGACGATGCCCTGCTCTACGGCGAACTGGCCAAGGCGAAGAAGCCTGGCGACTGGGTGGTCACCGGCACGCCCCAGTCCTTCGAAGCCTATGGCTGCATGCTCCGGAAGGATGACCCGGCCTTCAAGAAACTGGTGGATGGCGCCCTGGCCAAGGCCATGACCTCCGGCGAAGCAGAGAAAATCTACAAGAAGTGGTTCCTCAACCCGATTCCCCCCAAGGGCCTGAATCTCAACTTTCCCCTGTCGGAAGCCGTCGCCAAGCTCTACAAGGCGCCCAACGACAAACCGTTTGAATAAACCAGTGAGCGGTAAGCATTAAGCGGAAACCACACCGGCTTACGCACCACCGCTCACCCTTTACCGCTCACCGCTTACTCTCCATGAGCTACCACTGGAACTGGTCCATCCTCAATAGCCTCGTGCCTTCGGGGGAAACCACCTATCTGGGCTGGATGCTGGAGGGTCTGAAGACCACCGTTGCCCTGTCGCTTTCGGCCTGGCTGCTGGCCTTGGCGGCAGGCATCCTCATGGGCACCCTGCGCACCGTGCCGTCCCGCCCGGCGCGCCTCCTGGCATCAGCCTGGGTGGAGGTGTTCCGCAACATTCCCCTCCTGGTGCAACTCTTCATCTGGTATTTCGTGCTGCCGGAACTGCTGCCCGCCAGCATCGGCGACGCCTACAAGCAGATGAACCCGCTCCTGCAGCAGTTTCTCGCCGCCTGGGTGTGCCTGGGTCTGTTCACCAGCGCACGGGTTTGCGAGCAGGTGCGCTCCGGCATCGAATCTCTGCCGCCGGGCCAAAAGAATGCCAGCCTGGCTCTGGGCTTCACCCTGCCCCAGACCTACCGCTTCGTACTCTTGCCCATGGCCCTCTCCATCGTGGTGCCGCCCCTGACTTCCGAATTTCTCAACGTCTTCAAGAACTCCGCCGTGTGCTCCACCATTGGCCTCCTGGAACTGGCGGCCCAGGGCCGGCAACTGGTGGATTACACTGCCCAGCCCTATGAATCCTTCATCGCCGTGACCCTGCTCTACCTGGCCATCAACGTGGTGGTGATGCTGCTCATGGGACGCGTGGAGGCGAAGGCACGGGTACCGGGCTACATGGGCGGCGGCCACTGATGAACGATTTCGACTGGACCTCCATTCCCGGCGCCCTGCCCTTCCTGTGGCAGGGCATGGGGGTTTCCCTGGAAATCACCGCCCTGGCGGTGGTGGCGGGCATCGTCTGGGGCACGCTCCTGGCCCTGATGCGCCTGTCCGACGTCAAGCTGCTGGGCTGGCTTGCCGCCGGCTACGTGAACCTGTTCCGCTCCGTGCCCCTGGTGATGGTGCTCTTGTGGTTCTTCCTGCTGGTGCCTCAGGCCCTGGAGAGCCTCCTGCATCTGCCGGCGGGCAGCGACACCCGGCTGGCCTCCGCCATGACCGGCTTCGCCCTCTTCGAGGCGGCCTACTACGCGGAAATCATCCGCGCCGGCATACAGAGCGTGCCCCGGGGCCAGATGGCTGCGGCCTCCGCCTTGGGCATGGGCTACGGCCAGGCCATGCGCCTGGTGGTGCTGCCCCAGGCCTTCGCCAACATGCTGCCGCTCCTCCTCACCCAGGGCATCGTGCTGCTCCAGGACACGTCCCTGGTATATGTCTCGGCCCTGGCAGACTTCTTCGGCGCCGCCTACAAGGTGGGGGACCGGGACGGACGCCTGGTGGAGTTGCTGCTGTTTGCCGGCGCCGTGTATTTCCTCATCTGTTTTTCCGCCTCCCGACTCGTCGCCCGGTTGGGCAGGACGGTCCGTCAATGATCTCCATAAAAAACCTAAGCAAACATTACGGCGCCTTCCAGGTGCTGGACGGCTGTTCCACCGAGGTGAAGAAGGGTGAGGTGGTGGTGGTGTGCGGGCCTTCCGGTTCGGGCAAGTCCACGCTCGTCAAGTGCGTGAACGGCCTGGAACCCTTCCAGCAGGGAGACGTGGTGGTGGATGGGGTTTCCCTGAGCGATCCGCAGACAAAGCTGCCGGCGCTGCGAACCAGGGTCGGCATGGTGTTCCAGCATTTCGAACTCTTCCCCCACATGAGCATCATGGGCAACCTGACGGTGGCGCAGATAAAGGTGCTCGGCCGCAGCCAGGACGAGGCGTTTGCCAAGGGCCGACAACTTCTGGAACGGGTGGGTCTCACCGCCCAGGCGGACAAGTTCCCGGGCCAGCTCTCCGGCGGCCAGCAGCAGCGGGTGGCCATTGCCCGGGCCCTGGCCATGGACCCCATCTGCATGCTTTTCGACGAACCCACCTCGGCCCTGGATCCGGAAATGATCAGCGAGGTGCTGGACGTCATGGTGGACCTGGCCAATGAGGGCATGACCATGATGTGCGTCACCCACGAGATGGGCTTTGCCCGCAAGGTGGCCCACCGGGTCATTTTCATGGACCAGGGCCGCATCATCGAGGATGAGAGCAAGGACGCCTTCTTCTCCAGCCCCCGCTCCGAGCGGGCCCGCCAGTTCCTCGCAAAAATCCTGCATCACTAACCGCCATGGCTTTGGAATCCACCCCCGAGTATGAAAGCCATGCCGCTTTTCCCTCACCCCCCACCCCTCTCCCGAAATGGGCGAGGGGAGCGTCGAGAGTCGCTGCCGCGACTTTAACGGTAAGCCCGCCATGACCTTCCGATTCGTTCTGTTGACGCTCACCCTGGCCAGCACCCTAGTCCAGGCCCAGGTCTGCGATCCCCGCTCATCCCAGAGCCAGATCACCCGGGAAAACCTGCTCCGCGCCTCCAAGGACGGCGACTTCCCCACCGCCCAGGATTACGCCGACCGCAGCCGCCGCAACCTGGATCAACTGGCCGCCGGTTCGGGCCGTTGCGGCTGCCCCGCCGCCCAGACCCGCTTCGAAGCCGCCGCCGGCATCGCCCGACTGGCGCTGGACGCGGACAAGCGCCAGGACCTGCGCACCAGCATCACGCAAGCCATCACCGCCTTCGAGGATGGCATGGGGAAGCTGAAGGAATGCAGCCGGCGGTAGAACTAAACGCCGAGGCGCCGAGACGCCGAGGAAAAGCGGCAGCCTAGCCCGACAGAATGCCTTCTGCAGTCTGCCGCTCCATTCGTTCAACTCATGGTTTTCTCGGCGCCTCTGCGCCTCGGCGTTTCAAACAGGCTTTTCCAACCTACAGCCCCGGATCGCTGCCCCCGCCGGTCAGGGCCGCGTCCACCACGCGGCGGCTGAGGTAAGGGGCGAAGAGTTCGATGAAGGCATAGGTGTAGCCCCGTAGGTAGGCGTTCTTGCGTATGCCGATGCGGGTGGTGCTGGATTCGAACAAGTGGGCCGCATCCACCGCCCGGAGGCCCGTATCCGTCTCCGGGTTAAAGGCCATGGCGGCCACGATGCCCACGCCCAGCCCCATCTGCACGTAGGTCTTGATGATGTCCGAGTCGATGGCGGTAAGCACCACATTGGGGGTGAGGCCCCGGGACTCGAAGGCCTTGTTGATCTTGCCCCGGCCGGTAAAGGCGTAGTCGTAGGTAATGATCGGATACTTGGCGATGGCTTCCAGGGTAAGGGGCTTCTGCTCCAGGATGGGATGGCCGGGCGGCGCGATGACGCAGCGGTTCCACTGGGTGCAGGGCAGCATCACCAGGTCCTCAAAGGTATCGATGGCTTCCGTAGCGATGGCGATGTCCGCGTCCCCCGAGATCACCGCCTCGCAGACCTGAATGGGACTGCCCTGGTGCAGGAACAGGCGCACCCCCGGATACTGCTCGATGAACTGCCGCACCACCGGCGGCAAGGCGTAGCGGGCCTGGGTGTGGGTGGTGGCGATGGTCAGGCGACCGGCATCCTGGTTGCTGAACTCCTGGCCCACCTGGCGCAGGTTGTCCATGTCCCGCAACATGCGCTCGGCAATGGCCAGCACCTTCTGCCCAGGCTCCGTGATGCCCGTCAGGCGCTTGCCGTGGCGCACGAAGATATCCACCCCCAGTTCTTCTTCCATCAGGCGGATCTGCTTGGACACCCCGGGCTGGGAAGTAAACAAGGCTGCCGCCGCATCGGAGACATTCAGCCCCTGGCGGGCCACTTCAGCCACATAGCGCAGTTGTTGCACGTTCATTGCACGCTCCCGTCAGATCCCACAACACAGCTTATTACTTTTAGTTCTTTAATCTTAACATATAAGTATTTTTTGAATCTAACCGTCACCGCTAAGATAGGGCCATCTTAAAGGGGTGGCTCACATGGATTTCAACTTTGCGTACACCGTTGCCGGTTTCGGCGTCGGCGCCATCGTCGGCCTCACTGGCGTCGGCGGCGGCTCCCTCATGACGCCCCTCTTGGTGCTGTTGTTCGGCATTTCCCCCTCCACCGCCGTGGGTACCGACCTGCTGTATGCCGCCCTGACAAAATCCGGCGGTACCTTCGTGCACGCCTTCAAGGGCACGGTGGACTGGCGTATCACTGGCCGACTGGCCGCCGGCAGTATCCCGGGGGCCATCCTGACCCTGATCCTGGTGAACAAATACTTTCCCGGCGGCGTGGCCGGCGCTGCCAAGGTCATCTCCTTTTCCCTGGGCATCGCCCTGGTGCTGACCGCCATCGCCATTGTCTTTCGCAAGAACATCCTGGCCTACGCCAAGACTCACGCGGCAGAGCGCAGCGAACGGGGTGTGGCCATCGCCACCGTGATCACGGGCCTGGTGCTGGGCATCCTGGTGTCCATTTCCTCCGTGGGCGCCGGTGCCCTGGGCGTTGCCGCCCTGTTCTTCCTCTACCCAAACCTGCCCACGGTAAAGATTGTCGGCAGCGACATCGCCCACGCCGTGCCCCTGACTCTGGTGGCGGGCATCGGCCACTGGTTCCTGGGCACGGTGGATGTTTCCCTGCTCGGCGCCCTGCTGCTGGGTTCCCTGCCGGGCATTTTCATCGGCAGCCATATTTCAGCCAAGGTCCCGGAGAAGATCCTGCGCCCCATCCTGGCCACCATGTTGGTGCTGGTGGCCGGCAAGCTGATTGCACATTAATTAAAACGTACCCCCGCCCCACAGAGAGGCAAGACCATGTACCACTACGATAAATATGACCACGCCCTGGTGTCCCAACGGGTCGCCCAGTTCCGTGACCAGACGCGCCGCTACGCTGCCGGCGAACTGAGCGCCGACGAGTTCCGCCCGCTGCGCCTGCAGAACGGCCTGTACATACAGCGCCACGCGCCCATGCTGCGCATCGCCGTGCCCTATGGCCTGCTCTCGGCCACACAGCTACGCAAACTGGCGGACGTGTCGCGCAAGTGGGACAAGGGCTACGCCCACTTCACCACGCGCCACAACCTGCAGTACAACTGGCCGGCCCTGACGGACGTGCCGGACATCCTGGAAGCCCTGACCAGCGTGGAAATGCACGCCATCCAGACCAGCGGCAACTGCATCCGCAACATCACCACGGACCAGTTCGCTGGCGTCGCGCCGGACGAACTGGTGGATCCGCGGCCTTTTGCCGAAATCCTGCGCCAGTGGTCCACTTTCCACCCGGAATTCGCCTACCTGCCGCGCAAGTTCAAGATCGCCATCAACGGCGCGACAAACGACCGGGCAGTGATCCGCGTGCATGACGTGGCCCTGCAGGTGCTGAAGAACGCGGCCGGCGAACTGGGCTTCCAGGTGCTGGTGGGCGGCGGCCTGGGCCGCACCCCCATCCTGGCGCCGGTGGTAAAAGACTTTCTTCCGTGGCAGCACATCCTGACCTACCTGGAAGCAGTGCTGCGGGTATACAACCGTAATGGCCGCCGGGACAACGCCTACAAGGCGCGTATCAAGATCCTGGTGAAGGCCCTGGGCGTGGAAGAGTTCTCCCGCCAAGTGGAAGAGGAATGGGCACACACCAAGAATGGCCCCGCTACCCTGACTCAGGAAGAACTGGATCGGGTCGCCGCCCATTTCCCGGCGCCGGCCTATGAAACCCTGGCGGCGGACGACCTGGGCTATGCCTCCCACCTGCACACGGAGAAGGCCTTCGCCCGCTGGGTCGAGCGCAATGTGCACGGCCACAAGGTGGCGGGATATGCTGCGGTGACGATTTCCCTGAAGAACCCCAGCCACGCGCCGGGGGATGCCACCGCGGAACAAATGGACCTGGTGGCGGATCTGGCGGACCGCTACAGTTTTGGTGAATTGCGCTCAAGCCACGAACAGAACCTGGTGCTGGCGGACGTGAAGAAGCAGGCACTCTTCGCCCTGTGGCAGGAACTCAAGGCGGCGGGCCTGGCCACACCCACGGTGGGCCTGCTGAGCGACATCGTGTGCTGCCCTGGCGGGGATTTCTGCGACCTGGCCAATGCCAAGTCCATCCCCATCGCCTCCGCCATTCAGTCCGCCTTCGACGACCTGGATTACCTGCACGACATCGGCGAGCTGGACCTGAACATTTCCGGCTGCATGAATTCCTGCGGCCACCACCATGTGGGCCACATCGGCATCCTGGGTGTGGATAAAACGGGTTCCGAGTGGTACCAGGTGTCCATCGGCGGCCGCCAGGGCAATGATGCGAATCTGGGCGACGTCATCGGACCGTCCTTCGCGGCGGACGAAGTGGCCGGCGTCGTGCAACAACTCATCGACACCTACCTGGAAAATCGCCATGAAGATGAACTGTTCGTGGATACGGTGCAGCGCATTGGCGTGAAGCCCTTCAAGGACAAGGTATATGCAGACCGCCAGCGTGGCGGCAAGGAAAGGAAGGTCGTCAATGGCTAAGATCATCACCCTGAACGGCATCAAGGACGATGCCTGGACCCTGCTACGCCTGATGGATGGCGAAAGTGCGGAAAGCGTGGCCCTGCCGCAAGGCGAGCTGATCGTCCCCCTGTCCGTGTGGCAGCTGCGGGCCGCCGAACTGGCGAGCCGGCCGCGCCTGGGCCTGTGGCTCGCCAGCCACGAAGGTCCGGAGGAGATCGCAGCCGATCTGGCCCGATTCGCCGTCGTCGCCGTGGATTTCCCGAAGTTCGCCGACGGCCGGGGCTATTCCAGCGCCGCCTTGCTGCGCACCCGCTACGGTTACAATGGCGAGCTTCGCGCCATCGGCGACGTACTGCAGGACCAGCTTTTCTACATGAAGCGTGTCGGTTTCGATGCCTTCCAGCTCCGCGCCGACAAGAATCTCGACGCCGCCGTAAAGAGCCTGCACGACTTCACGGACGCCTACCAGGCCTCCTCCGACCAGACCCTGCCGCTTTTCCGCCGCCGGGCCTGATCAACACCCTCATTAGGAACGACCCATGAGCTATCACGCCCCCCTGGACGCCGCCGGTGCGGCCGCCCTGGACACCAAGATTGCCGCTGCCGCCGCGCTGCTCGCGCGCATTGCCGCCGAATTCTCCCCCGCTACCCTGGCCAACAGCCTGGGGGCGGAAGACATGGTGCTCACCGACCTGGTGGCAAAACACGCCCGCGGCATCGAGATTTTCATGCTGGATACTGGCCGCCTGCATGCCGAAACCTACGCCGTGCTGGAAAAGACCACGGATCACTACGATTTACGTATCCGCGTACTCTCCCCCGATGGCCAGGCGCTGGAGCGCTTCGTCACCGAGAACGGCATCAACGCCTTTTACAAGAGCGTGGACCTCCGGAAGGCCTGCTGCGGCCTGCGCAAGGTGGAACCCCTGGGCCGGGCACTGGCCGGCAAAAAGGCTTGGATCACCGGTCTCAGGCGCGCCCAGGCCGTGACCCGGGCTGATCTTCCCGTGGAAGAATTTGACGCCGCCCACGGCATCGGCAAGTTCAACCCCCTGGCGGACTGGAGTGAGAAGGAAGTGTGGGCCTATCTCAAGCGCTTTGAGGTGCCCTACAACGCCCTCCACGACCGGGGTTTCCCGAGCATCGGCTGCGCGCCCTGCACGCGCGCCCTCAGCCCCGGCGAGGACGTGCGCGCCGGCCGCTGGTGGTGGGAAGACCCGGAACTCAAGGAATGCGGCCTGCACCCGGCCAAACGCGCCTAACGAATACGCATTGAAGAGACCTAGACCATGAACGCTATCGCAACAACAGAGCTCTCCGCCATCGACAGCAAGGCCCTCAACCACCTGGACTGGCTGGAAGCCGAAGCCATCCACATCATGCGCGAGGTGGCCGGCCAGTGTGCCAATCCCGTGCTGCTGTTCTCCGGCGGCAAGGATTCCATCTGCCTCCTGCGCATCGCCGAGAAAGCCTTCCGGCCGGGACGTTTCCCCTTCCCCTTGATGCACATCGACACGGGCCACAACTACGCAGAAGTCATCGATTTCCGCGACAAGCGTGCCTGTGAAATCGGCGAACGCCTCATCGTGCGTTCTGTTGAGGACTCCATGCAGCGGGGCACCGTGGTACTGAAGTCGGCGGACGAATCCCGCAACCGGCACCAGTCCGTGACCCTCTTGGAAGCCATTGAGGAATTCGGCTTTGACGCCTGTATCGGCGGCGCCCGCCGTGACGAGGAGAAGGCCCGCGCCAAGGAGCGCATCTTCTCCTTCCGCGATGACTTCGGCCAATGGGACCCGAAAAACCAGCGCCCGGAGCTGTGGGACATCTACAACGCCCGGGTGCATAAGGGCGAAAACATCCGCGCCTTCCCCATCTCCAACTGGACCGAGCTGGACGTATGGCAATACATCGCGCGGGAAGGCCTGGAGTTGCCGTCCATCTACTTCGCCCACACGCGCCCCGTGGTCAGGAAGGGCAGCCTGCTGCAACCGGTGACGGAACAGACCCCGGCCCGGGAAGGCGATGTGGTGGAAAACCTGCTGGTGCGCTTCCGTACCGTTGGCGACATCACCTGCACGGCCCCGGTCCTGTCGGACGCCAGCAGCGTGGAAGCCATCATCGTGGAAACCGCAGGGACCACCGTCACCGAACGCGGCGCCACCCGCATGGACGACCAGACCTCCGAAGCCTCCATGGAACAACGCAAAAAAGAAGGCTACTTCTAATTCAGGTGAGCGGTCAGCAGTGAGCGGAATGCCCGCTCTTCCTGCGCTTACCGCTTACCGCTTACCGATTACGGAATTCACATGTCAGCACTCGAAACTCTCCCCCAGATCGAAGACCACGGCCTCCTGCGCTTTTTGACTTGCGGCAGCGTGGATGACGGCAAGAGCACCCTCATCGGGCGCCTGCTGTTCGACACCAAGACCATCCTGACCGATACCCTCCACGCCATCGAACGCACGTCGAAGAAGCGCGGCATGGAGGCGGTGGACCTGTCCCTGCTCACCGACGGCCTGCAGGCCGAACGGGAACAGGGCATCACCATCGACGTGGCCTACCGTTACTTCTCCACCGGCACGCGCAAGTACATCATTGCCGACGCACCGGGTCACGAGCAGTACACCCGCAACATGGTCACCGCCGCCTCCACGGCCCACTTGGCCATCATCCTGGTGGATGCGCGCAAGGGTGTGCTGACCCAGACCCGCCGCCACTCCTACATCGCCCACTTGATGAACATCCCCCACCTGGTGGTGGCGGTGAACAAGATGGATCTGGTGAATTACGACCAGGCGGTGTTCGAGAAGATCAAGGCCGACTACCTGGCCTTCGCTGCCACCCTGGGCATCCCGGAAGTCCGTTTCATCCCGATCTCCGCCGTGTATGGGGACAACATCGTGGACCGGGGCGACAACACCCCCTGGTACGCCGGCCCGACCCTGCTGGAACTTCTGGAAGCCGTGCCCGCCTCACATACGGACACCAATGAAGCCTTCCGCTTCCCGGTACAGTTCGTCTGCCGCCCCCACGCCTCCACGGACCATGACTTGCATGACTACCGGGGCTTCATGGGCCGTATCGAGTCCGGCGTAATCGGCATCGGCGATGAAGTCACCGTGCTGCCCAACGGCCGTACCAGCCGGATCAAAGACGTGCAGATCGCCGGCCTTTCCATTGGACAAGGCGTGGGTGAACAATCCGTCACCCTGCTGCTGGAAGACGAAATCGATATTTCCCGTGGCGACATGATCGTCAAGACGGCTGAACTGCCCATCGTTGCGAAGCGCATCGAAGCCATGGTGTGCTGGCTGTCCGAGACGCCTTTGGATCCGCGGCGGAAGTACATCATTCGCCACACCACCCGAGAAACCAAGGCCATGCTGGAAACCGTGGTGTACCGCCTGGACATCAACGAACTGACCCAGGGCGCCGCCACTGCCCTGTCCATGAACGACATAGCCAGGGTGGCCTGGAAGCTGCAACAGCCCCTGTTCGTGGATACCTACGCCGACAACCGGGCCACCGGCGCCTTCATCATCGTGGATGACGCCACCAACAATACGGTGGGTGCGGGCATGATCGTGTAAGCCCATGCTTTTCCAGCCCTACGGGGCTGGAACGGTGGACGCAAAAAAGCCGGGCAAGCCCGGCTTTTCTCTATCCGTGAAACTGAAGCTTATTCGCCAGTGGTTTCAGCGGTGGGCACTTCGGTTTCGTCCGGACGATCCATCAGTTCGACGTAGGCCATCGGGGCATTGTCGCCCTGACGGAAGCCGCACTTCAGGATGCGCAGGTAGCCACCATTGCGGTTGGCGTAACGGGGGCCGAAGACGTTGAAAATCTTCAGGACCATTTCACGATCGCGCAGGCGGTCGAAGGCCAGGCGGTGGTGGGCCAGGGTCGGGGTCTTGCCCAGGTTGATCAGGGGCTCGACGACGCGGCGCAGTTCCTTGGCCTTGGGCAACGTGGTCTTGATGACCTCGTGACGCAGCAGGGAGTTAGACATGTTGCGCAGCATGGCCAGACGGTGGCTGCTGGTACGATTGAGCTTACGGAGGCCGTTACGATGGCGCATGGTGTTCTACCTTTTGTATTTGTTGTGCCGCCGGGCGCCGGTTGCGCCAGGGGCGTCAGTCTATCCGGTCGACTCGGTTGCCCGTGCCGACCGGCACTGAAAAGCGGGCCTGAAATCAGCCCAGCTTGTCCAAGCCTGCGGGAGGCCAGTTTTCGAGCTTCATGCCCAGCGTAAGACCGCGGGAAGCCAGGACTTCCTTGATCTCGTTCAGGGACTTGCGACCCAGGTTCGGCGTCTTCAGCAGCTCGGTTTCCGTGCGCTGAATGAGGTCGCCGATGTAGTAGATGTTTTCCGCCTTGAGACAATTGGCGGAACGCACCGTCAGTTCCAGATCGTCCACCGGACGCAGCAGGAGCGGATCCACGTGGGCAGCCTTCTCCGGTGCAGCCGTTGCCGGCGTGCCTTCCAGATTGGCGAACACGGAGAGCTGATCCACCAGCACGCTGGCGGCGTAGCGAACCGCTTCTTCCGGATCCACTGCACCGTTGGTCTCGATGTCCAGCACCAGCTTGTCCAGGTCGGTCCGCTGTTCTACACGGGCGCTTTCCACGGAGTAGCTGACACGACGCACCGGGCTGAACGAGGCATCCAGCAGGACGCGACCGATGGTCTTGTTTTCATTCGCACCCGCGCGGGTGTTGCCCGGCTGGTAACCACGACCCTTTTCGACCTTGATCTGCATGTCCAGCTTGCCACCGGGTGCGAGATGCGCAATCACGTGTTCCGGATTGATGATCTCGACATCATGGGTGACCTCAATATCCGCCGCCGTGACGAGACCTTCGCCGGACTTGGAGAGCTTGAGGTAGGCTTCGCTGCGGCCATGGAGCTTGAGCACCACGCCCTTCAGGTTCAGCAGCAGGTCAACCACGTCCTCCCGCACGCCATCCAGCGTGGAGTACTCGTGCAGCACACCTTCGATGGAAACCTCGGTGGGCGCGTAACCCTCCATCGAAGAGAGCAGAATGCGCCGCAGCGCGTTGCCGAGAGTGTGGCCATAGCCGCGTTCAAACGGCTCCATAACCACGCGGGCATGCACAGGCGACAGATTCTGCACTTCAATGCTACGGGGCTTCAAGAGAGCATTGCTTTGCATCTGCTATCCTTATTTTTTTACGATTGCCAATGGGTCAAAAACCCCCGCACTTAGCGGGAGTAGAGTTCGACCACGAGGCTTTCGTTGATGGTGGCGGACAGGTCGCTGCGGGCCGGGTAGGCCTTGAAGGTCGACTTGCCAGCCTTGGCATCCACTTCCAGCCATTCCGGGAAACCGCGAGATTCCGCAGATTGCAGGGCAGCCTTGATGCGCAGATGGCCGCGAGCGGCTTCCGTCAGCTCAATCACGTCACCAACCTTGACCAAGTAGGACGGGATATCGCAACGACGGCCATTCACCAGCACGGCGCCGTGGCGCACGACCTGGCGGGCTTCGGCACGGGAACCACCGAAACCGCTACGGTAGGCCACGTTGTCGAGACGGCCTTCCAGCAGTTGCAGCAGGTTCTCACCGGTCTGGCCCTTACGGCGATCGGCTTCGGCATACACGCGGCGGAATTGGCCTTCCAGCACGCCATAGATACGGCGAACCTTCTGCTTTTCACGCAACTGCTGACCAAAACCGGACAGACGCATACCAGACTTCTGACCGTGTTGGCCAGGAGCATAGGAACGACGTTCGATGGAGCACTTATCGGTAAAGCACTTTTCCGCCTTGAGGAAGAGCTTTTCGCCCTCACGACGGCACTGACGACACTTCGGATCGAGATTACGAGCCACTGTTCAACTCCTTAGATACGACGCCGCTTCGGCGGGCGGCAACCGTTGTGGGGGATTGGCGTGATATCCGTAATGCTGGTGATCTTCATGCCAAGGGCGTTCAGGGCGCGCACTGCGGATTCGCGACCGGGGCCAGGGCCCTTGATGCGCACTTCCAGATTCTTCACGCCACATTCCTGGGCTACCTTGCCTGCAGCCTCGGCCGCTACCTGAGCAGCGAACGGGGTGCTCTTACGGGAGCCCTTGAAACCTGCACCACCGGAAGTTGCCCAGGACAGCGCGTTGCCCTGGCGATCGGTGATGGTGATGATGGTGTTATTGAAGGAAGCGTGCACGTGGGCAATGCCCTCGGCGACGTTCTTCTTGATCTTTTTGCGAACTTTCGCAGCAGTCTTGGCCATGATCTATTCCTGGTTATTTCTTGCCGGCGATCGCTTTGCGCGGGCCCTTGCGGGTACGAGCATTGGTGCGGGTACGCTGGCCGCGGCACGGCAGACCCTTGCGATGACGCACACCACGATAGCAGCCGAGGTCCATGAGCCGTTTGATGCTCATGGTCACTTCGCGGCGAAGGTCACCTTCTACAGTGAACTTGCCGACTTCAGAACGCAGACGGTCCATATCGGAATCCGTCAGATCCTTGATCTTGGTAGAACGAACGATACCGGCAGCGTCGCAGATTTTCTGCGCGCGAGTCCGGCCCACGCCAAAGATCGCAGTCAAAGCAATCTCAGCATGTTGGTGGTTGGGAATATTTACCCCAGCAATCCGTGCCATATTGTCACCTAGTGGTCACGCCAAAAAGTAAAACATTAAATTATAACGAATTTGATGCTTCGCATCAACCCTGACGCTGCTTGTGGCGCGGATCGGTGCAAATAATACGCACGATGCCCTTCCGGCGGATCACTTTGCAATTGCGGCAAATTCTCTTTACTGAAGCCAGCACTTTCATGGTTTTCTCCTGAAAGATCTTTTTTAAATCACTTCGTCCGGAAGACGATGCGTCCCTTGGACAGGTCATACGGGGTGAGTTGTACGGTCACCTTGTCCCCCGGCAGGATACGTATATAGTGCATGCGCATCTTGCCGGAAATGTGCCCGAGCACAACGTGCCCGTTTTCCAGTTTGACCCGAAAGGTCGCATTGGGCAGGGTTTCCAGCACTTCCCCCTGCATTTCGATAGCGTCTTCCTTAGACATGTTCTATCTGTTCGGTAATCCGCTACCCTTGAAGTTTGCCTTCTTGAGCAGACTCTCGTATTGATGCGACATGATGTATGCCTGCACCTGGGACATGAAGTCCATGGTGACGACCACGATGATCAGGAGGGACGTACCGCCAAAATAGAATGGCACGTTCCACTTCAGAATCATGAACTCAGGCAACAGGCAGACCAGTGTGATGTACACCGCTCCGGCCAAAGTCAGGCGCATCAGAATCTTGTCGATGTAGCGCGCCGTTTGCTCACCCGGTCGAATTCCCGGCACAAAAGCGCCGCTTTTCTTCAGATTGTCCGCAGTCTCCTTCGAATTGAAGACCAGGGCCGTGTAGAAGAAACAGAAGAACACGATCGCAATGGTGTAGCAGATCACATACACCGGCCGACCTGGTGCCAGTTCGGAGGAAATATCCTTGAGCCAGTGCATGCTCTCGCCGGACCCGAACCAGTTACCCAGCGTTGCCGGAAACAGGATGATGCTCGAGGCGAAAATGGGCGGGATAACCCCGGACATGTTCAACTTGAGCGGCAGGTGAGAACTTTGCCCGCCGTACACCTTGTTGCCAACTTGCCGCTTGGCGTAATTCACCAAGATCTTGCGCTGACCACGCTCCACAAACACCACAAAACCGGTCACCAGCACCACGAGGGCGACGATGAAGATTGCGGTGATCGGGTGCATACCGCCAGTTCCCACCAGGGAGAACAGGCCGCCAATGGCGTTGGGCAGCCCCGCCGCGATACCGGCGAAGATGATGATGGAGATACCGTTGCCGAGACCCCGCTCCGTGATTTGTTCACCGAGCCACATCAGAAACAGCGTCCCGGTCACCAGCGTGGACACGGTCACGAAGCGGAACATGAATCCCGGATCGAGCACCAACCCCGGCTGGGATTCCAACGCAACGGCGATACCCAAACCCTGGAACAGGGCCAAGGCCACTGTACCGTAACGGGTGTATTGGGTGATCTTGCGCCGCCCCGCCTCCCCTTCCTTCTTCAGAGCTTCCAACTGGGGCGACGCCACAGTCATCAGCTGCATGATGATGGAAGAAGAAATGTAGGGCATGATGCCCAACGCAAAAATCGTGAATCGCGACAGCGCCCCGCCGGAGAAAAGGTTGAACACCCCGAGGATGCCGCCCTTTTGCGTCTGGAAAAGATCCGCCAGCTTGACCGGATCAATGCCAGGCACCGGAATGTGCGCGCCGATTCGATAAACGATCAGCGCACCCAACAGGAACATGAGCCGGCGCTTGAGGTCGCCGAACTTGCCGGTTTTGCCGAGGCTTGCGGGAGCGGTAGCCAAGATCTCGACCTTATGCTTGATCCACAGCCACGGAGCCACCAACGGCTTCGATGGCGGCCTTGGCACCCTTAGTGGCGAGAACGCCACGAATGGTGAGGGCACGGGTCAGTTCACCAGACAGAATGATCTTGGCCGACAGTGTGTCGCCCGGGATCACGCCGCACTGCTTCAGCACCAGCATGTCGATCTCGTTGACCGGCAGCTTTTCCAGGTCGGACAGACGCACTTCTGCGTTCTTGCCGGCCGTCAGGCTGACGAAACCACGTTTCGGCAGACGACGCTGCATAGGCATTTGACCGCCTTCGAAACCAACCTTGTGAAAGCCGCCTGCACGGGACTTCTGACCCTTGTGGCCACGACCCGCGGTCTTGCCCAGACCGGAGCCAATACCACGGCCAACGCGACGCTTGGCGTGCTTGGCACCCTGAGCGGGCTTGATGTTATTCAGTTCCATTTAGAACTCCGCCTTGAGCAGGTAGCTCACCTTGTTGATCATGCCGCGGTTTTCCGGAGTATCCAGAACTTCCACGGTGTGATTGAGCCGGCGCAAACCCAGGCCCTGCACGCAGGCCCGATGGGGACGCTTGGTACCGATGACACTCTTGACGAGCGTCACCTTGATCATCTTGTCAGCCATGGCTTACCCCAGGATCTCTTCGACGGACTTGCCACGCTTCGCGGCGATCTGCGAAGGAGTGCTCAGACGGCCAAGACCGTTGATGGTGGCACGGACCACGTTGTAAGGATTGGTGGAGCCGATGATCTTCGCCATCACATCGGTCACGCCGACGACTTCGAAGACTGCACGCATCGGACCGCCAGCGATAATGCCGGTACCGGAAGGAGCCGGGTGCATCAGCACCGTGGTGGCGCCATGATGGCCGATCACCGGGTGATGAATGGAACCGCTCTTCAGGGGAAACTTTTCCATGCGGCGACGGGCTTCGTCCATGGCTTTTTGAACAGCGACCGGCACTTCACGCGCCTTGCCCTTGCCCATTGCCACTGCGCCATCACCATCACCAACGACGGTCAGAGCTGCGAAACCGAGGATACGACCACCCTTCACCACCTTGGTGACACGGTTGATCGCGACCATCTTCTCGCGCATGCCATCATCCCGCTCTTCAGCGGCCTGGGGCTTCTTGTTGCCTTGAGGTTTTGCCATGCTGTCCTCGCTTAGAACTTGAGACCGCCTTCACGGGCGGCCTCCGCCAGGGCCTTGATACGGCCGTGGTAATGGAAACCCGAACGATCGAAAGCAACGCTTTCGATACCGGCAGCCTTTGCACGCTCGGCAATCATTTTGCCGACCACTACAGCTGCCGCGACGTTACCGCCATTGGGCAGGTCCTTGCGCACTTCCGCTTCCGCAGTGGAGGCAGAGGCGAGAACCTGGGATCCGGTGCCGGAGATGATCTGGGCGTAGATGTGCAGATTGGTACGATGCACGGCAAGGCGCACGGCCTTTAGCTCAGCAATCTTGGCACGGGTTTTACGTGCTCGGCGCAAACGCGCTTGCTTTTTGTTCATGATCTGCCCGCCTTTACTTCTTCTTGGTTTCCTTGATGACGACCTTCTCGCCCGTATACCTCACACCCTTGCCCTTATAGGGCTCCGGCGGACGATACGCGCGGACTTCCGCCGCAACCTGGCCGACCTTCTGCTTGTCGATGCCCTTGATCAGGACTTCGGTCTGCGTCGGGCACTCGGCTTTCACACCTTCGGGCAACTGATGCACGACAGGGTGGGAGAAGCCCAGGCTGAGGTTAAGCTTGTCGCCCTGAGCTTGGGCACGATAGCCCACGCCAACCAGAGTCAGCCTACGCTCAAAACCCTTGCTCACACCGACAACCATGTTCGCGACGAGGGCGCGAATGGTGCCGGACATGGCATTGGCGTTAACCGCGCCTTCGACAGCCTTGACCTGCAGCTTGTCACCTTCTTTTTCGATGGTCACGGAAGAGGACAGGGCTTGCGTAAGCGAACCCAGAACACCCTTCACCGTGATCTCGTTGGCCGCCAGGGCGATTTCAACCCCAGCCGGCACGATGACCGGATACTTGGCAACACGTGACATATTCTCTCCTTACGCCACCAAGCAGAGCACTTCACCACCAACATTGGTGGCGCGCGCCTTGCGGTCGGTCATGACACCCCTGGGGGTGGAGACAATGGCGATACCCAGGCCATTCAGCACTCGGGGCAGATCACCTGCACCCTTGTATACACGCAGACCGGGACGGCTTACACGGTCCAGGCGCTCGATAACGGGACGCCCGGCGTAGTACTTGAGGGCGATATCGAGTTGGGGCTTGCCTTCGGCATCACGAACAGCGAAATCATCGATGTAACCCTCGTCCTTCAGCACGGCGGCGATAGCCACCTTGAGCTTGGAAGAAGGCATCACAACGGTGGCTTTTTGCGCCATTTGGGCATTACGGATGCGCGTCAGCAGGTCGGCGACCGGATCACTCATACTCATAGTCGTTCTCCTATTACCAGCTGGCCTTGGTCAGGCCGGGCACTTCGCCACGGAAAGCGGCTTCGCGCAATTTCATACGGCCAAGGCCGAACTTGCTGAACACGCCACGGGGACGGCCGGTCAGCGCACAGCGATTACGCTGACGCACCGGGCTGGAATCACGCGGCAGCTCTTGCAGCTTAAACCGCGCGCCCATGCGCTCTTCATCAGAGAGCTTGGTGTTGTTGATCTGCGCGGTGAGCTCGGCACGCTTGGCGGCGAACTTAGCCACCATTTTGGCGCGCTTTGCTTCGCGGTTGATCAGAGAGGTCTTCGCCATAGTACCCTCAGTTCTTGAAAGGGAATTTGAATCCCGCGAGCAGAGCCTTGGCTTCCTCGTCGGTCTTCGCGGTGGTCGTGATGCTGATATTCAAGCCCCGGAGCGCATCGATCTTGTCGTACTCGATTTCCGGGAAAATGATCTGCTCCTTGACACCCAGGTTGTAGTTTCCACGGCCATCAAAACCCTTGCCGGAGATACCACGGAAGTCGCGGATACGCGGCATGGCGATGGTCACCAGGCGATCCAGGAATTCATACATACGGGTGCCACGCAAAGTGACCATGCAACCGATCGGATAACCTTCACGGATCTTGAAACCCGCGATGGACTTGCGAGCCTTGGTTACAACCGGCTTCTGGCCGGCGATCTTGGTCATGTCGCCAACGGCGTTTTCCAGAATCTTCTTGTCACCCACCGCTTCACCCACACCCATGTTCAGAGTGATCTTGGTGATACGGGGGATTTCCATGACCGACTTGTACTCGAACTTTTTGGAAAGCTCGGGAGCAACGGTCTCTTTGAAATATTCCTGCAAGCGTGCCATGAGGATTCCTTACGCTTCGACAGCTTCGCCATTGGACCTGAAGACACGGACCTTGCGGCCATCTTCAAGCACCTTGAAACCCACGCGGTCCGCTTTTTGCGTAGCCGGGTTTACCAGAGCGATATTAGACACATGGATGGACAGCTCCTTTTCCAGGATGCCACCGGGCTGGTTCTTCATCGGGTTCGGACGAACGTGCTTCTTGACGCGGTTAACACCCTCAACCACCAGACGCTCACCATCGACGATGAGCACGGTGCCGCGCTTACCCTTGTCCTTGCCGGTGATGACAACAACGTTGTCGCCTTTACGGATCTTGTTCATGGACTATCCTTACAGGACTTCAGGCGCCAGGGACACGATCTTCATGAACTTTTCGGTACGCAATTCCCGCGTAACCGGTCCGAAGATACGGGTGCCAAGAGGCTCCAGCTTGTTATTCAACAGCACGGCGGCATTGCCGTCGAACTTGATGAGCGAACCATCGGGACGGCGCACACCCTTGGCGGTACGAACCACCACGGCACTGTACACTTCGCCCTTCTTTACACGACCACGGGGAGCAGCATCCTTGATGCTGACCTTGATGACATCACCAATACCCGCGTAGCGCCGCTTGGAGCCACCGAGAACCTTGATGCACATAATCGAACGCGCGCCAGTGTTATCAGCGACGTTCAGCACCGTCTGCATTTGAATCATTGTTTTTCCTCACTCCAACTTGATCCACACATGGTGCGGTCAGTCTTGGGACCCGTTAGTGGGTAAGACCGTCGGTCGCTGAAGGCGACCGACGAAGGTAAAGAGCCAAGGATTATAACGGCCTTACACAGATGTGTAAAGCCGTTTCGCAAAAAATCTTGCGACGGGCTTAGACGCCCCGGGCCTTTTCCAGAACCTGCGTAACGCGCCAGGCCTTGGTCTTGGAGATCGGAGCGCATTCCTCGATCTGCACCATGTCACCATCGTTGGCTTCGAGGCCTTCGACGTGGGCATGGTACTTCTTTGAGCGCACGATAACCTTGCCGATAACCGGGTGCTTGACCTTACGCTCAATCAGCACGGTAACCGTCTTGTCCATCTTGTCGCTGACCACACGGCCGGTCAGGGTGCGACGGTTCTTCTGGATCGTATCAGTCATTTCGCCACCGCCTTTTCACGCAGGATGGTATGCACCCGCGCAATGTCCTTCTTGACCTTGCCCAGCTGGCTCGTGTTGCTGAGCTGTTGGGTGGCCAGTTGCATACGAAGGCTGAATTGCGCCTTGAGCAGCTCGACCAGCTCAATCTTGAGCCCGGCCGCATCTTTGGCTCTGAGTTCGCTTGTATTCATCATTACCCCACCTGGCGAATAACAAAAGTCGTTTCGATCGGGAGCTTGGCCGCTGCAAGGCGGAAGGCTTCCCGAGCGAGGACTTCATCCACGCCGTCCATTTCATACAGAACCTTGCCCGGCTGAATCTCGGCAACCCAGTATTCCGGGCTACCCTTGCCGTTACCCATCCGAACTTCAGCCGGCTTCTTTGAAATCGGCTTGTCCGGGAAGATACGGATCCAGATGCGACCGCCACGCTTGATGTGACGGGTCATCGCACGACGGGCCGCTTCGATCTGGCGCGCGGTCAGACGACCACGGCCGACCGCCTTGAGACCGTATTCGCCGAAACTGACCTTGGTACCGCGAGTGGCGATACCAGTGTTACGGCCCTTTTGTTCCTTACGATACTTTCTTCTCGACGGCTGCAGCATCGCTGGCTCCTGACTTTCTCACGCGTTGCGCCGGCTTGGCCGCATCGGCGGCGCCTTCCGGCTTGGAATCGGTACGGGGACGGCCGGCGCCGGCACCAGGACCACGCTTGGCACCAGGACGCTCGCCATCGCGACCGGGACCACGACGACCACGACGGTCATCGGGCGTTTCCGGTGCGGCGACGGGTTGTTCGCCCTTGGCCAGCATGTCACCCTTGTACACCCACACCTTGATGCCGATGATGCCGTAGGTGGTTTGGGCTTCGGACGTGCCGTAGTCGATATCGGCGCGCAGGGTGTGCAAGGGCACACGACCTTCGCGATACCACTCGGTACGAGCGATTTCGATACCATTCAGACGGCCGGCAGACATGATCTTGATGCCTTGGGCACCCAGACGCATGGCATTCTGCATGGCGCGCTTCATGGCACGACGGAACATGATGCGCTTTTCAAGCTGCTGCGCGATGGAATCGGCAATCAGCTGCGCATCGATTTCCGGCTTGCGGATTTCCTCGATATTGACGTGCACTTGCACGCCCATGATCTTCTGGAGTTCCGCCTTCAGGATTTCGATATCTTCACCCTTCTTGCCGATAACAACGCCCGGACGGGCGCTATACACGGTGATGCGGGCATTCTTGGCCGGACGCTCGATGACCACACGGCCAACGGAAGCGTGAGCCAGCTTCTTCTTCAGATAATCGCGGACCTTGATGTCCTCGATCAGCATCTGCGGGAACGCCTTGGAGTTGGCGTACCAGCGGGAAGCCCAGTTCCGGGTAACCGCAAGGCGGAAACCAGTCGGATTGATTTTCTGTCCCATTGCTACTCCTTAGTCGCCGACAGTCACGAAAACGTGACAGGTCTGCTTGAGGATGCGGTTGCCGCGACCCTTGGCCCGCGCGGTGAAGCGCTTGAGCGAAGTGCCTTGCTCGACATGGATGGTCTTGACCTTGAGCTCGTCGATATCGGCGCCGTCATTGTGCTCAGCGTTGGCGATAGCGGACTCCAGCACCTTCTTGATGATGCCGGCGCCCTTTTTCGGGCAGAAAGTCAGGACGTTTAGGGCTCGGTCCACCGGCATGCCGCGGACCATGTCTGCCACCAGGCGACCCTTTTGGGCCGACAGGTGAACACCCTTCAAAATTGCTTTGGTTTCCATGTGGGCTCCTTACCTCTTCGCCTTCTTGCCGCCCGTATGACCCTTGAAGGTCCGGGTCAGCGAGAACTCGCCGAGCTTGTGGCCAACCATATTCTCGGACACATAGACCGGGATATGTTGCTTGCCGTTATGCACGGCAATGGTCAGACCAACGAAATCCGGCAGGATGGTCGAACGACGGGACCAGGTCTTGATCGGACGCTTGTCATTGGAGCCGCGCGCATTGTCCACCTTCTTGAGCAGGTGGGCGTCGATGAACGGGCCTTTTTTAATAGAACGTGCCATTCTTCACCCCTTACCGCTTGTGCCGGCGGCTGACAATCATATTATCGGTGCGCTTGTTGCGGCGCGTACGGTAACCCTTGGTCAGGGTACCCCACGGGCTGCAAGGATCGCGGCCAGCAGCAGTACGACCTTCACCACCACCGTGCGGGTGATCCACCGGGTTCATGACAACGCCACGAACGGTCGGACGGATACCGCGCCACCGGTTCGCACCGGCCTTGCCGATGGAACGCAGGGAGTGTTCTTCATTACCCACTTCGCCAACCACGGCGCGGCACTCAACGTGCACACGACGGATTTCACCGGAGCGCAGGCGCAGCTGGGCATAGATGCCTTCGCGAGCCAGCAGTTGCACGGAAGCGCCTGCAGCACGGGCCAGTTGGGCGCCCTTGCCGGGGATCATCTCGATGCAATGGATGGTGGTACCGACCGGGATGTTGCGCAGCGGCAGGGCATTGCCCGGCTTGATCGGCGCTTCGGAACCGGACAGCAGCTGGGTGCCGACAGCAACACCACGGGGGGCGATGATGTAGCGACGCTCGCCGTCTGCGTACAGCAGAAGGGCCAGATGAGCCGTACGGTTCGGATCGTATTCCAGGCGTTCAACCTTGGCCGGAATGCCATCCTTGTCGCGACGGAAATCCACGAGACGGTAATGCTGCTTGTGACCACCACCTTGGTGACGAACAGTGATGCGGCCGCTGTTGTTACGCCCGGCCTTGCTGGTCTTCTTCGCGATCAGGGCGTCGATGGGACGGCCCTTGTACAGATCGGGATTGACGACCTTGATCACTGCACGGCGACCGGGAGAGGTCGGTTTGACTTTGATCAGTGCCATGTTATTGCTCCCCTGCCGCGAAGCTGATTTCCTGGCCCGGCTTCAGGCTAACGAAAGCCTTCTTCCAGCCCTTGCGACGACCCATGAAACGGCCGAAACGCTTTTGCTTGCCCTTGACGTTGGCGATCTGCACGGACTCGACCTGCACCTTGAAGAGCATCTCGACCGCAGCCTTGACTTCCGGCTTGGTAGCGTCGGAGGCGACCTTGAAGATCACCTGCTCGTTCTTGTCCGCAACCCAGGTTGCTTTTTCGGAGATCTGCGGTGCCAGCAGCACCTGCAGCAGACGTTCTTGGCTGTATGCGCTCATGCCAGCGTCTCCTCGATCTTGGCCACGGCAGCCTTGGTCATCAGCACCTTATCGAAACGAACCAGGGACACCGGGTCAGCTTCGTGGGTCATGAGCACCAGCACGTTAGGCAGGTTACGGGAAGCCAGATAGGTGTTCTCGTCCAGCTCATCGGTAATGATCAGAACGGATTCCAGACCCAGGCTCTTCAGCTTCTGGGATACCAGCTTGGTCTTGGGAGCATCGACGGTGAAGCTTTCCACCACCAGCAGACGATCCTCACGGACCAACTGGGACAGAATAGCGGCCACACCGGCGCGGTACATCTTGCGATTCAGCTTGTGCGAGAAGTTCTCGTCAGGGCTGTTCGGGAAAGTGCGCCCACCTCCGCGCCACAGCGGCGAGGAAGACATACCGGAACGCGCGCGGCCGGTACCCTTCTGACGCCAGGGCTTCTTGGTGGTATGGCGAACTTCTTCGCGATCCTTTTGCTTCCGGTTACCAAGACGGGCGTTGGCCTGATAGGCCACAACCACCTGGTGCACCAGAGCTTCATTGTAGGGACGGTCGAACAGCGCGTCGGAGACTTGCATCGCCGCATTCGCCTGACCTTCGTCATTGATGAGTTTCAGTTCCATTGCGCCCTCGCTCACTTCGCCTTGATTGCCGGGCGCACGACAACGTCGGCCCCCGTGCAACCAGGAACGGCGCCCTTGATCAGAAGCAACTGACGCGCTTCATCAACACGCACCACTTCCAGATTCAGGGTGGTGACAGAATCGTCGCCCAGATGACCGGCCATGCGCTTACCCGGGAAAACACGACCCGGATCCTGCGCCATACCGATGGAACCTGCGGAATTGTGGGAACGCGAGTTACCGTGGGTCGCACGGTTGGAAGAGAAGTTGTGGCGCACGATGGCACCGGCAAAACCCTTACCCTTGGACGTACCGCTGACATCCACCATTTGACCGGCGGAAAACAGGGTAACTGCGATCACATCACCGGCCTTCAGGCTGGCGAGCTGATCGGATTCCACGCGGAATTCCTTGAGGACATGACCGGCTTCAACGCCGGCCTTGGCCAAATGCCCCGCTGCCGCTTTATTCACACGGCTGGCGCGGCGCTTGCCAAAGGTCACCTGAACCGCGGAATAACCGTCGGTTTCAGGCGTTTTGATCTGGGTCACACGGTTGTTCGACACATCAACGACTGTCACGGGAATGGTTGCACCATCATCCGTGAAAATGCGCGTCATGCCGACCTTGCGCCCTACAAGGCCTAGACTCATTTTTTTCTCCTAATGCCGGTTTCGATTGACCGGCCCCAAATAGGGCTTACGCCCCGCTCTACTACCAAATATCCACCCAAGAACCGGCAAGCCGGCGGTGGAAATACTTCAAAACCTTTTACTGCAGCTTGATCTCGACATCCACACCAGCGGGCAGATCCAGCTTCATCAACGCATCCACGGTCTTGTCGGTCGGATCGATGATGTCCATCAGACGCAAGTGGGTACGGATTTCAAACTGGTCGCGGGAGGTCTTGTTCACGTGCGGGGAACGCAGCACGTCAAAACGCTCAATACGGGTGGGCAGGGGAACCGGGCCACGCACAACAGCACCGGTACGCTTGGCCGTCTCAACGATCTCCAGGGCAGACTGGTCGATCAGGCGATAGTCGAACGCCTTGAGGCGGATGCGAATTTTCTGGTTTTGCATAAGCTGTACCTTAAAGAACGAGAACGCGCGCGGAATACGCGAAACGCAGCATTGTATAGAAGCAAAAGAAAAAAGTCGACACAATGTGCCGACTTTTCAGTTTTCAGTTGTCAGTCATCAGTTGCCAGCTTTTCTTGCGCGCCGTAGGCGCGGAAACTTTACTGACAACCGACCACTGAAACCTGATAACTGCTTACTCGATAACCTTGGCAACCACACCGGCGCCGACGGTACGACCGCCTTCACGGATGGCGAAACGCAGACCTTCTTCCATGG
>JAYTVW010000148.1:0-10965 GCA_043743785.1 Rhodocyclales bacterium | reverse complement strand
GGCAATGGCGGCGATGGGGCAGGATTCGTTGCTGGCGATGACCTTGAAGCCTTCCGGCATCAGAGTGACCTTGTCGCCATGGCTCATCCACACGTCCAGGAGGCCATGGCCGTCCACGTTGCTGCGGTCCTGGATGCCCTCGAACAGCTTCGAATGGCCCCGGGCGCGGATTTCCGCGTAGCCGAACTCCCGCTTGTTCGAGCCTTCCACCTTGCCACCCAGTTGCTGCGCCATGGTCTGCATGCCGTAGCAAATGCCCAGGACCGGCACCCCCAGCTCGAACACCATCTGGGGCGCCCGCCACTCTTCGGCTTCGTACACCGAATTCGGGCCGCCGGACAGGATGATGCCACTGGGCTGGTATTCGCGGATGAAGTCGGCGGACACATCGAAGGAATGCAGTTCGCAATACACCTGCTGCTCCCGTACGCGCCGGGCAATCAGCTGGGAAACCTGGGAACCGAAGTCGAGGATGAGGATTTTTTGATGAGACATGGCTGCTCCAACGAAAAAGGGCGGCTAGCCGCCGCCCCTTTCCTGCTACGGGGAATCAATCAACGTGATAGTTGGGGGCTTCCTTGGTGATCTGCACGTCGTGGACGTGGGATTCACGGATGCCGGCGGAGGTGATTTCAACGAATTCGGCGCGGGAACGCATTTCGTCGATGGTGGCACAACCGGTGTAACCCATGCTGGCACGCAGGCCGCCCATGAGTTGATGGATGACGGCAATCACCGGGCCCTTGTAGGGCACCCGGCCTTCGACGCCTTCCGGCACCAGTTTGTCCACGTTCACTTCGTTGTCCTGGAAGTAACGGTCCGCGGCGCCCTGCTGCATGGCCCCCAAGGAACCCATGCCCCGGTAGGCCTTGTAGGAACGGCCCTGGAACAACACGGTTTCGCCCGGGGCTTCTTCCGTGCCGCCGAACAGGCCGCCCAGCATGACCGCATTGGCGCCAGCCGCGATGGCCTTCGAAATATCACCGGAGAAACGGATGCCGCCGTCGGCGATCATGGGCACGCCCGTCCCCATGAGGGCGGTGGCCACATTGTCGATGGCGCTGATCTGGGGTACGCCCACACCGGCCACGATGCGCGTGGTGCAGATGGAACCGGGGCCGATGCCGACCTTCACACCGTCGGCGCCGTGGTCCACAAGCGCACGGGCGGCGGAGGCGGTGGCGATGTTGCCGCCGATGACATCCACGCCGGGCAGGTTGTTCTTGACCCAGCGCACACGGTCCAGAACACCTTGCGAATGACCGTGGGCCGTATCCACCACCAGCACATCCACGCCAGCTTCCGCCAGCAACTCGGCCCGCTCTTCCGTGCCGGCACCGACACCAATGGCGGCGCCGACGCGCAGGCGTCCTTGCGGATCCTTGCTGGCCAGCGGGTGTTCGGTAGACTTCAGGATGTCCTTCACGGTCATCAGGCCGCGCAGCTCGAAATCCTTATTCACCACAAGAACGCGCTCCAGCCGATGCTTGTGCATCAGGGCCTTGCCTTCTTCGATTGAAGTGCCTTCGAGGACCGTAACGAGGCGTTCCCGCGGCGTCATGATGTTGGAAACCGGCTGGTCCAGGTTGGTCTCGAAGCGCGTGTCCCGGTTGGTGACGATGCCCACCACCTTGTTGCCGTCCAGCACCGGCAAGCCGGAGATGCGATGGCTGCGGGTGAGCATGACCACTTCACGCACCGTCATGCTGGGAGGCACGGCGATGGGATCCTTCAATACGCCGGATTCGAAACGCTTGACCTTGGCCACCTCGGCGGCTTGCTCCCGGGGCTGCAGATTCTTGTGAATGATGCCGATGCCGCCTTCCTGTGCCAACGCAATGGCCAGACGCGCTTCCGTCACGGTATCCATTGCGGCGGAGACCAGGGGAATGCTCAGGCTGATATTGCGGGAGAGGCGCGTCGCGAGACTGACGTCGCGCGGCAGGATGGTCGAGTGGGCGGGGACAAGGAGGACGTCGTCGAACGTCAGCGCCTTCTGTATCACTCGCATGACTATTATCCTTGAATGCAAAGACGTATTATACAGAGCTGAATGGGGCCAGGCAAACTACAGGCCCGGCACCGCAAACCGGAGGAGTGATGAACTTACGCCACATCATGGCCTTGCTGACGTGCCCGTTGTTGGCGGCCGGTGCGGCGGCAGGCGACATCTATTCCTGGCGCGACGCCGAGGGCCGCCTGCACTATGCGGACTCCCCTCCGGCAGGAAACGTGGAGGTGCAGAAGCGCCATAACCGCGCCACAGCCGATGCGCCCGCAGACCCAGCCGCAGCCAGCCCAATCAAGTCGCCGAGCCTGGCGGAAAAAAATATGGAATTCCGCAAGCGGCGCACCGAAGCGGCGGATGCACAAACCAAGGCAGACAAGGACAAGGCTGAGGCGGCCCGCATGGAAGAGACTTGCCGGAGCTTGCGCGGCAACCTGGCAGCCCTTGAAGGCGGACAGAGCATCGCCCGCATGAACGAAAAGGGCGAACGGGAAGTCATCGACGACAGCCAGCGCCAAGCCGACATCGCCCGCACCCGGCAACAACTAGAGCAGAACTGCAAGTAAGGATTTGGGATTTTGGATTTAGTAAAATCAGGGGCGCGCAACGCGCGCCGCGACTTCCCCCTAAATCCCAAATTCTCCCTCCACTATTCCTCCGCCACCCCTGCCCCGCCACCCTTCTTCATGACCTTGCCTTCGGCGGCGCGCTGCTTGCGCACTTCCTTCGGGTCGGCGATGAGCGCCCGGTAGATTTCCACCCGATCCTTGGCCCGCAAGGCCGTATCCAGCTTGACCAGCTTGCCGAAGACGCCGAACTTGTTTTTCGCCGGGTCGATCAGGGGATATTTCTGCAAGAGGCCGGAGGCATCGAGAGCGCTCTGTACGGTGGCACCTTCCGTCAGTTTCAGGCGGACAATTTCCTGGCGCGTCGGCAGGGCATACACCACTTCGACATTGATGGACGACTTGCTCTTGGGGGTTTCGGCCATGGTTCAGCTCTTTTCTGACGCCCGCTTCACGAAGGACTCCACGAAGGTATTGGCAATGTGGTTGAAGACCGGCCCCAGCGCCTTGTCCAGCAGCCGGGCGGAAAACTCGTAACTCAGCGCAAACTCGATCTTGCAGGCGCCCTCCCCCAAGGGGGTGAAGGTCCACGAACCATCCAGCTGTTTGAACGGCCCTTCCCGCAGGGCGATGCGCATATGCCGCGGAAATTCCTTGTGGTTTTCCGTGGAAAAATGGGCCTTGATGCCGTGATAGTTGATATGAATACGCGCGGCGGTTTTTTCGCTGCTGCGCTCGATCAACTCCGTGCCGCCGCACCAGGGCAGGAACAAGGGGTAATCCTCGACACGGTCCACCAGTTCAAACATGCGAGCCGCACTTTGCTCAATGAGGACGATTTTCTTGACTGCGGCCATCGCGGCGACGTTGCTGCTAAAATCGCGCATTGTAGCGTAGCGTCGGCCCGTCCGGCATTGCCGTTTTCCATTTCTTCCCTGCCTTCTTTCCTGCCCCTTCCCCATGAGCATTGCCGACAACAAGAAAGCCTTCCATGACTATTTCATCGAGGACCGCTATGAAGCGGGCCTCGTGCTGGAAGGCTGGGAAGTCAAGGCGATCCGTGCCGGCCGGGCCCAGATCAAGGAAGCCTATGTGATGATCAGGAACGGTGAGATCTATCTCATCGGCGCCCACATCAGCCCCTTGCTCTCCGCCTCCACCCACATCCACCCGGACAACACCCGCACGCGCAAGCTCTTGCTGCATGCGGAGGAAATCACCAAGCTCATTGGCAAGGTGGAACGGGCCGGCTATGCCCTGATCCCCCTGGATCTGCATTACAACAAGGGGCGCATCAAGGTCTCCATCGGCCTCGCCAAGGGCAAGAAGCAGTACGACAAGCGGGACGACGAGAAGAAGAAGGACTGGGAACGGGAAAAGGGCCGCATCATGCGCGACAAGGGCGCCATCTGATAAAGATTTCGTAGGTCGGGCCTCAGCCCGACGACATTGGGTGGTGGCCGAGCGTGTCGGGTTGAAACCCGACCTACGGGGCGCACCAAAATTTACAGGGTTTGCCAGGAAAATGCCGCCCGATGAGTTCCCGGAAAACCGTTTCAGCGCCGACCATTTCCTCCGCAAGCCCGGCGTCAGACACCGCCATCCATCCCGACCTGGTGCTGAACTACCAGGCCCTGCGCAGCCGGGCCATGCAGACGCTTTTCGACAGCCTGGACCGGCTCTGCGAAGGCACGGTGGTCGTAGACCAGAATGCCCGCATCGTCTGGATCAACGCCCGCTATGCCGCACGCTTCGGCGTCGGCTCCCCGGCGGATGCCATCGGCCGGGAGATTGAGGAAGTCATCCCCAATAGCCTGATGCGCCAGGTGGTCGTCACCGGCGAACCCCTGCTGCTGGATGTGCTGGAAGCCTCGGACCAGTATTTCATCGTCACCCGCCTGCCCATCAAGGATGACGAAGGCAAGACCATCGGCGCCTTGGGCTTCGCCCTCTACGACCAGTTCTTCCCCCTGTCGCCCCTGTTTTCCAAGTTCATGCACTTGAAGGAGGAACTGGCCAGCGCCCGGCGCTCCCTGGCGGAGGCCCGGCGCACCAAGTATTCTTTCGCCAGCATCATCGGGGTAAGCCCCGCCTGCATCGACCTCAAGCGTCAGGCGCGCCGCGCTGCCCAGGCCGAGGCACCGCTGCTGATCCTGGGTGAAACCGGCACCGGCAAGGAACTCCTGGCCCAGGCCATCCACGCCGCCTCCCTGCGGGCCCATCAGCCCTTCATCGCCGTGAATGTGGCCGCCATCCCGGAAACCCTGCTGGAAACCGAGTTCTTCGGCGTGGCGCCGGGGGCCTACACCGGCGCCGATCGCAAGGGCCGGGTGGGCAAATTCTCCCTGGCGGAAGGCGGCACCCTGTTCCTTGACGAAATCGGTGACATGCCCCTACAACTGCAGACCAAGCTCTTGCGGGTGCTCCAGGAAAACGAGTTCGAGGCGGTGGGTTCCAACAAGATGATCAAGGTGGACGCCCGCATCATCGCCGCCACCAGCACGGACTTGCAGGAGCTGGTGCGGACCGGGCGTTTTCGCGCCGACCTGTACTACCGCCTGAATGTGCTGTCCCTCACCCTGCCGCCGCTCAGGGAACGCATCCAGGACCTGCAACCCCTGTGCGAACACATTTTAGAGGCGATTGCGCTCCGCTCCAGCCAGCCGGTGCGGGATCTGGACCGGGAGGTTTATCCCCTGCTGGCGGTCCAGTCCTGGCCCGGCAACATCCGGGAATTGCGCAACGTGCTGGAAAAGGCCGTCATGATGTCCGACGCGGTGCACCTGGGGGTGGAAGATCTGCAGCGCATCCTGCCGGGTCTTGCCCTGACCACCCCACCCCAGCCGAAATCGGCAACCCAAGTGACGGCGCTTCCGGCTGCGGCGCCGGCCGCCATTCGCCGCTACGGGGAAGCCATGGCGGATTTCGAACGCCAGTTGTTGCAACAAGCCCTGGATGCCTGCCTGGGCAAGGTGGGCGAGGCAGCCCGCCGCCTGGGCATCGGCCGCGCCACCCTCTACAAGAAGCTCGCCGCCCTGGGCATGGCCGGCGCCGATCAGTCTCAATAAAGAGACAAAGTCTCTAAAACGAGACGGCTTTAGACTCGCCCTTGTCTCTCTCCAGAGACATGCCCCTCCTGAAAAATCCGCCGCAACGTCTACCGGACAAAACATCCCCATTAAGTTCATGCACTTGAAGCATGCCTGCAGCCATTTCCCGGCCCAGGCACACTAACTGCTATTGATATTCTTCAAACGGGCACATGACCCGGACAAGACGGAAGCGCCGGAACCCTCCAACCCCAACGTCTCTCCCTTTCAACGGGCGGAAAACGAAAAAGGGTTCCGGCGACTTTCAAAGCAACGCGGCATCGACCGCGACACCGCCCGAATCGGGCGATAGAGACGACAAACAAAGGAGGAGTCACCATGCCGACAGGCATATCCCATCCCATGCTCGGCGGCAGCCAGCCACCGAAGCGCAACAAGATCGTTTCCGCAGCCGACGCCGTGCGCCTGATCCGGGACGGTGACACCGTCGCCACCGGCGGCTTTGTCGGCATCGGTTTTCCCGAAGGCATTGCCGTGGCCCTGGAGCAGCGCTTCATGGGTGATAACGGCCAGGATGCCGGCGGCACGCCGCGCAACCTGACCCTCGTCTATGCCGCCGGCCAAGGCGACGGCAAGAACCGGGGCCTCAACCATTTGGGCCATGAAGGCCTGGTGGCCAAGGTCATCGGCGGCCATTGGGGCCTGGTACCCAAACTCCAGGCCCTGGCCACCGCCAACAAGATCCAGGGCTACAACCTGCCCCAGGGGGTGATCGTCCATCTGTTCCGCGACATCGCCGGCGGCAAACCCTGCCAGATTTCCTCCATCGGCTTGGGTACCTTCGTGGACCCGCGCTTTGGCGGCGGCAAGGTGAATGACATCACCACGGAAGACCTGGTGGAACTCACCACCGTGGGGGGCCAGGAATACCTGCTTTACAAGACCTTTCCTATCCACGTCGGCATCATCCGCGGCACCACGGCGGACCCGGACGGCAACATCACCATGGAAAAGGAAGCCCTGACCCTGGAAGCCCTGGCCATCGCCATGGCCGCCCACAACTCCGGCGGCATCGTCATCGTGCAGGTGGAACGCATCGCCGAGGCCGGCTCCCTGAATTCCCGCCAAGTGAAGATCCCCGGCATCCTGGTGGATTGCGTGGTGGTGGCGGAAAAGCCCGAACACCATATGCAGACCTTCATGGAGACCTACAGCCCGGCCTTTTCCGGCGAAATCCGCGTGCCCATGTCCTCCATTCCCGCCATGGACATGAATGAACGCAAGATCATCGCCCGCCGCGCCGCCCTGGAACTCCAGGCCAACAGCGTGGTGAACCTGGGCATAGGCATGCCGGAAGGCGTGGCCAGCGTGGCGGCAGAAGAGAAGGTCATCGACCTCCTGACCCTCACGGCGGAACCAGGTGTGGTGGGCGGTGTACCGGCGGGCGGCCTGAATTTTGGCGCCGCCACCAACGCCTCCGCCATCATTGACCAGCCCTATCAGTTCGATTTCTACGACGGTGGCGGGCTGGATGCCACTTTCCTCGGCCTGGCCCAGGCGGACCGGCAGGGCAACCTCAATGTCAGCCGTTTCGGCACCCGTCTGACCGGCGCTGGCGGCTTCATCAACATCAGCCAGTCCGCCAAGAAAGTCGTCTTCGTCGGCACCTTCACGGCTGGCGACCTGGAAGTCGCCATCGAGGACGGCAAACTGCGCATCGTCAGGGAAGGCAGCACGCAGAAATTCATCAAGGAAGTGGAACACCGCACCTTCAGCGGACCCTACGCCGCCCAGCGCGGGAAAAGCGTGCTGTATGTCACCGAACGCTGTGTCTTTCGCCTGACCGCCGAGGGCCTGGAACTCATCGAAATTGCCCCCGGCATGGACCTGGAACGGGACATCCTGGCAAACATGGCCTTCCGCCCCCTCATCAGCCCGGACCTGAAGGAAATGGATGGGCGGATTTTTGCCGATGCCCCCATGGAACTGCGCCGGGACCTGTTGTCCCTGCCCCTGGACCAACGCCTGACCTTTGATCCGGTAAACAAACTCTTCTTCGTGAATTTCGAAGGCCTGTCGGTCACCAGCCAGGACGAAGTGGAACGCATCCGCAAGACAGTGACCGGGAAGCTGGCGCCCCTGGGCTACAAGGTCTTCGCGGTGGTGAATTACGATAACTTCAGCATCCACCCGGAACTGCTGGATAGCTACGCCGAAATGGTGCGGGATCTCATCGACCGCTTCTATTCGGGCGTCACCCGCTACACCACCAGTTCCTTCATGCGCGTCAAGCTGGGGGATGCGCTGGAACGCCGCAATGTGTCACCGCATATCTACGAGGGCCAGGAGGAGGCCCTGAATCAGTTGCACGCGCTCGAACAAGCTGCCACCGCAGCCAACAGTCAGTGAAACCCAACAAGAGATGGACTTGTGGGGCCGGCTCAAGCCGGCCATGGCGGACTGAAGTCCGCCCCACGAAAAACATTCCCCTATTAAAAATCGGCAAAACCATCAAAGGAGACAAACCGTGAGCTTCATCATCGTACTGGCAGCACTGATGTTCCTGATGTTCGTGGCCTATCGAGGCTACAGCGTCATCCTCTTCGCCCCTATCGCGGCCCTCGGCGCCGTACTGCTGTCCGATCCGAACCTGGTGGCCCCCATGTTCACGGGCCTCTTCATGGACAAGATGGTGGGCTTCGTCAAGCTCTACTTCCCGGTGTTCCTTTTGGGCGCCATCTTCGGCAAGGTCATTGAACTCTCCGGCTTCTCCAAGTCCATCGTCTCCTCCGTCATCAACCTGGTGGGCCGGGAGCGGGCCATGCTGTCCATCGTGGCGGTGTGCGGTCTCCTCACCTACGGCGGCGTGTCCCTGTTCGTGGTGGTGTTCGCCGTCTATCCCTTCGCGGCGGAAATGTTCAAGCAGGGCGGCATCCCCAAGCGCCTGATCCCGGGCACTATCGCCCTGGGCGCCTTCACCTTCACCATGGATTCCCTGCCGGGCACGCCCCAGATCCAGAACATCATCCCCACCACCTTCTTCAAGACCAACATCTACGCCGCGCCCTGGCTCGGTACCCTGGGTGGCGTGTTCATCCTGATCACCGGCCTGCTGTACCTGAACTATCGCCGCAAGCAGGCCGCCGCCGCCGGGGAAGGCTACGGCACGGATCTGGTGAATGAACCGGAAGCCTTCGACCACGGCAAGCTGGCCAATCCCTTCATCGCCATCCTGCCCCTGGTGCTCGTCGGCGTCATGAACAAGGTGTTCACCATCGGCATCCCGGAGCTTTACGGCAAGTCCGTGTCCTTCCTGCCCGCCGTCATCGGCAAGGTGGCCCCGGTCGTACAGGAAACCTCCAAGATCGGCGCCATCTGGGCCGTGGAAGGCGCCCTGCTGGTGGGTATCCTCACCGTCTTCGCCTTCGCCTGGAAACCCGTGGTGACGCGCTTCGCCGAAGGTTCCCGCTCCGCCATTGCCGGCGCCCTCCTGGCTTCCATGAACACCGCCTCGGAATACGGCTTCGGCGCGGTGATTGCCGCCCTGCCCGGCTTCCTGGTGGTGGCGGACGGTCTCAAGGCCATTCCCAATCCGCTCATCAATGAAGCCATCACCGTGACGTCGCTTGCCGGCATCACCGGCTCCGCCTCCGGCGGCATGAGCATCGCCCTGGCCGCCATGTCGGAATCCTTCATCGCCAACGCCGCCGCCGCCGGCATTCCCCTGGAAGTCTTCCACCGGGTGGCGGCCATGGCCAGCGGCGGCATGGACACCCTTCCCCACAACGGCGCCGTCATCACCCTGCTGGCCGTCACCGGCCTGACCCACAAGACCTCCTACAAGGATATTTTCGCCATCACGGTCATCAAGACCCTGGCGGTCTTCGTGGTCATCGCCAGCTATTACCTGTTCGGCATCGTGTAAAGATCAAGTCCTCCTCGCAGCACCTTCGGCGCCCTACCGGTTTTCCGGGGGCGCCGTTTTTCATGGAGGGAAACCCGGTTTCAAGGCCAGGCATTCAGGCTTTGAAAATGGGGCTAGGCCGTATTTAACACCCCTCCAGACACTTCATTATTAATCAGTATGATGGCACCTTACATTGTCTGGAGTGGCACTACATTATTGGTTTTTGGTGAGGTGGCATGTCAGGAAAGCAGTTTCTTGGTGCCGCCGGGGAGGGGATTGAGGTCGAGGGCTTGGTAGATGGCCTGGAGTTTGGCTTCGGGCTGGGTGGATTTGCGGAGGGAGAGGGTACGACCGTCGTGTTGTTTGAATTGGGCGGTGACGCGGCGTTGGCCGGAGAGGGTGCGGCGCAGGACACTCCACCGCGCGGTGATGCCCTTTTCGCGGAGGGTGCGGCGAAGGAGATGCACACACTGGTAGGCCAGGACGGTGATGAAGAGATGCCCATCGCCCCGTTTCCTGCTTGTGATGGTGAATGGGGCGCAACCCCAGTTCGAATTTCAGGCTGCGGAATACCGACTCCAGGTCGGTGAGCATGATGTAGGTGCGCCAGAGCCGCTCTTCATCCCAGCCGGTCTCGTTACTGCGCAGGCAGTAGGTGCCGGGTTCAGTAAGCATGGAGCCGGCGACGGGCTGCTTCTCCCAAGAGATGCGCGTTACCGTCGTCTGGGCGGCATCGGTTTCCACGGTGATGGCATAGTGCCGACCCACGCCGAAGCTGGCTTGCTTGAGGCGTCCGATGCGCTCGTGAATGATCTCCGGGTGCTTGGCACCGCGCGGTCGCATCAATCCCGCCGCCAGCTTGGCCAGGCCCGCCTCGAAACGCTGGCAAAAGCGCTCATTGATGCCGGTTTCCTTCAGCTCCCGCCGTGCCGAATAGCAATACAGGCGCACTTCGCCAGCCGCCTCATCGAGCACTTTCTCCACCTGAATGGTGTCGTCCCCGGCCGTGGTCAGCGTGACCTCGCCCTCGGAAAAGTGGCGGTCGCGCTCCCGGCTCACCACTAGGTAGCAGTAGCCCTGATCCTGCAGCCAGATCAGATTGGCTGCGGTGGCAATGCCTGCATCCATCACCACCAAGCCCCCCGGTGCAATGCCCAGCTCGCAGAGCATCCCCGCCAGCGTGCGGCTCTCCACCACGTTGCCCGCCAGCACTTTTGAGCGGCGCACGAAGCCACTGCCATCCAGCAGCAGCCCCAGGGTGAGCAGGGTAAGCACCCAGCCGGCCCATCTGTAATCCTTGGCGAAGATCCCGCAACCTTCAGGTTTTCACCTGGGGGTTGCGATGGACAAGAGTGGGGAGTTGGAAGCGTACTGGCGAGGGCATGTGAGCGCCTGGCGGGTAAGCGGGGAAACGCAGCGGGCGTACTGTGATCG
>JAYTVW010000147.1:0-21301 GCA_043743785.1 Rhodocyclales bacterium | reverse complement strand
TTGACCTTCTTTCCGGCATCGAACCCTGTGTCTCCACCCTGCGGGCTGTTGCGAGTGCTTTGGGCATCGATGATGGCGGCGGTCGGTTCCGGCGCCTTGCCGACACGCTCTCGCCATTGCTGCCGCAGGCGATCATGCATGACTTCAAAGATCCCGGCGCTCGCCCAGCGACTGAACGCCTTGTATGTCGCCTGCCAATGGGGAAAGTTCTTGGGCAACAGGCGCCAGGCGCAGCCCGTGCGCACCACGTAGCAGCAGGCATTAACCATGTGCCGCCGTTCGTAGGTCGCCGGTTTGCCGCGCCCACCCGTGCGCTCGAACAGGTCATGAACCAATGTCCATTCGGCGTCTGTCAGGTCGGTGTTCATACCGTCGGGGTTATCCTGACGTCGGTGCGCCTTGGTATAGCCATAACGCGCCGGTTTTTCACCCGGTTCCGGCGCCACGCGCTCAGGCTTCACGCGCTGGATGCCCTCCGTACGGAGGGCCTTGCGCACCGTGGCCGAACATCGGCGTGGTGGCCGCCACGGTGGGCTATGGCAAAGCGGCCATCGCCAATGCTTTCCGCGAGCGCTACGGCATGACGCCCTCTGCCTACCGCCGCTCTGCCGGTTTGAAGGTGGCTGTCGTACCGGACCCATGATTACCTTCCTGCTGCGCTGCTTGCTTGGCTTGGGCCTGCTCTTTGCCTGCCTGGCTCAGGCCGCGAGTCTGGAGGTGACGGTGGCGGAGCGGTAGCCCCTGCTTTCGCCTTTGAATATTTCCTCGATGCTGGCGGCCAGTTAGGCCCGGTAGAGGCTATGGGCGGCTGGAGAATGGGCTGAAGATTTCCGTAGACCGGCGACCGGCGCAAAACCGCATCATCGCCTTCCCCCTGCGCATTGAAGCTGGCGCCAGCGCCACCCTGTATGTGCGGGTGCACACCCGCTCCCGCATGTCCTTGCTGCCCGTCTTGTGGACGCAGGAGGCTTTCGAGCGCATTTCCCACCGGGAAGAGTTGCTGGCCATGCTGAGCTTCGGCGTGTTGCTGGGGCTGGCGCTTTACGCACTGACCCTGGTGCCATTCCAGGGGGACCGGGCGGCGCTGTATTTGGGTCTCAATCTGATCTTCATTTGCCTGAGTGAGTCCAGCCTGCTTGGCTATGACCATGCCTATCTGTGGCCGGAGCGGCCCGAGTGGTCTTTTCAGGCTCCGCCGGTGTTCGGGCTGCGGGCCTTGATGAGCATGAACCGCTTTATCGTCAACCTCATACCTTTCGATAAATTGGGTTCCCACAAGGGGCGGCGCGGCATGGAAGTCCTGCTGTGGCTGCAAGGCGGCATGCTGCTGGCCGTTCTGCTGGGGCCGGCTTTCCCGGTGTTTTTGCCGGGTATTTCGCCCTTGATGGTGCTCAGCAGGCTGGCTCACCTGGGGGTCACGCTGGAGGCCGTGCGCGAAGGCTTCCGACCCGCCCGCTTGATGCTCAGCTCCCTGGTCCTGGCCTTTATTGCGGGCATGCCGATTTTTGCAGAGCTTCTGGGCTGGATGCCGGACTGGCGTCTGGCGCCCCAGGCCTCCATGGCCCTGCTGTCGTTTGTTTGTGCGGTGTTGTTATTGCCGCCATCAGCCAGCGCCTGGACAAGCTGAAACGGGAAACGCTGGCCGCCCAGGCCGAAATCCTGGTTGCACAAGGCGCAGACCAGGCCAAGGGGGAGTTCCTGGCCCGGGTCAGCCACGAATTGCGCACGCCCCTGCACCTCATCCTCGGCTATGCCCACCTGTTGCGCCGGGGCGCGGCCGGGACTTTCGGCCAACACCTGGCGTTCCTCGAGGAAGGTGGCCGGCACCTGGCGCGTCTGGTGGATGATCTGCTGGACCATGCCCGGGGTGACCGGGGCGCTGTGATACTCGATCCAAAGGCGGTCTATGTTTACGGCCTGCTGGAGCGCATCCAGGCCTATGGCCTGGCCTTGTCGAACGAGCATCAGCATGATTTCAAAAGCCGGCTTGGTGAAAATCTGCCCGCCGTGCTGCGGGTGGATACACAGCGGCTGGAACAAGTGCTGCTGATCCTCCTGTCCAATGCGGCACAGCATACCCGTCATGGCCGCATCAGCCTGTCGGTTCAGTTGCTGGCGGCGGATGAGGGCCTGGCACGGCTGTCCTTTGCGGTGGAAGACACGGGGCAGGGCATAGACCCCGCCAATCTGGAGCGCATCTTCGAGCCATTCGAGCGCACTTCCGGCGGCGAACACAAGGGCGGCCTGGGGCTGGGACTCGCCATCGGCCGTCAGATCGTGGGCGCCATGGGCGGCGAATTACGGGTGGATAGCCGCCCGGGAGAGGGAAGTCGTTTCTGGTTCGAACTTAATCTGGCGGTGGCCGCTGAAGCGGACGTTGCCATGGTTTTGGGTGGCTTGGATATTCTCGGCTACGGGGGGCCTTGCCGCCGCATCCTGTTGGTGGAGGATCATGTCGGCAACCGCCGCTTGCTGGAGCAATTGCTGGGGGAAACCGGTTTCGTCGTGCAGGCGGCGGGCACGGTGGGCGAAGCGCTGGCGCTGGCGGCGGGTGCCGCATTCGATCTGGCCCTGCTGGACCAGCGCCTGCCGGATGGCTCTGGCTGGGATATTTTGCGGGCACTGCGCAGCGCCAACTCCCCTGTCCCGGCGCTGCTGCTCTCTGCCCAGCCACCCTGTCCACCGGCTGACTGGGGTGCGCTGCCCTGTTTTGACGCTGTGTTGCTCAAGCCGGTGAACGGTACGGAAATCCTGGAATGTGTCGGGCGTGTGCTGGGGCTGGCGTGGCAGCGGGCGAAAGGAATCCCGGCCGCCCCCGGGCCGGACATGCCTGAAAACAGCGAACCCCGCCAGGAAAGCCCGTCTGCTGCCGAATGTGTGGAGCTGGCCGACTTTGTCAGGCAGGGGGCGATCTACGAAATCGAAGAATGGATCGCCCGATTCCACCAGGCCCGTCCGGAATGCCGGGCCTTCTGTAACGAGGTGGCAGCGCGCCTCGCCGTGCTGGATTTCGAAGGCATCGTCGCCATTCTGCCTGGCTGAGCCACTTCGAAGCCGCTGCGTAATACGGATGCTTTTGTGGGTCGCCCTTCAGGGCGACGGTGAGGGCGCTTTGTCGGCATGAATGCCGACCCACAAGGCCGACCTGCGGATGCTTTTGTGAGGCGGGTAAGCAACCCGACAGGATCAGGCCTCGCCGCCCAGTTCCCGGTGGCGCGGGCAGCTCACCAAGTGGTCGTTCACCATGCCCACCGCCTGCATCAGGGCGTAACAGATGGTGGAACCGACGAACTTGAAGCCGCGACGCTTCAGATCCTTGGCCAGGGTGTCCGAGACCTTGGTGGTGGTTGGCACCTCGGTCATGACGGTCCAGGCGTTGTGCACCGTCCGGCCTGCCACGAACCCCCATAGATAAGCGTCAAACGAGCCGAACTCCGCCTGCACCTTGAGGAAGGCCCGGGCGTTGCCCACGGCGGAGGTAATCTTCAGGCGATTTCGTACAATGCCCGGGTTCGACATCAGCCGGGACATCATCCTGTCGTCGAAGCGCGCCACCTTTTCGGGGTCGAAGCCCTCGAAGTCCAGCCGGTAGGCCTCGCGCATGCGCAGGATGGTGATCCAGGACAACCCGGCCTGGGCGCCCTCCAGCGTGATGAATTCGAATAGCCGCCGGTCGTCATGTACCGGCACGCCCCATTCGGTGTCGTGATAGGCGATGTACGTGGGATCGCTTCCGGCCCAGGGGCAACGGGGGGACGGCGGGGAACTTGCGTCAGTTAGGGTCATGGCATCGCGAAGGGCTGCTGGAGATACGTTTGCGCCATGGGTTTCGGCGAGGCTGCCGCAGCAGTGAGGTCGCCACTCTATGGGCCAGGCCTCCCCAGCGTCAAGCATGCAAGATGGACTACAAAATTCCGTAGAAGATTGCCGCCAGTTTAATGGCAGAAAGTCTGGCATCGGCTACACTTTCGCTTCCAAGCAAAACGCTCGTCCTGATGAATTCACGTCCGCCCGTTCCTCACGCCGAAACCCTGGATCCGGACGACTGGTCGTCCCTGCGTGCCCAGGGGCATCGCATGCTGGACGACATGCTGGATTACCTGGAAAACCTGCGGGAACGGTCGGTCTGGCAAGCCATCCCGGAGACGGTGCGGGAGCAGGTGCGGGAAGCGCTGCCCCGGAGCGAGGGCGACCTGGCCGAGGCCCACCGCATTTTCATGGAATCCATCCTGCCCTACGGGGCGGGCAACACCCACCCAGGCTTCATGGGCTGGGTGCACGGCGGCGGCACGCCGGTGGGCATGCTGGCGGAAATGCTGGCCGGGGGGATGAACGCCAACCTGGGCGGGCGGGACCAGATGCCCGTCGAGGTGGAACGGCAGATTACCCGCTGGATGGCGGAACTCTTTGATTTTCCGGACACGGCCAGCGGCTTGTTCGTCACCGGCTCTTCCACGGCCAATCTGCTGGCTGTGCTGGTGGCCCGCACCGCAGCCCTGGGCACGGAAGTGAGGAGCGTCGGCATGCAGACCTCGCGCCTCGTTGCCTACACCTCCACCGCAGCCCATGGCTGCATCGCCCAGGCCATGGACATCGCCGGCTTGGGTACGGACGCCCTGCGGCGCATTCCCGTGGATACCCATTACCGCATGGACCTGGCGGCCCTGGCCGGGGCCATCCAGGCGGACCGGGAAGCGGGCCGCCAGCCTTTCTTCGTGGCGGCCACTGCCGGCACGGTGGATGTGGGGGCCATCGACGACCTGCCAGGGGTGGCGGACATCGCCGCCCGGGACGGCCTGTGGTTCCACGTGGACGGGGCCTACGGGGCACTGGGCCTGTGTTCAAGCGAACTGGCGCCCTTGCTGGAGGGTATCCAGGACGCGGATTCCATCGCCTTCGATTTCCACAAGTGGGGCCAGGTGCCTTACGACGCCGGCTTTATCCTGGTACGGGACGGGGATCAGCACCGGGCCGCCTTCTCCTCGCCCGCCGCCTACCTGCGTCGGGAAAGCCGGGGTCTGGCGGGCGGGTCTCCCTGGCCCTGCGATTTCGGCCCTGATCTCTCCCGGGGTTTCCGCGCCCTGAAAACCTGGTTCACCCTCAAGGTGTATGGCACGGAGCGCCTCGGGCGCATGATGGCCGGCACCTGTGGCCTGGCCACCCTTTTGGCGGCCCGGGTCGAGGCCGAGCCGGACCTGGAACTCCTGGCGCCGGTGGCCCTGAACATCGTGTGTTTCCGCTACCGAGCGCCGGATGCGGACCGGGTGAACCGGGAAATCGTGCTGCGCCTGCACGAGTCAGGCATCGCCGCACCATCCACCACTATTTTGGCGGGGCGCCTGGCCATCCGGGCCGCCATCGTCAATCACCGCACCACTTCTGACGACATCGAAGCCCTGCTGCAGGCTGTCCTGCGCTTCGGTGCCGCACTCCGCCTGTCTGTCGAGGAAACACCATGAGCCTGGAAGAAAACGCCGTTCCCACCTTTGAACCCCTCATGGGGCTGGCCCGCCTGATGCGCCGGGCCTTTGTCGGTGAAGACTTGGCGCCCCTGGGGGCCAGTCTTATCGCCCGGGCCACGGCGGATACCGGTGACGCGGAAGCCCTCATGGACCTTTCTACGGTGCTGCACCTCACCGGCAATCCCCGCTTGGCCCTGTCGGTGCAGGCCCAGGCCCTGGAAACCCGCCAGATTTACCATCTGCCGGCCGCCGGGGACAAGGCCGGCCTGACGCTGCTGGCCCTCATGGCCCCCGGCGACCTGACCGCCAACACGCCCCTGGAAGCCCTGCTGGAGAACTCCGACATTGCCGTGGAAATGCTTTATCTGCTGCCGGGCCAGCCCCTGCCGGATGCGGTGCCGGATCATGACGTGGCCCTGGTGGCCATGAGCGAGTCGGATGCCAACCGGGAAATTCTCAAGGAACTGGAAAGTGTGGCCCCGTTCTGGCCCCGGCCTCTGCTGAATCGCCCTGAGCGCATCGCTCAGTTGAGCCGGGATGGAGCCGCCCGGCGCCTGCGGGGCGTGCCGGGTGTGCTCATGCCCATCACCGTGCGTGTCGGGCGGGAGGTGCTGGCCCAGGCGGGCCGGGAAGAGCTGTACGTGCCGGATTTCCTCGAGGATGGCGCCTTTTCCCTCATCGTGCGGCCGGTGGATTCCCACGCGGGCCACGACCTGGCCAAGGTAGGTGACGCGCCGGCTCTGGTCGCCTATCTGGCAGGCACGTCGGCGGACGCCTTCTACGTGGCCCCCTTCGTGGACTACCGGAGTGCCGACGGGCTTTTCCGCAAGTTCCGCATCGTGCTCATAGAGGGCAAGCCCTACGCTGGCCACATGGCCATTTCCAGCCACTGGATGATCCACTACTTGAACGCCGGCATGGCGGACAGCCCGGAGAAACGGGCGGAAGAAGCCCGCTTCATGGCGGATTTCGACACGGACTTCGCTCCGCGCCACCAGGCCGCCCTGGCCGAGATACAAGAACGCCTGGGCCTGGATTACCTGGGCATTGACTGCGCCGAGACGGCGGACGGCAAGCTGCTGATATTTGAAGTGGATCACGCCATGATCGTGCATGGCATGGATCCGGTGGACGTCTATCCCTACAAGCAGCCCCAGATGGCCAAGGTCTTCGCGGCCTTCCGGCAGATGCTGGAAGACTCCAGAAATGCCATGCTCGGCCGTTAATCCATGCATGAGCCAGCCCCGCGCCACCACCCCATCCGTTCTGCCCTCGACCGAAGACCTGCTGGTCGCAGGAGGTGACGAGCGCCTCGGCCTTGATCCCATCAGCGGCGCCAACCGCTACGGTTGCGCGCCGCGTCCCGATATGGAGCTGCTGGATTTTGCGTCGTCCACGGCCTCGGTAATTTCCCCCCGGGGCTTTGCCGCCGCAGAATCCCTGCGTCGGCGCCTGGCCTTCAGTATCGAACATCGGGGTGTCTCGCGCACCTGGGAGCGTGCCCTGGGCCGTCTGCAAGGCGAACTGGCGACCCTCTTCGGCATCAACGATCTGCCGGGCCTGGATATCCTGGTTTCACCCTCCGGCACTGATCTGCATGCCCTCGCCCTGGACATGTGCCGTGGCGGGCGGGCCTTGAGCGTCATCCTGCCGGAGGCGGCGGAAACCGGCAGCGGCGTGCCGGCGGCCCTGGCGGGACCGGGTTTGCGCATGGTTCATCCGCTGCGTGACGGCACCCGGGAACTTGCCTACGTGCCCATCCGGGGGGCGGACGGCTTGCCCCGGCCGGCAGCCGAGGTGGATGGGGCGTTCATAAGTCTCACCGAACAGGCCGTCGCGGCCGGCCGGCAAGTGCTGCTGGTGGTGCTGGATGTATCCAAGACCGGCCTCAGGGCGCCTTCCCGAGGGGTGGCGCTGGAACTGAAATCCCGTTTCCCGGATCGCATTACCCTGCTGGTGGACGCCTGCCAGGCCCGGCTGAGCCGGGCCTCCTTACGGCACTGGCTGGAGCAGGGCGCCCTGGTGGCCCTCACTGGTTCCAAGTTCCTGGCTGGCCCCGCATTCTCCGGCGCCCTGCTGGTGCCGGGCAAGGCCGGCAGCCTGCCGGCGGACAGCCAGCTCAACTTCGGCCTGCTGCTGCGCTGGGAAGCGGCTTTGGCGGAACTGCGACCCTTCTCCCTGCTAGCGGAAACGACCGTCGCCGCCTGCCTGGAAGAATTTTCAGGGACCATGCTGGCCCGCCTGGAAAATGATGCCGCCTTTGCTTGCGTCTTGCCGTTTTCCGGGCATGCGGGCACCCGGCCGTGGGATGAGGTGCCGGGCATCCTGCCGTTTTACTTGCTGGATGCCAGTGGCCGAGCCTTGGGCATGGAAGCCGTGACCCGTATTCACAAGGCCCTGCCGGTGGCCATGCCCGGCGCCCCCTTGCGGGGCCGTCTCGGCCAGCCGGTGCCCTGTGGCGGTGGCGGGGCATTGCGGTTGTGCCTCAGTTCACGGCAGATCGTGGCTGCCATGGAAGCCGGGGGCGTGGCCAAACTCATCGCCCAGGCCCACGCCCTCCTCGACAAGGCGGCGCTACTGGCAGGTGTCCCTGGTTGACCTATAAACCTTGAAAAGGCAGTTGACTAAACGCCGAGGCGCAGAGGCGCCGAGGCGCCGAGAAAACAAAGGCTTCGCAGCAATCGGTGCCTCACCAAACGGGTGGAGCCGATTCCGCCATCAATTTTTTGTTTTTCCTCCGCGTCTCGGCGCCTCGGCGTTTCAAACTGAGTTTTTTGGATAAAAGAATTCACCAGCAACAAAAAGCCCCGGACGTGTCCGGGGCTTTTTGCTAGCGCTGGGGCTGTTTAGGCGGGCAGCTTGGACAGGGCGGCGGTCACGGCCTTGAGGGTCGCGGCGGAGGCGGCGCTGACGCTGGCTTCGGCGGCGGCAGTCGCATCCTTGCCGGCCTTGTTCAGGCGTTCAATCGCGGCGTTGGTGGCGCTGACGGCCTTCGTGACGGCGCTCACGGCCACTTCGGAACCGGCGGGGGCGGACTTGACAGCCTTGGCGATCACGTCAGCCACGTTCTTGTTGACATCGGCCACTTGGCCTTCCGCCAGGCGGCTGAATTCGCCGGAGATGTCGGTGGAGATTTCATACACGCTCTTGGAGTAGGCCAGAACCTTCTCGATGGCGGGCTTGATCAGGTTGGCTTGCAGGCCGATCAGGGCCTTCGGATCCTTGGCGTCCATCAGGAGGCGGGTGCTGGCGACGCTGTCTTCCAGCAGGGCACGGGCGGTGTTCAGGTTCAGGGCGGCCAGGCGTTCGGCGGAAGCGAACACGGACTTGGCAAGCGTCAGCATGGATTCAGCGTTGGCACGGGCGCCGGCGGCGAAGGTTTCCGGGGAAGCGAAGGTGGTCATGGTGAATCTCCTGAGTGGGTTTGCAGTGCGATGGTGCGCTGCAGCATGGTTCCATTATAGGGAAGCCGAAAACCCTGTCAAGAGAAAATTGTGCACTGCACCATAATATTTTTCGTCTCAAGAAACTGAAGGGCCACCCCGCGTTTTCTTGCCCCTTTTTTTGGGCGGAAGCGCTATCGCCGCGTCCAGGGGGCATTCAAGATTGTTGGGCGAGAATACCGTCGAGCGATGCTGAAAGTTCCACCAGGACGTCTTCCAGACGGTCGCAGAGTGCTTCCAGCTCCGGCCCGGCACGATGCTCCAGGATGGCCCGTTCAAGTGTCTGGGCCACATCAAAAACGGCACGGACGCCGAGAGTGCTGCTGGCCCCCTTGAGGGTATGGGCCTTGAGGCGGGCTTCCTCCATCCGGCCTTCTCTGAGACAGCGCCGTGTTGGTTCGCCGTCGTGGCGATGTTGCTGCACGAACTGGCCAAGGAAACGCACATAACTCGGTAGCTTGTTGCGCACCGCTTTCATGCCGGCCTCCACGTCCATGCCCGGCAGACACCTGAGCTGCTCCAATATGTCCCCGCTGCGCTCAAGGGAAGGCGCGGGCGCCGACGGCTTGACCTTGGCCCCCGCGGGCAGGGCGCGCAGGAGGGCGGCGTAGAGCAGCTCCGGGTCCACGGGCTTGGCTACGTGGTCGCACATGCCGGCCGCCAGGCAGCGTTCCTTGTCATCATCAAAGGCGTTGGCCGTCATGGCCAGGATGGGCAGGGCTTCTTTTCCCGGCAGGCCATGGATGGCCCGGGCCGCCTCCAGCCCATCCATTACCGGCATCTGCATGTCCATGAGGACCAGATCGTAGTGGCTGTGGCGGGCCATATCCACGGCGATGGCGCCGTTGTTGGCGACGTCCACCTGCATGCCCGTTTCCTGCAGTAGTTCCATGGCCACTTCCTGATTGACCAGGTTGTCTTCGGCCAGCAGGATACGCAGACCTCGATAGCGGGACAGGGTGTGCAGAGCCTGGTTGGATTCCACCACGTCGGCAGTGGCCGAGTGCTCTCCTTTCTCGACCAGGCGGGCCAGCGTCATGAGCAGTGCCCCGGGGGTCACCGGCTTGGCGAGCAATCCATCCAGGCCGGCCACGTCTTCCGCCCGAATGGACTGGACGAAGGTGCTCATCAGGACCCGCAAAGGGGGATGGGCCATGCCTGCCATGAGGCGTGCCGTGCTGATGCCATCCAGCCCGGGCAAGTGCTGGTCCATGAGAACCAGGGCGCAGGGCTTGCCGCAGTGCTCTCCTTCGGCCATGAAACTCAAGGCCTGTTCGCCCGACTCCACGCTGCTGGCCTCAAACCCCAGCTTTTCCAGCAGGCGCCTCAGCATGTCCCGGGCCTCCGGCAGATCGTCCACCACGAGAGCCCGCGAGCCGGCAAGTTGCGCGGGCAGGGGCGGCCGCTGAGTTGGGTTCCTGGCCGCAGCCAGGGGCACCTCAAACCAGAAACAACTGCCTTCCCCCGCCTGGCTGTCCACCCCCAGGCGACCGCCCATGAGTTCCACCAGGCGTCGGCTGATGACCAGGCCCAGGCCCGTGCCGCCATAACGCCGGGTGGTGGAGTTGTCCGCCTGCTCAAAAGGCAGGAACAATCGCCCTAGCTGTTCCGCGCTTAGCCCGATACCGGTGTCGTAGACCTCGAAGCGCACCCATAGGGCCGCGTTCCGGCTTTCCAGTGGCCGGGCATTGATGCCAACCACGCCCTTGTGGGTGAATTTGACGGCGTTGCTGATGAAATTGAGCAGAATCTGGCGCAGGCGCAATTCGTCGCCCTTGAGCATGGCGGGCAGGTCCGGGTCAATGTCGCAGACCATTTCCAGGCCTTTTTCGCTGGCCGTGTCCTTGCTCAGGTTACAGACCCCCTGGATCATTTTTTCCGCTTCGAAATCCACCTGGTGAAGACTGAGTTTGCCGGCTTCGATCTTGGAAATATCCAGGATGTCATTAATGATGCCCAGCAGGTGCTGGGCGGCACTTTCCACTTTGTTCAAGTGATCCTGCTGGCGCGGTTCCTGAGTGCTTTTACGCAACAAGTGGGTAAGGCCGATGATGGCGTTCATGGGCGTACGGATTTCGTGGCTCATGTTAGCCACGAAGGCGCTCTTGGCCCGGTTGGCGGTTTCCGCAGCTTCCTTGGCCGCCTCCAGCTCGTCGGTGCGGGCCTTCACCAGGTCTTCCAGATGCAGGCGGTAGCGATCCAATTCGATTTCCGCCTGCTTGCGCTCCGTGATGTTGTGCATGACCGCCAGAACATGGGGGTCCGTGCCGTCGGCGGCGACGATGGAGGTGAATATCTGTACTGTGCGCGGTTCGCCGTTCTTGTGGGTGATGACCCATTCCTCGCCCTGCAGATTGTCCCCTTCGCGCATTTTCTCCATGCGCAGGCGGGCCCGCTCCCGGGTGTCGGGATCCGGATAAACCGTCTGGTACCAGCCTTGGGCGTTGATTTCCGCCATGCTGTAGCCCGTCAGGTTCTGCATGGCCCGGTTCCACACCGTAAAGCAGATTCCCGGCGCTTCGGCAACGGCCCGGCAGACGGAAACCCCATCCACTTCCGCATCGATGACTGCCTGGGTAAAGGCGATCTGTTGCTCCAGCTTTTCCTCCACGGCCCGGCGCAGGCTGATGTCCTGCAGGGTGCCCATGACGTAGTCAATGCGGCCATCGCTGTCGTAGTGAGGGAAGCCGCGCAATTCCGTCCATTTTGTGATGCCGGATTGGGCGCCGCTAACCTCCACCTGGATGGAAAAGGCGCGGCCGGTTTCCAGGGTGCGTTTGAGGTTTTCCACCACCCGTTCGCGGGAACCGGGCCGATAGGCCTTCAGGGCCGTGTCGAGATCCGGCGCGAAGTCCGGTGATTCCTCCGTGATGGCATAGACCCCGGCGGTCCACATAACGGTGTTGCGCACCGGGTCGGCGCGCCAGCCCCCCAGTTGACCGATGCTCTGGCTTTCCCGCAGGAAGAATTCGCTTTCGCGCAATTGTTCTTCCGCCAGTTTGCGTGCCGTGACGTCCTGATGTACGCAGAACAGATAGTTTTCCCCGTCCAGGGCGACGCCGGTGACGCTGATTTCCACATCAAAACGGGTGCCGTTCTTGCGCTGGTGGCGGGTTGTGATGGTGATATGCCCCTGGCCCAGTTCAGGGATGCTGCGTTGCAGATCGGCTGCGGACGTGCCCACGTCCCAGTCCCACACCCGCATGTGTGCCAGCTCTTCGAGTGGGTAAGCCAGCATGTCGGCGAAGGCAGGGTTGAATTCCACCAAGCTGCCGTCGGTGCGCAACAGGCAAATGCCGTCCCGGGACTGCTGGAACAAGAGGCGGCGGCGGTTGGCCTCATTTTCCAAAGCTTTCTGGATTCGCTGTCTCTCGGTAATGTCGCGGCTGACACCGAAGAGGGCCGGGGCGCCATTCCACTGGCCGAAAACAACGCGGGTTTCCACGGGGATTTCCCGGCCGTCCGCCGTTATCAGGGGGATGGGGCAGAACTCCAGGCGGCCGGCGAGCATTTCGGCAACGATGTGGGCAGCTTCGCCGCGCCGCTCCGGCGGATGTACATCCAGCACATTGTGCCCGAGCAAATCACATTCGGTATGACCCAGACGCTCCTCCACTACCCGGTTGACCCCCAGGATGGTCCCGGCGGTATCGAGGACGAAGAGAAAGTCGTCAATAGTGTCAAAGAAGCTGCGGAAATTCGCTTCGCTGTCCTGCAATTGCCGGTCCATGCGCTTGCGTTCCGTGATGTCACGCCAGACCGCCGCCAGATAGACCTTGCCCTTCAGGAGCAGGGGGCGGTTGCTGGCCCATACGTCCCGCAGGGAGCCATCCCTGTGCCGGTGCTGGATTTCAAAATCTCCCGGGCCGCCCTCAACGAGCCGCTTCACAATGCCCGCCACCTCGTCCCGGCAGAATACGGCATGCAGGTCGTGCAGAGTGAGCCGGGAAAATGCTTCCCGGGAATAGCCCAAGGTCGTACAGGCGGCATCGTTGAATTCCACGAAGCCCAGGGTTTCCGTGTCGATGAGCACGATGCCGTCGCCGGCCTGGCCGACGATGGCGCGGAAGAGTTCTTCCCTTTCCCTCAGTCGCTCCGTGGCCTGGTGCTGGGCGGTGATTTCCCGTGAGATGCCCAGGACGCCGATGACCCGCCCGTCCGCGTCTTTCGTGGGGGTCTTGATGGTTTCAAACAGGCCCCGATAGCCGCTGGCGGCAATGGTCAGCCACTCTTCATTGCTGCTGGGGGCGTCAGCCAGAATGGCCTTCTGGTCATGGGTGCGAAAAGAATCGGCAAGCTCGGCGGAGACGAAGTCATAGTCTGTCTTGCCCAGGATGTCCTCTTTCCTGGCGCCGAAGAATTGGGCGAAGCGCGGGTTGCAATCAAGATACACACCCTGGGTGTCCTTCAACCAGACCAGATCCGGGATGCTTGCGATCAGGGTACGCAGCAGGCTGCGTTCCGCTTCAATCCGGGCGGTGCTGTCAGCAGGGGAAGAAGAAGCCATGGTCAGAAAGTCCGTGTGCCGGGCCTGGCCGGCTGCGAGGCCGCCAGGCATTACCGTGATTAAAACGCGCGCCAACTTTGCTTGTTACGGCAGAAAAATGCCCTTGTGCAGGGTATGGCCTTACATATTTTTGGGTGGAGGGGCCAAAGGCGTTCAGGCTGCAAGGATGTCGCAGGCCAGGCCCCGCAGGCTGGTGGGAGCCAGATCTTCGACCCTGAAATCCGGTGCTGCGCCATAGGTGCTGAAGTTCTCGCTCTGGGAACGGTGGTACAGAGGGTCGTAATGGCGCTCCAGCAGTTCCTGCACAAGTTGCCGCCATTCGCCATTCGCCACCAGGCCCGTCCAGCGCTTGATGATTTCCTTGCCCAGAAGCGGCGTCAGAGGCTCGAATTTGTCCAGCAGGCTGGCCGGATCGGCGAGGAAATAGGCGTAGTCCTCCAGCAGGTAGTCGAGCCGGGCCGGCATGCTGGCGATGATGTTGACGCAGGGCGAGGCGCGCAGGCGACTGATGAGGGCGGTGGGCACCTCGATTCTGCCAATGCGGCGGCTCTCCGCCTCCACATACACGGGGCGGGCCGGATCAAAGCCGCCCAGGGTGCGAAACAAGTCGGTCTCGAAGAGTTTCTGGCCCGGTTGCCGGCGGTCGGGCAGCCCCCCCAGCAGGGAGCCTTTGTGGGCGGCCAGGGCTTCCAGATCCAGTACTTGGGCGCCTTCCGCAGCCAGGGCATGCAGCACCCGGGTCTTGCCGCTGCCGGTGGCGCCGCACACCACCCGATACTCGAACTGGCCGGGCAGGGTCTGTAATTCCGTGACCACGTGGCGGCGCCAGCTCTTGTAGCCGCCCTGCAACTGGCAGGCGTCCCAGCCGATCTGGCGGAAGATGGTGACGAAGGCGCCGCTGCGCTGGCCCCCGCGCCAGCAATAAATGAGAGGGCGCCATTCCCGGGGCTTGTCCTGGAAACGCTCCAGCAGGTGGTCGGCAATATTGCGGGCCACCAGGGCGGCGCCGCGCTTTCGGGCGACGAAAGCGGACACCTGCACATAGAGGGTACCGATTTCGGCGCGCTGGGCGTTGTCCAGGGCAGGGCAGTTGATGGCGCCGGGAATGCGGTCTTCGAGGAATTCCGCCGGAGAGCGTACGTCGATGATCTCGTCAAATTCGGGGAGCTGTGCTACGGTGGCGGCGCCGTGTTTCATGCGGTGAATCCAACAAATATTTCAATTGAAACGCCGGGGTACCCCGGCGTTTGGTGCTTATGGACATCAAACTTACCCAATTCTCCCACGGTGGCGGCTGCGGCTGCAAAATTGCGCCGGCCGTGCTGACTGAGATCCTTGCCGGCTCCGCCCTTTCCGGCTTCATGCCCTCGAAGGATCTGCTGGTGGGCACGGAAACCAGCGACGATGCCGCCGTGTATCGGCTGAACTTTGATCAAGCCATCATCGCCACCACGGATTTCTTCACGCCCATCGTGGACGATCCCTTTGATTTCGGCCGCATTGCCGCCACTAACGCCCTCTCCGACGTGTACGCCATGGGCGGCAAGCCCATCATGGCTCTGGCCATTGTCGGCATGCCCCTGGACAAGCTGCCCCTGGACGTTATCCGCCGCATCCTGGATGGCGGGCGTTCGGTATGCGACGCGGCCGGCATTCCCATCGCCGGGGGTCATTCCATTGACGTGCTGGAGCCTATCTATGGCCTGGTGGCCCTGGGGGTGGTTTCGCCCAAACGGGTGAAGAAGAACAGCGCAGCCCGGGCCGGCGATGTGCTGGTGCTGGGCAAGCCCCTGGGCGTAGGCATCCTCAGCGCGGCGCTGAAAAAGGGCATTCTGTCGCCGGACGGCTACGGCCGCATGATCGAGTACACCACCAAGCTCAATACGCCGGGCCTGGCCCTGGCGGCCCTGGATGGTGTGCATGCCCTGACGGATGTGACCGGCTTCGGCCTGGCCGGCCATTTGCTGGAAATCTGTCGCGGTTCCGCTTTGGGCGCCCGCCTGGATTTCACCGATTTGCCCATCATTGCCGATGCCCTGGAGTTCGTACAGCAGGGCATCAGTACCGGGGCGTCCGGGCGCAACTGGAAGAGCTACGGTCATGATGTGGACCTGCCGGCGGACTTTCCGGAGTGGCAGCAGAAACTCCTGACCGACCCCCAGACCAGCGGCGGCCTGCTGGTGTCCTGCGCGCCGGACAGCGTGGATGCGGTGCTGGAGATATTCCGCAGTGAAGGCTTCGCCGAAGCGGCGGTGATCGGCCACCTGGAGGATGGTCCGGCGCGGGTTACGGTGGTGTAGGTTGTGCCGGAAGGCACAACATGGATCGGCGGAGATGCGTTGTGCCTGGCGGCACAACCTACACGTTTTCGGGCTATGGCTTGCGCAGCAGCGGTTTTAGGGCCGGCCAGATCGACTCCAGGATGAGGGGCTGGGCCTTGGCTACCGGGTGCAGGCCATCCGGCTGGAACATGTCCCGATCCCAGGCGAAGGCGTCCAGGAAGAAGGGCACGAAGCCGGTCTTGCGGCTTTTCGCCAGGTCCCCATAGACCTGGCTGAAGGCGATGGTGTAGTCGGGGCCGAAGTTGGGCGGCAGGTTCATGCCCAGCAACAAGACCCTGGCGCCGGCCGCCTGGCTGGCCTCGACCATGGCCCCCAGGTTGGCCTTCATGGTGTCCAGGGGCAAGCCCCGCAGGCCGTCGTTGGCGCCCAATTCCAGAATAACCACGGCGGGGTGGTGCTTCCTGAGGGCGTCCGGAAAACGGCTGCGGCCGCCGCCGGAGGTTTCGCCGCTGATGCTGGCGTTGATCACGGCATAATCCAGCTTTTCACGCTGCAGCCTGTCCGCCAGCAGGGCGGGCCAGGCCTGCTCCTGGCGCAGGCCGTAGCCGGCGGAGAGGCTGTCCCCCATGGACAGGATCACCGGGGGGGCCGCTGCGGCGAGATTCGGCAAGATCAGCAACAAGACACAAAGGAAACGCAACATGGGCAAGGATTCCGTGGCAATGGTGGAAGCGGTCGGCCTCCGGCGGGAGGTGAGCAGTGCCGGCGGGGACAGGCTGGTCATTCTGCACGGGATTTCCTTTGCCGTCACGGCGGGGGAGGCGGTGGCTATTGTCGGAGCCTCCGGTTCCGGGAAATCCACTCTGCTGGGCTTGTTGGCGGGGCTGGATACCCCCAGCGCCGGCACGGTGCGCCTGGATGGCATTGACCTTGCAACTCTGGATGAAGATGGGCGGGCGGCGCTGCGGGGGCGCCTGACGGGCTTCGTCTTCCAGTCCTTCCAATTGCTGCCCACGCTCACAGCCCTGGAGAATGTCATGCTGCCCCTGGAACTGGCGGGGCGTGCCGACGCCCGCCCGGTGGCCCTGGCCCTGCTGCAACGGGTGGGCCTGGGGGAGCGCCTCAAGCACTATCCCAAGCACCTCTCCGGTGGCGAACAACAGCGGGTGGCCTTGGCCCGGGCCTTCGCCCCTTCGCCCCGCATCCTGTTTGCCGACGAGCCAACCGGCAATCTGGATGCGGATACGGGCGAGGCCATCATCGAGCTGATGTTCGCCCTGAACGCGGAGCAGGGAACCACCCTGGTCCTGGTGACCCACGACGGCGCCCTGGCCCGTCGCTGTGGCCGGGTGCTGCGTCTGGAGCGGGGTAACTGCTGAGAAACCCAACTGGCGTTTGTAATTCGCCAAGGGCTGTGGAATAATGCGCGCCTTCGCCAAATGGTGAACAGGCAACACCCCACGGCCCAGGCCGAGGGCGCTTAGCTCAGTTGGTAGAGCGTCTCGCTTACACCGAGGATGTCGGCGGTTCGAGCCCGTCAGCGCCCACCAAATTCCTTTCCAGGGTGGTCCAACAGAGGCCACCATCCCAGAGTTCTCAGAGTGAAATGGGCTGAATGTACGTCCATATACGTCCAAACGTGTTCCTTGCAATCCGGGGGTAACTGGGGGTAGAGTTGGGGGTAGTTGGTAACCCCATATTCGAGGTACCCCCAAATGCCTCTGACAGATACTGCGATCCGGACTGCCAAGCCCTGCGAGAAGCCACGAAAGCTGGCGGATGAGAAAGGGCTTTACCTGCTGCTGACGCCAACTGGAGGTAAGTGGTGGCGTTTGAAGTATCGGGTTGGCGGGAAGGAAAAGTTGCTATCGTTAGGCACTTATCCTGAAGTGACGCTCAAAAACGCACGTGCCAAACGCGACGAGGCCCGGGCTTGCCTTGCTGCGGGTAGTGACCCCGGTGAGGAACGTAAGGCAGCGAAGCGTGCCAGCGCAGAGGTTGGTACAAACAATTTCCAGACGATCGCACGCGAGTGGATGGCCACACGCGGTAAGAAATGGACGCTGAGTTATGCAACCAAGACGGCAAGCGTCTTGGAACGGCATGTGTTTCCAGCCATCGGCGCAAAGGACATCACGGAACTCACTGCCCCCGATCTGCTGGGGTTGCTCCGGGCCATCGAAGGCCGAGGTATTGTCGATATGGCCCATCGAGTTCAACAGCTCTGCGGGGCAATTTTCCGTTATGCAGTCACCACTGGCCGGGCAACTCACGATCCTGTTTCGAGTCTGAAGGGAGCCCTTTCTACCGTCAAGCAGGAACACTTGGCAGCGCTCACCAATCCAATGGATTTTGCTGAACTACTTCGGGATATCGACAATTATCGGGGCGAGGTCACGACAAAGGTCGCCATGCAGTTGTTGGCGCTTACATTCCAACGTACCAAGGAAGTACGGTTCGCGGAGTGGGCGCAGTTCGACCTCGAAGCCGCATTGTGGAGAATCCCGGCTGAGATCATGAAAATGCGTCAGGCTCATATCGTACCTCTGTCTCAGCAAGCCTTGGAAGCACTGAGGAGGATTCAGCCGCTGACCGGCAACAGCCGATTGGTTCTTCCTTCCTCCGTAAATCGTGACCGCCCCATCAGCGAAAATACGGTGATCTATGCCTTGGCTCGGATGGGCTATAAAGGTCGAATGACAGGCCACGGCTTCCGATCGGTGGCTTCCACGTTGCTGAACGAGCACCGTTTCTGAACGGGCATTGATGAGCTTGGATGCCATGGACTCATCCTTGGCCCAAGACGACAGTAGTCCCCACCTGAGCATCTGGCCTACGCGTTCCCCAGTTGATCTTTGCCGGATGACAGGCACAGTCTGAAGCGGGGCGATGTTGTAGCGAGGCTCAAAATCTACGCATTCCAACAGGCTGAAAGCGTTGATCAGTTCCCGGCTAGTGGAAGAGAGGGCGTACCTGCCGCACAAGATTTTTCTCCAAGTAGGTAGTGAGGAGCATGGTGCCAGTAGTGCTGGCCTGGCTATATACTGTTCTTATTGACAGTTAGTGTAGCCGCCATGATCGTAACGGTAAAAAGGATGAGAAGGGCAGGGCAGAAGCTGACCTTCCGTGAGCTTGAGGCCGAGCCTGGGATGCGCGGGGATTTGCGGACTCACATCCAGAGCTTTGCCGGCCACGAACCGGTCAGAGTCGCGGTCCTGGTTGATGTCACCGGAAGTGGAAATTCTCCGGCCCTGCTGCCTGAACTGTACGAGCCCGTGCTGGTAGGCGTGGCCCCGATTGCCATGCACCTGAGAGGCATCGAGCGCATCAAGGACGGGGACCGGATCTGCGCCGTTGTGCAGGAGTGGCTGTGTTTGCAGGGGTAGTGACAAGAAAACTGCTAAACATAGTTCAAACCGAGTGTCATTAGCCCATGTCCGGCGTATATTTGCCGATTCTAAATCGGAGGTAGGCATGGCAACGAAAGCACCAAAACTGGATTCCGCACAGAAGAAGGCCGTGGTGGCTCTGTCTGACGTGAAGTCCTACAGGCAAACGCAGTTTATGAACCAGGCTGAATTCTGGAGCCGCTATGGTTCCGCCCAAAGTGGAGGATCTCGATACGAGTCAGGGCGTGGAATGCCTACTCCAATGTTGATGCTGATGGCCCTGCACCACATGGGTGTGGTCTCCGATGAAGACCTGGCCCGTGCTGGTGCTGTGGCGGCAGAACTTGGCAAGGCTGGCGACGGGGAAGAATGATTGGCTGTAGTCGTAGGCAGCAACGCTTGAACTGGACGGCACTGTGCCTCGTCCTTCAGGTTTGTTACTCCACCGCCACGGCAACTACTTCTGGCGGCTCTTCCAGTCCCTTCCGCAGATCAGCTTCGTCGTCGTACCCGACCATCTGAGAGGCCAAATCTCTGGCTTTCTGCTCGGTGGGGGCTTCGACTTGGCCTAGATCACAGGCTCCGACGCGAATGTTGAAGATAGGCATGTCCGAAATCCTTGGTGGCTGGGCTTGCTGAGCGCTTCCCAATGAAAGAATCTTATCAGCCGGGGCAGGGTGGGGGGAGTGTTGCAGAAGGCAAGGCACGGAGACGATAGGTTGGGGTGGCATCCTCAGTCAAGAACTGACGCTTAGTGATTTAGTCGTAAGCGACCAATGGGCATGGTTATCTCCTGAGGTGCAAATCAGCGTTCACATAGGCGGTCGGCAACTACTTCGGGATCGTCAGTAATCTCTTCCCATAGGTTCGTCAGTTGCACATACAACTCTATCCTCGTGCGCTTCGCGTTGTGTGTGTTAGCGGTAAAGTAGCCGTAGAAACCACCTTCCTTATCGACGATGACTGGCGGCTCACTAGCATATCGGTTCCAGGGGGACTCGTTGCTGTATCTTGATCCGAAATTGCCGTACTTATTCCATATGCTTTCTGAGTTGTATTTGGAGCCTTGCTGACCATACTTGTTGCAGATTGATCCGGAAGCATATTTCCCGCAATTTAGACACCCCAAGAATGTCTTGTGCCCCGGCCCTCCGAACAACATTAGTGCAGGAACATTCTGCGCAAGTGACGAGCTACTTACTACCAGCAAGGCCACGCCCAGCGAGAGTACACGTCGCACTGCTGAATATCGATGGGTGTTCATGGAACGGGGTTCGTGTAGAGTGAATATTTTTAGTCTATATGTAGCTAGCGCCTTTTAATATTGGCCTTTCGGACTACCTCAAAGTTGAAACAAGAAAAAAAAGACCTGTGTCGTCCAGCGCACGGAAGGTGTCCGACAGCAGCGCGTCGTCGTCCTTGCCGGAGTCCAAGGGCAGGGCCAGGACGATTTCGTAGGTCTGATCACGCAGACCGTAGCCCACGACCTGGCCGACGCCGCTCACGCCGTTGATCTTCACGGCTTCGGCGCGTACGAGGTTCATCTCCGCCTCAGTGCTGAGGGGCGTACTGGCCGGAATGGAGAACGTCAGGTGCTTCGGCTTGGCAGTGGCGGTGGTGATAGCGCGCTTGATGCCGGGACGGAAGCTGGCCTCGTTGCGCTTGACCTTCACCAAGGCACGGGGGGCACGGGTTTTTGCGGTGGCCGGCTGAGCAATGGTGTCGGCGGCGGGGGCTTGGTTTTCGATGTTCATGTTGCTTACCTCTTCAGTTTGTTGGGATTGGGGGGTGTGCGGGGCAGTGACGTCAATCACGGTAGTGCCATGCGGCTTGACCTGGTGGGTAGTGGCGTTCATCAGGCCGCCACTCCGATGAACTTGCCGCTCTCGGCTGCACGTTCGCAGATCCAGGAATCTATGTCGCTAGCCAGCCAGGCCACCGAGTTCGGGCCGAGACGGATGGGCTTCGGGAAGGTGCCCTGGGCCATTCTCAAATAAATGCTGGAGCGTGAAAGCTGAACACGATTCTGGACCAGGCTACGACGCAGAAGCGTTGGGGCAGCATAGGCTGCAGTTGAAGGAGTGGGGGTAATACAAGCCATATGTGAATCCTCTTAGAGGGTGTAGACAAAATAATCAGGCGGCAAGTCTTGTTGCGAGGATACGCGCTTCGGTGAGCCAAATCCAAGCGGTGGCGGCCCAGTTGGAGCGGTCGTGAT
>JAYTVW010000146.1:0-44365 GCA_043743785.1 Rhodocyclales bacterium | reverse complement strand
GCCATCCTGCGGGCTGCCCTGGCAAGCTATCGTCAGCACGGCGAGGCGGCCTTCAAGGACTTCGACGGGGCCTTGAAGACTTACCTGGACCAGGAATGGACCCACATGAACACGGAGGAGAGCCAGGTGTTTCCCCTGGCCAAGACTCACCTGACGCCTGAGGACTGGGCCGAGATCGACGCCGCCTTCCTGGCCAACGACAACCCCTGGGAAGGTCCGGCGGGCCAGTACGAACATCTGTTCAGCAAGATCGTGAACGTGGCCCCTGCGCCGGTGGGGCTGGGCGGCTGAGGATCAAGCTTGAAAAAGCATTTGATTAAACGCCGAGGCGCCGAGGCGCAGAGAAAACCGGAATGTGGAGAACATCCGGGTTTCTGGCGGCGGGTGCATCGGTTTCTCCAGCTTGCTTCTGGTTTTTCCTCGGCGTCTCGGCGTCTCGGCGTTTCAAACTGATTTTGGGATCAAAACACCATGGAAGAAGAAATTGACACCGCCTTTGACTGGAGCGACCAGTATCTCCTGGGCTACCCGGCCATGGATGACACTCACCGGGAGTTCGTGGCTCTGGTGGATGGGCTCCTGAAGGCGGATGACGCCAGCTTCCCGGTGGCCCTGGCGGCCTTCGCGGAACACGCGGTGCGCCACTTCGACGAGGAAAAGGCCCTGATGGACAGCGGCAAGGCCGGCGAGGCATTTCCGGCCCGGGATTGCCACGTGGACGAGCACGAGAAAGTGCTGGAATCCGTGCGGGCGGTGACGGACCTGGTGGCCGCGGGCGACCTGGAAACCGGCCGCCCATTGGCCCAGGCTCTCAAGGACTGGTTCCCGGGCCATGCCGACCACATGGACTCCGCGCTCTCTCACTGGCTTTCCAGGCGCAACTTCGGCGGCGCCCCCGTGGTGCTGAAACGCTTGAATCTGCGGGACGTAGCCTGATCTTGTTGTGCCTGGCGGCACAACCTACGTAACTCTCCCCTTGAGTCCGCTGAACGGGCTTCGGGTTTTGGCCCATCCCCCGTGGGGCGGGCCTCTTTTATACAAGGGATCCGTGTCAATGCGCCTCATTCGGGATGCCTCCGTTTCCGCCATCACCGCCGGTTTCCTGGCAGTGCTCATCTCCTATTCCGGGCCGCTGCTGATCTTCTACCAGGCGGGCCAGTCGGCCCAAGTGGCGCCGGACATGATGGCTTCCTGGGTGTGGGGCATCTCCATGGGTGCGGCGGTGTCCGGCATCTTCCTGTCCTGGGCCCTCAAGGTACCGGTGGTGACCGCCTGGTCGGCGCCGGGCACGGCGCTGTTGGTGACGCTTTTCCCCGTCCTGTCGCTCCATCAGGCGGTGGGGGCCTATCTGGTGGCCGGCGTGGTCATTCTGGCCATTGGCGTGTCCGGCTATTTCGACAAGGCCATCAAGTCCATTCCTCGGGGCATCGCCTACGGCATGATGGCGGGCATCCTCTTCCAGTTCGGTGCCGGGGCCTTCAAGGCGGCCAGCACCATGCCCCTCATGGCTTTCAGCATGATAGCCGCCTATGTGGTGCTGAAGCGCTTCTCGCCCCGCTACTTCCTGGTGCTGGTGCTGCTGGTGGGCATGGCCCTGGCGGTGCTGGTGGGAGGCGCCAGCCTCTCCGGCGTGCAACTGGGCCTGACCCGGCCCATCTTCATTGAACCGGAATGGACCGTCGGTTCCACCCTCAGCCTGGCCCTGCCCCTGGTACTGGTGAGCCTCACCGGCCAGTTCCTGCCGGGCATGGCCATCCTGCATGGCGCCGGCTACCGGACGCCGGCCCGGCCCATCATCGCCGTCACCGGCCTGGTGTCCCTCGGCGTGGCCTTTGTGGGCGGCATCACCATCGTCATCGCCGCCATCACCGCGGCCCTGTGCACCGGCAAGGATGCCCACGACAACCCGGACAAGCGCTATGTGGCGGGCATCGCCAACGGCGTCTTCTACCTTATTGGCGGGACATTCGCCGGCACCATCATTTCCCTGTTCACCTCCCTGCCCAAGGCCTTCGTGGCGGTGCTGGCGGGGTTGTCCGTGGGCTTGCCGGCGTCGGTGGAGACCATGGCACAAGCCTTGGCGGCGCAGTTCGTGGCGCGGACCACGCCGGGGGCGGCGGACAGTGAATCCGGCCAGGCGGCGACCGAGTTTGCCACGGTGGATGTGGCCTCGCTGGAACTGGTGCAGCCGCGCTCGGTGGGGGTGGAGCATGTGGAACTACATGCGCTGGCGCAGTTGCAACTGGAGCCATTCCTGGCGTCCCTGGGCGTCAATACTGTCACGCGCCGCATCATGCTGATGCAGGTGGCGGCGCCGGGGTCGGAGTTGGCCACCTGGGGCTGGTTGAATGAAACCAGTGCCCTGCCGGAGTTGCTGGAACTGTCCCTAACCGATCTGTCCTTGATGCGCCTGTACCGGTCGGCGAACGTGCTGGTGAAACATCAGGCGAGCATCGCGGCCCATCTCTTTGCGCGAGTGCAGGATTTGTTCTCCTTCGCGCCCACGGTGACGCCGTATGACCTAGCCAACACCTACTTTGAAGGTGACATGGCCGGCAAACATGGTACCTGGCATGGCGGCTCCCAGCCAACTGCGGATGTCTGTGCCCAATCAATTCAACCTTGATGAATGTCTGAAGTGTACGACATACCAGCGATCAGAAGCCCTCAACCACCTCCCCTGCTGAAGGGGCCACTGCCAAGTTCCCTCAGTACCGACAAAGCCTACGACTCCGACGCAATTCTGGAAGACCTCGGCCGCCAGAGAGATTGAAGCGGTTATTCCGCCACGTAGCCATCGACTTGAACAACGCTCTTTCGACAAACACGGGTATAAGAGTCGAAACCTCGCCCAGCATTTTTCATTATAAGTCAATCAGTTCTAGTAATTTTTCGCCCGCAACGACAAGCTTTCCAAGCGCCTTTCCGCCGTCGTCGCGCTGAGCGCACCCGTCATATGGCTCGTCTGATTGTCAACAGACTCTAGTACTAAAGTTATAGTATTTTTGACGTAAATCAAATGTATAGCGTTAACCTATACTAGAATTCACTTCCATCGCGAAGGATGAAGAAACCGATGCTCACTATAGGCGTGGTAGCTCGACAAACTGGCATAGAGATTGGAACCTTGCGCAAATGGGAGGAGCGCTACGGCTTTCCCAAGCCCGTTTACCTTGAATCCGGGCAGCGCCGTTATCTTGATTGTGAAGTTGAAAAATTGCTTATGGTTGTTCGCCGGGTTGCAACCGGAGAGCGGCCCGGCAAGGTCATCCGTGAATTGAATGACGCCTCCCCTGGTCGACAAGCGTGCTCGGGTACGCACGTGTCCTCGTCCGAAACCACGACATCCACATCGTCACCCGTCTTCGCCTTTCCCTGGCCTTTACCCCGCATCCCCTTGCGGACTGCCGCTGAGCCGCTCGCCATCCGGAAACCAGGATGTCCATACCCCAGGCGATTGCACGGTGGTTCGCGGCCGGAAAGATACTGGATTTCCAGCACCAACCAGACACCATTCCTCCCGACGCCCCGGAAGGTCATCTTGGCGTCTGGCACGTTGGGTGGGTCGAGGTTGACGTAGTCCTTGCCGGCTGTCCTCCTGTAGACGCTGTCCCACGCCTTGCGCCCCTCGGGGTGTATCGCAAGCCAGGAGAACTCCAAGGCGAAACCCCTGGACAGAGCACGTACCGGCATGTCAGCCGTAAACCCGAGCGTCAGCTCGTCGTAGATGCCGACGGGCTGAAAGTGATAGAGGGTCAGCAGCTGACCTGGCACCATCAGGGCGTTGGCAAGGGTCTTGTTGTGCACCAAAAGGTAGCGGACCAGTTCGATGGTCGGTACGAGAATCTCGCCGGCGTCGGTGTTGTACCGGACGAGCCGCTGCACGCCAGGGTGGCGACCGAAGAAAGGGTGCAAGTCCTCGGGCATGTCCGCGGAAGTGATTTCCTCGCCGTCGGCAACATTCGGTAGGGTAACCGTCTTAATCTGTCCGCGCGACTGCGTCTCCAGCAACATACCTCGATCGTCAAAGTGTATCCCGAGCGACAACAAAGGGAGTATGCCGATGGGAAGTTTCCACATCCTAACTTTCTGGCTTTCCATTCCGCGGGTCACCACCCGAACGAGCCAGCCGCCGTTCTCAGCCCTTTCCAGGCCGGCGAGCCAGTAAATCTCCAGCGGTTCGCCTGCTTCCCGGAATGCCCTGATCGAGAACCGCTTCACGATGTTGTCGCCGTGGGTGAAAGCGCCTTGGCCAAGGCCGCCTCGACTTCCGGGGCCAGACGTTTTCCCAGACCTGCCTTGCGGCGAATACGCCATTCGACCAAGGGCTGCCCGGAGGCGGTGAGTTGTCGTGCCGCCCATGCGACGCGGCGTGCCTGGAAGCTGGCGTCGGAGTCTCGCAGCCGCCGCAGGCAGGCATGTGTGTCAGGAAGGTGGCGCAGGTGATCCGGAAGCCAGGTCGGCTTCTCGGTTCTTCGGCTGATTTCCGCGAGCGTCACCTTGCGTGGAGGGGATTCCTGACGGATCTCCTCCGCAATATCGCTGACGCGTCGCACCCATTGCTCGTCGATGCTTCTCCAGTCGTGGTGGACTGGGTGCCAGGACGTCCTGGACGCCGCTTGTTGCGCTGCCAGCCACTCCCGGTCATGGTGGTACAGCCACGCGTACAGCCCGGGCTTCAGCCTGCGCAGTTCCTTTCGTCCCGCATCCGGGTGGCTATGCTGGAGAACTAGCCACGCGGTGCGGTGTTCCACTGGATCGTGATTCGAGGGGAACGGGGTTCGTGCTGGTTCCCAGTTGGTGTCCAGGTGCAGCTTCGACGCCCGCAGCCGCACAGTGCGTGCGTCTGCGTGCAGCCGGCGCGCCGTCTCGCGAATGCCGGCCCGTTTTTCAACCAGTTCCCGAAGTGGCCGGTCGAATCCCTCCCCAAAACGCAGGGGACGAGCATGGCTGAGGGGGTCGGATGCCTGTACCTTGTTGCGCGTGTAGGCATAGCCACAACCGCATTCGAACACCCCGACGAGTCTGCCGTGATTGCGATGTGTGCTGACCTTCTCGATTAGCAGTTGGCCATGATGAACGTTCAGGGGGTTGAGACACGGCCAAGGCCCCGCCCCGAAAGGCTGGTCCGCTTCCAAGTGCTTTAGGAATTCCTGGAGCAGGAGGTGGAGTACGGGATGCACTGCCCGGCGTCTTCGCCGGGTCAGCGTCGGAATCCAGCCCAGATCGGACGCGCCCGCCTCGGCAAGCAGCAGCTGCAGGGCCTCGCTGAAATAGCCTCGAAGCCCTTTCTCCACGGACTCCAGGCGCATTCGGCCGGAGGGAGACGACAGGCCCGCCTGGATCAGATGGTCGCGGTACCAAGCCGCCCAGTCCTCCCGGGCGCGCGCCGGTGGGGAGGATCGCATCGTTTCCCGGCAGGCCCGCGCCATTGCGCGCAGCGTCTCAAGGTTCGCGAGGGATGCTGGGGCGAGCGCACGGCCCTGGGCGCAATTCATCCTCGTCGCGGCCACGAAGGCGTGCCGGTTGCCCAAGGCAGGCGGGACGCTGCTTTCCCGCAGGATGCTGCCATGTTCCGAGCAGATCAGCGCGCCCGGCAACTGGTGGGTCCGCCGCCAGTAGGGCTCCGCATGCCGCCCTTCCATCGTCTGCACGCAGGCTGGACAAAACCGCAGCTTCTTGACGCGTGAAGCCGCCGGTGCCAAGCCAAGGAGCAGATGGAGCCCGGCGAGCGAGCCGTCGGTCACGGTCTGGAGCACCCGCTCCCGTACCGCCGTCGGCTGGAACGCCAGATAGTAGGGGTGCAGTGTAAACTCCGCCGCCAGACGCTCCGGCGTCAGGCCCCATTCCGGCGGCAGGTGGGCAGACAGACGGCCAAGATGTCCTTGCAGGTCCAGCCCAGCAATGACGTTTCTGGAGCCGAACAGGTCGTCCAGAGTCTGCTTGGGGCTGCTTGAGCCCATGTGCCTATGGTATCGGGCGAGGAGGCTGTAAAGCAGTTCGTCCTCATAGGGCTCGGGGAAATAGGCGAGCATGGGAGGTCTCTTACGCGGCGATGGGCAGTGCTTTGATGAGCCCAGCCGCTTTCAGGGCATCGTAGGCGGAGAGGCCCTGTTGTTTTTCCTCGCCGACGGTCCGCCTCAGGTCGCCGGCTGGCCATTCGGGCTGTTCCTGCTTAGGAGGCCGCTTTGGTTTTCTGGGTTTGAGTGTTTCTGCCGGTGCCCTGAGTTTTCCGCCGATGGCGGCGACCAGCTGCAGCGCGTCCAAGGCAGGATTCTCCGCCAAGGCGTCCCTGAGCATCAGCTCAATGACGTCCGGCGCCAGCTTCAGTGCGGCAAGGGCGGCCCGCACAGGTCCGGCCACGTCGTCCACCATGCTGTTCGCCCCAATGGGCGCCGACGCCTGGGCGAGCGGGGCAGGTTCGCCAGGGATGCTGTCCGAAGATTGAACCACGAACAGCCGGGCGACGTGGTCTCGGAAGGGCAGCAGATCGTCGAAGGCGTTGAGCGCCTCCCTGTCGTTGCGCCGGCAGGCATCGATCATCGGACGTATCAACTGGAAATCTTCCGCCACGACCTGGCGGAGCAGTGGCGCATCGAGGGTCTCGGGACGCTTGCGCACCGCCCGCAGCCGGATGGCTTTCATCTGCGCCAGCATGAACAGCTTGACGACCACGTCGATGATTCCCTGGCTCTCCGCGTGGAGCACGGTGCGCAAGCCTTCATCCAGCGGGGTGAATTCCCGCGTCCATTGGTACTGCCAGAGCCGGTCGACGAAATGGTTCCATTTCTTGCCGTCCGGCATCCGTTCCCAGACCATTGATCCGACGCCGCTGGCCCGTCTCGCCTGCCGGAACTTGCCTTGCAACACCGCGACGGCATTCTGGGTCCCGATAGCGATCACCGGCACGCCGATGGTGTTGACCAGCGTGACGAGGAAATTCAGGATGTCCTCGGCGTCCATGCCGCGGGTGCGCTGCAGGTGCTGGATTTCGTCCACCACCAGGACGCCCAAGGCGTGGATGCTGGCGAGGTGTGCCATGCGCTGCATGGCCAGGCCGAGAGTTCGCGAGTGGGAGCCATACTTGTCCAGGTAGTTCGTGCCCAGCACCCGGTCGAGTTCGCCGAAGAAGTTGATGCAGAGCTGCGAAGGGCCGCCCTTCTGCGGGCACTCCACCTTCAGCCAAGTCACCTGGTGAAGGCTGAAGGGCTGGTCGTGGAGGATGATCTGCGGATACTGGGCGAGGGTACGCTCCATGGCCGTCGATTTCCCGATGCCAGAATCCCCGAGCAGAGCGAAGCTGGCCGCGCTGTTCGGCACCGCGTACCGTTGCGCTGCAAGGTTGCCGCTTTCCAGGCGGGCAACGCTGTTCTGCAGCTGGCGCTGGTAGTCTCCTTGTCCAGGATTGCGGCCGATATATCCTTGCCGCAACAGCATGCCGAAGCGGTTGGCCAGCGTCAGGTGCTGCTCCAGGGGCTCGAAATAGCGGAACAGCCGCATGATGCAATGGGGCCGCACATGGTCCGCAAACTGGCGTTCGGCAGGATCGAAGTGCGGCAGCAGCCGCAGCCGATCATAGGTTTCCGTGGTCGACCACAGCGGCGGCAGGGCCGCGATGAACGGATTGTCCCGGTACTCCGGCAACTCGGGCGGCGCCGCGTCATGGTTCGTCATCGTCCAGGCTCCCCAGTATCTCGGTGATGTCGGGCTCCGAATAGTCGGACTTGGGTCGTAGCGGAATTACTTCCGCCTCTGTCGGCTGTGGCAGTGTGCGGTCGCCGAGGCGGAACGCCTCCGTCTGCCGGTTCGACTGCTTCTCCGCCGACCGATTGGCGCGGATGTTCTTCGTCCTGCTTCGGTCGCTGGCCTCGGTAGAGGCACGCATGGCGGCTGCTTCTCCGACGGTGCCTTCGATCTTGGCAGCGAGGTCCGCCTCAGTAAGTAGCTGCTTCTGGGTGCGATTGGCGGACTGGTCTTTCTCGAGGAATTGCCGTTGCCCGATCTCCCAAGCGGATACGCCTCGATCTGCCCGGCTCCGCTCCGTTATCTGGCATACGATGAATCCTTGCGGAGATTCCGGGGCATGCAGATAGATATCGTCCATGCAGCGTGGGTCGGAGCTGATCGGGACGCGCCAGCGCCCCTGCTGCCGGGCACGGTCGAACCAGCGTCGCTCGACCGCCTCGGCGCAACTGTAGTAACAGCCATCGTAATAAATGCCGAGTTCGGTGACGCTGGCCGAGTCTACGGGGAGAAGGCTGAAGCGGACACGTTCTTCGGGATAGGAGCGCAACTGTCCGCTACGGTTTGCGATCCCCCATTCCCATAGTTCGATGGGAATGGGGGGGACATCGTCGGCCACCATATCCTTGGTCTTGTCGTAATCCTTGATCTCATGGCGGTTGTTGTAGTGGAGCGCGCAGTCAATGATGATGCGCGTGAACTGGTGGAGATCCAGGACTGCATCGAGGCGGTAGTCCCTGCCGCCTCGTTCCCGGAAATCGCACTGGATGTAGCCGGGTACATACGGTTTGAACTTTGCCGGCAGCAGGCGGAACCGTTGCTCGACGATGCCCTTCCAGTCCGCTCGGTAGGGCGCAGTGTTCTCGATATTGACGTGGTAATTGTTGGCCAGCGTCTCAATGTAGCGGCTTTCGATTTCTCCTCGGTCGCCCAACAGATTCGCCGGCAGGTGGTGGCATGGCCAGTCTTCTGGCTCGATGTTCCTTCCGAATTGCCGGCAGTAGGCGACCTTGTCCGTAACCGTGTTGGCCAGGGCCATCATGGCGCCGACCCATGAGGGGCCTTCGAGTCCGACGTAAAGCCCGACGATCATCCGGCTGAAAACGTCGATGACGACGTACAGGACGGGGCGTCCGATAATGCGATCCCTTTTGAGGCGGGACACGAGGTAGACGTCGGCCAAGGTGGCGTCGATCTGGTAGCGGGCGCCCGGCCCCCAGGTTTCTGCCGTGGAGGTGCAAAGCAGGCCTCGCATATCTTTGTCGTAGGATCTGGGGCCGACCCGGCGCCGTTTGACCTCAAGGGCGTTCTGCTCTTTGTCGAACCAGTAACGGAATTGGGTGACTGTCGGGAAGCCTTCCTCCGCGTACTCGTCTTTAGGGATGTGAATGATCTCGCCCGATTCGTGATCGATGCGCTTTTCTGTGAAGAAGGTCCGGATCATTTGATCGAACGCGCCCTTCAACGTGAACTTGCTGCCCTGCTCGGCGTAGTAGCGATCGATGGCAACGTGAAACACCTTTCGCATGTCCGACGTCACATTGATGCCATCCTGACCGCCGTAAATCCGTGGCCGACCGCGCTTCTTCTCAGAGAGCTTGCGTTCCTTGCCGCGACCGCCAGAGTTCGCGTAGTCGGGCAGCAGGGCGTTGGGCGTCTGGCCTCGCTGCCAGTAACGGCGGAGGTAGCGATAGAGCGTCCTGAGTGTGATCTTGTGCGCGGCCATGGCAGCCTTGAGGAGCTTGCCGCGCCGGTCCCGACGGTAGATGTCGGGTTCGTGTTCGACGAGACTTTTGATGATGCCCCAGGCATTATTTCGGATGTTCTTGTGGCTGTCTGGAAGTTCAGTTTCGACGGCTAGGACAAGATAGGGGTCGTCACTCAAAAGGTGTGCCCGTCTCTCCCGCACGTCCTGGATCAATGCCTCCAGCCGAACGATCGAGGGCAGTGCCTTCTCCTCCAAGACGTCAATGATGGCGGCCCCGGCGCTGTCTTGACGAAACCAGAGGACGCGTATGGTTCGGCCGCCGTCTTCCTCGTACCGCAGCAGATCATTCCTGAGCAGCATTTCACGCCCTCCGCTTCACGTCTTGCCTGTCCCGACCCGAGATTGCCTGGCCAAGGACTGCCGAGTTGTCGAAGGGGCGATCCATGTCGACCTCCAGTACCTTGGTCGCGATCAGGTGCCGGATCACCGTCAGACCCTCGCCGGAGGCAAATCCTTGGCTATTCTCCAGCCAACGCAGGAACTGCTTGATCGTCATTTCCGCGCATTGGCCGATGCTGCCAAGGAGATCACGGCAGCGATCCTGCCAGTACTCAGGGTGGGGCACGTCCAGGCCTTCGAGGATGCGCATCTCGTGAACCCAGCGGATATTGGCAACGCGATCCTCGTTCATGTCTCGGTCGGTGACGATGATCCACTCAGTACCCTGGCCAGCCCAATAGCGGCGTTCGATTTCCAGTTTTTCGACCGTGCGGGCGTCGTCGAGGTCCGTGCTCATCTTGATGGCGATGGCGAGCAATCTCCGGCCGTGGAGCGTTTGCAGGTCAACCAACAGGTCGGTGGTCATGACAACGTCCACCTTTGTCTTGACGTCGGATGGGTGAGGCACCCCCATCTCGGACGCTATTTGCTGCGTCTTGTCCCGGTCGAGAGGGAACTGCTCCCGGATGTCCTGGACGTTGTCCTCCCAGTCGAGCAGATAGAAGGCTGCCGTTTCGATATCCGAGAGGAGGTGGTGTAGCCGGCCGGTCTTCCAGCCGGTGGGACGTGCCGTGCGGCCCCGGGAGGGTACATCCTGGATCGTCAGCCAAGGCTTGTAGTTGACGCCAGTTCCTTGGCCTCGCCCTTCCTTCCGGAATCGGGCAAGTTTGTCCTCATCGAAACCGTAGCGCCGTTTGGCCATGAGAAAGCCCCTGGAGACCAGATGGTTTCATCGTAGTCGCCAAGGGCCGAAATACAACTTTATTAGTTCGGATACTTCTTTATTATCCAGGATACAACTTCATTATCTTTAGACAAAAGCCATGCCCATCAGGTGGTGGTTATTCCACCGTGACGGATTTTGCCAGGTTGCGGGGCTTGTCCACGTCCGTGCCCTTGACCAGGGCGGCGTGGTAGGAGAGCAACTGCAGCGGGATCACGTGGAGCACCGGCGAGAGCATGCCGTAGTGTTCCGGCAGGGTCAGGATATGCACGCCTTCCGAGGCGGGGATTTCGCTGCCGGCATCGGCGAAGACATACAGCTCGCCGCCCCGGGCCTTCACTTCCTGCAGGTTGGACTTGAGCTTTTCCAGCAGGGTGTCGTTGGGCGCCACGGTGATGACCGGCATGTCCGCATCCACCAGGGCCAGGGGGCCGTGCTTCAACTCGCCAGCCGGATAGGCTTCGGCGTGGATGTAGGAAATTTCCTTGAGTTTCAAGGCACCTTCCAGGGCGATGGGGTAGTGCATGCCGCGGCCAAGGAACAAGGCGTGGTCCTTCATGGCGAAACGCTGGGCCCAGATGGCAATTGCCGGTTCCAGTTCAAGTACCTTTTGCACGGCCACCGGCAGGTGGCGCAGGGCAGTGAGGTATTCGGCCTCCTGCGCCGCTGGCAAATTGCCCCGGGTCTTGGCCAGGGTCAGGGTCAGCAGGGCCAAAGCAGCCAACTGGGTGGTGAAGGCCTTGGTGGAAGCCACGCCGATTTCCGGGCCGGCCCGGGTAATGAAGCGCAGGCCCGCTTCCCGCACAATGGCGGACTCCGGCACATTGCAGATGGCCAGGGTCTTGTCCATGCCCAGGGCCTTGGCGTGCTTCAAGGCCGCCAAGGTGTCGGCGGTTTCGCCGGATTGGGAGATGACCACCACCAGGGTGTCGGCAGCCGGCACGGAAACCCGGTAGCGGTACTCGGAGGCGATTTCCACGGTGCAGGACAGCTTCGCCACCTGCTCGATCCAGTAACGGGCGGTAAGTCCGGCGTGGTAGCTGGTGCCGCAGGCCAGGATGAGTACCCGGCCTACCCCGGCGAACACGTCTTCCGCCTGGGCGCCGAATAACAGGGGATTGATGCCGGCGCCACCGGCGATCAATTCCAGGGTATTGGCCAGGGCCTGGGGCTGTTCGAAGATTTCCTTCTGCATGTAGTGCTGGTATTTGCCCAGTTCCACCGCATCGGCGGACAGGCTGGACAGGTGTTGCGGCCGATCCACGGCGCTGCCATCCGGACGCATGACCCGGTAGGCACCCAGCTTGAGCTCGGCGATGTCGCCGTCTTCCAGGTACACCACGGTGCGCGTCACCTGCAGCAGGGCCGCCGTGTCGGAGGCGGCATACATGCCGTCCTTGCCCACGCCCAAGAGCAGGGGCGAACCTTTCCTGGCCACCACTACCGTGTCCGGGTCTTCTTCCCACACCACGGCGATACCATAGGCCCCCACCAGATCGTTGGTGGTGAGGCGCACAGCCTCCGCCAGATTCCGGGTGCCCTGAAGTTTCAGGTGCAGCAGGTGGGCGATGGCTTCCGTGTCCGTGTCGGAGGTGAAAGCGTAGCCCATGCCCTGCAGGGTGTGCTTGAGGGCTTCGAAGTTCTCGATGATGCCGTTATGCACCACCGCCAGACCACCGGAAATATGCGGGTGAGCGTTCTTCTCGCAGGGCACGCCATGAGTGGCCCAGCGGGTATGGGCGATGCCGATTTCGGCGCTGGTCTGGTGCAGGTCCGCCTGCAAGGTCAGTTCGGCCACCCGCCCCACGGCCCTGAGGCGCGTGAGGGTGCTGCCATTGAGCACCGCCAGACCAGCGGAGTCATAACCCCGGTACTCCAGCTTCCGGAGTCCTTCCAGCAGGACGGGGACGATGTTTCTTTTAGCGATGGCTGCGACGATTCCGCACATGGTTTTTTCCTGGTGAGCGGTAAGGGGTGAGCGGTGAGCTTACTGCTGACCGCTTACCCCTTACGGATTTTTACCGGCCGTTTCCAGCCGGGAATGGTGATCTGTCTGGCGCGGGACACGGTTAGGGCGTCCGGTGGGGCGTCCTTGGTCAGGGTGGTGCCGGCACCCAGGGTGGCGCCACGGCCCACGGTGACGGGGGCCACCAGTTGGGTGTCGGAGCCGATGAAGGCGTCGTCCTCGATGACCGTGCGGAACTTGTTGGCCCCATCGTAGTTGCAGGTGATGGTGCCGGCGCCGATGTTTACCCGGCGGCCAACAGTGGCGTCGCCCACGTAGGCCAGGTGATTGGCCTTGGAGTGGTCGGCAACCTGGGTGTTTTTCAATTCGACGAAATTGCCGATATGCACGTCTTTGCCCAGCACGGTGCCGGGGCGCAGGCGGGCGTAGGGGCCGATGCGGCCTGCCTCGCCCACCACCGCGTCTTCCAGGTGGCAGAAGGGGGCCAGGCGGGTGCCAGCGGCCAGGATAGCGTTCTTCAGCACGCAGTTCGCGCCGATTTTCACGCCGTCGCCCAGTTCCACCCGGCCTTCGAAAACACAATTCACGTCGATTTCCACGTCCCGGCCAACGATCAATTCGCCGCGCACGTCGATACGCGCCGGGTCGATGAGGGTCACGCCTTCCACCATCAGGCGGCCGGCGATGTTGCCTTGGTGCATGCGTTCCAGGGCGGCCAGCTGAGTCTTGTCATTGATGCCCAGGGTTTCCCAGTGGGCGCTGGGTTGGGTCGTGACGACTTCCAGGCCCTCGGCCACGGCCAGGCCGACGATGTCCGTCAGGTAGTACTCGCCTTGGGCGTTGTTGTTGCCGATACGGGACAGCCAGTCCTTGAGACGCGCAACCGGCGCGGCCAGGATGCCGGTGTTGACTTCCTTGATGGCCTTCTCAGCGTCGGAGGCGTCCTTCTGCTCGACGATGCGGGTGACGCGGCCGGATTCGTTTCTGACGATGCGGCCGTAGCCGCTCGGGTTGTCAAGGAATTCGGTGAGCAGGGCCAGCTTGCCGCCAGCGCTTGCCGCCAGCAAGCGCGCCAGGGTGTCGGTGGTGGTGAGGGGCACGTCGCCATAGAGAATGAGGGCCGTGTCGCCATCCTGGAGCAGGGGCAGGGCTTGTTGTACGGCGTGGCCCGTGCCCAGTTGGGGGTCTTGCTTCGCCCATTGGAGGTCATCCGCCGCCAGGGTTTCCCGCACGGTTTCCCCGCCATGACCATACACCACGCAAATGCGCTGGGCTTCCAGTTTGCGGGCGGTATCCAGCACGTGACCCAGCAAGGGTTTTCCTGCAAGGGGTTGCAACACTTTGGGCAGGATCGAGCGCATCCGCTTGCCCTGGCCGGCGGCGAGAATCACGACTTCCATGGGGTTTCCTCAATGCCGGGACGGTGGCCCCGAAAGCGCAGGATTCTAACATGCCGACATGTAGAGGCTGCTGCCCTGACGCTCCTCATAGGCTCGGCGAAAGAGGCATCGCGGGCAAGCCCCGAGGGGGCGGCTTCAGCCGACCCACCAAGGGATGAAATCAGCAATTTTGTCCGGCTGAAGCCGGACCCACGAAAGTGTGTAAGTCGTTGCGCAATGAAAACAGGGGCCGAAGCCCCTGTTTTCATTGCTGCAAGCCGGCTTAGCGCGGCAGTTCGGATGATCCCATGAGGAATTCATCAACCGCACGAGCAGCCTGCCTGCCTTCGCGAATTGCCCACACGACCAGACTCTGGCCCCGGCGCACGTCACCGGCGGCGAAGACCTTGGGCACGCTGGTGGCGTAGCAGCCGGCGCCTTCCGTACTGGCCTGGACGTTGCCACGGGGATCCTTGGCGACGCCGAAGGCTTCCAGCAGGGTGCCCAGGGGGTTGGTGAAGCCCATCGCCAGGAAGGCAAAATCCGCAGGAATGACTTTCTCGGAGCCGGCCACTTCAGACATCCTGCCGCCGGTCCATTCCAGTTCCACGGTCTTCAGGGCCGTGAGCTTGCCGGCCTCGCCAATGAACTCCTTGGTGGCGATGGAGAAGACGCGCTGGGTATCCCCTTCCTTGTGGGAGGAGGACGTGCGCATCTTGAGCGGCCAGTTGGGCCAGGTCAGGGGGCGGTTTTCCACTTCCGGCGGCTGGGGCAGCAGCTCGAACTGGGTGACGCTGGCGGCGCCATGGCGATAGCTGGTGCCGACGCAATCGGAGCCGGTGTCGCCGCCGCCAATGACCACCACGTGCTTGCCCGTGGAGGAAATGGGGTTGGCACCGTCGCCGGCCACGGCCTTGTTCTGCGGAATCAGGTATTCCAGGGCGTAGTACACGCCTTCCAGTTCCCGGCCCGGCACCGGCAGATCCCGGGGGGATTCGGAGCCGGCGGCGAGCACCACGGCGTCGAAGTCAGCCAGCACCTTGTCGGCCGCCAGCACTTCCTTCGCGTCATTCGCCACGCCCTTGCCGGGGGCGGCGCCCACGGCCACGCTGGTGCGGAAAACAACGCCTTCGGCGGCCATTTGGGCGGCGCGACGGTCGATGATGCTCTTGTCCAGCTTGAAGTCCGGGATGCCGTAGCGCAGCAGGCCGCCGATGCGATCGTTCTTTTCGAACACCGTCACCTCATGGCCGGCGCGGGCCAGTTGCTGGGCGGCGGCGAGTCCTGCGGGGCCGGAACCGACCACGGCCACCTTCTTGCCGGTCTTGGTGGTGGCGGGCTTGGGCAGCACCCAGCCGTTTTCCCAGCCCTTGTCGATGATGGCGTGCTCGATGGACTTGATGCCCACCGCGTCGTCATTGATGTTCAGGGTGCATGCAGCCTCGCAAGGAGCGGGACAGATGCGGCCGGTGAACTCGGGGAAGTTGTTGGTGGAATGCAACACTTCCAGGGCCTGCTGCCACTTGTTCCTGAACACCAGGTCATTCCAGTCCGGAATGATGTTGTTCACGGGACAGCCGTTGTTGCAGAAGGGAATGCCGCAGTCCATGCAGCGGGCGCCCTGCTTGGCGGCGTCCCCGTCAGACAGGCGAGCGACAAACTCCTTGTAGTGGGTAATGCGCTCCGCCACGGGGGCGTAGCCCTCCTCGAGACGCTGGAATTCCAGGAATCCGGTTGGCTTGCCCATGTTAAACGGCCTCCAGTTGCTGTTGCTTGGCCGCTGCCATTTCCGTCAGGGCGCGGCGGTATTCGTGGGGGAAGACCTTGACGAAGCGGCAGCGGTAGCTGGCCCAGTCGGCGAGGATTTCCGCCGCACGGGTGCTGCCGGTGTACTTCAGGTGCTTCTCGATGAGGGACTTGAGCAGGGGCTCGTCGGCCATGCCCAGGTGCTTGACGTCCACCTGGCCGTGGCTTTCCAGCTCGTCGCCGGACTCGCTGCCTTGGCGGGCGGCGAGTTCTTCCGCCACCGGTTCCAGGGCGACCTGGGCCAGATTGCAGCGGCCTTCGAACGTGCCGTCCAGGTCCAGGACGTAGGCCACGCCGCCGCTCATGCCGGCAGCGAAATTGCGGCCTGTTTCGCCCAGAACGACGACGGTGCCGCCGGTCATGTATTCGCAGCCGTGGTCGCCGGTGCCTTCGACGACCGTGGTGGCGCCGGAGTTGCGTACGGCGAAACGCTCGCCGCCCACGCCTGCGAAGTAGGCCTCGCCTTCGGTGGCGCCGTAGAGCACGGTGTTGCCGATGATGATGTTATCCGGCGTGGCACCACGGAAAGCCGCCTTGGGACGCACGATGATGCGGCCGCCGGAGAGGCCCTTGCCCACGTAGTCATTGCCTTCGCCCACCAGGTCCAGGGTCACGCCCCGGGCCAGGAAGGCGGCGAAGCTTTGACCCGCCGTGCCGTTCAGGGTGATGTGGATGGTGTCGTCCGGCAGGCCGGCGTTGCCGTACTTCTTGGCCACTTCGCCGGAGAGCATGGCGCCCACGGTACGGTTTACGTTCCGCACATCGAGGGCGAAATTCACCGCCGTGCCGTCGTCCAGTGCTGCCCGGGCACCCGCGATGAGCTTGTGGTCCAGGGCCTTTTCCAGGCCGTGGTCCTGCTCTTCACGGTGCAGGCGATACACGGAATCCGGCGCATCGGGACGGTAGAAGACCTTGCTGAAATCCAGGCCCTTGGCCTTCCAGTGGGTGATGCCTTTACGCATGTCCAGCAGGTCGGAGCGGCCGATGAGGTCGTCGAATTTCCGGATACCCATCTGGGCCATCAATTCGCGCACTTCCTCGGCGACGAAGAAGAAGTAGTTCACCACGAATTCCGGCTGGCCGGAGAAGCGAGCCCGCAGCACCGGGTCTTGCGTGGCCACGCCCACCGGACAGGTGTTCAGGTGGCACTTGCGCATCATGATGCAGCCTTCGACAACCAGGGGCGCGGTGGCGAAGCCGAACTCGTCCGCACCCAGCAGGGCGCCGATGAGCACGTCCCGGCCGGTCTTCATCTGGCCGTCCACCTGCACGCGGGTACGGCCGCGCAGGCGGTTCAGCACCAGGGTCTGCTGGGTCTCGGAGAGGCCCAGCTCCCAGGCGGAGCCGGCATGCTTGATGGAGGACCAGGGTGACGCGCCCGTGCCGCCGTCATGGCCGGAGATGACTAGGTGATCGGCCTTGGCCTTGGAGACGCCGGCTGCCACGGTGCCCACGCCGGATTCGGACACCAGCTTCACGGAAATGGAGGCGGCCGGGTTGGCGTTCTTCAAGTCGTGGATGAGCTGGGCCAGATCTTCGATGGAATAGATGTCGTGGTGGGGCGGCGGCGAAATCAGGCCGACGCCGGGCACGGAGTGACGCAGGAAGCCGATGTACTCGGAGACCTTGTGGCCGGGCAACTGGCCACCTTCGCCGGGCTTGGCGCCCTGAGCCATTTTGATCTGGATCTGGTCGGCGTTGGCCAGGTATTCCACGGTCACGCCGAAACGGCCCGAGGCTACCTGCTTGATGGCGGAGCGCATGGAATCACCGGCGAGCAGAGGAATGTCCCGCTCGATGCGGCTCTTGCCGATGACGTCTGACACCATCTGGCCTGCCGTGGCCGGCTTGAAGCGCGCCGGATCCTCGCCGCCTTCACCGGTATTCGACTTGCCGCCGATACGGTTCATGGCGATGGCCAGGGTCGAGTGGGCTTCCGTGGAAATGGAACCCAGAGACATGGCGCCGGTGGCGAAACGCTTGACGATGTCCTTGGCGGATTCGACTTCTTCCAGGGGCACGGAGGCGCCGACCGGCAGGATTTCGAACAGACCGCGCAGGGTCATGTGACGCTTGGTCTGATCATTGATCAGCTTGGCGTATTCCTTGTAGGTCTCGTACTTGCCGGAGCGGGTGGAGTGCTGCAGCTTGGCGATGGCGTCCGGTGTCCACATGTGCTCTTCGCCACGGATGCGGTAGGCGTACTCGCCGCCGGCATCCAGGCTGTTTTCCAGCACCGGGTCCAGTCCAAAGGCAGCCCGGTGGGTGCGCAGGGCTTCTTCCGCCACTTCGAACACGCCGATGCCTTCCACCTTGCTGGAGGTGCCGGTGAAATACTTGTCCACGAAGGCCTTCTGCAGACCCACGACTTCGAAGATTTGCGCCCCGGTGTAGGACATGTAGGTGGAAATGCCCATCTTGGACATGACCTTCATGAGACCCTTGCCGACGCCCTTGACGAAGTGCTTGACGTACTTGTCGGCTGTCTCGCCGGGGCCACCGGCCAGGTCCACCAGGGTTTCCAGGGTCAGGTAGGGATGCACGGCTTCGGCGCCGTAGCCGGCCAGCAGGGCGAAGTGGTGGGTTTCCCGGGCGGAGCCGGTTTCCACCACCAGGCCCGTGCGGGTGCGCAGGCCCTTGTTCACCAGGTGCTGATGCACGGCGGAGGTGGCCAACAGGGCCGGGATGGCCACGTGGGTCGCGTCCAGCTTGCGGTCGGAAACGATGAGGATATTCACGCCCTGCAGCACCGCGTCCTCGGCTTCCGCACACAGGGAGGCCAGGCGCGCTTCCACGCCTTCCGCACCCCATTCCGCCGGGTAGCACAGGTCCAGTTCCCGGGAACGGAATTTGTTGTCGGTGAAATGGGCGATGTTGCGGATCTTCGCCATGTCCTCGAAGGTCAGCACCGGCTGAGTCACTTCGAGGCGAATGGGCGGGTTGATCTCCGCAATGCCCAGCAGGTTGGGCTTGGGACCGATGAAGGACACCAGGGACATGACCATTTGCTCGCGGATCGGGTCGATCGGCGGGTTGGTCACTTGGGCAAAAAGTTGCCGGAAGTAGCTGTACAGCGGCTTGCACTTGGCGGACAGCACCGTCAGGGGCGAGTCATTGCCCATGGAGCCGGTGGCTTCCTCGCCGGACTTGGCCATGGGTTCCAGGATGAACTTGACGTCTTCCTGGGTGAAGCCGAAGGCTTGCTGCCGGTCGAGGAGGGACGCGGTGGAACTGCCCTGGCTGTCGGCGGGGGCGGAGAGATCGTCCAGCTTGATGCGGATCTTGCTGATCCATTCCCGGTAGGGCTTGGCGGCAGCCAGGGAATCCTTGAGTTCCTTGTCGTCGATGATGCGGCCGGCTTCCAGGTCGATGAGGAACATCTTGCCGGGCTGCAGGCGCCACTTCTTGACGATTTTTTCGTCCGGGATGGGCAGTACGCCGGATTCGGAGGCCAGCACCACGTGGTCGTCGTCGGTGATCAGGAAGCGGGCGGGCCGCAGACCGTTACGGTCCAGGGTGGCGCCGATCTGGCGACCGTCGGTGAAGGCCACCGCAGCGGGGCCGTCCCAGGGTTCCATCATGGCCGCGTGGTATTCGTAGAAGGCGCGGCGGTTCTCATCCATGAGGGTGTGGGATTCCCAGGCTTCGGGAATCATCAGCGTCATGGCGTGGGCCAGGGAATAGCCGCCCATCACGAGCAGTTCCAGCGCGTTGTCGAAGGACGCGGAGTCGGATTGGCCCGGATAGATCAGGGGCCAGATCTTTTCCAGGTCCGCGCCGAAGATCGAGGAATGGATGCCCTTCTGGCGGGCACGCATCCAGTTTACGTTACCGCGCAAGGTGTTGATTTCGCCGTTGTGGGCGATCATGCGGAACGGATGGGCCAGATCCCAGGTCGGGAAGGTGTTGGTGGAGAAGCGCTGGTGCACCAGGGACAGGGCCGACACGCAGCGCTCGTCCTGCAGGTCCAGGTAGTACTGGCCCACCTGGTTGGCCAGCAGCATGCCCTTGTAGACGACCGTGCGGGCCGACAGGGAGGGCACATAGAATTCGTGGCCGTAGCGCAGGTTCAGGTCGCGGATGGCGTGACTGGCACGCTTCCTTATGATGTAAAGCTTGCGCTCCAAGGCATCCGTCACCATGACGTCCGGGCCGCGGCCGATGAAGACCTGACGGATCACGGGTTCCAGCTTCTTGACGCCTTCACCCAGGCCGGTGTTGTCCCGGGGCACGTCGCGCCAGCCCAGCAGCACCTGGCCTTCGCCGTCAATGGAGCGCTCTATCTCACGCTGGTAGGCCAGGCGGGAGGCGTTTTCCTGGGGCAGGAAGACCATGCCCACACCGTATTCACCGGCGGGGGGCAGGGCCACGCCCTGTTTTTCCATTTCCTCGCGGTAGAACGCATCCGGAATCTGGATGAGAATGCCCGCACCGTCACCGGCCAGGGGATCCGCGCCCGTGGCGCCCCGGTGATCCAGGTTCTTCAGAATTTCCAGACCCTGGTTGATGATGTGGTGACTCTTCTTGCCTTTGATATTGGCGATGAAACCAACACCGCAAGCGTCACGTTCATTCGCCGGGTCGTAAAGACCTTGTTCGTGTGGCAAGCCCATCTCGCTCATTCCTCAATACAACGGCTGGCCGGGGATCCGGCAGCCCTCAATAAAGCCATGGTGCCCAGGGCACCGGCGGCAACTAAAATGCCGTGGCGAACGCGCAAATATACTTTTGAACGCTGATTTCTTCAAGAAGTTTTGCTATGCAACACGACCCCGTGCGCCTTGCTGGTGCGTAAACCGCCCTTTATGGGTGCCCAAAGGCGGTATCGGCGTCGATTTTTGCGCTGCAGCACGCGGGGTGGCGTGGCCTGCCTTTCATTAGCAGGCATCGTGCCAGAGGGGTTACATCTCGCCCACGCTGAACAGCCGCTGGTGCTCACCGATGGCGTAGCGGTCGGTCATGCCGGCGATGTAGTCGGCCACAATCCGGGCCGTACCGTCGGCGCTGTCGAAGGGCCGGCATTTGTCCTGATACTGGGGCGGCAGGATGCGTGGGTCCTCCATGAAGGCCTTGAACAAGTCGCCGACGATGCGCCGGGCCTTGCTGGTCATGCGCCGCACGCGCCAGTGCTGGTAGAGGTTTTCCCGCAGAAAGGCCTTGAGTTCCCGTTGTTCCTGGCGCACTTCCGGGCTGAAGGCGACGAGGGGGCTGCTTTTGCGCACCACCTCCAGGCTCGCCGGCGCAGCCCGGGCGATGTTGTCCCGGCTCTGTTCCACCAAGTCGATAACCATGCCGTGAATCATGCGGCGGATGGTTTCGTGGATCAGGCGGCGGCCCGGCAGGGCGCCGTAGGCGGCCCGTACCGTACTCACGTGGCGATGGAAGACCGGCACGGCTTCCAGTTGCTCCAGGGTGATGAGGCCGGAGCGCAAGCCGTCATCCACATCGTGGTTGTTGTAGGCGATCTCGTCCGCCAGATTGCAGATCTGGGCTTCCAGGCTGGGCTGGGTGCCCTCCAGAAAGCGCAGGCCCACGTCGCCCAGCAATCGCGCATTGACGGGGGAGCAGTGCTTGAGGATGCCCTCGCGGGTTTCAAAACTGAGATTGAGGCCGTCGAATTCGGCGTAGCGCTCTTCCAGCAGATCCACGGTGCGCAGGGATTGCAGGTTGTGCTCGAAGCCGCCGTGGGCCGCCATGCAGGCGTTCAGGGCGTCTTGCCCGGCGTGGCCGAAGGGCGTGTGGCCCAGGTCGTGGGCCAGGGCCACGGCTTCCGTGAGGTCTTCGTTCAGGGCCAGTTCCCGGGCCACGCCCCGGGCGATCTGGGCCACTTCGATGCTGTGGGTGAGGCGGGTGCGGAACAGGTCGCCTTCGTGGTTCACGAAGACCTGGGTCTTGTATTCCAGGCGGCGAAACGCGGTGGAATGGACGATGCGGTCCCGGTCCCGCTGGAATTCGCTGCGGGCCAGGGGGGCGGGTTCAGCAAATTGCCGGCCCCGGGAGTTTGATTCGGTGACAGCGTAGGGGGCGGGAGTGGTCACTGGAGCGTGAAACGTGAAACGTGACTCGCCGCTGCGCGTCTCAGGTGAAACGTGGCAAAGCGCCGTGACTTTTTACTTTTCACTTTTCACCTTTCACGAGCAGTTCGCTGCGATACTGGCGCGGATGAGTTCGATGGGGGTGTCGCCGCGAATGACGCCTTCTCCCAAGGCTTTCAGCAGCACCAGGCGCAGCTTGCCGGCATCCACCTTCTTGTCCAGGCTCATGAGTTCCAGGTAGCGATCCACCCCCAGGGGCGCGCCGGTAACGGGCAACCGGGCCCGTTTCAGGAGTGCCACCGTACGGGCAAGGTCGGCGTCCGTCAGCCAACCCAGGCGCCGGGACAGATCTGCCGCCATGACCGTGCCGGCGGCGACCCCGTGACCGTGCAGCCAGGTGCCATAGCCGGTGCCGGCCTCGATGGCGTGGCCAAAGGTGTGGCCCAGGTTGAGCAGGGCCCGCACACCGGTTTCGTGTTCATCCTCGGAGACGATCTCCGCCTTATTGCGGCAGGAAGTTTCCACCGCCTGAGCCAGCAAGTCGCCATCTTTGGCCATGAGGCCTTCCATGTTGGCTTCCAGCCAGGCCAGGAAAGGCAGGTCGCGGATGAGACCGTACTTGATGACTTCCGCCATGCCAGCGGCCAGTTCCTCAAGCGGCAGGGTGTTCAGGGTATCCGTGTCCGCCAGCACCAGCCTGGGCTGGTAGAAGGCGCCGATCATGTTCTTGCCGAGAGGGTGGTTGATGCCGGTCTTGCCGCCCACAGACGAATCCACCTGGGACAGCAAGGTGGTGGGTACCTGAATGAAGGGCACGCCGCGCTGGTAGGCGGAGGCGGCGAAACCTGCCATGTCCCCCACTACGCCGCCGCCCAGGGCGATGACCGTGGTGGAACGGTCGCAGCGTTTCTCCAGCATGGCATCGAAAATGAGATTCAGGGTCTGCCAGTTCTTGTGCTTCTCGCCGTCTGGCAAGATGGCTGTGGCCACCACGCTGACACCAGCGGCCTTGAGGGGGCCGGTGAGGGCTTCCAGATAAAGCGGGGCCACTACGTCGTTGCTGACCACGGCGACCCGTGGCGCCTTCAGGTGGGGCAGGATGAGATCGGCGCGCTGGATGAGTCCCGGGCCGATGTGGATGGGATAACTCCGGGTGCCGAGGTCCAGGTTCAGGCTGCGCATCGTTCCTTCAATTCCTTTTCGATCATTTTGAGTACGTTGCCCTGGCTGACGCGGCCGCCTTCGATGACGATGTCGGCGATCTCCCGGTACAGGGGATCCCGCAGGGCATGCAGTTCTTCGATGCGTTTCCTCGGATTCGGCACTTGCAGCAAGGGCCGGTTGGTGTCGTTCTTGGTGCGTTCCCACAGGTGGAAGGGGGCCACCGCCAGGTAGATGACCAGTCCTTGGCTTGCCAGGCAGGCACGATTCTCAGGGGCTAGGACGGCGCCGCCGCCGGTGGCCACCACCAGGCCGGGTTCCGTCGCCAGTTCGGCAATGACCTGGGTTTCCCGACGGCGAAATCCCGGCTCACCTTCGATTTCGAAGATGATCGGGATCTTCACGCCGCAGCGTTCCTCGATCTCGTGGTCGCAGTCTACGAAACGGCGGTCCAGCCGTCGTGCCAGCTGGCGCCCGATAGTGGTCTTGCCGGCACCCATCATGCCGATAAGAAAAATGTTCTGAGAGGAATTCACGGGCGGGATTCTAACAGCAGGAGTCAGGATCGAGGATTCAGGATTCAGGCTTTCTGGCGCGCCGAAGGCGCGGAAACCTCGCTGAATCCTGAATCCTGGCTCCTGAATCCTGCCTTTGTTACCGTAACAGTAGATTTTCCGAAACGACCTTGGGCGTGAGGAAGATCAGCAGCTCGGTCTTGGTGCTGGTCTTGTCCTGGCTCTTGAAGAGGTTGCCGAACACCGGGATATCTCCCAGCAGGGGCACCTTGGTGACGTTATTGGTATCGGTTTCCTCGTAGATGCCGCCGATGACCACGGTGCCGCCATTTTCCACTTGCACGTTGGTCTTGATGTGCTTGGTGTCGATGCCCAGGCCCGAGGGGGTGAGGGCGCCGATGCTGTCCTTGTTGACCTCCACTTCCATCTGCACATTACCGTCCGGGGTGATCTGGGGCTTGACCTTGAGCATCAGGTTGGCCTTGCGAAAGGACGTGGCGGTGCCCGCATTGCTGGTGGTGGAATAGGGGATTTCCGTACCCTGTTCGATGAGGGCTTCCACCTGGTTGGCAGTGAGGATGCGCGGGCTGGATACCACCTTGCCCTTGTTGTCCGCTTCCAGGGCCGAGATTTCCAGGTCGATGAAGCGGGACAGGCCGCGGCTGTACAGCGACATGGCGAAGGAGGCCGGATTGGTGGCGAAGCCGCCTGTGGAGGCGGGCAGGCTGAAGACGCTCAAGTCCGCCTGGGTGGGCACTGTGGAGAGCTGGCCTGTGGCGTAGCCCGTGGCGTTCAGGCTACCCCCCAGGGCGTACTGGGCGAAGTTACGAACCGTGCCGTCGGCGGCCAGGATGGTACTGCCGGTCGATGTGCTGGCGGTGCCGGTAGTCGTCGATACGCCTGCGGCATTCGTTGTGGTCGCTGTGGACGACGTGGATGTTCCTGCCGTGGTCCGGGAGCTGTTGCTGTAGGCACCGGAAAAGCCCAGCTTGGCGCCGAGGCTGCGGAAGAAGGTATCGCCGGCAATGACGATACGTGCCTCGATGAGCACCTGGCGGGCCGGGATGTCGATTTCGGCGATGAGCTTCCGGACATCCTCCAGGCGCGTGGGGGTGTCATTCACGAAGATCTTGTTGGTGCGCAGATCCACCGTCACCGAGCCCCGGGAGGACAGGATCGAGGTGCTCTTGCCGCCGGTACCGCCGGCAGCGGGCGTAAGCAGGGTTTTTACTTCCGCCGCCTTCTGGTAGTTGAGCTGGAAGCTTTCCGTGCGGGTCTGCTCCAGGTCGGAAATCTGCTGCTTGGATTCCAGGTCCAGCTTTTCCTTCGTGGCCAGTTCGTCCCGGGGCGCGATCATGATGACATTGCCGTTCTTGCGCATGTCCAGGCCCTTCTGGGACAGGATGATGTCCAGGGCCTGGTCCCAGGGCACGTCCTTGAGTACCAGGGTGATGTTGCCATTGACGGTGTCGCTGATGACGATGTTGAAATTGCTGAAGTCCGCCACCACCGCCAGCACTTCCCGGATGGGAATGGCCTGGAAATTGAGGGACAGCTTCTCGCCCTGGTAGCCGCCGCGGCTACCCTGGGTGATCTTGTTCGGGTTTTCGATGACTTGCTTCACTTCCAGCACGAACTGGTTATCCGTCTGGTAGGCGTTGTGTTCCCACAAGCCCTTCGGGGTGACGATCATGCGCACGTTTTCACCCTGGACCAGGGTGTTTATGCCGGTGACCGGGGTGCCGAAGTCGGTGACGTCCAGGGTCTTCCTGAGGGTGTCGGGCAGGCTGGCCTTGAGGAAATCCACCACCAGGCTCTGGCCTTGCTGGCGGATGTCGATGCCCGTGTTGCCGTCGGAAAGATCCACGACGATGCGGGCTTCACCGTTCTTGCCGCGGCGGAAAACGACATTCTTCACGCTGTGGGGCACGTCGGCTGCCCGGGATTCGGCGAAGCGGGAGACCAGGGGCGCGCCGACCGTGGCAGTTTTCTGGGGCGACAGGGTGAGGATAATGGCCTTGCCCTGTACCCGGCTCTCAAAAGCGGTCATCTTGTTCAGGTTGAGCACGACTCTTGTGCGGTCCCCGGCCTGGACGATGTTGGCGCTTTTCAGGTCGCTCTCATTGAACATCTGGCTGGTCTTGCCCAGGGCGTTGTCCGTGGCCGGCAGGTCGAAGGCAATGCGCGGCGGGCTGGCTACGCTGAAGGCGATGGGCGGGGTGGCGGGCGCCTGTTTCAGGCTCAGTTTCACGACGATATTGCCGCCCTGCTGGCTGGCTTCGATGGACTCGACGGCGTTGCGGTTGCTGACGACGCTTGCCGGTTGGCCTTGCGCGACAGCCCATGCGGGAAGGGCGAGGCAGGCCAGGCTTGCCAACAGGCGCCCCAGCTTGACGATATGGCGGCTCATTTCTTTGTCTCCTGCTCCTGCAACTGCAGGGTGCTGGTGCGATCGGTCCAGTCACCACCGGAATCTTCCACCAATTCCTTGAGGGTCACGTCACCCTCTGAAATACGGGTGATGACGCCGAAGTTCTGTCCCAAGTAGTTTCCGGTCCGCACCAGGTAGGTTCGGTCAGCCTTGACGAGGGCGTAGAGTTGCTTGCCCTTGAGGATGGTGCCGACCATCTGAATGGTTTCCAGCGGGAAGCTTTCCAGGGGTTCCTTGCGCCGGTTCAGGTCCGGCTGCGGGCCACCCCCGCCAGCTCGTTTTTCGGGTTCGGCCTTCTTGGCCTGGAATGGATCCACCAGGTTTCCCGCTTCGTAGGAGGTGGCCGTGTTCTGCCGGATCTGGGGTAGGGCCGGTATCTTGGCCTTCAGGTTGCGGGAGGATTCGTGTATCCAGTCCTTGATGTCCTGGTAATCCGGATTGCCGCAGCCGGCCAGCAGCAGGGGCAGGGCCAGGACGCAGAAGCGCAGGGAGGCAGGGGCCTTCATCACTTGCCACCTCCTTTGGGTTTCGCAGCCTTGTCCTTCTTCTGCTTGGATAGCTCCTCGTCATCAAGATAACGGAAGGTGGTGGCCGTGGCGTCCATCTTTAGGATGCCGCCGGTGCCGTTCTCGAGCGTAATGTCGGACAAGGTGACGATGCGGGACAGCTTGGCCACGTCCCCGGCGAAAGCGCCCAGGTCGTGGTAAGTGCCCGTCAGCTTCAACTGGATGGGCAACTCGGCGTAGAAGTCCTTGATGGCTTCGCTGCCGGGCCTGAAAAGCTCGAACTGAAGGCCCCGGCCCAGGCCCGCCTGGTTAATGTCGATGAGCAGGGATTCCATTTCCGCCTTGTTGGGCAACTGCTTGAGCAGGGCGCCGAAGGAGCGGTCGATCTCGCCGAGTTGCTTACGGTATTCCTCGAGGTTTACCGCCTGGCGTTTCTTGGTGAGGAACTCCTCCTTGAGTTTGGATTCCTGCTGGCGTTTGCCGTCCAGGTCATCCATCTGGCCGCTCCAGTCGAACCACCATCCGGCCACCAAGAGGCCCGCCAGCAGGGCCAGCAGGGAGACTACCCGGGGCGTTCTCGGCCAGCTGCCGATGTCCTTGGGGTCCAGGTCGCGGAACTCCGCAATCATGGCTTGTGGGTCGAAGCGTGGCAGGGGCGGCAGTGTCGGCAGCTTGGGCAGGGTGGGTTTTTTCACGGCTTGCCCCCCTTCTTGCCCTCATCCTGGCTGGCGCGCTTGACGCGGACCGTCAGGTTGAACTCGTTCAGGCGCTGCTTGCCCACGGTGGCGGAATGAATTTCCAGCAACATCGGGTTCGCCAGCAGGGTGGAGGTTTCCAGGTTGTGCATCAGGTTGGACACCCGGGCATTGGATTGGGCGTAACCCGAGAGACTGATGCTCTGGCCCGTCTGCCTGATCGACTTCAGGTAGGTGCCTTCCGGCGTCAGTCGGGCCAGTTCGTTGAACATACCCACGGCTTCGGAACGGTTGGATTGCAGGGTTTCGATGACCTGTTTGCGGGACAGGAGCGCGCTGGTCTGTTCCTTGAGGCGCTTGATTTCGTCGATATCCTTGTCCAGGGCGGCGATCTCCCGCTTCAGGAAGGCGTTCTTTTCCTCCTGGCTGCCGATGCGGGAGGCCAGCACGCCGTGCACCATGAAGACGACGAGGGCCGATATCGCTACCACCAGGCCAGCCAGGGCGATGAACTGCTGCCGCCGGGCGCGACGCTTTTCCTCCCGGTGGGGCAGCAGATTGATGCGTATCATCGATCGGATCTCCGCAATGCCAGGCCGCAGGCCACCATCAGGGACGGTGCCGAGGCGGCCAGGGAGTGGGGCTTGACGCGCTGGGACAACTGCATATCCACGAAGGGATTGGCAATGCGCGTGCTGACCAGGGTGCGGCTGGCAACCACCTCATCCAGGCCGGCGATGGTGGCGCAACCCCCGGAAAGGACGATGTGATCCACCTGGTTGTAGGCGGTGGAGGTGAAGAAGAACTGCAGGGAACGGGAGACTTCCAGGGCCAGGGTGTCCATGAAAGGCCGCAGCAGATCGTTTTCGTAATTGTCCGGCAGCTTGTTGGCCCGCTTGGCCGCCTCCGCCTCTTCCGGGCTCATGCCGTAGTGGCGCATGATTTCCTGGGTCAGCTGGTAGCCGCCGAAGGGCTGCTCGCGGGAATACAGGGGTGCATCATTTTTGAACACCGTGATGTTCATGAGGTTGGCGCCGATGTCGAAGAGGGCCAACACCTGATTTCGTCCACCATCCGGCAGGCGGCGTTCCACCAGTTCGAAGGCGGCCTGGGCCGCGTAGGACTCGATGTCCATGACGATGGGGATGAGGCCGGCAGCCTCGGCCACCGCTACCCGGTCCTCGACCTTTTCCTTTCGGGAGGCGGCGATGAGCACCTCGATATCGGCCGGGTTATTGGGGGCCGGGCCGATGATCTGGAAGTCCAGGTTGACCTCGTCCAGGGCGAAGGGGATGTACTGGGTGGCTTCCGATTCCACCAAGGCTTCCAGTTCCGCTTCCTTCTGGCCCGCCGCCACAATGATCTTCTTGGTGATGACGGCGGAGGAGGGCAGGGCCATGGCAACGAAGCGCGTGGAGGTGTCCATGCGCTTCCAGCCTTTCTTGACGGCTTCCGCAACCGCATCCAGATTGGCGATGTTGCCGTCAACAACTGCGTCCCGCGGCAACGGCTCCGCTGCGTAGCGTTCCACGCGGTAACCGTCCTTGCCTGCCTCCGTCAGCTCGACCAGCTTCACCGAAGAGGTGGAGATGTCGAGCCCGACCAGAGGGCGGGCCTTCGGGTTGAAGATCGAGAGATCCAGTTGCAAGAAGAAATCCTTTTTATTAACCCGGGGTTACAGCCAACAGTAACAAAATTGGATGAAATGCTAACAACAACATCGCGTCCCTGTAAAGGATTTTGTTTTGAATTGTATTGTCGCAGCAGGGGCTTAGAACTTATCCGTTCCTAATTCGGCCCTGCGCCGGGGCCACTTTGAGATGCAGTCGAGCCTGTTAGGGTGATTTGGCGGATAAGTTCTATAATCCCTCGCTGTCGATTTTCCCCACACGGACTGCTGCTTTGACCTCACGCGCCCGCTGGCTCTTGTATCCCCTGCTCGTCCTTGCGGCCCTGGGCCTCCTGCTGGCGGCGTTCCTCGGCATGGTGGCGGTCTTTGCTTATCCGACCCTGCCGGCCCTCGACGTGCTGACCGATTATCGGCCCAAGCAGCCCCTGCGGGTGTACACCGCGGATGGCTATCTCATCGGTGAATTCGGCGAGGAACGGCGTTCCTTCGTGGCCATCAAGGATGTGCCGCCGGTGATGAAGAACGCCATCCTGTCGGCGGAAGACGAGCGCTTCTACCAGCATGGCGGGGTGGATAGTCTGGGTCTGTTGCGGGCGGTGGTCATGAACGTGGCCAGCGGCAGCAAGCGCCAGGGCGCCAGCACCATCACCCAGCAGGTGGCGCGCAATTTCTTCCTGTCCAGCGAAAAGACGATTTCCCGCAAGGTGCTGGAAATGCTGCTGGCGTTCAAGATCGAGCACAACCTTGGCAAGGACCAGATCCTGGAGCTTTACATCAACCAGATCTACCTGGGCCAGCGGGCCTACGGTTTCGCCTCGGCGGCCCAAATTTATTTCGGCAAGAACCTGAAGGAGCTGAGTCCCGCCGAGGCGGCCATGCTGGCGGGCCTGCCCAAGGCGCCCTCTGCCTACAACCCGGTGGTGAATCCCAAGCGGGCGAAGCTGCGCCAGATGTATGTGCTGCGGCGCATGAATGAACTTGGCTATATCGATGGGCGTCAGTATGAGGACGCCCAGAAAGCGGAACTGGCCGTCAAGCGGGATCCAAACGAATTTTCGGTGCGCGCCGATTTCGTTGCCGAAATGGCCCGCCAGATTGCCGTGGACCAGTTTCACGAGGACGCCTACAACCGGGGCCTGAAGGTCATTACCACCGTGACCCGGGCGGAGCAGGCTGCCGCCTACGCCTCCCTGCATCGAGCCGTGCTGGATTATGACCGGCGCCACGGCTACCGGGGCGCGGAGGGCTATGGCGACTTGTCCGAAATCACCTCCGACCAGGACGAAGGCCTGGACGAGGTGCTGCAGGACTTCCCGGATGTGGACGATCTGTTTGCCGCCGTGGTGCTGGAGGCGAACGTCAAGAAGCTGCGGGCCTACCGGCGCGGCGGCGATATCGTCACCCTCTCCGGCGACAGCCTGAAGTTCGCCCTGCGCATGCTGGACGACAAGGCGCCGCCGAATCATCGCCTGCGCCGGGGCGCGGTCATGCGCCTGAAGAAGGACGACAAAGGCGCCTGGCAGATCGCCCAGGTGCCGGATGTGGAAGCCGCCTTCGTCTCCGCCGATCCCAAGGATGGGGCCATCCATGCCCTGGTGGGCGGCTTCGATTTCAACCGCAACAAGTTCAACCACGTCACCCAGGCCTGGCGCCAGCCCGGTTCCAGTTTCAAACCCTTTATTTATTCGGCTGCGCTGGAGAAGGGCTATTCGCCGGCCAGCGTCATCGAGGATGCGCCCATCAGCATTTCCTCCGGTGAAACCGGCAGCCAGTCCTGGGAGCCGCACAACTATGACGGCAAGTACGAAGGCCCCATGACGCTGCGCACGGCGCTGATGAAGTCGAAGAACATGGTGTCCATCCGCCTGCTGCGCTCCATTGGCGCGGCCTACGCCCAGGACTACATCACCCGCTTTGGTTTCGATGCGGAAAAGCACCCGGCCTACCTGACCATGGCCCTGGGGGCCGGTTCGGTCACACCCTGGCAGCAGGTTACGGCCTACTCCGTATTCGCCAACGGCGGATATCGCATCGACCCCTATATCGTGAAGCAGATCGTGGATGGCAAGGATGGCATGGTGCTGGCGGAAACCCGGCCGAAGGTCGCCGGGGATGAAACCCTGCGGGTCATCGATCCGCGCAATGCCTGGCTGATGGACAGCATGATGCGGGACGTGGTGGTGCGCGGCACGGCGGCCAAGGCCCACGTGGTCCTGAAGCGCAATGACCTGGCCGGCAAGACCGGTACCACCAACGACTACATCGACGCCTGGTTCTGTGGCTATCAGCCCAATCTGGTAGCGGTGGCCTGGATCGGCTTTGATCAGCCCCGGCGCCTGGGCAACGGCGAAACCGGCGGTGCGGCAGCCCTGCCCATGTGGATTGGTTACATGGAGAAGGCGCTTGTGAATGTGCCGGAAGCCTACCTGGCCAAGCCGGAAGGCTTGGTTCCGGTCAACCCGGCCAATGGTGACGGCGGGGAAGTGATCTACAAGGAAGCCCCGCCGCCGTCATCCGGAGAGCAGGCCGTTCCCGAGTCCAGCCTGGCGCCGGCCAGCGAAGGGGAGCTGCCAGGGAGGTAAGCGGTAAATAGTGAGCGGGGAGCGGGAATATTTCCGCACCGAAGGCGCGCCGATACCAACCGCTTACCCCTATCCGCTTACCGCTTACCCGAGTACCACATCACCCCCGCCCTGCAGTGAAATCAGCTTCGCCAGGGCCTCGAAGAGTTCGGCGCCGTCCCGCGTGCCGACCCAGCGCTCGCCTTCGGGACGGAAGTGGAATCCGCCGGATTTGGCCGCGACCCAGATTTCCCGGGCCGCCGTGTGGCGGTTTACGATGATCTTGCTGCCGTCGGTAAATTCCAGTTCCAGCACGCCGCCGGCCTGGAGTTCGTAGTCGAAGTCCCCTCCTGCGTCATCCAGGGCGGTCTCGATGCGGGCCAGGGTCGCTTCCGACCGGGCGTTGAACTGCGATTCGTCGATCATTTCTGTTAACATCCTTTCTTTTTTGGCCTTCTGATCATGCGGAACATTGCCCTCGGCCTGACCCTGGCCCTGTTACTGGGTGCCTGCGGCACCAAGGGGCCACTTTATCAGCTTCCCCGGCAGGAAGCCCAGACGCCTTTGTTCGTTAAGGCTGGCGAAAAACTTGGTGTCGTCCCAGCACCCGCCACGACCCCTGCCGCAAGCCCGAGCACTCAACAGAACACAAGCCCGAAATGAACGCACCCGACAGTTTCTTCCCCCGTAAGGACGGCGTCCTCTGCGCCGAGGACGTGCCCCTGGCCGACATTGCCGCCCGCTTCGGTACCCCCACTTTCGTGTACTCCCGGGCCGCCCTGGAAACTGCCTATGGCAATTACCGGGATGTGCTGTGTGGGCGGGATGCCCAAGTTTGCTATGCGGTCAAGGCCAACTCCAACCTGGCCATTCTGGCGACTTTTGCCGCCCTCGGCGCCGGTTTCGACATCGTTTCTGGCGGCGAATTGGCAAGGGTGCTGGCGGCCGGCGGGGCGGCGGCCAAGGTGGTGTTCTCCGGCGTCGGCAAGTCAGAAGTGGAAATGCGCCAGGCCCTGGCGGCCGGCATCGGCTGCTTCAACGTGGAATCGCCTTCCGAACTGGAACGCCTGAACCGGGTGGCCGGTGAGGACGGCAAGATTGCGCCCATCGCCTTCCGCGTCAATCCCAACGTGGACCCGAAGACCCATCCCTATATTTCCACGGGACTAAAGAGCAGCAAGTTCGGCGTGGCCTTCGATGAGGCCCTGGCCTTGTATCGCCGGGCCGCCACCCTGCCCAACGTGCGCATCGTGGGCGTGGCCTGCCACATCGGCTCCCAACTGCTTGATCCGGCGCCCATCGCCGAGGCTGCGGACAAGGTGCTGGGCCTGGTGGATACCCTGGCGCTGGAGGGCATCGTCCTGCAACACCTGGATCTGGGGGGAGGGCTGGGTATCTGTTACCGGGATGAGGTGCCCCCCAGCCACGCCGATTACCTGGGGCCGCTCCTCGCCAAGCTGGCGGGGCGGCCCCTCAAGCTCTTCTTCGAGCCGGGGCGTTCCCTGGTGGGCAATGCGGGCCTGTTGCTGACGAAGGTGGAAACCCTGAAGCACGGCGCGGAAAAGAATTTCGCCGTGGTGGATGCGGCCATGAACGACCTGGCCCGCCCGGCCCTCTACGACGCCTATCACCATATGGCCACGGTGCAGGCCACGGATGCGCCGGTCTCGGTGTATGAAGTTGTCGGCCCCATTTGCGAAAGCGGTGACTTCCTCGGCCACGAGCGGGAACTGGCGCTGCGGGAAGGCGATCTGCTGGCGATTTTTTCCGCCGGTGCGTACGGCATGACCATGAGTTCCAACTACAACACCCGGCCCCGGGCTGCGGAAGTCATGGCGGACGGCAGCCAGTTACGCCTCATCCGCCGCCGCGAAACGGTGGAAGAGTTGCTGAAGGTGGAACAGGGGCTGTAATGCGGTGAGCGGAAAGCGGTGAAGGGTAAGCAACGGCGCTCACCCTTCACCGCTTACTGCTCACCGAATCAATGATGGTGCTCGTGTCCCATGGGCATCATGGCGGTCAGGTCGCGGACTTCGGCTTTTACTTCCACGCTTTCCGTCTTGCCGTCCTTGCCCTGTACTTTCAGCGTCAGGGGCACGATCTCGCCCTTGGTCAGGGGCTTCTTCAGGTCCATGAGCATGACGTGGTAGCTGCCGGGCTTCAGGGCCACGGCCTTGTCCGCGGGCAGTTCCAGCTTTGGCATGGCGCGCATGCGCATCATGTTGCCGTCCATGCTCATTTCATGCACCTCGGTGACGCCCGCAGCCGGGCTGCTGGCACCCACCAGGGTGGCGCCGGCTTTCGACTTGAGTTCCATGAAGGCGCCGGTGGCTTTCTGGCCCGGTACGGTGCCGCGCACCCAGGCGCCGGAGACTTCCAGGTCGGCGGCGAAGGTGGCGCCGGCGGAAAGGCCAGCGAGAATGGCGATCAAGGGCAGAATACGCATGGGATGCTCCGGTTTGAGAAAAGCGCCCATGGTAGCCGCCTCTGGGGCAGATGAGGTGCGGCAGAATGTCGCACTGTGGGTGAAACGTGAAAGGTGAAACGTGAAGGATACGTCGGGTGTCGGGTTGAAACCCGACCTACAGCGGCTGCGCATCGACAAGTGGCTGTGGGCGGCGCGGTTTTTCAAGACGCGAAGCCTGGCCAGCGAGGCGGTGGACGGCGGCAAGGTGCATCTGAACGGCCTGCGGGTGAAGCCGGCCCGGGAGGTGAAACTTGGTGACGAGTTGGAAATCGTGGCCGGGGAATCCCGCTGGACGCTTGAAGTGCGGGGCCTCAGCGATCTGCGCCGGCCGGCGCCGGAAGCGCGGCTCCTCTTTGAAGAAACCCCGGAAAGCACAAAGGCCCGCCTGGCGGCCCAGGAGAATCGCAGGATCGTCCTGGATCCTGCCGCCCTGCTTCACGGCCGCCCCACCAAGCGGGATCGGCGCAGACTGGACGAGCTGGGTTGACGTAAGCTCACAAGGTTTGCGGAGTGTGGGGCCGGCTTCAGCCGGCCATGGCGGACTGAAGTCCGCCCCACGGCGCCGGACGGAATTTGCTGGAGTGCGTATTGCTACGGCTTTGGCGTGCCGAGGCTGGTCCGCAGGGTGCCGGTGTAGCGTTCCAGGCGGGCGCTGGTGACGATGCGGCCGTAGCGGTTGGCGTTCTTCTGGCTGAGGCTTTGGTAGAGCTGGTCGCGCACGCTGAGCAGATCCAGCAGGGTGCGGCGCCCGGCGGAAAACTGCAGGCGATAGGCGGCCACGACCCTGAAGGACGACAAGGCCTTTTCCCGTAGCAGGGGGGTCATGTAGCGGGCTTCGGTCAAATTGGCGTATTGCTCCCCCAGGTCGGTCCGCAGTTGCAGGGCCTTGGAATCGACGTCCGCTTCCGCTGCCGCCTTTTTTTCCACCTGCTCCCGGCGCCGGGAGTAATTCTTGCCGCCCAGGGGAATTTGCAGACTCAGTTGCAGGATGTCGCTATAGGCCTGGTCCGACAGGGTGTTGTCTGCTGGGGAGGCACTGACGCGCCGCCGGGTTTCCAGGCTCAGTGTCGGCAGGAAGGCACCGGAGGCGACGCCCACATCCGCATCCCGGGCTGCAGCCCGCTGGCGCGCCGCCTTCAGGCGCGGGCTGTTGTCTTCGGCACGGGCCAGCAGGGCATCCAGGGCTTCTTCCGCCAGAGCCTCCTTCAAGGGGGGCAGGTGCAGGTCGGTGGGGAGAGAACCGATGACCTGGCGGTAGGTGTTGCGGGCGGCGGCGAGTTGCGCCCGCTGCTGGGACTGTTCGCTTTCAGCGGCGATGAGTTGGCTCTTGGCCTGGTCCACTTCCACTGTCGGGATGCGCCCCGCTTCCGCCCGCAGTTCCACGTCCTGCACCAGACGCTGCAAGTCATCCACGTACTCCTGGGCCAGGCGTTGCTGCTCCGAGAGACGCAGGACTTCCACATAGATTTCCGTCAGGCGCAGGGCCACCGCATCCCGGGATTCTTCCAGGTCAAATCCGGCCGCCTCCCGGCTGTATTCGGCGGAGCGCTTGCCATAGTAGTCGGCATAGCCGTTGAAGAGGTTCCAGCGCAGGAAGGACTCGCTACGGTGTGATTGGGTGACGCTGTAGGAGGATGCCCCGGCGGGGCGGTCCGTGCTGGAGCCGACGCTGCGCTGGATGCCCACGGTGGGTAGGAATTCGGAACGGGCCTGCCACACCGCCGCGTCGGCGGCCCGCAGCAGGGCCGCAGCGGAACGCACGTCCGGGTGGGCCTCCAGTACCTTGGCCACCACCTCCGGCAAGGGGGCTGCGCTGGCGGCGCCCAGGAAGATGGAAAGACAGATGGAAAGGAAGATGCTGACTAAACGCCGAGACGCCGAGGCGCCGAGAAAAACCGTAGGTCGGGATTTATCCCGACAAGAGAGCTTGAACCTGGCTTGAGTCGGGCTGAAGCCCGACCTACGCAATGCGCTTCGTTCTTGTTTTTCCTCGGCGCCTCGGCGCCTCGGCGTTTCAAATGCTTTCCCCTTTACATTCACCTCAGCGTTCCTCCAGCGCCCGGTGGAAGGTCTTTGCCACGGGTTTGAAGAGGTATTCCAGCACCGTGCGCTTGCCAGTGTGGATGGAGGCGTCGGTGAGCATGCCGGCGTGGATGAGGAGTTTTTCTTCCGGCAGGCCCACGTAGTTCTTGTCGGCCTCCAGGTGTACCTCGAAATAGGGCTGCTGTTTTTCGTCCAGGACGGCGTCGGCGCCGACCCGCACGACCCTGGCCGACAGCGGCGGGTAGATGGAGGAGTCGTAGGCGGTGATGCGTACCTTGGCCGCCTGACCGGGGCGCAGGAAGGCGATGTCCGCCGGTAGCACCCTGGCGGAAATCAGCAGAGTGTCTTCCAAGGGCACGATTTCCATGAGGCTTTCACCGGGCTTGGCAATGCCCCCCTCGGTACTCAGGAGCAGGCGGTTCACCACGCCATCCATGGGGGAGCGCAGTTCCCGGCGCGCCACCCGGTCCGTCTTGCCGGCAATGAGTTCCCTGAGGGCCGCGTCCTTGGTGTGGGTTTCGTTCCTTTGGGTGCCGGTTTCGGCGCGGAAGCGGGAGCTGGTTTCAATCAGCCTGGCCTGGGCTTCCTTCACGGCGGCGGCAAAGCGGGGCAGTGACAATTCCGCCGCCGACAGGTCGCCCTTCAGGCCCACCACTTTCTGCTGGGCGGCGATGTAATCCGCCCGGGAACCAGCCCCTTTTTCGAAGAGTTTCTTCTCGATCTCCAGGGATTCCTGCGCCAGGGCCAGGTTGGCCTGCAGAGAAGCTACCTTGGACTGGGTTTCCAGCATCTCCTGCCGGTGCTGCTCAATCTGGCGCTGGATGGCATCCCGGGCTGCATCCTGTTCAATCTTCCTGGTCAGCCACAAGGTTTTTTCCCGGGCCACCGCTTCCGGCAGGCGTTTTTGCACGTCGTCGGGGAATACCGGCGCCTTGCCGTTGAGTTCCGCGTCCATGCGGGCCAGGGTGGCGCGCATGCCCAGGTCGTTCTGATGGCTTTCCCCCAGCTCGGAGTTGTATTCCAGGTTCTCCACTCGGGCGAGCAACTGGCCTTTCTTCACCACCTGGCCTTCCTTCACCGCCAGATCCCGCAAGATGCCCCCTTCCAGGCTTTGCACCAGCTGCAGCTTGCGGGAGGGGATGACCCGGCCCTGGGCGTGCACGGAAATGTCCAGGCTGGAAAACGCCGCCCACAGGAAGGCCAACACTGTGAATACAGCAATGCTCGCCACCAGCAGGATGGCCGTGCGGTGGGGGCCTGGGTCCAGGTCGTGGTGCCGGGAAAGGGGGCGCTGGAGGAAGTTGAACATCAACCGCCTCCCCGCAGCTGGCGCAGCACGTCGTCCCGGGGGCCGTCCAGGAGGATGCGGCCTTGCTCCAGTACCACCAGCCGGTCCACCAGGGGCAGCAGCGCCGTGCGGTGGGTTACCAGCAGCAGGGTCGTGCCCCCCAGTTTTTCCCGCAGATTGGTGATGAGGCGCTGCTCCGTGGCCGGGTCCATCTGGCTGGAAGGCTCGTCCATGATCAGGAGCGAGGGTTTCCGCACCAGGGCCCGGGCGATGCCGACGGCCTGGCGCTGGCCACCGGAGAGCCGTTCGCCCCGTTCGCCTACCTGGCTTTCTAGGCCCTCCGGCAATTGGGCCAGCACCTCGTCCAGGCAGGCCAAGCGGGCGGCCTCCAGCAGATCTGCTTCACTGACGTGGCTGGCGCCCATGAGCAGATTGTCCCGGATGCTGCCGTGGAACAGGGTGAGTTCCTGGGGCATGTAGCCCACCATGCGGCGGAAACTGTGGGGTTCGATCTGTTGCACCGAGACGCCGTCCACCAGCACGTTGCCGTCCTGGGGGGCATACAGGTTGAGCAGCAGCTTTAGGGCGGTGCTTTTTCCCGAGCCCAGGCGGCCAATGAGGGCCACCTTTTCGCCGGGTGCGATGGCCAGCTTGAAGTCATGCAGGCTGGGATTGGCCTTGGGATAGGCGAAATTCACGTTGCGGAATTCCACCCGGCCGGCAATGCGGGACAGATGTACCCCGCCGCCGGCCCCGTCCGTGGGGGAGGCCATGATCTGGTCCAGCGCCACCAGGGCCAGCTTGGTCTGCTGCCAGCGCAGGATGAGTGATGAAAGCTGGCTGGCCGGGCCGATGGCCCGGGATGCCAGCATGGAGCAGGCGATGAGCTGGCCCATGGTCAGGTTGTTTTCGGTGATCATGACCGCGCCGAACATCACCAGAAGAATGGTTTCCAGGTTCACGAAGGTGGCGGACAGGTAGCCGCCGAAGGACGTGACCTCCCGCATTTTCAGGCTTTCCTCCGAGATGCGCACGCAGAGCATTTCCCACTTGCGCCGGGCCCAGGCTTCAGCGCCCAGAGCCTTCACGGTGTCCAGGCCGTTCATGACCTCGAACAAATGGGCGGTGCGGTTGGCGCTGTCCTGCATGTTGCCGGACATGATGCGCACCAGGGGCTTTTGCAGCAGCCAGGCGGAGCTTAGGGCCAGCAGCATGGCCGCCAGGGGGATGAGCACCAGCCAGCCGCCGATGATCATCACCAGCAGCAGATAGAGCACCGTGAAGGGCATGTCCCCCAGCAGCGTCAGTGTGGTGGACGTGAAGAAATCCCGCACGGATTCAAAATCCCGCACGATATTGGCCAGCACGCCGCCGGAGGCCGGGCGGCTGGCAGCCCTCAGACCCAGGGCCTGGGCGAAGACCCTGGATGACAGGGCCAGGTCGCTCTTGCGGGCCGCCGCATCCACCAGGTGGCTGCGCAGGACCTTGATGAGCAGGTCGAAGAGCGTCACCGTCACCACGCCGATGGTTAGTACCCACAGGCTGTCCAGGGCGCTGTTGGGCACCACCCGGTCATATACCGCCATGGAATAGAAGGGGATAAGGGCGCCCAGCAGGTTGGTGACCACGGTGGCCAGCAAGGCCCAGCCGTAGGTGTCCCGGTTGGCCAGCAAGGTGTCCCAGAACCAGCGGCGGGGTTGGGGCAGGTGGTAGAGCAGGGCCCGGCTGTCGAAGTGGAACACCGGACGCACGAAATACCAGGCTCCCGGATGTTCATGCAGCAGGGTGCCCAGGGCTAGCCAGACGCTGCCATCCACCCCAGCGCTGGCGCATTCGAAGAGATCGCCCTTGCGCTGCAGCACTACCAGGGCATCGTCCTCCTGCAGCACCAGAGCCGGCAGCATGGAGGATTTTATGGTCCGGGGGTTCACGCCGCCGGCAGTGACCGCCAGTCCGATGCGGGCAGCCCCTTCCACCAGGCTGGCAGCCCCCATGCGGCCGCCTTCCAGGGGCAGGCCGGCGGTAAGTTGGCCTGCTTCCGCAGTGCGGCCGAAGTGGCGCGCCAGGAATAGCAGCCGGTCCACCACCGGGTCGGCGGGCGGAGCGTCCAGGGTGATGGGATTAGCGGTTTGGAGGTCGAGCATCCGGAAACGGGGCAGGCGTCAGTAATGCGGCGAAAGGTCGCCGTATGCTACGGGTTTACGGCCGGGATCGGTAAAAATTGAAACGCCCGGAGGCTCGCGAGAGCGTCCGGGCGTTGATACAGCGGTGCAGTGGGATCAGGCGGCGCGCTTGCGGCGTGCGAGGACGAGGCCCAGAACGCCCAGGGCAGCCAGCAGGTCGGTGGCGGGTTCGGGTACCTTGGTGGCGGTCAGGAAAGTCTGCGAGTCCGCGACCGCGTTATTGGAATCAAGATAGCCCGCGGCGGCGGTCCACTTCATGATCTTGTAGGTGCCGTTCTGGGTGCCGTTCAGTGCAGTCAGGTCGTCATGGACCTGACTAAGAACGGCACTGGCGTCCGGGATCCCGATTCCAAGCGAAGTGGTTGCAGCCGCTTCGGGAAGGCCATTCTGCAGTTCCCACAGCGCCAACTGGAAGGCAGCACCCTTGATGGTGTCGTTGATGGACGCGGCATAGGCCGTGTTGAAGAGCTTCTGGATGTCTGTGGAGTAGCCCGTTGAGGCGGCGAGCTCGACGCTGTTGAAGTTGATGCCGGCGGCGTCGTAGGTGTTGCCCGAAGCATTCGGATTATGGGGGTCAATGGCCCCAAAATTTGTCATGTCTGCGTTGATGCCGGCGTGCGCGTCAAAACAGTAGGCCATGAGGGCAGTGAAGGCGCCCGGGGTGGTTACGTTAACGAAGTGCAGCGTAGTGGGGTTGAGGTTGCTGCTCAGTCCGCTCACGTCCACGCTGTAGTTCTGGTCGGTATTGTTCCAGTCCCAGACCACGAGGTCGGCATGGGCGCTGGCGGCGAAGGCGAAAGTGGCGATGGCGATGGCGATGGCTTGTGCCAGGGGCTTGCGGATGAAATTCATGGGTTGTGCACTCCTGCTTCAATATTTTGGGGACTGGTGCCCGGGCATCTTTTCGGGTTCTTTGCCATGCCACAAACAGTCGGTGAAATGGCGCCGCATTCTTTATCCCGGGCGTAAGAGCTTGCCTTACATTCCTTCCTCTTAAAGCAATTGGTGGGCCATGTCATGTTGCGCGCGAGTTGGTGGCCTCATGCCACCAGGCGTTACTGATGCTAAATTAGGTCTAACTAACAGATTTTATTGAGGGTTTTTGCGGGGCGTTTTTGTTGGAGAGGCTGTTGATTATATTTCTAGGGAGGCGAGTCTGGAGGAAAATACGGGTCTATGACTTTTGGAATAGTACTTTTGGTGTGAAGTGTAAAAAAAACCGACAAATTGTATTTGTCGAGCATGCAAAAAAGCCGTATTCAGCGAATTGCGTGGGGGCACCCAAGGTGGCGGGGTCTTTGGCAGCGCCTCTAAGGGAGATGCTTGCGATTATTTGGAATTAAAAAGTAATTCTCTGTTTTATAAGAATTCTCTTCGGATTCATGGCTGCTGGCCAGGTTTCAATTCTGTCTCTTCAGGCAGCTTGGCAGCGAGCCATTCGGGTCCATTAGCTGTCGCCAGCAGGAGGCTATGCCTGTGTAAAAATTTCCGACAAAATTTCTTGTTGCGCCGGGGCGCGGTTTGTTAAATTGTTTTAACTGCATGAAAAAAATGAATAATTTATATTGTTTGAATTGGGCTTTGGCGATTCTCAGCGCCGAGGCGTGGAATTGTTGGGTGTGGGGTGTGTAAAAAATACCGACACTGAGAAGCCTGCTCCGCCGCGCCCAAGCCCCTGTGGCCAGCTTTCTTTGTATGTAAAAAGAGTTTTTTGGCGCGGCCGGGCAAACTGCCGGTAAATGCTTCGACTGCCTGCTACGGCGCCTCGAGTTACTACCCGTATAGTGTAATTTCCAAGCAGATCCCGGGATTGCGATGTGGATTTTCCGTAACGGACCCGATCCTCTTGGGGATTCGGCAAGTCTTGTGGTTCGCGCCTTAGCGTTAAAGTCGGCGTAGCCGACTCACGACGCTTCCCTCTCCCGCTGGGAGAGGGATTGAGGGTGAGGGAAACCGACATGGCCTTCATACTCGAGGGTGGATTCCAAAGCCATGTCGGTTAATGCAGACGGGTGCAATAAAAAGGGGCCACCTTTTCAGATGGCCCCTTTTCGTGGGCTTCCCTCAGTTGCAGATTCAGGCGTGAGCGACGAGGTGGGCCTGGTCCTGCAGGTTGGCGAGAGCCTTGAGCGCATCCAGGGATCCTGCCGCCGCGATACTGCTATCGCATACGGCATTGGCGCCGGAGGCCGCGCAGGCGTTGGCGGCTGCGCAGGCGGGAGCGGCCGTGGGCAGCCCGGCCAGCAGGCTGTCCAGACTGGTATCGCTGGAGAGGATGTCGCCCAGGGCCGGTGCCGCAACGGCGGCCGGGCTCGCAGCGCTGAGATTGCCCAGCGCGCCGAACCAGATGTCTTCCGTCATGAGGCTGCCGCCGTCCGCTGTCGTGGCCGTGGAGCGGCTCAAGGTGTCGCCGTGGGCGTCTTGCACCTGATTGAAGCCCACATTGACGGATGTGACACCGAAGTCGGAGAGCGCGTGCAGTTCGCCCGACTGAACCTGGGCGTCGCCGTTATCCACCCAGATCTGCAGGCCCTTCAACTCGTCGCCGCTGAGCTTGCCGTCGTGGTTGGCGTCCAGATCCGCCAGTTTGGCGTAGCCGTTGTCGTGGGTGGCGTCGTTGCCGAAGAGGCGCGTGCCATTCATGTCGGCGGCGGCGTTGCCATCCCGGTTGTCCGCCAGCAGACCGTCCCCCGTGCCTTTCAGCCACTCGATGGTGTCCAGATTGCCGTCACCGTTCAAGTCGAACTGCACGGTGTGGCCCAGGGTGCCGTGGTCCCCTTCCCGGGCCGTGGTAGTGCCCGTGACATCGATCATGCCGTTACCGTTAAGGTCGAAGGCGATGGGGGAGCCGGGGCTGGAATCCCAGGCATTGACCTTGAGGGAACCCTGGCTGCAGTTGCCGTGGCTGTCGGTGACGGAGAATTTCAGATCCGGCGTAAACCCGTCCTGATTCCATGAGTCGCTGCCGTGGCTACGCACATAGAGGGTAAGACAGCCAGTATTGCTGTCGAAGTTCTGCACCGAGTAGTTGCAGTCGTTGTAGATACCATGGCCAGAGGTGGCAGAGTCGAAGCTGTAATGCAGCGAGTCGCCGTCCGGGTTGTTGCAATAGTGGGACAGGTCGATGGTGACCGTCTTGCCCCAGGAGCAGCCGCCCTGGGTCCAGGTGGCCTGGTGATCCACGCAGACGCCCGCATTGATGCCCAGGTTGACCGTGGCCGTGTCGGTCCCGCCGTGCCCATCGGAGATGGTGTAGGTGAAACTGTCGTTGCCGGTGTAGCTGGAGTTTGCCGTGTAGGAAAATGTGCCGTTGGCGGCGACGGTGATCGTGCCATGGGTGGTTTGGGTGTAGGCCGTCACCGTCAAGGTGTCGTGTTCCGGGTCCGTATCATTGCTCAGCACGTTGCCGCTGGCTGATCCGCCCGTCACTTGCAGGGTGGTATGCACATGCACCATGCCTTCACCCACGTTGCCCGTACCGCAGACGGTGGTGCCCGTGGTGTAGCTGTCGCTGTTGAACTGCGCATCATCGAAGAAGATGTTGGCGCCGGTGCCGACCAGCTTGGCGCCATTGCTGGCAACGGCGGACCAGACACCCGAGCTGTTGTGACTAAAGGTCACCGCGGCGTTGTCCACCAGGCTGCTGTTCAGGTCGCCACCATCGGCGATGAGGAAGAAGCCGTAGTTCTTGCCGGCGAGTACCGAAGCCGGGATGGTGACGCTGTGGCCGATTGAAGTATCGGAGTCGGCAAACAGCACCTTGCCGGAGGAAGGATTGCCGCTGGCATCCTTCACGTAGTAGCCGATGGAGCTGTTGTAGCCGGCATTGTCGGCCTGGAAGGTCACGGTGACGCTGCCGTCGGCGTTGCTCACCACCTTCATGATGGCGTCGTTGAAGTCCCGGTCGCCGCCGCCCGCCAGATCTTCCCAGCTAAGAATCTTGGCGTTGGTTTGGCTGACCTGGACGCAGTCGTCGTTGGCCGTGGGGGCATGGTTGCCAGCCACCGTGACGTTGACCGTGGCGGTTTCCGTGACGCCGCCGGAGGTCACCGTGTAGGTAAAGCTGGCGGCGCCCGAGTAGTTGGTGGCGGGGGTGAACACCAACTGGCCAGCGGCGTCGATGCTGACCGTGCCATTGGTCACCGCAACGCTGGCGCCACTGGTGATGGCATGGCCATTCACTGCGGTTACCGGGTGGCTGGTGTTCTCGAAGCTGTCGTTGGCCAGCACGTTGATGCTGACCGCTGTGTTCATGTTGGTCGTGCTGGTGTTATTGGCGATATCCACCACCGGGGTGACGGCGATGGACGTGGAATTCGTCGTGGTAGCGATGCCGTCGGAAGTGCTGACGGTCAGCGTGTCGGTGCCATTCCAGTCGGCGACGGCCTGTGTGTATTTGACGGAAGCCAGGGCGGCGTTGATCTGTGCCGCCGTGCCGACCAGGGTGACCAGACCGCTGCCGTTGCCGGTGATTGTTACGGCGCCGGTGCTGGACAGGAACAGGCTGCCGTTGGCGATGGACAGCTTGGTGGTCAGGGTGCCGCCATCTACGTCAGCCACGGTGATGGCCGTGCCGTAGGTGGAACCCAGGTTCAGGGCAGAGTCTTCACAGGTGGAAAGACAGGTCGGCAGGCACTGGGTCGGTGCGTGGTTGGTTGAGTTGATGGTGACGCCGACCGTGGCGGTTTCCGTGACGCCGCCGGAGGTGACGGTGTAAGTGAAGCTGGCGGCGCCGGTGTAGTTGGTGGCCGGGGTGAACACCAGCTGGCCGGCGGCGTTCAAGCTGACCGTGCCGTTGGTGACGGCGACGGCGGTGCCACCGGCGGTGATGGCCAGGCCATTCACGGCGGTGATCGGATGGCTGGCGTTCTCGAACGTGTCGTTAGCCGCCACGGAGATGGCCACCGCCGTGTTCATGTTGGTGGTGGCCACGTCGTTGGCGATATCGACCACCGGGGTAACGGTGATGGACGTGGAATTCGTCGTGGTAGCGACGCCGTCGGAGGTGGAAACCGTCAGCGTGTCG
>JAYTVW010000145.1:0-23699 GCA_043743785.1 Rhodocyclales bacterium | reverse complement strand
CCCCCCCCCCCCCCCCCCCCCCCCCCCCCCCCCCCCCCCCCCCCCCCCCCCCCCCCCCCCCCCCCCCCCCCCCCCCCCCCCCCCCCCCAATCAAGCGGGTAATGAGTTGCAGGCCCTTGGCGGGGTCGGCCAGATAGGGGTTGGCGGTTTCAGTCTCGGCAGCTGCAAGGTCGTCAAGGGAAAAGTTGAAATTGGAGAGGGTCATGCTGCGCCTCCGTCTAGTTTGCGGCAAAGAATCGCACGAAGTGTGTAGGGCGAACCTCCCCCAAAAATACCACCAGAAAAATGTGAAAAGCCAATGCCATTCACTCGTCTGTCGTCAGTTACTATTAAACCAGGCGACCCCCCTTTTTCAAGACCGATAAAATACAAGTTCTTTTGGGTGCAATTAATATTCCACCATATTCCGGTTTTATTGCAAGACTGATCATATTCAAAATCTTTCATAAAATCTTCTTCTATCGTTACCATCTGCAATAAAGCTTTGTTGGATGGAAAGGCCCAGTCAGAAAATCCACAGATGGGGTCGGATTCGTTCTTTGACCTTAATGTGTCCCGGAATTCAGAAAGATTTTCTTCTCGTATGCGTGCAACATACTCCGAGGTTGTTACGACAAGGGCATCTCCAATTGTTTTTTGTCCGTTCCATGTTTGCCCGAGAAAGAATTTTGTCCAAGTAATTCCACTTCGGCTATCCGTTAATGTGCCATTGCCGTGATCAACGAATCTATGGCCATAGACGCCTGCGTAGGGGAAACAAGGTGCCAGCAGTGCTGTGAGTAGTTTCTGAAATTTCTCGTCTGTCGGCAATTTTGGAATCACGGCAACCAACTTATTCAGCGCACGCTTCTTAAGCGCCAGCGCGAAATCGTGCAATTCCGTGACCTTTTTTTTATCCATTTGCAGAAATTCTGCAAGCTCTTCCACCGCGTTGACTTCAGCCTCGTCCACGCTACCATCGGCAGCATGTAGCCAAGCTAGGTCGAGCAGATATATCCAGGCATCGCCGTTCCTGCGGATGCCCTCGAACAAGGCGTAGATGTCCTCCTCGACAACGCTGGCCCGCTCGTTGAGTTGCTCGTCCGCATCCGGTGCATCCACGCTGAGTCTGTTGGCGAGAGTTAGGAAGGCTTGACGCTCCGGTTCGGTGATGTCGCGGTCGATCGCCGTGACCAGAGCGATGGCCGCCAGATATTGCAGGCGCAATTCCAGGTCTTCGTCTGCCAGGGGGTGGCGTTCAAAGAGTTGGGGCGCTTTGTTGCTATTGATCTTTTTCAGCTTGTTGATAATAGACATGGCTCAGTCGTCCTGTGCAGTGGATATTGGATGTGGGATCAGCAATTGGCGGACGGTCGCCAGGGCTGCCTGGGTCTTTTGTTCGATGACCTGTTTTTGTTGGGCATCAGCGTGAAGCTGCCCGGCGTTGGTATCGGCCGACAGCAGCTGACGAATCAGTTGTTCGGCATGCTCAATCAGCTTGCGTAACGGGCAGGAATGCAAAAATGTGCTTGGCACAGCTTTCTCCAGAAATTTGAGTTCATCGCGGGATGCGTTGGGGGGAGAGTACTAAGATCGCCCGACAGGTCATGTCGTTTCTTGCGTCGGATGTAAAGAGTTTTTGCATTCAGCAACTACGATTGCCAGTACGTCTGCGGCAGGGCCAGGGCAACGGACAGGCTGGGAGCCAAGGGAGATTTCTCTCTGGAGACGAGAGTGGTGTACCGGAAATGGACCGTCGGTAGAGGCACATTTGAGCAGAAAAAACCGCAATTCAGGAGGGAGATGGTCTTGCCGGGAATGTGCGTGGCGGCGGGGCAGAATCGGCCGATGGGCTGGCAGGTGGCCCCAGGGCAGGTCTCCAGCCCAATAACTGCGGAAAACATGGACCAGAAATGGACCAGACGGTGAACGCAACAAGGGCCTAGCCGAAGCTAAGCCCTTGTTTTTTTGGTAGGGGATGGCAGGATCGAACTGCCGACAAACGGATTAAGAGTCCGCTGCTCTACCAGCTGAGCTAATCCCCCAAAACTCTTGGAACTACAAAACGAAATCTGGTAGGTCGTGCGGGATTCGAACCTGCGACCAACGGATTAAAAGTCCGCTGCTCTACCAACTGAGCTAACGACCCAGAGAGCCGCGCATTATAAGTAGGTACTGCTGAACCGTCAACCCTGATTCCTGTTCCGCCTCTTTTCAAGCCTGGCTGGAACCGCCTTGCGTGCAACGGCGCGCAATATACCACAATCGCCGGGGATGAGAAGCTGATGATGCAATCGCGGATTCCAGAACCATGACGGTTAGGCTCCTCCGGACATTCAGCCCGGATCTGTCCGTGGCGGGATGGTTTGGCGACTCTTGAGATAGGCCATCTCCTTGGCCCACCCGGCGTAGTTGCGCTGGTATTCCTCAAGGCCGGGGGTGTCAGCGGTCTTCACTGCATAGGCCTCCAGCACCGGTAGTTGCTGCGCTGCGATGGCTGCCGGGTCAAACTGCCTGACCGCGGTCAGAAAAGATGACAGGCTGGTGATCAAATTGCTGCCGGGTTTTTGAACCAGGGCGCCCAGTTTGTCCATGATCCCGGGCATGTATTTCAGGGCGTACTCGGCGTAGGTACGCATGAGGGGGGCCTGCTCAAGCAAGGCCCGGCGCTCCAGATCGAAGTCGGACCGCTCGACTATGGCCTTGTCCTGATAGACAAGCGGCGCAGCCGCTGTGGTGTCGCAGGCCCAGCCCTTGCGCGGCACCAGCAAATCGGCCTGATCTTGCTCATCCCGGTAGGGATAGAAGGGCATGGTCCGGCAGCGCAAGGGCTTGTCTGAATGAATGCCGCAGCGGCCGTCTGCCATCAACTCAGGGCAGGGAAACGCGGGGGGGAGATAGGCGGCCAGGGTGATGACTGCGGCAATCTTCTGGCGATTGCCCAGGCGCATGGGCGTACCGATGCGGGAACTGAGGGCGAAGGCCCGCACGCCCTGGGGTACCGGGGTCCACACCAAGGCCAGCGGAAAACGTGCCGCATGGCGCAGGGCGTCATCCAGCGTCAGGGGCAGCAGGCCAACGCAGCATTTGCCGCAGGCCGTGCACTGGAAATGACGATCCATGGTGCGTGTTACTCAAGCACCGCAGCACTTCTTGTACTTTTTGCCCGAAGCGCAGGGGCAAGGGTCGTTGCGGCCAATTTTGACCACCTGCCGTGGCGGGTGATTGGCGCTGGTCTTGCCCGCCACATACAACCAGTGTCCGTCCTCGCGACGAAAGCTCGCCACTTCGTGCTGCACCAGTTCCTGGCCGCTGCGGCGGAAACGCACGGAAAACTCCACGCTGCCGACTTCGCCGGCCTCACTGGCGTGGAGCACCTCCAACCCGAGCCATTCCACCTCGGCCGCGGTGCGCTGGGCCTCGGCGCGGTTGAAATCATCACGTATTTCGGGGGCGTGGGTAAGGGCAATATGCTCGATGTTGCCCAGTACAAAGGCGGCGTAGCGGGAACGCATCAGAGCCTCGGGGTTGGGGGCGGGCGTGCCGGCCAGGATGGGGCCGCAGCAATCGTCAAGTTCGCGTCCGGAACCGCAGGGACAAGCTGACATAGACCAAATCTCCAGGTAAAGAATTGTCGCCGGCCCGCAGGGTCGGCCCGGTATTCATGATTTTGCCGATTTCTCTGCGGCAGCGGGCAGGTAAATTACCTGTGCCGACTTTATGCCCACAGCCGAAATGCTCTCTTGCCGGCCTCGAACATGAGCAGCATGCTGCCGCCAAAGGCGCAGGCCAGCAGCCATTGCCGCAGGGGCGGGGGCTGGAAAGCAAACGCCTCGGCCATGCCAGGAAGCCCCGTGATGAGCGCCAGTCCCAGCAGCGTAGCTCCCAGCACCCAGACGCTGACAAGGGACAGCCGGGAAAACATGCTGTGCCATCCCGGCTGCAAGCTGCGGGAAGGGAAGATCAGCGCGGCGTTGGCGGTGACGAGAACGACGAAGGCCAAGGCCCGGGCTTCTTCGCTTGAGCCTCCGCCATCCAGACGCCAGGCGTAATACGCGGTAACCGCCAGTGTTACCAAGGCTCCCTGGAACAGACTGAGGAGGAGATGGCGGGACGAAATCAGGCGTTCGGCAGGGGAGCGGGGCGGTTCCTGCATGAGGCGCGTCGATCCCGCCTCGGCTTCGAACACAATGGAACAGGCCGGATCGATGACCAGTTCCAGAAAGGCAATATGGATGGGGGCCAGAATCAAGGGCAGGCCAAATAGCAAGGGCAGGATGGACAGGCCGATGATGGGCACATGCACGGCCAGGGTATACACCATGGCCTGGCGCAGATTGGAGAAGATGCGGCGCCCCAGGCGGATGGCTGACACCACCGCCGTGAAATCGTCTTCCAGCAGGATCAGCGACGCGGCCTCCCGCGCCACGTCCGTGCCGCGTTTGCCCATGGCGATGCCGATGTGGGCCGCCTTGAGGGCCGGCGCATCGTTTACCCCATCCCCGGTCATGGCCACCACTTCTCCATGGGCTTTCAGTGCCTCCACAATGGCGAGCTTCTGCTGGGGCGTCACGCGGGCAAATACATTGATGGCGCCAATGCGCGCCGACAAGCTGGCTGCATCCAGGTGCGCCAGTTCCGCGCCCGTGAGAATGTCCCGGGCGTCGATGCCGGCACGGTCGGCAATGGCCCGGGCCGTGCGCGGATGATCGCCAGTGATCATGACCACGCGTATCCCCGCCTGGCGGCACTCGGCCACCGCTGCGGGAACCTCTCGACGCAGGGGGTCGGCCAGGCCCACCAGGCCCACCAGTTCGAAGTCGAAATCGTGCTGGATGTGGGGCCATTCCAGGTCGACACGATGCCGGGCCTTGGCGACCCCCAGAACCCGCAGGCCCCGGTCCGCCATGAACTCAGCCTCCCGTACCAAGCCCTGCCGTGCCGCTTCCGGCAGATGGCAAAGTTCCGCAATGGCCTCCGGCGCCCCTTTGGTTGCCACCACATCCTGCTTGTCCGGGCTGCTGCGCCAGAGATGGGACATGGCCAGAAGCTCGGGAGATAGCTCGTATTCCCGCACCAGCGCCCAATCGGGATGCAGGTGCTCCGTGTTGGCGAGGTACTCCCGGGCGAAGCGATGAAAGGCCAGTTCCATCGGGTCGTGAGGATCCGTTTCACTGGCCAGGACAAGGTACTCGAGCAGTTCGTGATAAGGCTCGGGCAACTCCCCGCTGGGAAGCCCGGTCGCTTCCAGAAATTGGCCACCCACCGACAAGGCCGCCACGTCCATGCGGTTCTCCGTCAGCGTCCCCGTTTTGTCAACGCACAGCACGGTGGTTTCGCCCAGGGTTTCAATGGCGTTCAGGCGTCGCGTCAACACCCGTTGGGTGGCGATGCGGCGTGCCCCCAGGGCGAGAAAAACGATCATGATGACCGGGAATTCCTGGGGCAGAATGCCCATCGCCAGGGTGATGCCGGCCAACAAGCCGTCCAGCCAGCCACCCCGCAGCGTCCAGTAAAGCAGGGCCAGAACCAGGCAAAGGCCTGCGCCGATGACCGCCAGGTGCCGGGTCAACAGGCCGATTTCGTCCCGCAAGGGGGAGGATTCGACGGCGATGTCCTGGAGTGACTTGCCGATGCGCCCCAGCTCCGTCTTCGCACCAATGGCGCTGACTTGCATCAGCCCCTGGCCGCGCACGATCAAGGTGCCGGCGAACACTTGGCCCGCGTCAGCAAACTTGGTCACGGCTTCGGATTCGCCCGTCAGCATGGACTCGTCCACGGCGAGTTCGTGGGCCTCCAGAACCTTGCCATCCGCCGGTATCCGATCCCCCTCGGCAAGAATCAGGATGTCGTTCCGCACCACCTCGCGGCCGGCGATACGGGTGGGCTCCCCATCCCGAATCACCAGGGCGCGGGGACTCGACAGATCCCGCAAGGCTTCCAGCGCATTTTCCGTGCGCCGTTCCTGAAGGATGGTGATCACCATGATGATGCCCACGAAGCCCAGCAGAATCAGGGCTTCGTGGGCGTCGCCCATGGCGAGATAGATCGCCCCCGCCCCCAGCAGCAACAGGAACATGGGTTCCCGTGCCACTTCCCGGGCAATGGCAAACAAGCTGCGGCGCTGGTCCGTGCCCAGTTCGTTGGGGCCTTCCGCCGCCAGGCGCGCCTGGGCGACTTCCCGGCTAAGGCCGTCGGGGAATTTCGTGGTCATGGCCGTTCCACCCTGACAAAGTGGCGCCAGTGTAAGGCTGCGAACTTAAGGGCGGCTTAACCAGTTCGCGGCATCGAAAGGGGCTGCAGGTCTAGGAGCCTGTCGGATTAGCGTGAATTCTCTGAAAGCTCATTCCTGCTCGGTTTGTGGGTCGGAACTTGTTCCGACAACGGCTTATGTCGGAACAAGTTCCGACCCACGATGGGGCATGGAATATTGGCGGGTAGATGTGGGGACGGGCTTTCCCGAAAAACGCCTTATCGGCTGCGTTGCAGAAGCATGGCATCGCCGTAGCTGAAGAAGCGGTATCCCCCGGCGATGGCGTGTTTGTAGGCCGTGCGTATGGGTTCCAGGCCGGCAAACGCCGAAACCAGCATGAGCAGGGTGGATTTCGGCAGGTGGAAGTTTGTCACTAGACCATCCACCACGCGGAAGTCGAAGCCGGGCAGAATGAAAAGCTCCGTCTCGCCGCTGCCGGGGGCCAGATCCCCCAGCCGTGCCGCCCCTTCCAGTGCCCTGAGGCTGGTAGTGCCCACGGCGACGACCCGGCCGCCCCGGGCTTTGCAGGCGCGGATGGCCTCCACGGTTTCCGCCGGGATGATGTAGCGTTCCCTGTGCATGTGGTGCTCGGAAAGTTCATGCACCCGCACCGGCTGGAAGGTGCCGGCACCCACGTGCAAGGTGACGAAGGCCGTGTCGACGCCCTCGGCGCGGATGGTCGCCAGGAGCGTTTCATCGAAATGCAGGCCGGCGGTGGGGGCGGCGACGGAGCCTTTTTCCCGGGCATACACGGTCTGGTAGCGGCCCTCGTCGGCGTCAGCCGCGGCCCGCTCGATATAGGGCGGCAGGGGCAGCTTGCCGTGGCGTTCCAGCAGGTCCACCAGATCCTCGTCGCCGGGGAAGCGCAAGTGGAAGAATTCATCGCTGCGGCCCAGCACCTTCACCCGCAGATCGCCGTCCAGGATCAGAAAGGAGCCGGCTTTCGGTGACTTGCTGGCACGGATCTGGGCCAGGGCTTCATGCCGCCCGATGGGCCGCTCCACCATCACCTCGATCCTGCCGCCGCTCTCCTTCATGCCGAAGAGGCGGGCGTGCAGCACCCGGGTGTCGTTGAAGACCAGCAGGTCGCCGGGGTTCAGGTAGCTGGGCAGGTCGGTGAACTGCCGGTCCGCCAGGCCCTCCACCACCAGCAGGCGGCTGGCGCTGCGCTCCGGCAGCGGGTATTGGGCAATGCGTTCAGGGGGGAGAGCGTAATCAAAATCGTCGAGTGTCAGGGACATCTTGCATGGGGCCTGCATGGGCGGCTTGTCGGGTCGGGGCGAATGCGGGATAATGCGCGCTCTTTGCAACCCGCCGTCTGGTGGGATTGTGCCGGGATGGTGGAGTCGGTAGGTGTAGCGGATTCAAAATAGGCTTTTCAGGCCGCATTGTAATGTATAATTGGCAATGAAATCAAAAGCTTGATGAATTAAAGCCGGTGCCGGTAAGGCTCCATGGAAGTAGAATAAAAAATGCGTTGCCCCGATGGCGGAATCGGTAGACGCACGGGATTCAAAATCCCGCGCCGCAAGGTGTGCCGGTTCGAGTCCGGCTCGGGGCACCAAGTATCACGAAAAAAGCCAACCAAGCCGGTTGGCTTTTTTGTTGCCTAAGCGCCATGGCTTTGGAAGTCACGCCCGTTAGTCGAGGACTGTTTTATCTGCCAATGTGTGAACGATGTCACCGTAGCCATGGCTCCTGTATGGGTACGCTGTATTCCAGGATTCGTGGCTGCGGATTGAGGTCGCAGCCGCCCTGGATACCGCAAGGAGCATGGCGATGGCTGAGAGAGACAGGCGCAAGCAAGTCGATCGTAGGGTTTGGGACGAAAAGCGCTGGAAAGGCTGGCCGGTGGAACGTCGCGTCAAACCTGATCGGCGCGCCCTGGAGGTGGCGGAATCCACCATGGGGGAATTCGACAAGGCAATGCAGGAATTTACTGCCGGTGTTTTCGAGAAATCCACCTGGAAAAGGTGATGCCGCGAAGCGCGCCGGGCACCTTGGCACTGAGGTTTTGTCGTTCATGTGCACGCACGGCAGGCTAGCTCCTGTGCGTGGCGCTCTGCCAGGCATCCCCCTATAATCCGGGCAATTCCGGACAGCATGCTTTGCCGATTCCTCCGCAGCGGGGGCGGCAAATCAGCGGTTCTTCTTCCAAGCCGGCCTCCCCGGCGCCCCCCAACCTCGTAAGCCCATGAGTCTCCATCCCCAGATTGTTTCCCTGCTGGCCAAGATCGACCGGCCGGGCGCCACGCCTTTTCATCTGCTCACCGTCGCCCAGCAGCGGGAAGCCAACAACGTCATGCATTTCGGCCTGCGTCCACCGCCGCCGGACGTGGCCTTGGCATCCGAGTCCGCCATGGCGCGGCCGGCGGGGCTGGGGGGCGACGTGCGCTACCGGCATTACCGGCCCTGGCACGACGATCCTTCCGCGCGCCTGCCGGTGCTGCTGTGGTTTCATGGCGGCGGCTGGACCATCGGCAATATCGAGAGCTACGACGTGATGTGCCGGGAACTGGCGAATTTCTCCGGCTGCGCGGTGATTTCCGTGGCTTACCGCCTGGCACCGGAGAATCCCTTTCCGGCGGCGGTGGATGACGCCTGGTTTGCCGTGAACTGGGTCGCGGCACACGCGGACCGGCTGCACATTGATGCGGGCCGCATCGCCGTGGGCGGCGACAGCGCCGGCGGCAACCTGGCTGCCAGCGTGTGCCTCATGGCGCGGGATGCGGCGGGGCCGGCGATCGCCTTCCAGTTGCTGGCCTATCCGAGCACGGATCAGCGCGGCAGCCGGCCTTCCCACAGCCGCTACGCCAAGGGCTACCTGCTCACCCAGGAGAGCATCCGCCACTTCCAGCGCTGCTACCTGCAGAAGGATGAGGACTACACGGACTGGCGCGCCTCGCCCTTGCTGGCGGAACGCCACGACGGCCTGCCGCCGGCCTACATCCTTACCGCCAGCCACGACCCGCTGCTGGACGACTGCAATGCCTACGGGTCGAAGCTGCGGGAGGCGGGCGTGACGGTGGAAGAGCGCTGCTTCGCCGGTCAGGTGCATGGCTTTTTGACCCTGGGGAAATTCATCACCGACGCCAATGTGGCCGTGAAGGCCATGGGGGATGCCCTGAGGCGGGCGCTGGATCCGGGGTGACAGGCTTTAGCGGCCATTGTCGGGCTGAAGCCCGACTTTTTGTCATCGAACTTTCCGGCCTGCGCCCAAACCGGTTTTCTTTGCGTTCCTCTGCGTCCTTGGCGCCTTTGCGGTGAGATTTTGAATTTTTCTCGGGCGCTCAATCGGCCAGAATATGTTCGTACAAGGTGGCCGGCAGCTCTTCGTTCTGCACGCCGAGGAAAATCGGCTCGTCTTTCTGGCGGTGAATATTGATCTTGGCGTTGTAGACCGCGCGGCCGATGCCGTGCTTGTCGTGGATGCGGTAGCGGCTGATGGGGAAGGGGTTGCCTTCCTCCCGGTGGCCGGTGAGGTAGCAACTGATGTTCTCGATACGGTCGCCGGCGATGGTCAGGCCTTTCAACTGGCCCAGGGTGGCGGAGGTGCGCTCGACGAAATCCAGGGTATTCACCTCTTCCCGGCCATTGCCCTCGTCCAGCTCGATGACGAAATCTCCCAGCAGGATCTGGTTGGGCAGGGCCCGCTCGATCATGCGGGAGAGGTCGATGGTCACCGGCCCGACGATGTAGCTGAAAGTGGTGGGGTTAAGGGCCTCCACCTGATAGAACTCGTAGTGCTCGCCCACATGGAAGGCCGCCCGCAGCCGGGGCACCCAGGTGCCACGGGCCTTGTTCTGGGCCACCGCGTTGTCCGCCAGGATCAGCATCATCAGCTTGTACAGCGAGATGTTGGCATCCACCGTGCGCGCCCGGTTCCAGATATAGAAGCCGTCGCCGGTGGTGGTGCGAGCGAAATTGATGTGAATGTCTTTCGACAGCAACTGCCGATAGGCCGAGTTCACCGAGTAGGCCAGGCTGTTCAGCATGGCCACTTGTTCCAGGGGCGTGTGCAGGGAGAAACCCACGGCGTCCAGGAGCACCACGGCCCGCCCGCGCACCAGGGACACGCCATAGCGATTCACCAGCCGGTCCACCAGTTCCTCGCTGACGTCCTCGCCGATGTTAAAGGCCACCACCACGGTCTCGATGACGCTGTCCAGGGCTTGGGCGATATCCAGGAATTCCGCCGCCGGCAGGTGCTTGGGACCCGCCAGAACCTTGTTGATGAAGTCGCTGGAGGCGGCGATGTTTTCCAAGGGTGCGGACTTGCTGTGGATGGCTTCGGCGATGGCGTAATGCCGCACCGTCAGAAAGCGCAGGCTGGTGCCCTCATGGGTCCAGGCCAGGAAGACGTTTTCCCCCAGGTTCCAGACGTCGAACAGGCGGTCGTCCAGGTCAGCCAGCGCATCGCGCACGGGAGGCGGCAGGACGCGGACGTCGCCGTCTTCTCCCGCGAGCAGGTCTAGCCAGGTTGAACGCTTCACGATGCCTCCTTGCAGAAGCTTGGCATTCTACCGGGTTGCCTTGGGCCAAAGGAAGCGGGAGCGGGCTATCTGCCTTCGCCCCATGAGCGGTATGGAAATAATTATTGTAAATGCGACGTATTCTCATTTACAATTCGTCCATCAACTTATTCCGTATCTCTGCCATGAACCGCCCCGCAGCACCCATTTCCGCTGACAGCGTCGATGCTCTCCCGCGCGCCATCCCGGCGGAAGCGCTATTTCGGGGGGCGTCCGTGGTGCTGATCGAGCACAAGGGTGAGCATTACCAGTTGCGCATCACCAGGAATGGCAAGTTGATCCTGACCAAATAGCCTATTTCAATCCATTCTCAAGCCAGCAAGCCGGATCGCCAGCCAGAGACACCAAGGAATCGTAGCCATGTCTTCTCTGAATAAATTGGTTTCCGCCCTGGCCCTCTCCGGTGCCCTGACTGCCCCGGCCCTGGCTCTTGAATACCCCATCGGCGTGCCCCAGCAGCGGGCCGGCATGGACATTGGCGCGGTGTATCTGCAGCCGGTGGAAATGGAACCGGACGGCATGATGAAGAAGGCCGCTGAATCCGACATCCACATCGAGGCTGACATCCACGCTCAGGCCAACAACCCCAACGGTTTCGAGGAGGGGGCCTGGATTCCCTACCTGTTGGTCAAGTTCGAGGTCACGAAGATTGGCAGCCCCTACAAGGTGGCCGGCGATTTCATGCCCATGGTGGCGAACGACGGTCCTCACTACGGCGACAACATCAAGCTGGCCGGCCCCGGCAAGTACAAGGTGAAGTACACCATCCTGCCGCCCTCCGAGAATCATCACGCCCATTTCGGCCGCCACACGGACCGGGCCACCGGCGTGCGCCCCTGGTTCAAGCCCTTCGACGTGGAGTACGAATTCACCTACGTTGGCATCGGCAAGAAGGGCGGCTACTGATCATGGGCGTCCTCAAACTGACTGCCGCCCTGGTGGCGGCGGGGCTGGCCCTGCCTGCCGCCGCCGCTACGGACGCCGCCTTGCTGGAAAAACTTGCCGCCCGCATGGAAAAGCTGGAAGCCCGCAACATGGAACTGGAAAAAGAGGTCCAGTCCCTCAAGGGTGAAAGCGCCAAAGTGGCCCAGGGCCTGGATTCCGAGCGCATTTCCCAGTACGAGCCGGAACTTACCTCCCGCCTCAAGGCGGTTGAAAAAGACGTGCTCGACATGAAGAAGCCGGCCAAGCTTGCCGAGAAGTTCGACGGCATCAAGGTGGGGGCCGCCCTGAGTACGGTCGCCCAGCATGCGTACGGGATTCCAGTAGGCACGACAGATGCCGGCAGCCAGCTCAATTACCGGGCCGACGTCACGGTGGAACTGCCCCTGAACCCTTTGGGCGACATAGAACAGAAGCTCTTCGCCCATGTGCGCATCGGTCAGGGCCGGGGACTCAATACGGCCTTTGAGAATCTGGGCCATTTTGCCAGCGCGCCCAATTCGGTGGCCTTCCGGGCGGTGGACCTGAATCCCTCCAACTCCGTGGCCGTTCTCGGCCAGGCTTGGTACCAGGCGGCCATTCCCTTGCCCCTGGGCGGCTTCAAGCCCCATTCCCGGGAGAAGCTGGAGCTGACTTTCGGCAAGATGGACATCTTCGGCTTTTTCGACCAGAACGCCGCTGCCGGGGATGAGTCCAAACAGTTCCTGAATTCCGTCTTCGTGCACAACCCCCTGCTGGATGCGGGGGGAGAGGCCGGCGTGGATGCCAACGGTTTCCAGCCCGGTTTCATCGCCGCCTACGTGAACAGCAGCAACAAGTCGGAAGCTTGGCGTCTGTCCCTGGGCTTTTTCGGTGCCGGTGACAAGGGTTCCAATTACCAGCGCAGCCTGTCATCCCCCCTGGTCATCCTGCAGGCGGAGAAGCAGTTGCGGCTCTTCGGCGGTCTCTCCGGCAATTACCGGGCCTATGTCTGGAACCACACGGACGCCATTGAGCTGGACGGCAGCGTCGGCAAGCACACGGGTTTTGGTTTTTCGGTTGACCAGCGGGTGGATGAGGGCATCAACCTGTTTGGCCGCTATGGCCAGCTCACCCAGGGCCAATTGCGTTTCGACCGCGCCCTCTCTGTGGGCGCCGAAATCAATGGCGGCCATTGGGGCCGGGGCGGCGACGCCCTCGGTTTGGGCACCAGCTGGCTGAAGGCCAGCAAGACCTACCGGGACATGGGCGGCAGCGGCGACCTGGACGGGGATGGCGTGGCGGATTTCAGCTTCACCCCGAGCGGGGCGGAACAGGTGGCGGAAATCTACTACCGCTACCGCTTTGGAGCCCAGTTCGAGCTGACCCCGGACTTCCAGATCATCCGGCGCGGCGGCGCCAATCCGGATGCGAAGGCGGTGAAGGTGCTCGGCCTGCGCGCAAACATCGCCTACTAAAGGGTTCTCCCATGAAAATGACGCTCCTTTTCGCGGCCTTCGGGCTCCTCGCGCTGTCGACGGCAGCTTTCGCCGACGACATGCCGACCCTGCATCTGGCCATCAGGAACGGCCATCTCTTCCCGGAAACCCTGGAAGTGCCAGCGAATACCCGCTTCCGCCTGGAAGTCAGGAACGAAGGTCCGGGGGCGGCGGAATTCGAGAGTCTGGAACTCAAGAAGGAAACCGTGCTGGCGCCGGGCGTCACCCGCAGCCTGGTGTTTTTCCCGCTCAAGCCCGGCAGCTACAAGTTTTTCGATGAGTTTCACACTGACACGGCCCAGGGCCGCATCGTCGCCAAATAAGGAGCACGCCATGGGTAACGCATTTTTCGTGGTGTGGCGGGAAAGCCTGGAAGCTTTCCTGATCGCCGGCATCCTCTACGCCTGGCTGCAGGGCAATGATGACGCCGGCCGGGGCCGCCGCGCCTTGTTTGCCGGCCTGGTTGCCGGCGTGGGCCTGGCCCTGTTACTGGGCTGGGGCCTGCTGACGGTACAGGATGAGCTGACCGGCAATGCCCTGGAAGCCTTCCAGGTCGGCACCCTCATCGTTGCCGCCGGACTCATCACCCAGATGGTGTTGTGGATGAAGAAGAACGGCCGCCACATGAAGGCCCGGCTGCACGGGGAGCTTGCCGCCGCTTCGGCGCGCTCCGGCTTCCTCGGCGTGGCGGTGGTGGCGGCCCTGGCGGTGGCCAGGGAAGGGGCGGAGACGGTGATTTTCCTCTACGGCATGGCCCAGGAAGGCGGACTCGGCCCCTTGCTGGTGGGCGCTGTCGGGGGGCTGGCGGCGGCCGGCATTACGGCCGCGCTGGCGGCAAAGAGCCTGACCCGCCTGAATATCGGCCTCTTGCTGCGCCTGTCGTCCCTGCTGTTGCTGGTGCTGGCCTCGGCCCTGCTGGTGTCCGCCGTGGATCGCCTGATCGGTGCCGGCTGGTTGCCGGGGTTGGTGGACCCGCTGTGGGATGTGTCTTTCCTGCTGGATGACGGCAGCGCCGCCGGCAAACTGCTGGCGAATATCACCGGCTATCGCGCCAAGCCGGCGCTGACCACCCTGCTGGCCTGGAGCGGCTATTGGAGCCTGGTGTTCATGGGCCAGCGGAGGGCGAGCCGTGGCTGAGCATATTCTCCAGTTTCACGCTGGCTTTCGCCCCGCGCCCCTGACGTGGGCCGCCCGGGTCGGCCTGTTCCTGCGGGGCCAGCGGCGCTTGATCATGGCCATTCAGTGGGCCATCGTGCTCTTTTACGCCGCCCTGGTCATTGTTCCGGCCTTCCTGCCCATTCCTCCGGCCAGTGCCCATATCTGGGACAACCTGCGCCTCTTCGCCCAGTTTTGTTTCTGGGGCCTGTGGTGGCCCGGGGTGATGATCGCCACCGTGACCCTGGGCCGGGTCTGGTGCGGCCTGTTCTGTCCGGAAGGGGCCATTTCCGAATGGGTCAGCCAGTACGGGCGTGGCAAGTCCCTGCCGCGCTGGCTGAAATGGAGCGGCTGGCCTTTCGTGGCCTTCGTGTGCACCACCGTGTATGGCCAGCTGGTCAGCGTCTATGAATACCCCCAGGCCGCCTTGCTGGTGCTGGGCGGCTCCACCGTCGCCGCTATCGCCATTGGCCTCCTGTATGGCAGGGAAAAGCGCATCTGGTGCCGCTACCTATGCCCCGCCTCCGGCGTCTTCGCCGTGCTGGCCAAGATCGCGCCCCTGCACTACAAGGTGGATCGGGGCGCCTGGGAGCACTACCAGGGAGACTTCGAGGCGGTGAATTGCGCGCCCCTGGTGGATGTGCGGCGTATGCGCAGCGCCTCCGAGTGCCACGCCTGCGGCCGTTGCGCCGGCCAGCGGGATGCCGTCACCTTGTCCGCCCGCTCGCCTTTCGCCGAAGTGCTGGATTTGGAAGTGCCGGCCCGCACGCCGGAGGCCCTGACCCTGTTGTTCGGGGTGCTGGGCGTGGCCACCATGGCTTTTCAATGGACCGTCAGCCCCTGGTTCCAGGAAATAAAAATGGGGCTGGCGGACTGGCTGGTGGAGCACGAGCATTTCGCCCTGCTGGACAACGACGTGCCCTGGTGGCTGCTGACCCATTACCCGGAGGCCAACGACTTATTCACCTGGCTGGATGGGGGCCTCATCCTGGCCTATCTGCTCGGTGGCGGCTTCCTGCTGGGGAGCCTGCTGTGGCTCGGTCCCCTGTTGGCATCCCGCCTGCTGAAAACCGACAAGCTTTCCTGGCAGCGTTTCAGCCTGGCGCTGGCGCCGCTCGCCGCCGCCAGCGTCATCCTGGGCCTGTCCATGCTGACCGTCAGCCATCTCAAAGCAGAGCATTTCTGGTTGGGCTGGCTGCCGTTTTTCCGTATCGCCCTGCTGTCCGCCGGCTGCCTGGGTAGCCTGTGGCTGTCCCTGGGCCTGGTGCACCGGGGTGCCGCCGGCTGGATGAGGTCGTTCCCGGCCCTGGTCGCCATGCTGCTGCCCATTGGGCTGATGGCTGGCGTGTGGTGCCTGGTGTTTTTCGTCTGGTGAACAATGGCTTCCTTGATTTCCAGCGCGCTGCGTGCGAGTCTGCAGGAACCCCAACCCGAATAAAGGAATTGCCATGAAGGGCGACAAGAAAATCATCGACATCCTCAACGGCCTGCTGAGCGGGGAGCTCACCGCGGTGGACCAGTACCTGATCCACGGCGAGATGTATGCCGACATGGGTTTCACCCATCTGGCGGAAAAGAGCCTGCATGAGTCGGAGCACGAGCGCCTGCACGCCCGCGCCCTCATTCAGCGCATCCTGTTCCTCGAAGGCACGCCCAACCTGGGCAAGCGGGATGCGCTGAAGATCGGCCAGAGCGTGCCGGAGATGCTTCAGGCGGACTTGGATGTGGAATATCAGGTGGTGGGGGAACTGAAGAAAGCCATGGCGGCCTGTGAACTGGCCCAGGATTACGTCACCCGTGACATGCTCGGCGTGCAACTCGACGACACCGAGATGGACCACGCCTACTATTTGGAGAAGCAGATCAAGTTGATCGGACTCGTCGGCCTGCAGAACTACCAGCAGAGCCAGATGAAGTCCGGCGTTTGAGGAGCGTGACCATGAAAGGCGACAAGAAAGTCATCAAGGCCTTGAACGAGGTTCTGAAGAACGAACTCACTTCCATCAACCAGTATTTCCTGCATGCCCGCATGTTCCGCAACTGGGGCTTGGAAAAACTCAACGACTACCAGTACAAGCAGTCCATCCGCGTTATGAAGGAGGCGGACAGGCTGATCGAGCGGGTGCTCTTCCTCGAAGGCCTGCCCAACCTGCAGAACCTGGGCAAGCTGATGATCGGCGAGGACGTGGTGGAATGCCTGGGCTGCGATCTGAAATACGAGCGGGACATCCAGCGCCCCCTGCTGGTGGCCGGCATCGCCCTGTGCGAGGAACTGCAGGATTACGTCAGCCGCGAGCTGCTGGAAGACCTGCTGGAACACTGCGAGGGCGCCATCGACTGGCTGGAGACCCAGCAGAGCCTCATCAAGGACGTGACCCTGCCCAACTATCTCCAGTCCCACATGGTGCCGGGCGCGGACTGAGCCGGAATTCCGTTAGTACCCGGAATACGCCATTGCGGACAAGGTCCGCTCCTGCGAACCCTTGTCGCGTAGGAGCGGACCTTGTCCACGATATGCCGCGAATAATTCCAGTGCTGCGGTATTTTCAGGGAAGCGCGGTAAGGCTGCACGATTCTCTATTGACAATATGTCTCCTATAAATGAGAATGCTTCTCATGCGCGAAATGCTTGATTGGCGCTTTCTTCGGAGATCATCCATGTACGTCTGTGTCTGCCAGGGCGTGACGGAACGCCAGATTCACCAGGCTGCCCGGGACGGGGCCAGGACCCTGAAGGATTTGCGCCACGATCTCGGCGTCACCTCCGAATGCGGGCGCTGCGCCAGTTGTGCCCGTGATTGTTTGCGGGATGCCTGTCGTGGCGGGGGCAAGACCAGTTCCGACCTGGCCCTCGTGGCCTGAGCATCTGCTACATCAAAAAAATCTGTTGGGACGCTATCGCGGACAAGGTCCGCTCTTACGAACCGTCTTCTCGTAGGAGCGGACCTTGTCCGCGATTACGTTGTCGCTGTGCGCTCGCTTGCCGCGCCGGGTGCGCCACCACATGCTCAGGCCGGTGAGGCCCAGCAGCCCCAGGGACAGGGATAGGACGTCGATCCAGACCCATTCGTTGTCTCGGCCCAGCAGGGAGCGCCCGGTGTGCAGCTCCAGCGCCAACCGGGCCAGCGTGAGCGCCTCGCCGCTGCCCGGCAGGGCCGCGAGGGCCGCTGTCATGCCCGGGGCTACTTGCCAGCGCTGGCCGTCGCGGCTGGAGAGCACCCCCTGGTCCCGGGTGCCCACCAGTATCGTGCCATCCGGGAGTGCCGCGGCCGTCCACGCTTCCCCCTTGCGGATGCGCTGCCAGCGGCCGTTCTGCTCCAGCCAGATGCCGTTCCGCGTGGCCGCCACCCGGCCCCAGTGCTCCTCCGCCAGGCCCCGCACCGGGTTCCCCGCCAACTCCGCCACCGCCACCGAGCCGCCAGGGACGAGGCGGAAGGGTCCGTTGGCGGTGACGAAGCCGATGCGGGTGAGGCCCTGGCGGGCGGCTTCGGACATGACCTGGGCGACCTTTTCGTAAGGTGTGCTGCGGTTGGCGTGGATGTGCAGCTCCGGCTGGGGTCGCAGGGTCGCGGCGGCCTGAAGGCGTTGGGCAAGCAGGGCCGCGTCCACCGCCTGACCGTTCCAGTACAGCCGACCGGCCCCGTCGATGGACAAGGCCACGCTCTCCGGCTTCACCGTTGCCGGGGCGGAACTGGCTTTCGGCAGCTCCACCTTGACCGCATGGGTCATGAGCGGCGCCGCCACCATGAAGATGATGAGCAGCACCAGCATCACGTCGATGAGCGGCACCATGTTGATTTCGGCCAGGGGTTCGTTTTCATCCAGGGTGTCCAGGCTTGCAAAGGCCATGATGTTTCCCCTTTCAGTTCAAGGCCAGGCCGGCCTGGCTGCGGGCCAAGGTGAAGGGGGCGGCGGAGGCCACGGTGGCGAGGAAGCTCTGGCCGAATTCCAGCTGGTCGCGGTCCTCGTCAATGGCGCGCTTGAGGGCGCGGGTAAGCAGACCTTCCGGTGCACCGGCGTGGATCAGGCCGGCACCTTCGTGGCCACTGCTGTGCTGCTCGATGGCCGTGAAGCCGTGGTGCACCAAGTGGGAAAAGGACTCGGTGACGCCGTTTTCGCGGATGCGCCCCGCCACCGCCTCCAGGTTGGGCTCCTCCCAGAAGGCGGCGCTGTGGCGCGCCCGGCGTAAGGCCTGCACGCCCTTGGTGAGGATCAGGTGCCAGGTGACGACGGACGCGATGAGCATGGCGGCGAGCACGCAGCGGGCAACGCCATCGGCGTCCTGCAGGGCGGGCGAAGACGTAGTGGCGGGCGGCGGCGGAATGACGGGGCTCTTGGCCGGTACGGCGGCGGCGACCGAGGGGCTGTCCGTGATGGTCTGCACTGTCGGGAGTGGGGGAGTAGGGCAGCGTGGGGGCGCGGCTGCTTCCACCCGGGGCCGGGGCGCGGGACTGACATTCAGCAACTGCACTGTCAGGGTGGCCGATTCTTGCGATGGCGTGGTGGCGGTGCTCAGTCAGACCAACAGCCCAGCATGACTTGCCACGACGAGCGCGAGTCCCCGGGCCGAAAGGCGCGGGGTCGGGCGGTAGATGGCGACAGAGGGGGGGTATGAATTCTTGCTAATGCAAATGAGAACTGTTCTTGTATTGTAGTGAAAATGTCCAACCGTGTTGTGTTTTGTTGCGCCACAAAAAGCCGGGGCCGCTCCCTCCTTAATCTTGGGAGCGGCCCCGGCCGCGAAAACCAGGAAGTCCGTTGGCTTGGCCGGTACGACGGAGCGCGTCTTTAGCTGCCCCTGGTCCGGCGCACGGTAATGGTTTCGCCGGCTATGCCCCAGTTGTCCGTGTCTACCTCGTCGATGACCACGACCGTGGTGGCGGGGTTCTTATTGAGCACCCGTTGCAGAAGCTCCGTGGCACCCTTGATGAGTTCGGCCTTCTGCGCGGCGGTGGCGCCTTCCCGGGTGATCTTGATATTGACGTAGGGCATGTTCGTTCTCCATGGTGTGAGCGCCAAGTTTACGGGACTTTTTCCTTCTCCAAAATTGAATTATTATGAATGAAATGATTTCTGGGGAAGAATGATGGATCTGGATGACCTGAATATTTTCTCGGCGGTGATCCGGGAGGGCGGCATTACCCGGGCGGCGGAAAAGCTGCACCGGGTCCAGTCCAACGTCACTACCCGCATTCGCCAGTTGGAGGCCGACTTGGGGGTGCAACTGTTTTTGCGGGAGGGCAAGCGTCTGATGCCGTCTCCGGCGGGCCGGGTGCTGGAGGGCTATGCCCAGCGTCTACTGGACCTGGCCGTGGAGGCCCGGGCGGCGGTGACGGACAGTGCGCCCCGGGGGCGTCTGCGGGTGGGTTCCATGGAAAGCACGGCGGCGGCGCGGCTGGCGCCGGTGCTGGCGGGTTTCCATGGCCGCTTCGAGAATGTGCAACTGGAGCTGCGTACGGGCAACACCGCCCGGCTGGTGGCGGAGGTGCTGTCGGGGGAACTGGATTGCGCCCTGGTGGCGGGGCCGGTGGTGGATCCGCGCCTCTTGAACACGCCGGTGTTCGAGGAAGAGCTAGTGGTGGTGGCGGCGGCGGATCATCCCACTGTGGGCCGGGCATCCGAGCTGCGCATCCGCACCCTGCTGGCCTTCGAGCCGGGCTGTGCCTACCGGCAGCGCCTGGAAACCTGGTTGGCCAGCGAAGGCGTGGTGCCGGAACGTTTCATCGAGATGAACTCCTACCACGCCATGATCGGCTGCGTCGCCAGCGGCATGGGGGTGGCCATGGTGCCCAGGAGCCTCTTGGCCTGCCTGCCGGCGGACGGCAATGTCTCCGTGCATGCCCTGGCGCCCCTGCAGTCCCGCTCCCTGACGGTGTTGGTCCAGCGCGCCGGGGTGTCGGCGCCGGCCGTCAAGGCCTTCCTGGATTGCCTGCCGCGACCCGGGCTTGAACCCGCCGCCGTCGAGGAAAGCGCCGCCGCCTGAAGTCCTGCCCCGGCTGTCCCGGCCCTGGCAACGACGCGGACGTGGATTAATCTTAGAAAAAGCAGTTGATTAACCGCAGAGGCGCTGAGGCGCTGAGAAAACCAGGGCTTGGAAAGTTTTTCGGTATCACCTGTTGGGTGAAGGCGACCAGGCTCATGGCGCATCGTATTTCCTCTGCGCCTCTGCGGTTCAAATTGCGCTTTTCAGCTTATTCCGCGCTGCAGACCCGGTTGCGGCCGCCCTGCTTGGCGGCGTAGAGGGCCTGGTCGGCCCGGGCCATGAGGGACTGGAGGGATTCGCCGCTGCCATGGTGGGCCAGGCCGATGCTGATGGTGACCTGGCGGGATTCTCCGGACGGCAGGTCAAAGGCTTCCTGGGCCATGGCCAGGCGCAGGCGTTCGGCAATCTGCAGGGCGGCAAAAGCTTCGGTGCCGGACAGCAGAATGGCGAATTCCTCGCCGCCGATGCGCCCGCTGATGTCTCCATCCCGCAAGGTTTCCTGGAGGCGCCGGGCCAGCTGTTGCAGCACCATGTCGCCGGCGGCATGGCCCAGTTCATCGTTTACGCGCTTGAAATGGTCGGCGTCGATCATGCACAGGGCCATGGCGTCCCGGTTGCGCTGGCTGGCGCGCAACTGGTGGGCGCTGAGATCCAGGAAGTGTTGCCGGTTGGGCATCTCAGTGAGGGCGTCCGTAGTGGCGAGCCGGTGCAGGCGGCTAAGTACCCGCCCCCGTTCCAGGGCGATGGCAGCCATGTCGGCAGATTGCTTGAGCAGATCCAGTTCCGACTGGCGCGGTTCCCGCGGGTGGCTGAAGTAGGCCGCCAGGGTGCCGAGCACGGTATTGTCCGGGCCAAGGACGGGCATGGACCAGCAGGCCCGCAGTCGATGACTCTCCGCCAGGGCCAGGTAGTCCTTCCAGCGTGGATCCTGCCGCAGGTCCGGGCTGACGACCGGGCTGCGGTGCCAGGCGGCGGCACCGCAGGAACCTACTTCAGGGCCGATGGCGACGCCGTCCAGACTGTCCGTGTAGCTCGTCGGCAAGGAGGGGGCGGCGCCGTGGTGGAGGCTCAGGCCGTCTTGAGACAGCACCAGCACGGAGGCCCGGGCACCGGGCAGGAGGGTTTCCAGGTTCCGGCAGATGGCGGTCAGGATGGCGGATTCCGGCTGGCCCTGGGCGAGCATGGAAAGTATCTGGTTGTCCTGGGCCAGGCGCAACTCGGCGGTGTGCCGGCTGGTGATGTCCACGGTGGCGGAAACCAGCACCGGGGCGTCGCCCACCTTGATGCTGCGAGCATGCACCAGGAGACGGGAGGCGGCGCCCTGCTGCTCAATGGAAATTTCCCGTACCACTGTGCCGCCTGCGGCGAGGGCCAGGGCGTCGGTTTCCTGCAGGAGCCGGGCGGAGGCTTCCGGAAAGACATCAAAATTGGTCCGTCCGGCCAGTTCATGCTTGGAGAAGCCGAACAACTGGGCGGCGGCTTCGTTCAACAGCAGGTTACGGCCCGCTGCATCCTTGACCTGGATACTGATGGGCAGGCTGTCCAGGACCACTTGCAGAAAGGTGTCCTTGGTGGCGATTTCCTGGCGGGTCTGGCGCAGTTCCTCGGCTACCCGCTTTTGTTCCGTGATGTCCGCCAGGATGCCCACGTAGTTGCGGATGCGCCCGGCGGAGTCCCGTACCGCCGTGATGGTGAGTATGCCCTGGATCAAGCGGCCACTTTTGTGCCGGTTGCAGATCTCACCGCGCCAAGTGCCCCGGTGGGCCAGGGTGTCGAAAAGCTGGCGATAAAAATCGGCCTCGTGCTCACCGGACTGCAGGATGCGGGGATTGTGTCCCAAGGCCTCTTGCCGGGTGTAGCCGGTCATGGCCGTGAAGGCCGGGTTGAGGGATTCGATGCGACCGGCGCCGTCGGTGATGATAATGGCCTGGAGGCTGGTATCGGCCACTCTTTGCGCCAGTTGCAGGGCGCGCTGGGAGGACACCAGTTCCTCCGCCTGGCTGCGCAGGGTTTGCTGCAGATCCCGCAGGTAGCCGCTGGTGACGCATTCCAGAATGTCGTTGTAAGTGAGCAATCCGGCAAAACGTCCGTCTTGTTCCACCCCCAGGTGGTGGATACGCTTTTCCATGAGCAGGAAGCGGGCGTGATACAGGCTGGAATTCCAGGGCACCGTGAGAAGGGGGAAGGTGGCCACGCTGCCCACCGTGGCATCCGCCCGCCGTTTGCGGAGCAGGCCGATGAGGTCCGCCGCCGTGAATATGCCCATGACGCCATCCCGGTCCACCGCCGCCGCGTCCACCCCAAACTGGCTCATCTGGGCCAGGGCCTGAGAAACCGGGGTATCGGCATTCACCACCAGGGGCAGGCCGCGCAGGGCCGAGCCCACCTCGCGCATTTGCACAAAATAGTCCAGGCCCTGATGATTGATGACATCTGTGTAGGAGACGACCCCAAAGGGGGTCTCGGACGGATCGGTGACGAGCAGGTGGCGCACGCCCAGACGATGGAAGTCCAGGGCCGCCTCGCCGAGGCTGGCATTGGCCTGGATGGTCTTCACCGGGGCGGACATGACCCGGCCTACCGGGGTATCGAGAACGTCGATGCCATCCAGATCCAGACGCATGGCGTCCTTCTGGGTCCAGATGCCGACCACCCGCTGCTCTTCCCGCACCAGGATGGAGCCGCATTTGACGTTGTGCATGAGTTCGGCGGCCATGGCGATGCTGTCGCCGATGTCGCATTCCACCATGATGCGCTGGCAGATCTGGCCAACGGTGATGGGACTGGAGGAGGGGGCGTTCATTGGGGACTCAGGCGGAAAGTTCGGACAGCCAAGTCTGTAGCCAGGCCAGGGCGGCTGCCAGGCTGGCTTCTGCGATTGCACTCATGGGGTCGCCTGGCTCAAAGGATGCGCCCCGGATGGCCAGCAGCCAGGCGGGGGGCGGGGTGGTGTCGCTGAGTTCCTGGTAAACCTGCAGCACGGCCCGGGGTGACAGGGCGTGGGTGCTGAAGCTGGCATCCTCTTCCGCTTCCAGGGGGTCGAAGCGGAAGGTCTCTTCCAGGCTGGCATCCGCATCCACGAAGATCACGCCGGCCCGGCCCTGCAGGTCCAGAGCGTGCTCCACCTGAAGCCGGGCAATCGGGAGGAATTCAAAACGGCCAGGATTGACCAGCAGCGGTTCCAGCCGTTCGGCAAAGAGGGCGCCTATGGCGTCGTCGCCCTGGCCGGGATTGCCACGGGCAAGGATCAGGATGGGTGCGGTCATGAAGCGGTTCCGAAAAGCGGATTGAACCACGCCTCTGCGCGGTTTATCCAGGGGGGCAATCTTAGGCGATTTCTGTCAATAAATGTCCCCGTGGACTTGTCTTTTCGTTCCCCTGCGGCGTTGCGCCCGCCC
>JAYTVW010000144.1:0-1971 GCA_043743785.1 Rhodocyclales bacterium | reverse complement strand
GGCGCTGTACGAGGTTTCGTCGTAATACTTCTGCATGGCGAAGGCGGACAGGCCGTCCGCCAGCTTCATGTTGCTCATCGTCAGGCCGCCGTCCTGGGCGATGAGCCAGAGGTCTTTGGTGAATCGATCCAGCATCCAGTCTTGGGCAATGGAAACAGCCCCACTTACCGGGTCGCGCACGCCATTCTGATGACGAACAAGGTGTTCCAGGAAATTGCGTTTTGCGCTGTCGCCGACAATGTTTGGGTCGTTGTAATAGAGCCTGCTATCGAAGGCCATGCCAACCAGGTCGGTCAGCTTGAACGTGCTCTTGCGGAAGCCGTCGTTTTCCACAAATGCGGTCAGCAGAGTTTGGGAGTGCAGGTCGACCGCCTTCAGAAGATCGGGGGAGCCTTGCGCGATTTGTGTCTGCTTACCAATGGTCGATAACAGAGATGCGGGTGGGATGACGTGCAGCGCCTCGCCCTGGACATAACTGCCGGTGACGTAGCCTTCCCGTCCCGACAATCCCGTAAACTCCAGGAGGCCGTCGGCCCATTGGTGCAGGTCTGCATCACTGTATCCTTGCCCGTGCAGGTAGGTGACGAGATCGTCGCGTATGGACTTGGTGGCCGAGAGACGAAATGGCGCCTGATCGAACGTCACCGCCGTCTCGCCGAACAACACCCCCATCAAGGCCGCCAACCCACCGCCCAGGCTGTGGCCAGTGAAACTGATGGCGGCACCAGGGTTGGCTTTCCGGATCGCCATGAAATAGGCAGCGGCCTGCCGCAACTGGTCGGAACCGACACCGGTTGCCAGCCCACTGTTGGCGAGCCAGTCCACGCCCGTCGTGGTGCCGGCGAAAGAAATGACGATTTCGTTGCCACGCTGGAACGAGATTGCTTCGAAACCACTACTCGTGGGGTACGTAACATTCGGGACATGAAAGAATTCTGTCCACCCCGCCGGGGTAGGCAAACGATTGACGTCGGCACGAGTGTCATAGTAGGCACGACCGGCCATCAAGGCATATTCGATATTGCTTGGCATGATGCATCCTCCCAAAAAATTTGTTCTGTCTTGAAAAGACGGCCGTACCTATTTGTCACCATCGGTAACCTTGGACGGGGGCGACATAGGCAAAGGTGCCTTGGGACTTGTATATCTCGGTGAATTCAAGTCGGGGCACTCCACCGTCTGCGGCACCTTCACCGGCTCGCGGGAAAGAACGCGCAGATGCGGTTCGAGGTCGCGGTTTTCCTCAAGAATGGTCTTGATTTCCAGCACGGCGCTCCGGTTGAATGGTTTCGGCCTTCCAACGACCACATTCGCCTCCTTGAACTCCACCGGGAACTCGGCCAGCGTTATCCGCTGCCATACCTTGCCGTCGAACTTGAAAAGGACGTAGGGCGGATTGGGACGCCCCCAATGGATGTAGGCAACGCAGCCGGCGGGGACGGTGGCAATGTAGGGAGTGCTTTTCAGGAAGCCCAGGATCATCAGCATCAATCTCTCACCCTCGGGGGGCGTCCGGGCATTCATCCTCCACGTAACCGTCTGCCGCGTGTCCGGATTCTGAAATGTCCATTCCTCGTCCAGCAACATCCGCTCATGGCTGTCGATGGTCGGATAGCCGCCGTAGGTTTGGTGTCGCTCCACCACGATCTTCCTGCCGTCATTCAGCAGAACCTCTTCCCGCCAACCGGCCGAGTGACCAAACCCCAGGAACCCAAACGCGTTCATGCTCATGCCTCCCATTGCCGCCGCCAGAAGGATCGCCCGCATTGCCCTGTTCATGCCACCATCCTCCAGGCCGGATCGTTGGCCGCAACGCAAAGCCGCCTATCCGCGCCGTTCCAGCCCAGCATGAAGGCGGTCTGGCTGCCGGCCGTGGCGCTCATGGCGTTGGCGCCGGCCTGGAAATACCAGTCGTTCAGGCCGGAGAGCGTGGCCGTGACAACGGTCGACTCGGCGCCGGGCAAGGTGGCG
>JAYTVW010000143.1:0-29685 GCA_043743785.1 Rhodocyclales bacterium | reverse complement strand
CCCCCCCCCCCCCCCCCCCCCCCCCCCCCCCCCCCCCCCCCCCCCCCGTGAAGCATAACAGGCGCTGTCGGAAAATTTTACAGCATTTTCCCCGGAAATGTACGCCATATGGGTTTATTGCACTGGCCCTGCGCCTACTTGTTTGTGCCGACAGATCATAAGACTCGTTTTAAATCATTGATATGCAGCAATCGTTGGGTGCTCAACCATGCTGCAGCAGCAGCTCTCCCCTAGTGTCGTGCGAGTGTCGAGAAATTTTACATTTCGACGTTATGCCAACTTAACAAAATTGGCATCCCCTCTGAGAAAAATGATAAACAACAATTGGCATGGAAAGTGCTTTTGCTTTAGTAACACTCCTGTGACTAAGGTTAAAGGCGCAGCGAGCTGGAAATAAACCGACAAACTCCGCATGCCTTAAGGGGACGCATCTTGAAGCAGTTTTTCCGCACCGTAATCGCCGCCGCCATTCTTAGCATGGGCACGGTCGGCGCCGCAAGCGCCGCCACAATAACCTCAACTTTCAGCGGCACCTTCGCCGCCGGCACGATTGATAGCAATGGTTTCTTGAGCGGCACTGCCGGTACCGACCTTTCCGGAACGACGTTTACCGCAACAGTGAACTATCTCGCCAACTTCTTCGAGCGTTCGGTCAATGGTGGTCACTACAGCTACGGTGGTTCGGAATCCCAACTGGCCTTCTCCATTACCGCCGCCGGGCACACGTACAGTTACAACACCCCGATGCAGATTACCGAGACAGACTCTGGTCTGACTTCCGGCACGTCGGTTACATTTGATGGCGGCAACAGCGCTTGGCAGTCTGGACAAAGCAGCAGAACCTCTATCCACCTATATACCAGCAGCGCTTATACCGCATACCAGCTTCAAACCCAGGCAGGTCTGGATGCATATTTGGCGGGCGTGTCTTCCTGGACCGGCACGCAACGGGACAGCATTAACCTGGCCGATCCGTGGTCCGGGCGGGATACGCTGTATTTCACCGTCTCCCCATCTGTTGCCGCTGCGCCCGAACCGGAAAGCCTTTATTTGATGGGGGGCGGTCTGCTGGGACTGATCGCTGCACGTCGCCGCAAGCAGTAAGCAGTAGTTCCGCAGCAAGATATTCGGCGCTCCCGGAATGACAAAGGCCCGCATTGTTGCGGGCCTTTGTCATTCCGGGAGTGAATATTGCGAATATCTAAAACATGAGGTCAGCGGAATTCGTCGCAAAAAAAGCGACTCCGGGCAAAAAAAATTAGCGCTTCGAGATTCCTGTTCAGAATATTCGATTCTCCCGACCGTCGTCGGACGGGGCTGGATATGTTCTGATGTGCCGTAAAAAATCCGACATGTATGGGTGCCGGGGGCGAACTTTGGGCTGCGTCTGGCCGTCAGGGCAGGAATTTTCTGAAGCTTTCCGGCAAAGGCGTGTTTTCCAGACTGCGCTGCGTGAACAAATAACGGCTGTCGCAGACGAAACCCAGGTCGGCCCAGTCCACGGCGTTGAGGGCAACTTCGAATTCGGCCAGATTCACGTCCGCCCGGCGCGGGAAAATGGCCAGCACGGAGCCGTCGAAGTGGGTGCTGGGATTGCGGAAGAAGGGTTTTGCCTGGCGTGTCTTGCCGTTCACGTACACCCGGGGGGCGTCCGTCCGCGGGTAGCCGCGGCCCCAGTGCCACCAGTTGCTTTCATCAAAGGGCCGGATGCCCCGGGTGATCAGCCTTTCCTTGTGCTCCAGCAAGGCCTGGGGCGGGGGTTCCCCCGGTTCGCACCAGATCATGCGCCGGGTCATGCCGGTGGCTCCAGTGGAAGAACAGACAAAGGACCGGTTGCCGTGCACCTCGTCGGCATAGAGATCATCGGCCCCGGAAACGGCCCCCACCTTCACCGTGGCCACGTCAGACAGGTGTAAGGGATAGTCGCCCCGGGTGAACATCAGGTGGCCGGCCGCTTCCATAAAATGCCGTTCTTGCCAGGGCGGCGCGGCCAGGCTGGCGGCCAGATCATCGCCATAGCCGATTTCTGCATAACGGGTGCGTCGGCTGAAATTGCCCTTCTCGAAGCGCCAGATCAGGCAGTTGGGCACGGCGTCCGTGAATATCCTGGCGTCCCCCAGTTCCAGGGCGTCGGTGATGCTGCCCTGTTCGGAGAGGCGACGGTTCATGCCCACGGCGCCACTACTTTTCATGAAGTCCCGGGGCGTGATGAAGATAAGTTCTCCGCCGGGGGCCAGGTGCTCCAGGCACTTCTCGATGAAAAACAGATAGAGGTTGGAGCGGGCATCGAATTTTTTCAGCCAGACTCCCCGGGCCAGCAGTTGGCGGGTGTCTTCACCGATGTCCTGAAAGCGCACGTAGGGCGGGTTGCCGATGATGGTGTCGAACTTTCTCGTTGGTGCGTAGGCGAAGAAGTCCTGGCACAGGGCGCCGGGGGGGGCATGGCGGGGGTCCAGTTCCAGGGCCACGCAGCCCGGCAGGCGTAGGGCGAAGGCGCCGTCGCCGCAGGAGGGTTCCAACACCCGGCCGGAATTGCGCCTGAGGGCCAGCATGGCGTCCACCACGGCGGGTGGCGTGAAAACCTGGCCGAGTTCGGCGACGTCAAAGGGGCTGGGGTTCATGATTCAGGTGCGGCGGGAAAACCCGTAATTATAAGATGCCCCCAGGAAACGGTGAAACCGTTTCCGCCCCCCGAGGGGGGCAAGAAAACTCGGGGCGGCCCTTCGTTTTCTTGATAGATGCATCGGAACCTGTCAGACCTGTTTGCCTGCAGGGGTTTTCGGTTATGCTGCCGCCGTCCTGTGAAAGTTGTCTATGCAACCCCTGTTTAATCTTGATGGCTGTCGTTTCATTACCCATGGCAACGATCACGGCCTGGCCGGTCCCGACACGGTTTTTCACTACCATCAGGACGGCCTTACCCTGAGCGGCGAATATCGGGGCGGCAACGTGCTCGAGGGGCGTTTCGTCGGCCACTACGTAGACCTGGACCGGCTGGAACTGCTCTTCGATTGCCTGACCCGGGAAGGCCTGCTCTGTTCCGGCCGTTCCCTGGGCACCGTGAGCCGGGACTACGGCGGCAAGTTGCGCCTGTCTTTTGAGTGGACCTGGCTGTATGGCGCGGACGGCAGCGGCATTTCGGCCTACGTGGAAGTGGATGGGGTAAGCGGTAAGGGGTGAGCGGTCAGCGCTTGCCATGGCCACGCAGTTCGACCGCCCGCTGGTCTTCACGCCGGCGGCCAACGGCGGCGAGGATGGTGCGCTTGTCGTCGTCGCCGGCTCGGCTCCAACGGGCAATCTCCTCCAGGCTGCGCAGGCAGCCGATACACAGGCCGCTGGCCCCATCCATGCGGCAGATATTGATGCAGGGCGAGGCAATTTCCACGGGCTTCACGGGCAGGTCGCCTGTTGCTTCGCAGCCCAGGCGCGGGCGGCTTTGGACTGGGACGCGCGGCCCAGTTGGGCGCTGATCCAGGCGCCGGTGTCCGCCAGGAGGGCGAAATCCACGCCGGTGTCGAGTCCCAGGCCGTGCAGCAGATGCACCACGTCTTCCGTGGCCACGTTGCCCGAGGCCCCGGCCGCATAGGGGCAGCCCCCCAGGCCCGCCACCGAACTGTCGAACACCGCCATGCCCATCTCCAGGCTGGCGTAGATGTTGGCGATGGCCATGCCCCAGGTGTCGTGGTAATGGCCCGCCTGGCGTTCCACCGGCAGCACCTTTGCCACGGCCTCAATCATGCGCCGGGCTGCCCCGGGGTTGCCGCTGCCGATGGTGTCCCCCAGGGAAACCTCGTAGCAGCCCAGGTCCGCGAGTCGGGCCGTCACCTCCGCTACCGCCTGCGGCGCAACGAAGCCCTCGTAAGGGCAGCCCATCACGCAGGACACATAGCCCCGGACCTTGAGACCGGCGGCCAGGGCCTGTTCCGTTACCGGGCGGAAGCGCTCCAGGGATTCGGCGATGGAGCAGTTGATGTTCTTCTGGGAGAAGGCTTCCGAGGCGGCGCCGAAAACGGCGATTTCCGTTGCGCCAACCTGAAGGGCCTGCTCCAGGCCCTTCAGGTTGGGTACCAGTACCGGATAGGCCACGCCGGGGCGGCGCACCAGGGCGGTCATCACCGCAGTGTTGTCACCCATCTGGGGCACCCATTTCGGCGAGACGAAGGAGGTGGCCTCGATGGCGGACAAGCCGGCTGCGCCCAGGCGGTCAATGAGTTCCAGCTTGACGGCGGTGGGCACCAGGGTCTTTTCATTCTGCAGGCCGTCCCGGGGGCCGACTTCGACGATACGCACGCGTTGGGGAAGAGTGGCGGACATGGTCATTAAGGGAAATAGGCGAGCCGCCATCATAATCGCAAAGCCGGAACTGCCGGTATCATGCAGCCGCTTTCACCTTTCACCTTTCACCTTTCACGCCCCATGCGCCTCGTTCTCGACACCAATACCGTGCTTGCCCTGTGGATGTTCGGCGATCCGGCCCTCCTGCCCCTCAGGGAGCCTTGCGAAGCGGGGCAGCTGACCCTGTTGTGCAATGAGGTTTGCCTGGATGAACTGGCGCGGGTGCTGCGGTACCGGCAGTTCAAGCTGGATGAGGCGCGGGCGGTCGCCATACATGCTGCCTACGTGGGCCGGGTTGAGTGGGTGGCGGTGCCGGCAGGCGAACAGGAGCCTTTGCCTCGCTGCAAGGACCGGGACGACCAGAAATTCCTGGAACTGGCCCGGGACGGCCGGGCCGATCTCCTCGTCACCCGGGACCAGCACCTCCTGAAGCTCGCCCGCCGCAAGACCCTGGCGGGACGTTTTCGCATCCTTACGCCGGAAACCTTTGTGGCCGAGGGGCTGGCCGGCAATCTGTAGGGGTGAACTTGTTCGCCCGTGGACTTCGTCCGGGGATTCGGGCGAACGAGTTCGCCCCTACAGCCTCAGATCCACCGCCTCACTCGCCGGCAATAATCCCGGTATTCCTCGCCGAAGCGGGCTTCCAGATGGGCTTCTTCGTGGCGGATGACGCCGTAGCGCAGAATCGGCCAGATGAGGGGCGCGAACATGAGGGGCCAGATGCTGCCCATCCACAGGGCGGCCCCCACCAGGATCAACCAGTCCCCCAGGTAGATGGGGTTGCGGCTGAAGCGAAAAGGTCCGGCAGTGCACAGCCTATTGGCGCCCCGGTAGGGATTCACCGTGGTGCGCTGGCGCAGGAAAGTGAGGAAGGTCCAGGCCATGAGGCCCAGGCCCAGCGTCAGCAGGACGAGGGACAGGGGGCGGTTGGCGACCCCCAGGTCCAGGGGTAGGGCCTCTACATGTTTGTTCAGCCACCAGCCTCCGAAAATAGCGGCGGCGTAGGGGGCCGGCGGCAGCATCAGGGTGCGGGGACGTCGGGCGTGGTCATGCATGGGGGGTCTCCGCGCAGGGAAACGTGCATTTAACCTCAGATTGTTCAGGACGTCAGAATGACTTGCTGATCTGCACCTGCACCTGGGTGCGCTCGCTGCTGTAAAGCGCCAGGTTGGAAAGGGTGCGCATGCGCAGCCAGGACAGGCTGAGGTAATAGCCGCCGGCCAGATCCCGGGAAAGAGACAGGGCATAGTTCAAGCGGGTGTCCCGGCGGGCTGCGTCGGCCCAGAACTCCGCTTCGGCGTAGCCGGCCCGGGTCGCACTGACTTCGCCGCTGAAGCGCAATTGGGCTGGAAGGCTGCCTCGCAGGCTCAGACTCAGGCTGCGCTGGATGTTGGAATAGGCCGGATCCGTGGCGTTCTCCCGGACGTAGCGCAGGGACGGTTCAAGGACCCAGGCCTCGGACAGGGCGTGGCGCCAGGCCAGGCTTATACCCCGGCTGTTGGAACTCATAGCCGGGGCCTCGGAGTAAGTCTTGTTCGCCACGGGCAGGTTCAGGGTCGCCATGTCCGCATTGCTCACGCTGTAGCGGAGTTGGGGGGCGATGGAACGGGTCGTGGTGTAGGGGGCGCTGTTCAGGTAGGTGCGGCCCACGCCCACCGGCAGATAAAGATCCGCCCGGCCCTTGCCCAGACTGAAGTGGGGGCCTGTATCCACATTTACCTGGCTGGTGTCGTATTGGCCGTAGGTCTGGTAGCGCATAAGGTCCACCGCGCTATTGGTTTGCCAACTGAGGCCGTCCCCCAGGGATTGGGTGTGTACGGCGGAAAAGGCGGCGTGGAGTGCCCGGTCACTCTTGGGCATGGCGCTGTCGTTCATGGTGAAGGGCAGGCCGAACAGGGTCACGTCCTTGCTCAGCGGGCCGCTATTGATGTTGCTGTCGTATACCTGGCCCACGGCCGCCGAGGCGAACCACGCCTTGGCCTGGGTCTGCTCCTGCTCCGCCATCTGGAGAAAGACCTGCAAGAGTCGCCGGGCGTTGTCCGGAGGCGCGCTTTCCAGCGCCAGCTGGAATTGCTTGCGGGCTTGCTCGAACTGCTGGGCACCCAGATACGCACGGCCCAGGTCGGCCCGGTAGACCGGATGGGCGTCCTGCGTCACCAGCATCTCCAGCAGCCGGATCGCCTCCCGGTAGTCCTGGCGCACCAGGGCGCAGGCACCCGCCGCATACAGGCGCTCACCAGCGTCGGCATCGGCGGGCAAGGCACTGATCTGGGGGCAGATGGCCGGCTCCGCGGCAGAGGCGGCGGGCGGCAAAACCAGTTGACCGGCCAATGCCAGCGCGTAGGCGAATTTTCGAGTCACGTCGATTTCCTGATGAATTAGCCTAGAAAAAGCAGTTATTAAACCGCAGAGGCGCAGAGGCGCTGAGAAAACCAGGGCTTACATAACTGTTCGGCCTCACCCGTTGGGTGAATGCCACTTTGAGCGTAAGGCCTTGTTTTTCCTCTGCGCCTCCGCGCCTCTGCGGTTCAAACCGGGGTTTCCAGGATTAATGCCCTGTCCGCGCACCGCCGGGACGGCCGCAGACAGGGGTAACACTGGCGAGGATTAACGCACGGCCGCGTAAGTGCCCTTGGCGCTCAGGGTGCTGGTGGCGGCGAAGTTCCAGGCGCCGGTGGCGGACAGGGGGGCGGATACCACGGTGGACGCGACGACTGGCGCGGAGATTTGGCCGGAAATGTTGCCGGTGCCCGTCGCTGCCGTGGTGGTGGTGGCCGCCACCAGGGGATAGGTGGTGGAGGTCACGGTGCCGCTGAACTTGCTGCCCGTACCCGTACCGGTGAAGGCCAGGTCGCCGATGGCGCTGCCGGCGCCGGTGAGGCCGGTGATGGTGCCGCTCTGGGTGGTGGTGCCCGTGCCGGAGAAGCTGACATCCATGCTGATGGCGCCGGTGGACACGGAGCGCACCACGCTGCCACTGCTGCTGTCACTGACCACGGCCACGGTGCTGCCGCTGTAAGTGGCGGAGCCGGCGGGGACCAGAACCACAGCTGAAGGGGTGCCGTGGTGGCCCGTGCCGCTGCCCACGGAACTGGCCCAGTTGTCCCAACCGGGCTTGCCGTGGCCGCCGGCCAGGGCGGAAGCGGACAAGGCCAGCAGGGCGAGGGCGAGGGAAGTTTTTTTCATGATGGTTTCCTTTGAAGGTTGGATGCGTGCGAACACCGTGTCGGCGGAGTGTGTGAAATATTCCCACTCGACGTCGCAACTATAAGTGGGAAAATTTCCCTCGTCAAGTGTGTAAATTTCCCACTTGTGCGATACTTGCGGCCCATGAACACCCCAAACACGGAACCAGGCGCGGACGGACTGAATGCCAGCCCGGCCCTGGTGCTCGCCCTCAAGCGCCTGTTGCGCCCCCTGGTGCGTCTGCTGCTGGCCAAGGGCATCACCTATCCCTATCTGATCAATCTGCTGAAGGGCATCTACGTGGATGTGGCGGCCCATGACTTTCCTCTGCAGGGCAAGCGTCAGACCGACAGTCGCCTGAGCCTGTTGACCGGCGTACACAGGAAGGACGTGCGGCGCCTCATGCTCGAACCCCGGGACCAAGGGGCGACGCCGGCCAACATTTCCTTCGGCGCCCGCCTGGTAGCCCGCTGGTCCGGCCAGTCCGCTTATCTGGATGAGGCGGGCATGCCCCGGGCCCTGCCCCGTTTGGCGGCGGCTGACGGCGGAATTTCCTTTGAGCGCCTGGTGGCGGAGGAATCCAAGGACATCCGTTCCCGCGCCGTGCTGGACGAGTGGCAACGCCTGGGCCTGGTGGACGTGGATGGCGAAGACCTTGTGCGCCTGCGCAAGGGGGCTTTTGTGCCGGAAAAGGCCTTCGAGGAAAAAGCCCATTATTTGGGACGTAATGTGCACGACCACCTGGCCGCCGCTGCCCATAACGTCCTGAACGAACAGCCGCCGTTTCTGGAGCGCAGCGTCTATTCGGATGGTCTGAGTGAGGCTGGGGTGGCGGAATTGGCTGCCCTCTCGGAGCGCTTGGGCATGGAGGCCCTGCGCAGCATTAACCGGCGGGCCTGGGAACTGCGGGAAAATGCGGCGGGGGAGGCCCTGCGGGAGCGCATGACTTTCGGCATCTATTTTTATCGCGAATCCAGGGCTGCCGATGATGATGCGGGCCAGAACTGAGCGCCTTCTGGCGGCCCTGCTGCTGGCAGTGGCCTCTGCTGCTGCCCATGCCCATCCCTGTGGCGACAAGCACTGGCTGGCCGCTCCGGTGCTGCTCCTGGCGTCCGGCGACGGTGCCGGCATCGGGGGGACCGGGCACGACGAGCGGGGTATCGGCGGCACGGGTCGCGATGGCGACGACCGGGGCATCGGCGGTACCGGCCGTAGCGTCAAGGAAGCGCCGCTGACAGCGTCTGCCACGGAGGGCAGCGGTATCGGCGGCACCGGCATTGTCGGTGTGGTGGCCGGCTTCGGCAGTATTTGCGTGAATGGCCTGGAAGTGCATTTCACGGCGGCGACGCCGACCCGCCTAGACGGCCTGGCAAGCCACAGTAGTGCACTGGCCCTCGGGCAAATCGTCTCGGTGCGGGCGGTCGACCTGGGGGGCGGCGAATTCCGTGCCGCAGAAATCGCCGTGCTGAATGCGGTGTCCGGCCCGACGGAACAGGTGGACCGGCTTGCCGGCACCCTGCGTATTCTGGGACAGAGCGTCCGCCTGCCCGCAGAGGCCCTGGCGGGCATTGCACCCGGGGATGTGCTGGCGGTGAGCGGCAATCGCCTGGCGGACGGCAGCATCCTGGCCACAAGGGTCATGCGGCAGCTCAGTCTGGCCGGGGCCAGCCTTGTGGGCCCCGTAACGGATGTGGGCCGCCAGAGCTTCCGTATCGGCGAACTGGAAGTGCGCCTTGCCGGCGGCCCCCAGCCACTGGCCGGCGAGGAAGTTTTCGTGCGTGGCCGTCTGGAAAAGGGGGTCTTGCTGGCCGAAGAGATCAAGGTCCGGCCAGCCATTCAATTCGCCCGGCCGGTGGAACGGCTGGTCATCCAGGGGTTTGTGCGGCAGGTGGTGGCGGGGCGCCTGAATGTGGATGGCACCCTCATCAACCTGGCGCCGGGCGTGGCCCCGGCCTTGGTGGGCGGACGAGTGGAAGTGTCTGCAAGGGTGGAAACCGATGGGCGCATCGTGGCCGAGAGGCTCAGCCTGGAACGGCCCGCCACGGACCTTCGCAGTTCCAGGCCCAGTCAGGGAGAAGCGGCGGCCGACCCAGGGCCTGTCCCCAAACTGTCTGGTTTGCCGCCGTTTGCCACGGCCGTGGGGCGGGATAGCGCCGGCCTGCCCGCCGTGATTGATACGATCAAGGCTGTGCCGTCCGACGCACTGCGATCCTCTGCCTCCGGTGCCGAACTTGTGCGTCCCGCCGCAGTCCGACCTGAAGTCAGCCGGGCCGAACTCACCCGGCCGGACATCGCCCGCCCCGACGTCGTCCGGCCGGATATCGTTCGCCCTGAGATCGTCCGGCCGGACATTGCCCGTCCTGAGGTCGTCCGTCCCGAGCTTGTCCGTCCCGAAATCACGCGTCCGGATATTCCCGGGCGGGGTCGCTGAGACCACCTTGCCCTTGTCATTAAAACATCGACCCATGCGCCATTGTCTTTTCCTCTCCGCCGTGCTGGCGCCCCTCGTCGTCCAGGCGGCCGACGGTTTGCAGCTGTCCTCTGGCCTGGATTACAGCAGCGGCAGCTATGGCGGCGCCAGCACCACGGAAATCTCCACGGCCTTCGTCATGGGGCGCTATACGGCCGGCCCCCTGAGCTTCAAGCTCACCCTGCCCTATCTGGAACTCAAGGGGCCCGCCATCGCCATGGGGGGCGGGGACGCCATGGTGATCGCGCCAGGCAGTGCCGCCACCCTCCGGGGCCGGGTGGCGGGCCAGGGGGATGTGGTGGCGAGCCTGGGCTACGAGGCCTGGCACGATCCAGAAAAAGACTTGGCGCTGGACGTGGCGGCCAGGATCAAGTTCCCCACGGCGGATGCCAGCAAGGGGCTGGGTACCGGCGAGCGGGACCTGGCCCTGCAACTGAACGCCTACAAGGGCTGGGGCCGGGCCACGCTCCTCTTGGGCATGGGCTATCGCTGGATGGGCAAGCCCGAGGGCAGCAGTTACCGGGACGTTCTCTCTGCGTCCGCCGGTCTGGCCTATGGCCTGGATGAATTGACTTCCGTAGGGGGCATTGTGGACTGGCGCCAGTCGGTGCTGGCGTCCCTGGCCGATCAGCGGGAACTCACCCTGTACGTGAGCCACAAGCTGTCCCGCCAGTGGAGTCTCCAGGCCTACGTGTATGCGGGCGCCACGGACGCCAGCCCGGATGCCGGCGGCGGCGCCTCTCTGGGCTACCGCTTTTGAATTACAGCTCCAGCCCCCGGGGCTTCCTGCCGGCGCGGGCGAAGAGGGCATCAAAGACAGGATTCGGCAGCAGGCGCAGAAGCTTGGCCACCAGGCCCATTTGCCAGGGCACCACGGCGTAGCTGCTGCCCGCCTCTATGACCCGGGCCATGCGCCGGGCCGCCACGTCCGCCGGCAGCATGAAGGGCATGGGATAGGTGTTCACCGCCGTCATGGGGGTGGCGATGTAGCCGGGACAGAGGGTAACCACCTTGACACCCCGGTCGCGCATTTCCACCCGCAGGCTTTCCAGGTAGCTGATGGCGGCGGCCTTGGAGGCGCTGTAGGCGCCGGCCCCCGGCAGGCCCCGGATACCGGCGACAGATGCGATGCCCACCAGGGTGCCGCTGCGGCTTGCGGCCAGGGGGCCGGCGAAGGGCTGGAAGGTGGCCACCAGGCCCAGCACATTGGTTTCCATGACCTGCTTGAAGGCAGCGAAGTCCTCGGCGTATTCCGTCAGGGTGCCGACGCTCACCCCCGCATTGGCGATGACAATGTCGGGCAGGCCGCCTCTCATGAAATCGTTCGCGGCGGCAGCCACGGCGGTGGCGTCCGTCACGTCGGCGCTATAAAGCTGATGGGGGCCGCCGGGGAGCTGGGCAGCGATTTCCGCCAGCTTGTCGCCGCGGCGGGCCAAGAGGCCCAGGGTGGCGCCGTGGCTGGCGTAATGGGCGGCCAAGGCCGCGCCGATGCCGCTGGACGCGCCCGTAATGAAGACGCGCTTTGTCACCCGGCGAAATGCAATTTGAACCGCAGAGGCGCAGAGGCGCAGAGAAGGTCAGGTCCTGCCCATGAAATGGTGCCGGAATTGTCCGGCAAAGGCGGGGGAGAACCCGTCCCGCATGGACTTTTTCTCTGCGCCTCCGCGCCTCTGCGTTTAGAAAGAATTTTCAATTTAGCAAAGGCTACTTCTTGCTCTTCTCGGCGCGGGCTTTGGCCACCAGGGCGTCCAGGGTGGTGAAGAAGGCCGGGAAGCCACCGTTCATGCTCACGTCGGTGAGATATTTGCCGTCCACCGCCACGGAGGGTACGCCCTGGATGCGGTAGGCGGTGGTCAGCTGGTCGGTACGTTGAAGCTTGCCGGCCATGGAGAAGGAGTTATACACGTCCTGGTATTTCTTCCTGTCGATGCCCTTGCTGGCGATCCAGTCGAACTGCAGCTTTTCGTCGGAGAAATTCTTGTCTTCCTTGTGCATGGCGTTGAAGACCTGGGGCGTCAGACGATCCGACTCGCCGAGAATATCCAGGGAGTAATACATCTTGGCCAGGGGCGCCCATTGGGCACGACCGAAGGTGATCGGGACGCGGCGCACCACCACATCCTTGCCCTGCTTCTTGATCCAGGCGGCGAACAGGGGATCCAGGTCGGCGCAGTGGGGGCAGGCGTAGGAGAAGAATTCGGTGACTTCCACCTTGCCCTGGTTGTCCGTGGGCTGAATCGAGCCGAGAACCTTGTAATCCCGGTCCGCAACGGGAGCTGCTGCAGCGGCCAGGCCGGACAGGGCCATCAGGCCGAAAGCGGAGAGGGCGAGGAAGGTGCGGCGGGTCAGCAATGCCATGGGGTCATCTCCTGAAGGGAATTAGATTCGTCAATTCTGCCAGAGCGATGTCGGGCGAAGTGTAATAAATCGTTTTGTGGGGCCGGCCGTAGCGTGAATTCGCGATAGCGACTCACTGCACTCCCCTCGCCCTCCGGGAGAGCGGGTGGGGGTGAGGGAAACGGGCATGACTTTCATCTTTAGGGGCGTTCTCAAAATTCACGCCCGTTAGGTCGGGTTTCAACCCGACCTACGGTCAATCCTTGGCCTTTACCACAGAGGCCTGGATGCCGGCTTGGGAAAGCTGGCTGCGGGCGGCGGCCACGTCCTCGGGCTTGGCGAACGGGCCAACGCGGACCCGGTACAGGGTGCCCTTGTCCGGGATGGCCACGGGCTGGACACTGGCCTCCACGCCCATCAAGGCCAGGCGGGCCTTGAGGGTGTCCGCGTCTTCCGGCTTGGAGAAGGCGCCGGCTTGCAAGTAGGCTGGTTCCGCCGCTGGCTTGGCTTTGTCCGTCGCCTTGTCCGTTGCTTTATCCGCTGGCTTGTCGCCCGCCTTGGTCGGTTCGTCCGTGGCTTCCTTGCCCGGCAGGATCTTGTAGAACTCGAAGCGGGGCTTGTCATCCACCTTGTCGCCGGGCTTGCCCGGCAGGGCGATGGGCTGGGCCGGGGCGGCCTTGGGTTCCGCTGCCGGCTTGGGCGTTTCGACCTTCGCCGTGTCTTCCGCTTTGCCGTGGTTCTGGAAGGGCAGGGGCATCTTGGCGATGTACCAGGCGAAGCCCGCTGCCACCAGGGCGCCCATCAGGAGGCCGATGAAGATGCCGACGAAAATGCCGCCCTTGCGCTTGGGCTGGGCGGCGGGTGTACGGGGTTTCATGTCACGGCTCATGGGGTGTCCTCTATCGCCTTACATGGATTGCGGAGCGCTGACGCCCAGCAAGGCCAGGCCGCTGGCGAGCACCTGGCGGACACCCAGGGCCAGGGCCAGGCGGGCGGTGCGCAGGACTTCGTCGTCCACCAGCATGCGTTCGGCGTTGTAGTAGCTGTGGAAGTCGGCGGCCAGATCCTTCAGGTAGAAGGCGATGGCGTGGGGGGCGAAATCAGTCGCGGCATTCTCGACGATTTCCGGGAATTCGGCCAGGCGGGAACACAGGGCCAGTTCCCGCTCACCGGTGAGGGGCGCGATGTCCGCTTTCAGCAGGTCCGCTGTTTCGCCGCCCCACTGGGCGAGCACCGAACAGACCCGGGCATGGGCGTACTGGATGTAATACACCGGGTTTTCGTTGCTCTGGGACTTGGCCAGGTCAAGGTCGAAATCCAGGTGCTGGTCGGATTTTCTGAGCACGTAGAAGAAGCGGGCCGCGTCGTTGCCCACTTCCTTCCTGAGTTCCCGCAGAGTGACGAACTCGCCGGAGCGGGTGGACATGGAGGTCTTCTGGCCGTCCCGGTAGAGCACGGCGAATTGCACCAGGGCCACTTCCAGCTTGTCGGCATCCAGGCCCAGGGCCGTCAGCGCGCCCCGCACCCGGGGAATGTAGCCGTGATGGTCGGCGCCCCAGATGTCGATGACCTTGTCGAAGCCCCGCTCGAATTTGTTCCAGTGGTAGGCGATATCGGAGGCGAAATAGGTGAACAGGCCGTTTTCACGCTGCACGACCCGGTCCTTCTCGTCGCCGAAGGCGGTGGAGCGGAACCACTTGGCGCCGTCCTGCACGTACAGGTGGCCGCCCTTTTCCAGTTGTTCCACGGCCCGGGCCACCAGACCCGTGTCGAAGAGGGACTTTTCGGAGAACCACTGGTCGAAATGCACGCCGAATTCCCCCAAGTCGTCCCGGCCGTCCGCCAGCTGTTCCGCCAGGGCATGGCCGTGCACGTAGGCGTAGTCCTCCCCCAGCAGATCCTTGGCGTTGGCGATGAGGCCGTCCAGGCGGGCTTCCTTGTCCGCCTCGCCGTCCACCACGCCGGCCAGCACGGCTTCAGCGGGGTGTACGTAGCGGGCGCCATGGGCTTCCGTGATCTGCCGTGCCATGTCCTTCACGTAGTCGCCCTGGTAGGCGTTGGGCGGGAAGGGCACCACCACGCCATGCTGTTCCAGATAGCGCAGCCAGGTGGACAGGGCCAGGATGTCCATCTGTCGGCCGGCGTCGTTCACGTAGTATTCCCGCGCCACGTTGTAGCCGGCGAAGGACAGCACGCTGGCCAGGCTGGCACCGTAGGCGGCGCCGCGGCCATGGCCCACGTGCAGGGGCCCGGTGGGATTGGCGGAGACGAATTCCACCTGCACCTTGGCATGCTTGCCGAGGCTGCTGCGGCCGTAGTTCTCCCCCAGCGTCAGGGCGCTACGCAGGGGCTGCTGGCGGGCGGCGGTGGTGATGAAGAGATTGATGAAGCCCGCACCGGCGATCTCGGCCTTGGCCACCCAGGGGGAGGGCGGCAGTTCATTTACCAGGCGCTGCGCCACTTCCCGCGGGTTCATGCGCATCGGCTTGGCCAGTTGCAGGGCCAGGTTGGTGGCGAAGTCCCCGTGGCTCGCCTGCTTGGGTCGTTCCAGGAGGATGTTCACGCTCTGGTCCGGGGCCACGCTGGCCAGGGCACGGCGCAGCAGGTCAAGCAGATGGGCTTTTAGATCGACGGTCATGGCAGGCTACGGCAGCAAATAAACCGCTGATTATACCCAAGTGTGCACCTGCAACAGGGCTGGCTTGCACTCCCGGGCTAGCCATCATTGCGGAAAATTCAACATCGGCCACGACCTTGCCACCAAGGCAATCGCGTGAATCTCAAAGAAATCTCACCGCAAAGACGCAAAGAACGCAAAATGCCGCGAAGGAAAGCAAAGTCGCATGAACTGTTCGGCAGATGGAGAATCCAGGCGTTGTGGCGCAGAACCGGGTTCTTCTCAGGTTTTCTTTGCGGCCCTTTGCGCCTCCGCGCCTTTGCGGTGAGGTTTTGATTGAAACGGGTTTCTCCGCTGCCCTGCTAAAATGCCCGGCTTTCCCTCTTCGAGTGTCTCGTCATGTCCGCTGCCCCCGCCTGCCCCCAATGCACCCTGGAAAACACCTACCCGGACGGGGAAAACCATGTCTGCGCCGATTGTGGCTTTGAGTGGCCCATGGCTGCGGCGGCTGAAGAAGTCGAGGCGGATGCGGTGGTCAAGGATTCCAACGGCACGGTGCTGGCCGACGGCGACGCCGTGGTGTTGATCAAGGATCTGAAGGTCAAGGGTTCTTCCATCACCCTCAAGGTGGGTACCAAGGTGAAGAGTATTCGCTTGGTCGGCGGCGACCACGAAGTCGATTGCAAGATGGACGCCGGCAACTTCATGCTCAAGGCCTGCTTCCTGAAGAAGGCCTGACCAGTTCCAGGAATTTTTCCACCATGCCTGCGTAGGTTGCGCCGGGAGGCGCAACACACAACCGTTGTGCCTGTCGGCACAAGCTACGCAGGCTGTGGGGGCGAATAAATTCGCCCCTACAAAGGCGCGGCGGAGCCGGGGCTTACGCCGCTTCCGCTTCAATAGCCTCGGACAGGACCAGCCAGCGTTCTTCCAGGGCTTCCAGTTCCCCGGTCACTTTCTGCAGGTCCCGGCCCAGGTCGGCGATTTTTTGCACGGGCTGGGTCGTGGCAAGCTGGGCCTCCAGGCCGTGCTTCTTCGTCTGCAGGTCCAGAATGGTTTGTTCCAGCTTGCCCAGATCCTTCTTCAGGCCCTTCAGCTTGTCGGAAATCTTCTTGTTGGGGGCGGCCACCACCGGGGGCGGCGCCTGGGTGACAGGCTCCGGCGCGTCCTTGAGGGAAGCCTTCAACTCTTCGCGCGAACGCTTGGCTTCGTCCAGCAGGTAGCGCTGGTAGTCGTCCAGGTCGCCGTCGAAGGGCTCGATGCCGCCCTGGGATACCAGCCAGAATTCGTCGCAGACCGAGCGCAGCAGGGACCGGTCATGGCTGACCAGCATCACCGTACCTTCGAATTCGTTCAGCGCCATGGCCAGGGCTTCCCGGGTGGCCAGGTCCAGGTGGTTGGTCGGCTCGTCCAGCAGCAAGAGGTTCGGCCGCTGCCACACGATCATGCACAACACCAGCCGGGCCTTTTCGCCGCCGCTCATGGTGCCCACGGCCTGCTTGACCATGTCCCCGGCGAAATTGAAGGTGCCAAGGAAGGTGCGCAGATCCTGTTCCCGGCCGCTTTGCCCTGCGGGCAGGCCGGCCCTGGCCATGCGTGTCATGTGTTCCAGGGGGTTGTCCTGGGGCCGTAGCACGTCCAGTTCCTGCTGGGCGAAGTAGCCGATTTTCAAGCCCTTGCCTTCGGTGACGGTGCCGCTGATGGGGGCCAGGTCCCGGGCGATGGTCTTCACCAGGGTGGATTTGCCGCGGCCGTTGGCGCCCAGGATACCGATGCGCTGGCCGGCCATGACCGACTTGTTCACGCCGCGCACGATGATCGTGGGGCCGGCGCCAGCCGGGGCGTCTTCCCGGGGCGGGTAGCCGAAACACGCATCTTCCATGCTCAGCATGGGGTTGGGCAGGTTGGCCGGTTCCTTGAATTCGAAGGTGAAGTCGGCGCTGGCCAGCACCGGCGCCAACTTGTCCATGCGGTCCAGGGCCTTGACCCGGCTCTGGGCCTGCTTGGCCTTGCTGGCCTTGGCCTTGAAGCGGGCGATGAACTTCTGCAGGTGGGCGATCTTGTCCTGTTGCTTGGAGAAGGCGTTCTGCTGCAGCTCCATCTGCATGGCGCGGGTGTCTTCGAAGGTGGAGTAGTTGCCGCCGTAGCGCACCAGCTTGGCGTTGTCGATATGCAACGTGACGTTGGTGATGGCGTCGAGGAACTCCCGGTCATGGCTGATGACCACCATGGTGCCGGTGTAGCGCTTGAGCCAGGCTTCCAGCCACACCAGGGCGTCCAAGTCCAGGTGATTGGTGGGCTCGTCCAGCAGCAGCAAATCGGACGGGCACATCAGGGCCCGGGCCAGTTGCAGGCGCATGCGCCAGCCGCCGGAGAAGCTGTTCACCGGGTTGCACAGTTCCGTGGTCTTGAAGCCCAGCCCCTGGATGAGGGCCTGGGCCCTGGCCTGGGCGTCGTGGGCGCCGGCGTCGTGCAGGGCCATGTAGGCATAGGCCATGCGCTCGCCGTCGTCGGCGGCCTCCGCCGCATGCACTTCAGCCTGGGCCGCCTGCAGAACCACGTCGCCATCCAGTACGAAATCCGTGGCGGACTGGTCGGTTTCCGGCATGTCCTGGGCCACCTGGGCCATGCGCCACTTGGTCGGGATGCTGAAGTCGCCGCCATCCTCGTGCAGGGTGCCGTTCAAGAGCGCAAAGAGGGTGGACTTGCCGGCGCCGTTGCGGCCAACCAAGCCGACTTTTTCGCCGGGATTGAGGGTGACGGAGGCGTTGTCGAGCAAGGCCTTGGTGCCGCGGCGCAGGGTGACGCCGTTAAGGACGATCATGGGGTGAAGCTCCAGAGAAGGGCAGGGCCGCACTGGCGGCCCGCAAGCCCGCCATTATCGACGGCTTTGCTGCACTGCGCTCAATTTGCGGCGTATTTCCTGCCTGCAGGCACCGGGACGTTTCACTCCAGGCATCTCCCGGGAAGCACTTGGCGCATGTTCGCGGCGCCCTTCCTCCCCGATTTCTCCCAGATTCCTCCATCGTGGCCGCCATATCGGCCGGCAAGATGGTGGCCGGGATAATCCTGGGAAAAGCACTAGATGAAACGCCGAGGCGCAGAGGCGCCGAGAAATCAAAACCGAGTTGCGCTTGCTGCAGGTCCCCTGAGGATGAGTCGTCCTGTACGGACAATAATTTGTCTTACCTCTGCGTCTCGGCGCCTCGGCGTTTCAAATTGAGTTTTTGTAGATACTTCCCGGGCCGGGAGAGCATGGAAGTAACACGCCGTCACAGCCCGATAATGCCGAACTTGCCGGATCGGGCCGGCACGGCGATCATGGCATCCCGCTCCCGGATTGCCCCCGCTGCCTGAACCCTGTCCAGCACCCTACCGTGATCCGCCTGACCATACAACGCAAGGTCTTCCTGGCCACCCTGGCCCTCGTGACGGCGACGGCCCTGTTGCTGGTGCTGGCTACCCGCTGGAACCTGGAGCAGGGGTTTGCCCGCTACACGGCGGCGGTGGAAATCGCCCGCCTGGGCTGGCTGGTGGACAACGTGGAAAGGGCCTACGCCGAGCGGGGTAGCTGGGACTTCCTGCAGGAGGACCCCCAGATCTGGCGTCGCCTGCATCGGCCGTCGAACCGGGGCGAGCTGGGGCCGCCATCCGGGGTGCTGGAGCCCGGCGTACCGCCCCCGCCCCCTCCGCCACCCGCTGAGGCGCCGGACCCGGCGGGAGATATGCCGCCGCCCCGGTTTCGTCCGCCGCGCCCGCTCCGCCCGGGACAGGCTCCGGCCAATGATGTCTTCAATATCGCGCCGCGCCTGGCCCTCTTCGATGCGCTTGGGCGGCAACTGGCAGGCCACCCGGATGGCCGGGAACCGGCCGCCTCCCGGCCCGTCAGCCACCAGGGCCAGGTCATCGGCCAGCTCACCCTGCAGGCGGCGCCGGCTTCCGCCAGTATTCTTGATGCCGGTTTCCTGGCCAGCCAGACCCGCAACCTGCTGCTGTCCGGCCTCATTGCTTTGAGTGGGGCCCTGCTCGCTGCCTGGTGGTTGGTGCGCCACCTGCTGGCGCCCATCAAGGATCTGACTACCGGCGCGCGGGAAATCGCCGGTGGGCGCTTGGAGGCGCGCATCCCGGTGCGCCGGGCCGACGAACTGGGGGAACTGGCGGCAGACTTCAATGCCATGGCGGAACAACTGGCCCGGGCCGAGGATGCCCGTCGCGCCTGGGTGGCGGATTCGTCTCACGAACTGCGCACGCCCCTGGCGGTGCTGCGGGCGGAGATCGAGGCCCTGCAGGACGGCGTGCGCCAGCCCGACCCAGGCACCCTGGCCCGGCTGCACCGGCAGGTACTGCAACTGGCGAAACTGGTGGATGACTTGCGCACCACCCTGGATGGGGGCGCCATGGCGAACCGGCTGGACCTGGCCCCGCTACAGCCCCTGGCGATTCTGAGCGAAACCGTGGACGCCTTCCGCAGCCGCTACGCCGCCGCCGGCTTGCGTATCAAGTGGGCCGCCCCCAAGGACGGCGGCTGGAGCCTGGAGGGCGACGGGGACCGGCTGCGCCAGGTGTTCGTGAACCTGCTGGAAAATACCCTGCGTTACACGGATGAAGGCGGCAGCCTGCGCATCGCTGCCGGGGTCAAGGGCGCACGCCTGCGGCTGGTCTTTGACGACACGGCGCCCGCGCCTCCCAAGGAAGCCCTGCCCCGGCTGTTCGACCGCTTCTATCGGGCCGAGCCTTCCCGCAACCGGGCCCATGGCGGCTCGGGCCTGGGACTTTCCATCTGCAAAGCCATCATCGAGGCCCACGGCGGCAGCATTTCCGCAGCCCTCTCCGATCTCGGTGGCCTGGCCATCCGCATCGAGCTGCCCCTGGAGGACCAAGAGTGAACTTGGAAGCGCAGATCAATTCATCGCGTAGGTCGGGTTTTAACCCGACAACACGGAAGTTTGTCGGGCTGAAGCCCGACCTACGGCGGAGGAAACGAGCATGAACCCGCGCATCCTGGTGGTGGAGGACGAGGCCGACCTGGCTCAGGTCATGGTGGATTACCTGCTGCGGGAGGGCTACGGGGCCCGCGCCGTCGGCGACGGCCTGGCGGCCATGGCGGAACTGGAATCTTCGTCGCCGGACCTGGTGCTGCTGGACGTGATGCTGCCGGGCATGGATGGCCTGGCCATTTTGCGGCGCCTGCGCCAAACCTCCGCCGTGCCGGTGATCCTGGTGACCGCCCGGGTGGATGAAATAGACCGCCTGGTGGGCCTGGAAAGCGGCGCTGACGACTACGTCTGCAAGCCCTATTCGCCCCGGGAAGTGGTGGCTCGGGTCAAGGCGGTGCTGCGCCGCTTCCGCCCCGTGGCGGCGGTGCCAGTCCCGGCGTCGACACTGGAAATTGACGCCGAATCCTGGCAAGCCCGGGTCGCCGGGCGGCGCTTGGACCTGACCCCCAAGGAATTTCGCCTGCTTGAGGCTCTGGCCGCCAAGCCCGGCCGGGTCTTCTCCCGGGGGCAGTTGCTGGACGTTATCTATGAGCACAACCTGGACGTGAGCGAGCGGGCGGTGGATAGCCACATGAAGAACCTGCGCCGCAAACTCGCCCTGGCCCTGCCGGAACAGGAGCCAATCCGCTCCATCTACGGCGTGGGTTTTGTTTTCGAGCCGTGAATCGAAAAAAACTGTTTGAAACGCCGAGACGCCGAGAGGACAGCGAGTTAAGCGCAAAAGGGAGGCTCCGAAAGTTTTCGGGGATCTCCTTCACGTTTTGTTCTTCCTCCGCGCCTCTGCGCTTCGGCGTTTTAAATTGATTTCCCCCGGGTGAAACCCCCGTTCTACGCACAGGAGATGAACATGAAACTGAAGAGCCTCGTTTTGATACTTGCCGCCTGCCTGGCCTCGGCCGCTGGTGCCCAGAATGGCCCGCCCTCGTCGGGGCAGGGCGGTGGTGGCCAGGGCGCCAACGCCATGGGGCAGGAGGGCGGCGGCCCTCGCCACGGTCCCCCGCCGGAAGCCTTCGCGGCCTGCAAGGGCAAGGCCAGCGGCGCCGTCTGCAACTTCACCGGCCGCCAGAATGAAGCCCTGAAGGGTACCTGCTTCGTACCTCCCGCCGGTGGTCCGGGAGGTGCCCCGGGCGCGGCCTCGTCCAAGCCAGCGGCAAGTGGCGCAACCGGCACCCTGGCCTGCCGCCCCGACCGCATGGGGCAGGGTTCTGGCGGGCAGGGTGGGGCCGGCGGTCAGGGCATGGGTGGCCCCGGCGGCGGGCAGGGGCGGTAGGGGGTAGTCAAGCCTGATTCCTCTGTTGACGTTGTTGTAGGGGCGAATTTATTCGCCCGATAAAAACTCGTCACCACCTACATCCAGCAGCACCTGGCGCCCAACGAACGCAAAGCCGGCGCCCAACTCCAGCAGGAACTCCGTGACGTGTTTCAGCAGGGCGTTTTCGACCTCGCGCTCCTGCGCATCAATGCTCAAGCCCAGAAAGTCGAAACGGAAAGCCGTGCGGAGGTCGTGGGCCAGCCGGGCGATGATCTTGGCGCCCCAGCCCTGCTCGGCCTGCCGCGCCAGAATGTCGCGCCCGATCTGCCAGTACAGCAAAACCAGCTCCCGGTTGACCGCCAGCGTGGCCCGCTGCTGGGCCGTATGGATGCGGGATTTCAGATCGAGCAGCCATGCCTTTGCGTTCCTTTGCGTCTTCGCGCCTTTGCGGTGAGATTTGAATTTTTCAGCCGCTCAGTTGGCGCCCAGCTTCTCCATCATGCGGACCAGGTCGGGTACGGAGGGGGCTTTCATCTTGCGCATGATGTTGTGGCGATGCACCTTGACGGTCATTTCCGACACGCCGAGTTCTGCTGCGGCCAGCTTGTTGAGCGTGCCCTTGACGATGAAGGCGATGACCTCCCGCTCCCGTGCCGTGAGGGTCTCGTACTTCTTGCGGACTTCGTGTAATTCCAGGGCTTCGTCCCGGGCCGCCCGGTCCCGCTGGAGCGCGAGACGAATCGCCGCCAGCAAATCCTCGTCGCAAAACGGCTTAGCGAGAAACTCCACCGCACCGGCTTTCATGGCCCGTACCGCCATGGGAATATCGCCGTGGCCGGTGATGAATATGATGGGGATCGGGTCCCCCGCACGGGAAAATGTTGCCTGGAGATCCAGCCCGGACAGGCCCGGCATGCGTACGTCCAGCACCAGGCAGGAAATGCCCCCGGTCCTCGGGTGGCCAAGGAACTCGGCGGCCGAGGCGAAGGTTTCCACCGTGAGGCCGACCGAGCGAATCAGGCTGCTCAGGGCCTCCCGTACCGACAAGTCGTCATCCACGACGAAAACCGTTTCTGCTGTCACCAATGATCTCCCTATCTACAGGCCCATTCAGGTGCCCCGAACTGTCTAAACCAAGGTCCAATAGCGACCCATTCGCCGGCCACGCATAATCCAGCCAATTGCATGCCGGCCTGAATTCCCCCGCCGCGCCCCTTGCACTGCAGGACATCTCCCCTGAAAAGGGCTTGGAGGCGAGGGCTGGCCCTCGCCTCATTTTTTCCATGCCGCACTCAGCTTGCCGGGATGTTGAAGACGAAGCGGGCGCCTTCTTCAATGTCGGCATCCAGCCACAGCCGCCCGCCATGGTTCTCGACGATGGTGCGGCTGATGGCCAGGCCCATGCCCAGGCCATCCTGCTTGGTGGAAAAGAGGGCATTGAAGACCTTCTCCGCCGTACCAGCCGGCACGCCCGTGCCCCTGTCCTGTACCGAAAAGAAGCTCCCGCCGGCTTCGTCCCCGCTCACCGTGACGCTCAGGCTGCGCTCGCCGCCCGCTTTGTCCCGCATGGCGTCGATGCCGTTGATCAGCAGGTTGAGCAGGACCTGCTGTAATTGCACCTGGTCGGCCAGGAGGGGGGGCAGGTCCGGGGAAATGTCCACGCTCACCTGGACGCCGGCCTCCACCAACACCGTCTGCAGCATGAGCAGTAGTTCGTCCAAGAGGCGGGGGACGGGAATGCGTTCCCGCTTGATTTCCCCGGCCCGCAGGAATTTGCGGATACGGGCGATCACCTTGCCCGCCTGGGTGGCATCCCGGTTCACCCGGTGCAGTGCGGCCACCACTTCCTCGTAGTTGGGTGTTTCCAGGGCCAGCCAGCGCAGGGCTGCACCGCTGTTGGTGATGACGGCGGCCAGGGGTTGGTTTACCTCGTGAGCGATGGAGGCCACCAGTTCCCCCATGGTGGTGAAGCGGGATACCCGGGCCAGCTCGGAGCGGGTGGCGGCCAGGGATTGCTCCGCCTCTTTCCTGGAGGTGATGTCTTCCACGATCACCGCCAGCATGGGGCCGTCCTGGTCTACCGCCGGGATGCGGGAGGCGCTGACGTTGCCCCACAGGAAGCCGCCGTTCTTCTTCTCGTAGCGTTTCTGGACCTGGTAGGCGGGGAGTTCGCCATCGAAAAGCCCATGAACGTTCTGCTCGGTCAGGGCGCGTTGGGATTCCTCGGTGATTTCCACCAGGGATACTCCGACGATTTCATCCTTCCCGTAGCCGAGCATTTTCTGCAAGGCCGGGTTCGCGCTCAGGATCCTGCCGTCCCGGTCCGCCAGGGCGATGCCCACGGCGGTGTTGTCGTACAAGCCCAGCCAGCGGCGGTCGGAAACCTGCAGTGCCCACAGGCTTTTCTGTAGCGACTTGCGGCTTTCCACGAGGCCCGCGGTCAATTCGCTCATGTCCGAGGTCTGGGAGTTCAGTTCGCGCTGCAGGATGTCCACCGTGCGTTTCACGGCGATCAGGTTGCGGATGCGGGCACGCAATTCCTGGGGTGAAAAAGGCTTGGTGAGATAGTCCTGGACCAGTTCTTCCAGCAGGTTCTCCCGCAGGGCGTCGTCCACCCGGGCGGACAGCACCAGGACCGGGACGCTGGGAAAATTCGGGTCGCCACGCAGTTCCCGGACGAATCGCTCGCCGTCGAAATTGGGCATCATGAGATCGGTAATGATCAGGTCCGGCGGATTCGCCCGTGCGGACGCCAGGGCCGTGCCGCCGTCCGCCTCCAGGGTGACGTCGTATTCGTCGATCAGTACGTCGTAGAGGAACAGCCGCAGATCCGGGTTGTCCTCCACCACCAGGACCCTGGGGGTGCCCGCCCGGTGTTTTGCCGGATTGAGCACGGGCAGGACACCTGTGTCATGTCCGTGGCTTGTGTGGAGGAGCGTGTTCTCGCCGGCTTCCCTGACTTCCCGGACAAACGCGCCTGCAGGTGCGCGCATCGGCAGTTCCATCTGGAACATGGCGCCTCCCCCCGGTGCATCGACCACCACCACGGTGCCGCCGTGCAGTTCGACGAATTCCTTGACGATGTTGAGGCCCAGCCCGCTGCCGGCGCTGGCCTTGTCGTCGTTACCCTGGGTGAAACGGTCGAAAATCCTCTGCTTCATGGTGTCCGGGACGCCGGGACCATTGTCCTGGACGCTCACCAGGAAGCGGTCACCCGCCACATGATCAACGGTGCAACTGATGCGGCCCCCGGCCGGCGTGAACTTGAAGGCATTTGAAAGCAGATTCACCACTATCCGGGTGAATTTGGCCCGGTCCACATCGGCGTACAGCTCGCTTTCCCCGCGCACGCTCAGGGTGATGCCCCATTCCTCGGCCATGGCCGCGAAACCCGCGGAAATTTCGCCGATCATGGCGCTAATGTTGGCGCAGACATAGGCCAAAGGCATGCGGCCGGAATCGATGCGGGCCAGGTCAAGCAGATCGTTCACCTGCTGCAGCAGGGACTGGGCGTTGCGCTTGATGGTGTTGAGGCGGAAACGCTCCCGTTCGCCAAAGGCGGATCCCTCCTTGAGCAACTGGTCCACCGGCCCCAGGATCAGGGCCAGGGGGGTGCGCAGTTCGTGGCTGACATTGGCAAAGAACTTCGTCTTGAAACCGTCGATTTCCTTCAGTTTCTCCAGCGCGTTCTGAAGTTCGCCGTTCTTGCGCGTCAGTTCGGCGCTGATGGCGATTTTTTCGCTGATATTCCGCCCTTCAGGCAGCAGGAAGGCGACGCTCCCGTCATCGTCCAGGATGGGCGTCAGGGAAAAGTCGATGACAATGGTTTTGTGGCCCTGCAACTCCCCATAGACTTCGAAATCGCATCTGACGAAGTGTCCGGCCCTTGCCTCCGCGATCATCGCCTTGACCCGATCCCGCACTTCACCGGATACCGCCCACCAGCGCGCCTGCCAGAAGGGTCGCCCCACCACATGCTCCAGGCACAATCCCGCTCCGTCGAGGGCCGCCCGGTTGATCTCCAGCACCGTCCCGTCCACATCCAGCAGTCCAAGGAACTGGAACATGGAATCCAGGATGATGTGGGCCATCTTCTGCCGGCGGACGTCCGGCGCGTCGCCGGCATCCAGAACGATGCCTTTCACGGAGGTTCGCTTCGCCCCTCTCAATGCGGCGTGGTCAGGATTCATGCTTTCCCTCTTGTTTCGGCGTGTCGCGGCCAGGTTTTGTAGGTTGTGCCGAAGGGCACAACATGAAATCGCCCCTGATATTGTTGTGCTTGGCGGCACAACCTACGTTTCGTACGGTGAGTTCTGCCGCCATCGTTTTTTCGCGTGTCGCGGTCGGTCATGCTAGACGCTTCGGAAGCCGCCCGTCCAGTGGGGCGGCATACAGAGTCGGGACATCCCGGGCAATGACAAATGCCAACATCCCTGCCGGAAGATTCCGGCAGGGATGTTGGTGAAACGACGCTCCGTGGGAGCGTAGATCAAATACCAGTTTCAGAAGCTGTAGCTGTAGTTGATGGTCCCGCTGTCCTGGGAATGGGTTACCTGGATGGGGGCAGAGGTATTCGGCAGGCTCGTATTGTCCATGGTCTCCTTGAAGGCATGGGACCAGGCAAAGTCTAGCTTGCTCTGCTTGGATAAGGCGTAGCCGAAGCCGGCGGAAATGTGTCTCCGTGGCGTGGCCGGCAGGACCGCGAACAAGGTGGCGGACTGCAAAGCCTGGTTCGCTAAGCGCAGTCCGCCCCGCAGTGTCAGGCTGTCGCTGTACTGGTAGGCCGCGCCCAGGGCCAGGATGGTCTGGTCGTCGTAGTTCTGGGGCAGCAGGATGTTCAGGGTTCCGCCGGTGTCGGATACGAAGGCCACCTTGATATCCTTCATGACACTCTTCCAATAGACCCGGGAGACATCGGCGGCCACGGTCCACTGGGGGCCCAGACGCTGGCTGACGCCCAGATTCAGCACGGCGGGCATCTGGAAGTCCTGAATCTTGATCTTGCCGGTCAGGGGGATTTGCCCGGCGATGGCGTCCACCGCCGTGAGCGTCGCCTGGCCTTCCATGTCGGCCATGTGGCTCTTGCTGGTGTACGCGGCACCGAATTTCGTGTCTGGCGTCGCCTGATAGACCAGGCCGAGCCGTCCCGTGTAGCCCCAGGCGTCCACCCCGCTACCCAGGGGCTTGTTGTGGGTCAGGCTGAAGTGGGCGCCGCGCAGGGCTGGCAGACCGCCGAGCACGGGCACCAGGGTGCCGGTGGCCCGGCCTGTGCCGATCAGGGTGCCGACTTGATCCGCCCCCAGCAGCAGATTCAGGTTCATGCCTTGCCACATGGCGTCCACACTGCCGCCGATGGCGAGCTTGTCGTTTACCTGGAAGCTGGCGGCGAAGGGGATGTTCAGCACCAGCAGGCGGCTGGAATTTTCCAGGCCCGTGTTCAATCCCCCGTTCGCTCGGGACAGGAAGCTGTTGCTGCCGTATTCCGTGCCCAGTCCGCCCTGGGCGAAGGCGCCGACGCCAAACGCCCATTGGCCGGCCTTCTTTGCATAGGCGAGCTCCGGTGCCAGATAGGGGCCCCGGTTGTTCGAGTGGGTGTCGGAGGACACCGTCTCGCCTGTTGCCTTGTTTCTGACCTCGATGTCCGTCGTAACCAGATCCAGTCCGACCATGAACTGATTGGCGTCCTGCATGAGAGACAGGTTGGCCGGGTTGGTCATCATGCCGGCCGGACCCACGTCGATGGCGGTGGCGACGCCGCCCATGGCGCGGGAAGCGGCGCCAAAGCCCTCCAGCCGGAAGACGTCGGTGGCGTAAGTGGCCGGCGCCGTGCCCATGCAGGCCAGGGCCAGTGCGGATGCGATGATTTTCTTTGTTGTCATGTTGTTGTCTCCTCCTTTGTGGAACTGCTTGTGACCCGTGTGTGGGTCAGAAGAAGCGGTCGAAATGGATCTGCTCGAACGGCACTTGATGGCCCACCATCAACATTTCCTGCAAGGCCTGGGTCATCGGGGGCGGGCCGGCGAAATAGAACTCAAAGCTGCTAAGTTTGGACGGCAGGGCACGGCTCACCGCGTCATGCACGAAGCCCGTCTCGCCGCTCCATGCCCCGTCGTCGCCCGGCAGGGAAACCACCGGGACATACACAATGCGCTCGCCGAAGCCCGGCAGTTCCCGCAGCATGTCTTCCCCGCAGACGTCTCGGGGCGTGCGGGCGCCATAGAAGAAATACAGTTTCCGGTCCTTCAGGATGCCGGCTTCGGCCGCGCCCCGGGCAATGGAAATCATGGGCGCAAGGCCGGAACCGCCGGCCACGCAGACCAGATCCCGGGGCGACTCCGTGCGCAGATACGCCACGCCGTAGGGGCCGTCCAGGCCGATCTCGCAGCCTACGGCCATGTCGAAGAGCGTGTGGCTGCCCTTGCCGTGGGCGACGCGACGCACCTGGAAATGCCATTCCCGACCCGGATTTTGCGTATTGGCCAGGGAATAGGCCCGGGAAGCGCCGATCCCGGGCAGTTCCAGCATGGCGAACTGGCCGGGCAGGAAGGCCCCGTTTTCTTCGGCTGCGAAGCGGAATTCCCGGATGTCGTGGGTGATGTCCTTTGTTCCCACCAGCCGGGCTGTTTGCCGTTGCGGGATGATTTTCGGCACGTATTCCGCTGCCGTTGCGGCCTTGATGCTTACGTCACCCCGGGCACGGCACTGGCAGGCCAGGTGCCGGCCGCGCTTCCTGTCCCGCTCCGTCAGGCCCGGCGCCTCGGGCCACAGGGTCTCGATTTCCCCCGCCAGCAGTTCGAACTTGCAGCCGCCGCAGCCCCCCGAGTTGCACTCGTAGGACAGGCCGACCCCGGCCCGCAGGGCTGCCCGCAGGAGGGTATCGCCTTCGCCCTGCTCGAAGCGGGCGCCGTCTTTTTCGTTCAGGATGATTGGATTGCTCATGGATGCCTCTTGCGATAAAGACACCGGGATTTGCCGGTGTGACGCGCTGTTCCCCCTCTCCCGTCGGGAGAGGGCGGGGTGAGGGGGGCGGGCTGTGGTGCAGCGCGGCCCCTCATCCCAACCCTTCTCCCGGAGGGAGAAGGGCGCGTCGTCGTTACAGGCCCAGGGACCGGCGGAATTCCCGGGTGGCGGCCTTGGCTGTCGCGGCTGCATCCCGTACATCCGGCAGGGCCGAGCAGTAGGCCTCGATGGCCTTGTCGGCCAGGGGTTCCCACTTGGCGATCCAGCTCTGCATAAGCTCCAGGTTGCCCGGGGTTTCCAGGGCCATGCGGACAAAAGCGGATACCCAGCGGCGATGGCGCGCGGAATCGATCAACTCGGCATCGGTCAAGAGGCCCAGCAGGGTGTCGCCGTTGTGGCGGGCCGCTTCACCGAGCTTTCTCAGTACCGACTCTTCGATGGCGGGTTTGGCCACCAGGTTTAGCACCACGATGGCCTCGCCCCAGTCCCAGACCGTCATGGTCTTTTCCATGAGTTCCCGGAAGCCCTGCCAGACAGGATCGTTTTCCCAGTAGTGGCGCTCGTCGGTGCCGAAGCCCTTGTCCGGGAAAGAGTCCGCCAGTTCCCGGGTGCGGTAGGCCGTGTGGCTGAGCCAGCGCAGGCTGTCCGCCATCTGGAAATAGTGGCAGTTGGTGATGGTGCTGGCTGGGGAAACCTGGCCGACGTAGGCGGACGCCATCTGCACGGTATGGAACAGGTAGCGGGCCGGCGTATGGAAGCGGGCCAGGGAGCCGGCCCAGCGGGTTTCCAGAGCCTGGTTGTGCTCGCGCTCGCTGAACTGGTCGAAAAGGCCGAAAACATAGGTTTCCTGGCCGTCCTGCATCATGTTGTAGGTGCGGTAGACCACTTCGTCCGGATCCCGGAAGGCGTTCCAGTCCGGATGCTTCAAGGCCGTGCCGAAGGTGTTCTTCTTGTAAAACTCGTTCATGAACATCGTCGGCGAGAGCTCGTAGGGCGAGTCGGGCCGCTTGTCGTTGTAGTGCAGGTTGGTACTGACGATCTCGTACTCGCTGGGCTTGCGGCGACGGGCGGCGAGATGGCTCCAGGTCTTCTGCGGCTTCAGAACTTGTACTTCCGACATGCTTGTCTCCTTTGTTTTCTTTGGAATCAGATCAGGGGCGATGCTGTGCCGCGTCTGTCAGATCTTCTTGTCAAAATAGAAGCGGATCGAGTTGTCGCCGCTTTCGATCTGGCCGGCGAAGGAACTCAGGTCCACTTCCAGGTCGTTCATCTTGAAGGGGCGACCCAGCTCTTCCTGGATGGTTTCGCGGCGCAGGATCATTTCCTGCTCGGTGTGAATCCGCATGTAGGCACGCTTGTCATCGACGAAGACTTCCTTGCCAGGATTGTCGATTTTTGCCGCCTCGATGACGGCCAGGGCCAGGTCGCCGGCCCGCATTACCGGACCGACCATGTTGTTGTGATAGGCCTGCGCAGAACTCGTAATACTCATCGCTTGCTCCTTGTTTTCTGTTTGACCGGCGCGCCAATC
>JAYTVW010000142.1:0-10908 GCA_043743785.1 Rhodocyclales bacterium | reverse complement strand
TCTGCGCGGTTTATCCAGGGGGGCAATCTTAGGCGATTTCTGTCAATAAATGTCCCCGTGGACTTGTCTTTTCGTTCCCCTGCGGCGTTGCGCCCGCCCTTACATGGCTCGCCATGCGCGGCTGGTCGCGCCTTGCTGGGAAACGAAAATCCGGCGTCTTCGGGGATATTTATTTCCGACAATCGCCTTACCGCGAATCGCCACCACCCTTCGACTTGCGGTTTGTCACTTTTCCTCCCCCGTTCACCGGTTCCACTGCATCCTGTCCGGACGTGGGGGGCATTACTCGGCGGTCATCTGGGTCAGTTTTGTGAGCAGAAGCTCCATCGGCACCGGCTTGGTGAGCATCTCCACCCCGGCGGGCAGAAAGCTGGCCTTCTCGTTCAGGGAGAAGCGGAAATGGGTGGCCTGATTGATGGCCGTCACCAGCAGGATGGGAGTGTCCTTGATGCTGCGATAGCGGGAGGATTTCCGGTCGCTGCGCAGCTGGTAGGCGAATTCGAAACCCGCCGTGTCATTTTCGAGCATGACTTCGAGGATGACGATATCGGGAAGGAAGGCCAGGGCCATGGGCAAGCCCTCGTCGGCCCGACTGGCGGTGGCCACCTGGTAGCCGTTGGTCTTGAGCGCCTGCTCCAGATCGGTGACGTAATCCTGGTCGTTGTCGATTAGCAGTACTTTTTTCATGGTCCGAAAAACCTTGTGGGGTGCGAGGCCTTACCGTGAAAGTCGGCGCAGCCGACTCACGACGCTCCCCTCGCCCCTTGCGGGAGAGGGGCGGGGGGGGGAGGGAAAAGCGCCAAGGCTTTCATGCGGGGTGCTCCCTCTGCCATGGCGCTTACTTCAGCAATTCGTAAATCACGTTGCGTTTTTCCCAGGCCTCGTTGCGTTCGTACATGTCGATGGGGAACTCCATTTGCTTGAGTTCGATGGGGGCCGCTTCCTTCTTCACCATGCCCAGGGCCAGGGCGATGCCGAAGAGGATGGCCTCGGGCCGGGAGGGGCAGCCGGGAATGAAGTAGTTCACCGGCAAGGCCTTGTCCACGCCGCCGGTGACGTTGTAGGTGTCGAACCAGGCGCCGCCGCCGTTGGCGCAGGAGCCAATGGCGAAGACCAGCTTGGGCGCCGGGATGGCCTCATAGGCTCGCTTCACCAGGGGCAGGGTGGGGCGGGTCACGGCGCCGGAAATGAGCATGGCGTCGGCGTGGCGCGGCGAGGCGACGAGCTTGATGCCGAAGCGTTCCACGTCGTAATAGGGCGTCAGAATGTTCAGGATCTCGATATCGCAGCCGTTGCAGGCGCCGGTGTTGCAGTGGTAGACCCAGATCGACTTTTTGAACATCTTCTTGCAGAGGCTTTTCAGCATGTTCCTACTCCTTGCGGCTGGGCCGCTTGTGGTGAGCGGTCTCGGCCAGGGCTTCCGGTGAGAAGGTGTCGGTAGTCTTGCGGATGAGCGCCCGCTGTTCCAGGTTGTCGTAGCGGAAACCCTTGAGATCCATGCGGTCGATGGAACTGGTCTTCTCCAGCTCGTAGCAGCGGCCGCAGCGCTGGCAGGTCATCATGAAGAGTTCCATGCGGGTCGTAAGGTCTTCCTTGTCATCGGAGGCGATCTGGAACTGGTTGCTCATGGTGATGGCGTCTTCCGGGCAGACGTCGGCGCAGCGCCCACAGTAGGTGCAGCGGGAACCGTCGTAGAGCATGACGCGCAGTTCCTGGCAGACATCCCGGGTGAGGATGCAGCGGGCCGGGCAATGGTTGGCGCAACCGCCGCAGCCGATGCATTTGTGGTGATCCCAGACTGGCGGGCCGCGAAAGTTGGCGGGGGCCGGGGCCGGCTGCTTGGGGTAGTCGAGGGTGACGACTCCGGGCTTCATGACCATCAGGATCTGCTTGATTTTGCTGGTGAGCCACATGATGTGTTCCTTTCCCGGGTCAGGCGAGCAAAGCCCAGGCGATGGCGCCCAGGGCCGCCAGGAACAGGCCGGCGAAATAGCGTATGGCCTGGTCGATGCGGTAGCGCGGATGGGTGGCGGAGAGGAGCCCGATGAGCAGAAAGATGACGCTGGTGAGGAGCATCTGCACGGCCAGGTCGATGACAAAGATGCCCGACCCGGCGAGCGGCACGAAGACGGCCACCGGCAGGTAGGCGTAGAACATCTGCTTCAACATCAGGTAGTACTTGAACAGGGCATAGTTGGGTCCGCTGTACTCAATGAATGGCCCGCCGAGGATTTCCTGTTCCGCTTCGGCGATGTCGAAGGGCTGGCGACCGACGAAGGCCTGTAGTGCAAAGAGGGAGACGATGACCATGATCACGCCGGGCCAGCCATAGTCGTTGGCGGAGGCGCCGTAGAGCACCGTGCCCAGGTCCAGGCTGGCGGTCTTGAGGACGCCAAGAAGCAGGATCATGAACAGGATGGGTTCCACCATGATCATGGTGGTCATTTCCCGGCTGGCGCCGATCAGGGCATAGATATTCTTGGACGAGAAGGCCCCCATGAGAACGGCCACGCCCCCCAGGGTCAGCAGGTAGATCAGGCACAGGGTGTCGGCATAACGGGTCAGGGCCGTGGGGTGCCCCGCCAGGGGCAGGATACTGATGACGCAGAGAATGGAGGCGAAGGCCACCAGCGGTGCCAGACGGAAGGGCAGCATGCCCGACGAGTCGATGTTCTCCTTGCCCAAGAGCTTCAACACGTCAAACAGGGATTGCATCAGGGGCGGCCCCTGGCGGCTCTGCACCCTTGCCGCCACGCGGCGGATGACACCGTCGAAAAACGGGGCGAGCAAGAGAAAGACGCACAGGTTGGTGAGGACCAGCACCCAGGGGGTAGCGGCATTCATGATCTTCCCTTTCGCGACATGTTTTCGAGTTCCTGACGGCCCATGGCGCTGGCCTTGCCGGTGCTCACATCCACCACGGCGATGCGGTCCGTGCAGGAAAAACAAGGGTCGATGCTGCCCAGGATGATGGGGAAGTCGGCGAACTGTTCGTTGAGGAGCATCAGCGGCACCGCCTGCAGGTTGGGGTAGGTGGGGGCACGCACCCGCCAGCGGTCAGGCCGGTTGTCCTCGCCGGTGATGACGTAGTGGGTCGCTTCGCCCCGGGGGGCCTCGACGGTGGTGATGGCGTGGCGCAGGGCGGGAATCTTGTCTTTCAGTTCGACGAAGATTTCACCCGCCGGCATTCTGTCCAGCACCTGATGGACGATGCGGATAGCCTCATAGGTCTCGAGAATGCGGATGACCAGGGTGGACCACACATCGCAATCGGTCAGCACCGGCACGTCGAATTTCATGTCGTCGTAGGCGGCATAGGGATGGTCCCGGCGGGCATCGATATCCACGCCCCGGGCCCGTGCCACCGGACCCACCAAGCCCCAGGCCACGGCTTCTTCCTTGGTGATGGTGCCCACGCCCTTGGTGCGCTTGTGGATGGAGCTGTCCTTCTCGATGGCCTTGTGGATGACCCGCAGCTCCTCTTCGATCTTCTTCACTACGCGGCGGATGTCGTCGGCGATTTCCGGGGTAATGTCCCGGCGCACGCCGCCGATCAGGATCATGCCGTAGGTCTTGCGGTTGCCGGTGAGGCGCTCGCACAACCACATGAGCTGTTCGCGCACCCGCCAGGCCTGCATGAAGACCGTGTCGAAGCCGATCAGGTGGCCGGCGACCCCCAGCCACAGCAGGTGGGAATGGATGCGCTCGATTTCCAGCATCAGGGTGCGGATGTATTCCGCCCGGCGGGGTATCTTGATGCCCCCGGCGGATTCCACCGCCTGGGAATAGGCGCTGGCGTGGACAGAACCGCAGATGCCGCAGATGCGTTCGGCAATGAAGGGAATCTCGTTGTAGCTGACCTGAGTCTGGCAGAGCTTCTCGATGCCGCGATGGGTCATGAAGCCCCGGTAGTCGCAGCCCTTGATGGTCTCCCCATCCACATACACGGCGAAGTGCTCGGGTTCGTGCAGGCTCGGATGGAAGGGCCCCACGGGGATGATGCGGGTTCCGGGGGGGGCTTCGTCCAGCTGGTAGGCCACATTTTCGGCACCCTGGGGCACGAGGTCGTGGGGCACATCCTTGCGCAAGGGGTAGATGCCCTCGGGCCAGTCGTCGCAGAGGATCAGCCGCTTCGGCTTGGGATGGTTGGTGAAGCGAAACCCCAGGTGATCCATGTATTCCCGCTCGGACCAGCCCGCAGACGGCAGGTCCGGGGTGATGGACTCCAGCACCGGGTCAATCTCCGGCACCTTGGTACGGATGCAGACGAAGTGGTCGTTGCTGTCCATGGAGTAGGTATGCACCATGCCCAGGGTGCCGTCCCGGGCGATGTTGTCGTAACCCACGCTGCACATGTAGCGCCCGCCAAGCTCGGTGACGATGCGGGACGCCTTGCGGATGGCTTCCCGTTTCACGTCCACGAAAATGGTCCGCTCATCGGTCTTCTCGACGCAAATGACTTCCTCGCGAAGGTTGGCGTTGAATTGTGCTTCCAGCTCTTTTCTCATCTTGCACCTATCCGATTCGCGAAAGTCATGCGCCGTGCACGTTGCCGCCGGTCCACCGCATCAGCTTCTTGAAGGCGGCATAGATGTGGCTGCTCAGGTAGTGGTTGGCGTTGTTCTGGAGTTGATAGCCGCATAGCCACACCGGCGCGCTGCGCTTTTCGCCACCCCCGGCGGCCCGCAGCCAGGCGGCAAAGAGGCCGGCAACGAGGAGCATGGCCACCAGGGCCAGGGGCATGATGAAGGCCACCGGCGTGCCGCTGCCAAGGCCCAGGGCAATGCCGCCGGAGGTGCGGGCAATGGCGGTAACGGTAGCCGGGTCGGCGAACAGGGGCTGAATCAGGGCGCCCGGGGAACAGGCGAATACCTGGAACAGGAAGCCGATGAAGAGGGCGGGGAAGAGGCCCTGAAGGATGCAGATGGCGGCCAGCACGAGCTTGGGAGCCAGCATGATGGCGCCCACCTCTCGCACCTCTCCCTGCTCGCCCCATTCGATCCCGGAGGCCGTGAAGGCCATGCCGAAGAACTTGACGTAGGAAGCCAGGGTGATGGCGCTGGTCATGAGGGCGATGATGCCGAAGAGCACGATGATGCCGGCCGTCTTGCCGCCGACGAGGCCCCCGGCGATGATGGCCCACTTGCTCATGAAGCCGCTGAAGGCCGGAATGCCGGCGATGGAGGCCGACGCGACGGCGGCGGTCAGGGCCGTCAGGGGCATGAGCGTGATCAGGCCGCCCAGCTTGTCCAGATCCTTGGTGCCCGTGGCGTACTGGACGCTGCCGGTGCACAGGAAGAGCAGGCCCTTGAACAAGGCGTGGTTGATGGTGTGGCTGAGGGCGCCGATGAGGGCCAGCACCGCCAGGGTATGCAGCAGGGGGCTGGCGGAAAGCAAAAAATAGTGGGCCGTGCCGATGCCGAGCAGGATATAGCCCATCTGGCCGATGGAATGGTAGGCGTGCAGGCGCTTGGCATCGTGTTGCTTGAGGGCCTGCACCGTGCCGATGAACAGGGTGACGACGCCAAAGGTCGCCAGGCCCAGACCCAGATAGCGGCCTTCATTGACCTGCACCACGCTTGGTACCATCCAGAACAGGGTGCGCAGGATGCCATACACGCCGGTCTTGATCATCACGCCGGAGAGCAAGGCACTGATGGGGGAGGGCGCCGAGGAGTGGGCGTCGGGCAACCAGAGTTGACCGAGGGGGAACATGCCGGCTTTCATGGCGAAGCCGAAGAACAAGAGGCCATAGATGGTGAAACGCAGGCCCTCGGGGGCCTTGCCGATGCCTTCGGTGAGGGCGTGAAGCGGCGTTCCGGCGCCGGCCTCAGGGATCAGCAGGGCGGCGCCGATGATGGCACCCCAGGCCAGTTCCATGAGCAGCAGATACTTGTTGGCGCTCCTGACGATGGCCCGGTCCTGAGAGTCAAAGCGGATGAGAAACCAGGAGGCCAGGGTCATCAGCTGCCAGGCCACCGTGAAGCCGACGCTGAGGTCGTCCACCGTGACAATGCCCACCATGCCGGCCACGAAGAGGGGATAGGCAGAGAAAAATCCACCCAGCCCGTAGCGGCGGTAGTGGGCCATTTCCATGTAGCCGATGCAGTAGAAAGCGGTGAGGGTGGCCATCAGCCCGATCAGGCACAGGAACAGTGCGGACAAGCCGTCGATCAGGAAGGGGACGGACACTCCCCCCAGCCGGAAGGTGAAGGCTTCTGCATGTCCACCTCCCAGCACGCTGGCGGCCACGCTGGCGAAAGCCAGTGCGGACGCCAGGCAGAAGAAGGCATTGAGTGCGCCGGCAAGTTTCCGTTTGCCGGCGAAGAGGGGCGTGATGACCGTGGCGCCGACGAGGAGTGCCAGACCGAGGAGATAAGCACCTTGCGCATTGAAATCCATGTTTTATTACTCCTGGCTGGATTTTCGCAACAGGTCGAGGACGGCCTCGGCACTGTCGAGAATTTCCTGGCTCACGGGATTGCCGTAGTCGGTGTTGGCCACGACGATTCCGAGCAGATAGACATCCTTGCCGTGGTGGCGCAGCACGCTGGCGGCGGTGGACAGGGCGAGCTTGTGGGTGGACCAGCCTAGGCTTCCGGCCTCGATTTCTTCCAGTCGGCCGAAGACGAGGGCGCCGACCTCGCCGGCCCCTTGCCCCTGCACCGCGTCCACCACCAGTACATTGCGGCTGGCACCGTCGGCGATGCGAAAGACGTGGTTCTCGATGACATCCTCGGCGCTGACCACGCTGTGGCGGCTACTGGTCGCCAGGTCCGCAGCCAGGCGCTCGGCGATGAGCACGCCGACTCCGTCGTCACCCCGGAGGGTGTTGCCGACGCCGACGATGCAGGTCGGCTCAAGGAAGACCTGTTGCAAGCCCTGGACGACGGGATGCATCAGATCACCTCGCCCAGGGTCTTGATCTGGTGGTAGGTGTAGACCGGCCCATCGGTGCATACCAGGGTGCGGCCGATGGCGCAGTGCTGGCACTTGCCGATGCCGCACTTCATCTGCCGCTCCAGGGTGGAGATGATGTCGTTCTCGCTCATGCCCCGGGCCAGCAGGTCGGCGATGACGGCGTTGAACATGATGGGCGGGCCGCAGACGAAGGCCACGGTGTTGTCCACCGGCACATTGGCCTTGTCGATGAGCTGGTTCACGTAACCCACTTCGCCGTCCCAGCCGGGTTCCGTCCGGTCGATGGTGATGAAGGTTTCGAAGCCTTCCTTCCGCTTCCATTCCTGAATGTCGGCCTGGTAGAGCAGATCGGTGGAACTGCGGGCGCCGTAGAGCAGGATGATACGGCCGAATTCCTCACGGTGTTGCAGGGCATGCACGATGGAACTGCGCAGGGGGATGAGGCCGATGCCGCCGGCCACGTAGATGATGTTCTTGCCCTTGATGTCGTCAAAGGGGAAACCGTTGCCGAAGGGGCCGCGTACGCCCAGCTTGTCGCCCCGGCGCAGGGCGTGCAGGGCGTGGGTGACTTTGCCGACGGCGCGTACAGTGATGTGGAAACGATCGTTTTCCGGGCTGGGCGGCAGGGACACGGCAAACTCGCCGGCGCCGAACACGGTGCACATGATGAACTGGCCGGACTTGATGCGGAACTCCCGCTCCACGTCTTTGTTGAGGAAGGACATGTAGAAGGTTTTGACCTCCGGTGCCTCGTCGGCAATCTCGTCGATATTGACGACTTCCGGGAAGGATACGATGGGGCAGATGCCGGTTTTCCGGCAGTCTCCGCGGTGATGGTTGGCGTGGGTCATGAGCGTGCGCTATTCGGTGATTTCACGACGGATGTACTGGACGACGTTGGGCAGGCCGATGTCACCGGGACATACCCATTGGCAGCGACCGCAGCCGACGCAACCGGGGCGCATGTATTTCTTCGACTGGGAATAGGACAGCTTGCAGAAAAAGCGCTTGTTGCGGCGGTCTTCCACCGGCGCCCGGGGATTGTGGTCGCCGGCCATGCGCGTGTAGCCCTCGAAGGAGCAGGAGTCCCGGGTGCGCAGGCGCTCGCAGTCGTTGCCGCAGATGGTCTTGTCTTCGATGTTGAAACAGCTGCAGGAGGGGCAGACGAAGGAGCAGGCGCCGCATTCCATGCACTGCTGGCCAATGTATTCCCAGGTTTCGTGCTTGATGAAGCCGGTGGTGATGCGGTTCATGGCCCGGGACACCCAGGCCTTGTTGTCCTTGGCCAGGTCCGGGAAGAGGGAGACGCTGCGGTCCACCACCGCCGTCTTCTCGCCCAGGTGCTTGCGGTCGGCGAGGGCCCAGCCATGGGCATCGGCGATCTCCTGGCCCTTTTCGCTGCCCACCTGGACCAGATAATGGCCGTCGTCCAGCTTGGTTAGATCCAGATCAAAGCCTTCGTCGGCGGCGGGCCCGGTATGCATGCAGACGCAGAAGCACTGATCCCAGGGGCGGGTGCAGGTGTTGGTGATGAGGATGCTCTGGCGGCGATGCACCAGATAGACCTCGTCCACAAATTCCTGGCCCAGAAAGAAGCGATCCAGGCACTGGATGCCGGCCAGATCACAGGGGCGTAGGCCGAACAAGACCTTGGGCTTTTCCGTGTACTGCTTTTCCATGCGTACGCTTTGGGTTTCGCTGTCGTAGCTGTAGGTGAGGACCCGCTCCATCTGCGGAAACAGGATTTCCTTGACCGGCATGGACGGTATGGCAGCGTCCAGGTCCAGATCCTCGGGCTTATCCAGCAGATCGAAAAACACCTGGCCAGTCTGGGGGTGCAACTGGGGGCCATAGACGTCATGGGTGCTACGGAATTCACGAGCCAGGGCGTCAACTTCGCCGGCCGTCAGCAAGTACGTGGGCATGGTCGTCATCTCGTCGCTCAGGCTTCTTCAATCCGCACCGGGATCACGCTCTCTTCGCCAGCCGAGAAGGCGTTGTCGTAGCGGATCAGGAAGTCGGAAATCATGTTCTTGATGAAATAGGGGATGTGGGCAGTGCCGGACTGGATGTCCGGGGAAACCTTGACGGCGATATTGAGACTGGTGCCGGTGCTGGAGGTCAGTCGGACCTTCCACTTGTCTTTGACCCTCAGGCGGAGGGCGTCGTCCTGACTGATCTCCACATAGCCCTGAGGATAGAGGAGCAGGGTCTGATCGTATTCCCGGCGGGGAATCAGGGTCTTGCGCATCAGATTGTTCTGATGCCAGAAGTGCTGGGCCATGCCGACCATCAGGGCAAAGGGAAATTCCTCGCTGGTCAGGGACTTGGGGTACTCGACCTTGATGGGATGGAACTTCATGCGCCCTGCGCCGGCGAAGGCCGAGACATCCCAGTGGAGGCCGAAGCCCTTCATCAAACGGTGGTGGGTCAGATCGTGATAGGACGGCACCTGGTCGGCGATGTCGAGAAAAACACTGGCCGCATCGGTGTATCCCCAACTGGCGCCGGCTTTTTCGGCCAAGGCCTGATACAGGCGCCAGCCCGGCAGGGCTTCCTTGGGGCCGTCCGTGTTCTTGCACGTGAGCTGCACCCGGCGGTCGGATGCCGTGTAGGTGCCATTGCACTCGTTGAAGGCAGTCAGGGGCAGGACCACGTGGGCCAGGTCCATGAAGGCATTGTTGAAGGCGCCGCAATAGACCACCAGGTCCAGGGCGGCAATGCGTTCCCGGTTGCGAATGATGCCGTCGTCGTGGTCTACGACGAACAGGGCGCGTAGCGGTGAGTCCGGCTCCGCCAGGCTCTTGAAGACACTGTGGCCGGTTTCGCCGGACAGGCCCATGTCGAAGCTGCCCTGGAGATTGCTGATGCCGGCGATGGGGATCAATGCCGAATGCTCCGCATCCATGCGGTCGCTCAGGACGGCCAGGTTGCAGATGGCCTCGATGGAGCGCTTGTCGAGGCCGGAAATGCCGGAGGAAAAAACGATGACCACCGAGCCGGCGGCGTCCAGGCGCTGGGCTTCTTCTTCGATTTCCTCATAGCGGATGCCACTGGCGGCCTCCAGGGCCACGGAGGAGATGGAGCGCAGGGCGTCCACATACTGGCGGTAGCCCGGCAGGCGGTCGATGTCGGCGTGGCGTTCGTGATTGACCGTGCGCAGGGCATGCAGGGCCTTGGCCAAGGCGTTGAGCAGCAGCGGCAGGGTGCCGGGCTTCTGCTGGAAGTGCTTGGTGGACAGCTTGGCCATCTGGGTGCGGGAACTGCACAGATTGACCACCCTTGCGCCCCGCCGCTGGGCGGCATGGATGTTGCCGCCGATGATGGGGTTCTGGCGGGTGATGTCGGTGCCCACCACCAGGATGTAATCGGCCTTGTCGATACGGGTGAGATCGCCCACGGCACCGGGATAACCGAAGGCGTGTTCCAGACAGGTCATGCTGCTGCGGTGGCCCGCTTCGGCACCCACCCCCAGCAGGCGGGTCTGGAAAATCTCGCTCATCAGGCGCTTGAGAACGAAGTTGTCCTCGTTGGAAGCGCGGGCCGAAGCCAGGAGGCCGATCTCGTCGGCCGCGCCCTTGAATTTGCCCATGCCCTGCACAATCGCTTCCAGGGCTTCATCAAGGCTGGCTTCCCGCAGACGGCCGTTTTCCCGGATCAGGGGACGGGTAATCCGTTCGTTGGTGTTCAGGAGTTCATTGGCGTGCCAGCCGCGGACGCAGAGTTTCCCTTTGCTGACCGGGTGGTCAATGATGGGGGCGACGCCGAGTACCCGCTTGCCGTCCGTCTTTAGAAATTGGCCGCAACCGGTTCCGCAGAGATTGCAGACGCACGCTTGGTAGTTCATGGCGAGACCCCGCCCTCGGTTTCCTGGCTTTCGCGCAGGATTTGCACAAGCTCAGCGGGATCGTGCCGATAAGACTCCAGGACCGGTTGAACTGTCCGATTGATGCGCTGAGTACTCAAGATTCACCCCTCGTCTGGTTC
>JAYTVW010000141.1:0-100613 GCA_043743785.1 Rhodocyclales bacterium | reverse complement strand
TAGGTCTGCACAAAGCCGCCAACAGAAGCGACCTCTGCCACACCCTGCGCCTTGGTGAGCTGGTAGCGCAAAAACCAGTCCTGAATGCTGCGCAGTTCAGCCAGGGTTTTGTCTTTGCCGATCAACGCATATTGGTACACCCAGCCCACACCCGTGGCATCGGGTCCAATCTGGGGGGTGATGCCCTTGGGCATGCGCCCGGAGGCAAAGTTCAGGTATTCCAGCACGCGCGAGCGTGCCCAATAAATGTCGGTGCCGTCTTCAAAAATGATGTAAACAAAGGACGCGCCAAAAAATGAGAAGCCACGGACCACTTTGGATTTGGGCACCGACAGCATGGCGGTGGTCACCTATCCGCTGACCACCGCTATGCTGTCAGTGCCTAAATCCAAGGTGGTGCGAGGCTTCTCTTTTTTTGGCGCGTCCTTTGTTTACATCATCTTTGAAGACGGCACCGACATCTATTGGGCGCGCTCGCGCGTGCTGGAGTACCTGAACTTTGCGTCCGGGCGCATGCCCAAGGGCATCACACCCCAGATTGGCCCCGATGCCACGGGTGTGGGCTGGGTGTACCAGTACGCCCTGCTGGGCAAGGACAAAACCCTGGCTGAGTTACGCAGCATTCAGGATTGGTTTTTGCGCTACCAGCTCACCAAGGCGCAGGGTGTGGCAGAGGTCGCTTCTGTTGGCGGCTTTGTGCAGACCTATCAGGTGACGGTTGATCCGGTCAAACTTCGCTCCTATGGCATTCCCTTGATGAAAGTGGCGCAAGCTATTCGCGACTCGAACCGCGACGTGGGTGGACGCGCGGTGGAAATGGCAGAAACCGAATACATGGTGCGCGGCAAAGGCTACTTGCGTGGCAAGTCGGACATTGAGCTGCTGGTGGTGAAAGCCGACAAAGGCACACCAGTCCTGGTGCGTGACATCGGACGGGTCGAATTGGTTCCAGATGAGCGACGTGGTGTGACCGAACTCAACGGCGAAGGTGAAGTAGTGGCGGGCATTGCTATGGCCCGCTATGGTCAGAATGCCCTGGAGGTCATCCACAATGTCAAAACCAAACTTAACGAACTGGGCTCGGGATTGCCGCCCGGTGTCACCGTCAAAACGGTGTATGACCGTTCAGAACTGATCCACCGGGCCATTGAGAACCTGAAGGGTACGCTGCTGGAGGAATCCATCATCGTGGCACTGGTTTGCTTTTTGTTTTTGCTGCATGTGCGCAGCGCCCTGGTGGCCATTTTGATGCTGCCAGTAGGGGTGCTGATCGCCTTCATTGCGATGCGCTTGCTGGGCATGAACTCCAATTTAATGAGCCTGGGCGGTATCGCCATTGCCATTGGTGCCATGATTGATGCCGCCATTGTGATGATTGAGAACGCGCACAAGCACTTGGAGCGTCTGCCAGAGGAACACAGCAACGCCGATCGGACCAATGCCATGATGGCGGCGTGTAAGGAGGTTGGGCCAGCGCTGTTCTTCTCGCTCTTGATCATCACCGTGTCGTTTTTGCCGGTGTTCACGCTGGAGGCGCAAGAGGGGCGGCTGTTCTCGCCGCTGGCCTATACCAAGACTTTCTCCATGGCAGGGGCCGCCATGCTGTCGGTCACGTTGGTGCCGGTGCTGATGCTGCTGTTCATCCGCGGCAAGATCATGCCGGAGGCCAATAACCCGGTGAACCGGGTGCTCATTTGGGCCTATCGCCCCATCATTGCGAGCGTGATGCGCTATAAAAAAGTGACTGTTTTTTTGGCGCTGGCCGTGCTGGGCATCTCGTATTACCCGGCATCCCGACTCGGCTCCGAGTTCATGCCAACGCTCAACGAAGGCACGTTGCTCTACATGCCGGCATCGCTGCCCGGCATGTCGATCACCAAAGCGGCCGAGTTGCTGCAGACGCAAAACAAGCTCATCAAGAGCTTCCCCGAGGTCGCCTCGGTGTACGGCAAGGCCGGGCGCGCCAACACCGCGACCGATCCGGCCCCGACCGAGATGTTCGAGACCGTCATCAACCTCAAACCGGAATCTGAATGGCGCGCCGGCATGACCATGGACAAGCTGATTGCCGAGCTGGACAAGGCGTTGCAGTTCCCCGGTGTCGCCAATGCCTGGACCATGCCGATCAAAGCCCGCACCGACATGCTGTCCACCGGCATCCGCACCCCGATTGGCATCAAGGTCTTCGGCAAGGACCTGGGGGAAATGGAAAAGCTCGCCAAGGAGATCGAGGCCGTGGTGAAGCAGGTGCCGGGCACCACCAGCGCCTTCGCCGAGCGCATTACCGGCGGCTACTACCTCAACATCGAACCGGACCGGGCGCAACTCGCCCGCTACGGCCTCGCCGTCGGCGATCTGCAGGACGTCATCGGCACGGCGCTGGGCGGCGAGATGGTGACGACGACCGTGGAAGGCCGCGAGCGCTTCGGCGTGACCGTGCGCTACCCACGGGAACTGCGCTCCGACCCGCAACAGATCGCCCGCGAGGTGCTGGTGCCGACCCTGGACGGCGCCATGATCCCGCTCGGGCAACTGGCCAAGGTGGAGATTGCCAAGGGCACGCCGGGCATCCGCACCGAAAATGCCTTGCTCTCCGCTTACATCTACGTCGACCTGCGCGACCGCGATATCGGCGGCTACGTCGCCGATGCGAAGAAGGCGGTGGCGGCCCAGGTGAAGTTCCCGCCGGGCTACTACATCACCTGGAGCGGCCAGTTCGAGTACATGGAGCGGGCCATCGAGAAGATGAAGGTCGTCATCCCGGTAACCTTGCTGCTGATCTTCCTGCTGCTCTACCTGAACTTCCGGCGCCTCACGGAGACCTTCATCGTCATGCTCTCGGTGCCGTTTGCCCTGGTGGGCGGGGTGTGGCTGATGTGGCTGCTCGGCTACAACCTGTCCGTCGCCGTGGCGGTGGGCTTCATCGCCCTGGCCGGTGTGGCGGCGGAAACCGGGGTGATCATGCTCATCTATCTGGATCATGCCTGGGAGGACGTCAAGGCCCGCTGCCGCACCGAGGGGCGTAGCCCCGTGGTGGGCGATCTGTACGAAGCGGTGATGGAAGGCGCGGTGGAGCGGGTGCGGCCGAAGATGATGACGGTGGTAGCCATCATGGCGGGCCTCTTGCCCATCCTGTGGAGCCGCGGCGCTGGCTCGGAAGTCATGAGCCGCATCGCCGCGCCCATGGTCGGCGGCATGATTTCCTCCACCGTCCTGACCCTGGCGGTGATCCCGGCCATCTACGGCCTGGTCAAGCAGTGGCGCCTGAAGCGGGGGCTCGAGACGTAGCTTCCTTTCCAGCACGCGCCCCTGGCTTGATCCCTAGATGCGGTGAGTGGCAGCCGATCCCTCCTCGGCGGCGCTCACCGCATCGCCACATTCAGTGCCATGTCATCCGTGTCTTTGCCATCGCGTACCTGACGCCGCGGTGACGGATTTGTAATGCGCGGGTTATGTGTCGGTCAGCGGCCCGGTCGCATACTCGAATCTGACAACCGCGGCGAGCCCGGTGATGAGTAACCGGAGTGGCCGTAGCCGCCGGCGTGCGCCCTGATCACCGCCGCCGGCGTAGCCCGCCATGACCACCGGTCGGCGCGCGTCCAGTCGGCGGCGGCCGGTGGCTGTGAATACGCAGGTTTTTCTTCAGGGAGTCCTCCATGCAAAACAAGATCCTCGTCGCGTGTCTCGTGGCCGTAGCGCTACCGGCCCTGGCCGACACCACGGAGCCGGCTGCGACGCCCGAGCATGCCGTGTCCGCTAACGTCGCCTTCGTGAGCCAGTACGTTTTTCGCGGCCTGTCCCAGACCAACGGCAAACCGGCCATCCAGGGCGGCCTGGATTATGCCCACGCCTCGGGCTTCTATGCGGGGACCTGGCTCTCCAATATCTCCTGGTTCACCGACCAGAACGCCGGCGTCAAGAATGCGCCGGTCTCGCTGGCCTCGCCGGGCAGCGTTGGCGCGCCCTATGCGGCCGACGCCAGCAACGCGGCCAGCGTGGAGTGGGATCTCTATGGCGGCTACAAGAACACCTTCGCCGGCGACTGGAGCTACGACGTCGGGCTCATTCGCTACGCCTACCCGGGCACCTTCGACAATCTCGGCGCCTACCGGAAGCCCGATACGACCGAGGCCTACGGCGCCTTCGGTTACAAGTGGCTGACCTTCAAATATTCCAAGACGCTCAGCACCTACACCTTCGGCGTCAATGAATCCAAAGGGGCAAGCTATGCGGATCTGACGGCGCTGATTCCCCTCGGGCAGAGCGGTGTCAGCCTGCAGGCGCACGTCGGCCGGCAGACCTACCCGGGCAATCCCAACGTGGGCTACTGGGGCGCCTCCGGCGGCGACAACAGCTTCTTCGACTACACCGACTACCGCCTGGGCCTCGCCAAGGAATACAAGGGCTTCAACGTCGGCCTCGCCTGGAGCTATGCCAATACCCGGCACACGGCGCCCGATGGCAACACCACGGCCTACATGAACGCGTTTGGCAAGAACATCGGGCGTGAGCGGCTGGTGTTGTCGGCGGGCAAGACGTTCTGAGTTGAGGGTTCTGACGTGTTCGGCTGAATTGAATCCGTTTTAGACCGCTACGGCAGCCGACGTAGCGGCCGGTTTAGCCTGAAGGAGTAGGAAATGAAAGCATCCGTTGATGGCCTGACAGCGCACTGCCAGTCACAACTCGACCATGCCCTCGAACTGTGGGGGATCGGTTTCGGTTTCGGGGAGCGGCTGACGGCGATGAATGCGGAAGCCGTGCGCGCGGGCCTGGCCCAGGCCGAAGCGAATCGTGAATTGCTGTTGCGCGGCGATGTCACGGGCGTGGGTGTTGGCATCGGCCGCGTGGCCGCCGCCCACTGGCAGTCCTGGCTGGCGTGCGGCACGGAATTCCAGACGCAATGGCAGGCCAGCCTGCGCAAAATCGCGGCGGGTACGACGCCGGCCGCATGAGCGCCTAGGTCGACGGCCATGCCTCCCGCCACCGACATCGGAAATTTGCCGCCTGTTCAGCCGCCGGCGGGCGGCGGCCATGGCCCCCATGGCGCCGGGCTGGGTGCGCTGGCGAATGGCGGCGGCACCGTCTCCTTTGCGGACGCCCTCGCCCAAGCGGTCGGCCAGACGGCCGCGGCCGGTGCCGCCCATGGCAGCCACGGCGGCGGTGCGCCGGATGCTGCGCCCCACGGCACCCATGGCGGCGGTGCGCTCACCTTACCCGGCGGCGATCCCCACCCCGGCCATATTGCCCTGGCGGCGTCGCACGCCGCCGGCCACCAGTTCCAGGAGGTCGCGCTCGGGCTGCGCGCCTATCGCCAGCAGTTGATCGCCTCCAACATCGCCAATGCCGACACGCCGGGCTACAAGGCGGTGGACATCGATGTCCAGGAAGCCCTGCAAATGGCCCAGGCGACCGCCCAACGCCAGCCCCTGACCCTGGCGACGACGGCAGCCGGCCATATCGCCGGCCAGGCGGCGAATTCCCAGCTGCCGTATCCGCTCAAATACCACGTCCCCAGCCAGGCCAGCGTAGACGGCAATACGGTCGAAATGGATGTGGAGCGGGCCAAGTTTGCCGAGAACACGCTGATGTACGAGTTTTCCCTGGATCGGGCCAGCAACCACTACAAGATGATGGCCGAGTTGTTTCAAAAGCTGACTTGAACGGCGCCCCTGCGGCCCGGATGCATTGGCGGCACTCACCAGGACATTTCCTATGACCCACCGTCAACATGACCAGCATGGCGATCGTTGCTCCTGCCGGTTACTTGCCGAGGCCGTGGGCTGCGACCCCAAGGCCGTCCGGTTCTCCTACTGTCAGAAGGTCTTGATGAAGCGCTGGGTCATCGAGTGCAACCATGGCTGCTGCCATGCCGCCCCGGCAAGCGGAAGCAGCGACAGGTGGCACGAGGTCGGCCCCATGGACCCGATCAAAGCACTGCTCATCAAGAACGGCTGAGCGGACGGTCAAGTCCGCGTTGCTCGAGACGTCACCGGACTACGGCAGAATGGACAGGAGGTCCCCGGGAATCGGTAGCGTGCGACGGGGCAGGAGCGCACGATGGCACCTGCTCACTTTCAACCCCAGATAAGGCGCCCAAATGACGAATTCGCTGCCCAGCACCCCCCGCCAGTTGCACTGGATGTTCGCGCGCCGGCTCGGTGTCGCCGCGCTCTCCATCGGCCTATTGGCGAGCGGCGCGTCCTATCTCCTCGAAAGCCGCCGCGCCGAGCAGGCGGCGCTGGAACTCGCCGGCACGGCGGCGAGCCATTTCGCCACGCCGGCGATGCAGTTGCTGCTGCGTAACGCCGTACCCGACGGCCATGCCGCCCTGACGCACAATCTGGATCGCAGCCGCTTCATCGGCATCCTGGTTTTCGGCCAGCAAGGCAAGCTCATGTACGAAACGTGGGCCGATGTACCCGCGGCCTTCACGGCGCCGATTAAATCCCGCACGCACGCGTGGCCCGGGGCGGGCGAGAGCCGCCGCCATTGGCTGGCGGTGGATGGCGAACGCCTGATTCAGGTGATTCTGCCACTCCAGGGCGATGGCGGCAGCGTCGCCGGCTATCTGGAGGGCATCTACCGGCTCGACCCGGCAACGCTGCAGCATGAACGGGCGCAGATGCGCAACGAGGCCTTGACGGTCGCGGCGGCGGTGTTGGCCACGGCCATCCTGTTGTACCCGCTGCTGCTGGCCATGCTGAAGCGTTCCAACCACCTCACCCACCGGCTCCTGGAAGCGAACATCTCCCTCATCCGTTCGCTGGGCAACGCCGTCGCCAAGCGGGATTCCGACACGGACGCCCACAACTACCGTGTCACGCTCTACGCCGTCGCCCTGGCGGAAGCCATGGGCGTGCCCGCCGGCGAAATTCCGGATCTGATGGCAGGCGCCTTTCTGCACGACGTGGGCAAGATCGGCATCCCGGACCGCATTCTGCTGAAGCCCGGCAAATTGACCGCGGAGGAGTTCGAGATCATGAAAACCCATGCGCGCCTGGGTCTCGACATCGTGGCGGGGAACGCCTGGATGAAGGGCGCCAGCGTCATCATCCGCCATCACCACGAACGTTTTGACGGCGCGGGCTACCCCGATGGCCTGGCGGGCGAGGCCATTCCCCGACTCGCGCGCATCTTCGCCGTGATCGATGTGTTCGATGCGCTCACGTCTGCGCGGCCTTACAAGTCCGCTCTGCCATTGGCCGAGGCCCTGGACATCCTCGCCCAGGAGGCCGGGCGGCATTTCGATCCGAAGGTAGTTGTGGCCTTCAAGGCCGTCGCGCCGACGCTGCATGCGCGCATCGCGAGCGCACCCACCCAGGCGTTGGCGCGGGACTTGCGTCCGGTGCTGTTGCGCTACTTCAAGACGGAGGCGGCGCCCGCAGGCGCCGCCTCTACAGCGGAGGGACGGCCGACTTAGCCCTTGTGGTCCTTATGCAGCAGGCTGTCGAGGCGCATCACCTCGTCGCCGTACATCATGATCTTCTGGCCATCCTTGGTTTCCATGACATGGCCCTGTTTCATGCGCACGGCGTTGCCGAGCTTGCTCTCCATGGACATCTTGCCGTCCTTGAAGATGTAGACCGTCGAACCGTCCTTGAGCGGAATGGACTGCTCGACCTGGGCCGCATCGACGGCCAGAGCGGAGGTGGCCACGGCACAGGTGGCGGCAATCATCAGAAGCTTCTTCAACATGGTTTTTCTCCTCGAGAGAGTGTGTGGGATAACCGAGATCCATCTTAGGGCCGGACACCTGACAGCTTGCCAACGCGGCGATTACAAACGCGTCAGCGCAATGTCAGCCTTGGTAGGCTGGGTTTTCGGCCACATAGACGGTGATGTTGCCCGCGCCCGGGATGATCTTGTCCAAGGCGAAGGAACGGGTGCCGAGGGTATCGAAGGTCCAGATCACGCTCTTGCCGGCCAGGTTGATCTGGACCGTCTCGCCGCGGGTCACGTTGAGATAACGGGCGTCGCCCTCGAGCGTGATGCTGCGCTCCGCCGGCCCGGCGGCGGCGTAGCCAAAGGGCGCCCGTTCATTTGCTGTCGGTTGGCTCGGCGCTTCGGCGAGATGGCTTATCCAGTGCAGGGTCGCCGCCTCGGAAGTGTCCTCGTGGGCGAGGACCGGTGTCGTGCTGGTCGCACCGAGCACGGCGGTCAGGATCAGGCTTGCAATTTTGGCTTTCATGGCGCTCTCCTTGAGTCATCACGTTCATCGAACAGGGTGGTGGTCTTCCTCAGACCGTGATGCCATCTTAGGCGCGGCACCATAACGAGACGCTGACCCGTCCATTACGTTTCCGTCACCAACGTGACGTCGGATTGGTCATAATCATGCGGCCCAAATAACCCGCTTGCCACGATGACCGATCCGATCTGCACCCTGATTCAACGCTGGAAGGAAGACCCTCTCGGCACCTATTCCACCTGGTTCCTGTGGGCCGAGCGATTAAAGAATTTCCGCTCCATACGCCGCGGCATCGCGCAGGTGGTGCAGGACATCGAGGCCGGCAGTTTCGGCAATGCCTACCGCGGGTCGTCGCTGGAAACCGTGGTCGGCTCGGTCGCGGAACAGCGCCAGATATTCAAGGGGGCCGACCATGCCTTCCTCTGGAAGCCCAAGCTGCGCATTCCGGACATCTATGAGAACCCGGGCAACCAACGGGCCTTCGCCCGCCTGCTGCACACCTGCAATGGCTGCGACAGCGAGGACGGCATCGTCCAGGCGATCCGGCAAATCGACGAGATCGGCATCAAGGGTCTGGGGCCAGCGGTCGCAAATCTGCTCTACTTCATCCATCCAACGCTGATGCCGCCCTTCAACACGGCCATTGTCAACGGCTACAACGCCCTCACCGGCGCCAAGGTCAAGCTCGGACGCTGGGAGCACTATCTGGCCATGCGCCAAGGCATCCTGGCCTTGAACGAGCGCCATCGCAAGCTGCTCTCCAATGATCTCGGCGCCATCGCCGGCCTGCTGTTCGACATCGGCACGGGGCGCTATCCGGCGCCACCCCTGGATGGGGACGAACAGGCGGAACAGGCGTGGCAGGCCGACCTTGCCCGGGTGCGCGAGGAAACGGCGGCGCAGCGCCGCACGCTGGCTTCCGCCCAGGAGGGCGACGAGACCCATACCCAGGTCCAGGGCTGGCTACGCGACCTGGGCAAGGCACTGGGGTTTGCGGTGTGGATTGCGGCCAACGACCGCAGCCGCCCGTATGGCGAAGGATGTTTGAGTGATGGTTGCCTGGTGGCGTTGCCGGAGCCCATGGCCAGCATGCCGGGTGCCGATGCGGTGCGCCTGATTGATGTGATCTGGCTGCAGCCCAACGGCGGCCATGCGGTCGCCGCGTTCGAAGTCGAACACACGACCTCCATCTACTCCGGTATCGTGCGCCTGCTCGATCTGGCCTTCGGCAGCCCGGTGAAGGTCTGCGAAGGCTTGTTCCTGGTGGCGCCGGACGAGCGCGAGGCGGATGTGCGCCAGCAGGTGAAGCGTCCGGCCTTCTCGCGCATCGGCGAACTGGGCATCCACTATCTGCCCTACGGCGAACTCCGTAGGCAGCGCGAAGCTATCGCCCGCTTTGGGGTTGGCTTGAAACCGATCTTTGCTATTTCCAGTCTGTTGAATTGAGTCCTGGCAAGTACACATCCAGGGTTCAAGCAAAGGTGTTGATCAGCACGCCTATCGGTTGTCCTTGGGCATTCACGGCCGGCTGCAGCCTCTCTGCCTGGCGCCGGATGCCCTCTTGAATCTGCGTCTTGCGGCGCTCGGCCTCTTGGGTGTCCCGGGTTTGCCGGCTCTCGGCTGAGGTACGTGCCGTACTGGCAACGATGGAGGGGCTGGGGGATATGGCGTTGGTGCTCATGACGCTCTCCTCATTGGGATGGTGCCAAGGCGGGGTATCGCCCTGGGGATTCCGGGGGCCGGGGACCTGCCGTCAGCGGTACGGCGCATCAACGCCCCACGATTGCCGAGTCGAGCTACGGACCTCACCTGCCATGATCGGCCTTGAACCCTGTCAGCAATGTGGCGATGTCATTACAAATCCGTAAGGATTCGCCGCCTTCTCGTGACAACCAAGCCGTATGCCGATTACGCCAGACGAACTGCCGGCCCATGGCGTCATCCAGGCACTTCGAAGTTGCGAACTCGATTTCAGCAGAGGAAAAGTTCGCGTGGCGAGGACAGGAAAATCATGGCATCGCGCAGGAAAAAGGAGCCGACCAGGCAGGGATGCCATGGTCGCCACGGTTGCCGAATCCGGCAAGTTCGCCATGGACCTGCACCCGCCCGTCCACCGCCAGGCGAAAGCCGGCCGGCCCGGCGCTCTCGCTGAGCAGCCCTTCGCTGTCCGCCAGGATGTCGCCGCCAAGAGCCGTCAAGCGGTGATGGCCCCACTGCACCCACAGGCCGCGGTCGGCATCCCAATGGCGTTCATAGGCAGATTCCAGATTGGCGCCGAAGGGATGGCGCAGCGCCACCCGCAGGCGCTGAAAGGCTGTCAGCGGCAAGCTATCCGCCAGGGGCGCGTCCCGCCAGTGCCGGGCGCCCTCGGCGCAGGGGGTGAGGCCGAAGGCCAGGCTGAAGGCGTCCAGAGCGGGGTCCGCCGCCCCATGGCGCCGGAATAGGGCCAGCAGCCGCCCATCGGAAAAGGCCTGTATCCGGCCACCACGGGGAGAGACCAGGGCGAGTGCCCCCAGCAGCCCCGTCTCCACCGACAGGGACCACGTTTCTTCGCCGATTCTGAAATTCCACTTCCGCCCGGCGGACAGGGCCAGGGCCGCGCCCAAGGGGGGCTCGGCAGCCGGAGCCTCCACGGCCGACCCGACGGCCGGCAGGCTGTCCAGTAGAAAGGCTCCATGGGTGAGAAAGCCGGAGAGATGGAAAGGCCGGGTCGGTGCGCCCAGCCAGTTGCCCCGTTGCACATGCAAGTGCAGGTGGGGCTGGGTGGAGCGACCGGAATTGCCGCAACAGCCAATACGCGTGCCCGGCACCACAGCCTGTCCTGGGACCACGTAGACGCTGCCTTGGCGCAGGTGGGCCAGCAGTACGCAGTCGCCGTTGGCCAGGGCAATCAGCACATGGTTGCCCCAGTTTTCCGTCAAGTTGGAGGTTCCCGGTGTGTTGTCGGGAATGCCGTCCCGGCAACTTGCCACCACGCCCCAGGCGGGGGACAACACGGGCAGGTCGAAGCACAGGTAATCCGCCAGGCTGGCACCCTCGCCGTCAAAACTGCGGCCGTCCCGCAGGCACACGAAATCCAGGGCATAGCGCCAGGGTCCCTGGTGGGTATGGGGACCGTCCAGGCCCTGGGAGACTTCCATGGCACCGGCAAAGGGTGGGCGCAGGGAGACGCTGGCCGGGTCCACGCCGCGGGCCCGGGCGAGGCGGCGGGACGCCAGGCCGGTCTCCGGTCGCGCCGGGAAAATCAGCCAATGGCGAGACCAGGCGGCCCCCAGGTCCGGCCGTAACGCGGCCCGCAGCAGCCAGACGGCGAACAGGAAGGGCGCGGACAGGGGCGGCACGCCCAGGGGCCAGAGGATGGCAAGCAGGCCGGCCGACAGGGCCGTGGCGACCCCCACCCCGAGCGCCGCCACCGCCAGGGCGCGCCGGGACGGGGTCGCCAGCATGCCTCCCAGCATCATGGCCGCCAGGGCGCCGTTGAAGGCGGCCAGGAGGGGCAAGGGGGAACCCGGCAGTACACCGACCAGCATGACCAGGCCCCAGGCCGCCGCGCCGCCCCCCAGGACCAGCAGGCTTAATGCGCGGGAGGCGGCCAGGACGGCGGCCAGCACGAACAGCCCGGACAGCGGATTGGCGACGTAGAACAGGGCGCCGGCCTCCGCCAGCAGGAAGCGCAAGCCTTCCGGCAGCACGTCCATGAGGACCGGCGGCAGCACCGGAAAGACCGTGCGCAGGGGAATACCCAGGGCGCGGGCCGCCGGCAGCAGTATCCAGGCGGTGCCGAGAAAGGGGGCGCCCAGCAGGGGAATGCCGCCTGCCCGCAGCAGGGCCGGCGCCAGGGCGGCGGCGGCTAGGGGCACCAGCACGCCGCCCAGCAGGGCCAGGGCGGCGAGGCGGCCGTCAAGGACGTGGAAGGACCCCAGCACCAGGCCAACATAGAGGGCGTTCAGCACTTCCGCCTCGCCGGCCGCCCCCAGCCCCAGGAGACGACGGGACAGCATGGCGGCGACGCCCGCCAGCAAGCCGGCACAGCCGGTCGCGGGATCGCAAAAGGTCGCCGCCAGCACCAGTGCGCCGATCCAGGGGCGCTCCGCCAGGAACAGGGCACCATAGGCAGCCAGCAGCGGATTCAAAGCCTGCCCCGGCTGCCAAAATTCCGTCGTGCCGCGGCGATGCCCTTGCGCTTTCATGTCGGACTCCTTGTCATCACCACTGGGAAGCCAGCCAGACATAGGCGTAATTCAGCCGGTAGTCGTTGGCCAGCACGACATTGCGGTAGCGATCCTGTCCCACCAGGGCGAGGAGGGAAGCGTGGGCGCCGACTTTCCACTCGGCGCCGAAGCTGGCGCCGCCTTTCTGCAGGTCGGACAGGTTCGCCACGCTGCCCGCGTCCCCATCCACGGTGTAGATACGCTCGCCCACGATCACGGAGGCGCGCAGCTTGTCGATGCCGGCGACGTTGGCGCCCAGCCAGTGGGTCCATTTGGCCTCCAGCGCGGAGGTGGAACTGACGCCCTGGGCACGGGCCGGGTTGCTGGCCGCGATGAACCAGCCGCGCAACTGCAGCCAATCGCTGCCTTTGTTCATGGCAAAGCCGACGCTGGGCGTCCACTGGCGCACGGCCAGGTCGTTGCGGTAGCGGGAATGGGCGTAGCCCAGGTCCAGGTAGCGGGCAGCGTCCGCGGAAAGATAGGAAATTTGCGGTGCCGCCACGCGCACGCCATTGGTGTCGCCGCTGGCGTCGTCGTTGCGGAGGGCGTGCAGGTCCAGGCGCAGGCCCAGGCGGCCCGGCAGTTCCTCTGCCTTGAAGCCCATGCGGCCGCTGGCGAAGAGGGCGTCCTGGCGGGTGCTCGCCGTACCGGGCGTGGCGTTCACGTCGGCATGGCTCAGGCCCAGGGTGAGGCCGCTGCCATCCGGGTGCTCGGCGCCGGCCACGAGGCCGTAGCTGCTCACCGTGTCCCGCAACTGGGAACCGGCGTAGCTGCCCTTGGCGGCCTGGAGGCCCATGGAGGACGTCCAGCCCGCATCGGCGCAGGCCGCGCCCGGCGACAGGAAAAGGGAAGAGAGGGCGAGAAATGCGATGGAATAGCTTGGTTTCATGATGTTTGGCGTGGTTGTGACGAGAAAAATCGGCATGCTCAGGCGCCCGGGCCGGGACTGGCCAAGCGCGCCGGCAGGCGCTCGTTGGCGGTCACGCAGGCCAGATCCTCGGCGGTGCGGATTTCTTCGACGCTGCCGTCGGCCATGATCATGACCACCGCCGGCCGGTACTCGATGAACTGCATCCACTGGGTATTGTTGTAAGCCCCCACCGGCGAGACCACGAGACGGTCACCCGGAGTGAGGGGCGGCAATTGCACCGCACGGCGCACCACGTCGATGTTCATGCACATTGGCCCGAACAGCACCGTCTCCCGTGGCTCCCCCGCCAGGGGTGCCGCAGGGCGCACCTGGTGGTCGTACCACAAGGCGGTAAACAACAGATTGATGCCCGCATCAAGGATGGCGGCCGGCCGGCCATCGGGCAGTTGCTTGCGCCCCACCACGGAGGTGATGAGCACTTCGGCGTCATCCACCATCGCCCGGCCGCTTTCGAACACCAGGGCGGGCCGCTCCCGGCCCTGCACCAGCCGGTAGTCCGTCCCCGCCAGGAAGGCGTCGGATATGACTTCAACGTATTCTTCCAGGGCCGGCACCGCCTGCTCCGGCGGCAGGTAGATGCCCTGCAGGGCATTGCGCGATGGCAGACCGCCGCCGATATCCAGATACGCCAGGGGCGGCGCGCCCCGCTCTTCCACCGAACGCATGAGCTCGCACAGGATGCCGACGGAGCGGCCGTAGGCACGGGGATCCAGGATGAAGGTGCCGATATGGCAATGCAGGGCCGCAAGAAGCAAGTGGGGGCTGGCCAGCACCATGGCGATGGCCTCATGGGCCTGGCCGGATTCCAGGTTGAAGCCGAAGCGGCTCCAGGGCTCGGTGAAACCCGTGTCGAAATTGATCCGCAAGCCGATGGCCGCCGGCTCCCCCCGCCCACGGGCGATATCCTCGATGAGCTGCAGTTCGTCCAGATGATCCACGTGGAGGTGGGCGCCCTCGGCCAGCGCCCGCTCCAGCACGGCGCGGGGCTTGTGAGGGCCATTGAAGAGAATGCGGGACGCGGGCACGCCCAGTGCCCGCGCCTTCTCGTACTCGAAGCGGGACACCACCTCGGCCCAGGAGCCTTCCTGGTGCATGACGTTGCAGACGGCGCCGTTGTAATGGGTCTTGTAGGACCAGCCGTGGATGACCCGCGGCAGGCGCTCGGCGAAGGCGCGCTGCAGATGGCGCACGTTGCTGCGCAATTTTGTTTCCGACACCACGAAGAGAGGGGAGCCATAGCGTACCGCCAGCGCTTCCACCGCCACGCCGTCGATGGCCTCCCGCACGTCGCAGTTGCGCCGTCTCTGGCCGAACTTGTTGATCTGATTGAAGCCGATGGGGGCAATGCGCGGCACTTCCCAGGCGAGTTTGTTCATGATTCAGGCTCTATCAGGCGACGCGCAGGGCGCGGGTTGGCAGGGGCGTGGTGCCATGCAGCGTCATGGCGACGAGGTCGTCCAGGGAAACAATGACTTCCTCGGCATAGCGGATGAAGGTGGTGCCAGGGCGGGGCGGAGCGAACTCCATGTATTCGGCGGAGACGCCCTGCATGAGGGCCAGCAGGGCCGCCGGCAGGTTGCGGCCCACGCCGTGGGAGAGATAGACCCAGGCCGGAAAACGCGGGTTGATTTCGATGAGGTGCAGAAGGCCTGCCGCGTCCCGCAGCATTTCCAGCTCGAAGGGACCTTGCCAGTTGAGGGTGGCCATGAGCCGTTCGCCCGCAGACAGCAGGTCCGGGTCGTCGATGGCCACGCCGGCCCAGGCCTTGCCCTTGTCCGTCACCGCCTGTTTCTTCATCATGACCGGCCCCAGGAGACCGCCACGGCCATCTCCCAGGGCCATGAGATTCACCTCCTCGCCCTTGACGAAGGGCTGCACCAGCACCGGGTAGCCCCACTGGGCCACCAGTTGCCGGAAGCGGCTCCTGGCCTCCTCCGGCGTGTGCACCACGTAGGCGTCGTAAAACAGCCCCTTCACCACCAGGGGCCAGCCCCAGCCCGCCTCCTGTTCAGAACGGTCGAAGAAACCTTCATCCGTCACATGGCGAACATCCGGCGTAGCAATGCCCGTCGCCAGCCCCAGGGCCGGCAAGCGGTCCTTGTCGCGCTGCCGCAGTTGCTCGCGGCTGGGCAGGCACAGGCGGATGCCGCGCCGCGCCAGGGCCGGCTGCAGGGCGATGAAATTGGGCAACTCCGCATCCAGGCAGGGAATGATGGCGTTGATGCGCTCGCTTTCGAGGATTTCCTCCAGACGCTCCAGCAGCACCTCACTGCCTGCCGCCGGATAGGGCAGCAGGTAGCCCGCGTCGCCCTGCGGGTGCCGGTACAGACCCGGATCCAGGGTCTCGTAGCCCAGGCCGACGATACGGCCGCCGAAACCGGGCGTTTCCCGCAGGCAGCGGGCCACGGCGCAACCCGGGGCCGGATTCTCCGGGCGGGCGTTCATGCCGGTGATGGCCACGTTCCAGTGTTTCCAGGCGTTCATGCCAGGTACCTCGCCAACTGGCCCATGAACGACTCCACGCCGGCCTCCACCACCGCCCGGTGCTGGCCGCAGCGCTTGACCAGTTCCCGGACCAGACTCTCCGGGCCGTGACCGTCCTGCAGCAGCGACAGCGCGGCCACGCCGGTAGGGTTAAGCGTGAAGCTGCGGCCGGTGCGGGTATCGAAGGCATGACCGTCCGGGTTCAGGATCAGATCCTTGAGCCGTTGCGGTGCCACTTCAAGGTTCCGCCTTGGCATGTCGCAGCCCGTCACCGGGCTAGCTCCGGGTTTTGGGCGGCAATATGGAAACCCGCGCCTTGCATGATCCCGGCCACCTTGGTGGTCGTTTTGCTGGCGCTATCCCCTCCAATCCAGGGCATGAACGAGGTCCTGCCGGATGCGCCGGTCATGAGGAGTTGCTGTTTGCCTTCGCCTGCGCGGACCTGGATTTCCACGCTGATATTGCTGTCGCGGAATTCGCCCCGCGCGTAGTCGCGCGTCGCCAGGGTGACCACGCCGCCCGCTTGGTTGACTGCGCCGCGAAATGCCGCCATCGCATCCCCGTTGCCTTCGAGCGCGATGTTCGTCGCCCCCGCATCCTGCAGCCGTCCTGCAAGCATCGGCAAGGCCATGCAGCCGGACACCGTAACAGCCACCAGCGCCGCCAAGGCGACTGTTCTGATCATCCTTTTTCTCGGCATTTGAATTTTCTTCCCGATACATTCCGGTTCACCGGAAGGTCTGGCCGGCGGAAAGCCGGAGGAGCCCGCCGGACTACGCACGGGCGCACTCCGGCACGTGTGGTTTTAGTGGATGTGCGGGGTCATGCCGGCAGGCGGTGTTACACCAGCGGGCGGGGTGCCGGGGGTCATGCCGGCCGGGGGGGTTCCCGGAGTCACACCAGCGGGCGGCGTCATCGTCGTCTTGCCGCTCATGCCGGCACCCGGTGTTACGCCGGCAGGTGGCGTCATCGTCGTCTTGCCACTCATGCCGGCGCCCGGCGTCACACCGGCCGGCGGGGTCATGGTGGTCGTTCCGCCCATCTTGGCACCGGCGGCAGCGCCACCCATACCACCTGCGGTACTGCCGCCCATGGCCATCGCGCTCGCAGAAACCGCCATCACCACGGATACAAACATCAGCTTGGCTTTCATCACATTTCTCCTCATAGATTGAAATTCCGGGCACCCTGCAGCCGCAATGTCCGCCTCCCGGGATGACGGTTCAGCGATGACGCTTTGCTTTACGGCTGTAATATGGAATAATTTTCCACATGAATTAAGTATGCGTGGAAATATATTCCACGTCAACGGGTATGATGGCGTATGCCTTCCCTAATATTTCTGGAAGACGCCTGAATCCGTACTTGGCGGTATCAACCCCAAAATGATCACAGCGAAAGCTCCATCCCCAGCCCTTGTGCTCGCCCTACGGCGGGTATTGCGCCCGCTCGTCCGCTTGATGGTCAGCAACGGCCTCACCTATACCTTCTTGTCGGACATGTTGAAGGGATTGTTCGTGGAGGTCGCCGAGGGCGACTTCCCCCTGGCGGGCAAGGCCCCCTCTGACAGCCGCATCAGCATGCTGACCGGCGTGCATCGGGGCGACATTCGGCGCCTGCGCCACGGCGGGGCCAAGGAAGACCTGACGGTCAGCGGCCCCGTTTCCCTGGGCGCGCAGATCGTCGCAGCCTGGCTCACCCAGGCACTCTTCATGGACGCCGAAGGGAAGCCGCTGTCCCTGGCACGCCTCTCCAGCCACAGTAGCGGCCCCTCCTTCGAGGATCTGGTGGCCAGCCAGAGCAAGGATGTGCGCGCGCGGGTGGTGCTGGACGAATGGTTGCGGCTGGGCATCGCCCGCATCGACGACGGTGACATGGTTTCGCTCGTGACCGAATCCTTCGTGCCTCAGGCGGGGTTCGAAGAGAAACTCCAATTCTTCGCCCACAATCTGGCCGACCACGCCGCCGCTGCGGGCGCCAACCTTGAAGGTGACGGTCCGCCGTGGCTGGAGCGCAGCGTATTTTTCGACGAGTTGTCGCCGGCCAGTGTGGAGCTGCTGCACACGCGGGCGCGCCAATCCGGCGATGAACTCTTGAAGGCACTGGGGCGTTCGGCCGCCGATCTGGAAAAGTCGGACGTTCCGGCCCCGGATGTCCGGCGACGTTTTACGTGTGGCATCTATTTCTACAGTGCGCCTGTCGCCAAAGGAGAGGCTGATTGACTCCCATCCCAAAAATCCGCACGGCTGCTCTACTGAGCCTGTTGTTGGCGTCCGGCATTGCCTGGGCCGCGCCCGCCGCCTGCGTTGTTCCCCAAAATGGAGGTATGGGCGGGACAGGCGCACCGCTGCCCGTCGGCGGTATGGGGGGGACCGGAAGCCCACAACCTGATGAAAACGGCGGCATGGGCGGCACGGGAAGTCCCCAACCGCCCGGCAATGGCGGGATGGGTGGCACGGGTGCACCGCTGGCCGTCGGTGGCATGGGAGGCACCGGGAATCCGCAGCCCGCGGAGAACGGCGGCTTTGGCGGCACCGGTCGCCAGGTTGGCGACACGGGCATTCTTGGCACCATCACCGGGTTTGGCAGCGTCTGCGTGAATGGACTGGAAGTGCAATACGACCATTCGACGCCGGTCAGCCGTAATGGCGACGACGCTTCCGCCGACCGACTGGCGCTCGGCCAGGTGGTGGCCATCGTGGCGAATGGGGAGACAAGTCAGCTTACGGCGAAGAGTATCGCCATCCTGGAGGCACTGTCTGGTCCTGTTACCGGGATCGCAAAGGACGAGGTGCTTCAGGTCATGGGCCAGCCGGTGCGCGTTACCCGCGAGACCCGCCTCGCAGGCGCGGAGCGCTTGTCCGACTTGGCCCTCGGCACGACAGTGCGCGTGAGCGGCTACCGGAATGCGGCCGGAGAGGTAGTCGCGTCCCGCATCGAACCGGCGGCGGACCTGCGCTGGGCAAGTGTGTTCGGCCCCGTCGTGGCGGCAAGGAACGGAGAGGTCACGGTGGGCGGCGTAGGAATTTCCGCGCAATCCGTGCCATCTGCCACCATGGACTGGCTGGCGCGCGGCCACTGGGACGGGGCCGTCTTCCGGGCCACCCAGCCCTTGACGCCCCTGCCGTTCAATGGACGCGTCCATCGTCTCGTGGCCGAGGGACTGGTGCTGGGTCACGACGGGCCGGGGCGTGTGCGCATCAGCGGCTTCGAGGTGAATTATGGAGCGCAGGCCGAAAGCACGAAGGGCATCGCCAATGCCCAGGTCGGTCAGCGGGTGCGGGTCGCCGGCGCCATTGAGGAGGACGGGCGTCTGAAGGCGAGTCAGGTCGAACTGATTCCATTTGGCGCATCCGCGCCTGGCGGAATGTCCTCGGGCTCTGGAGGAATGTCATCGAACACCAACACGCGCATGGGATCGTCAGTGATCATGGCGGCTCCCCAGCGCATCCTGCCCATCGTCAGGCCCGGCGCCATGGGCGGCGCAGGAAGTTCGGCCGGCGGCCGCATGGGAAGGTGAGATGACACGACGCAACATTTTCAAGACGTCCGCGCCCCTGGTGATGGCCATGCTACTGACCGGCAGCATGGCCTCGGGCCAGGTTCGTGCCGACAGCGGTACCGAAGTCAGTGTTGGCGCCGAACATTCCTGGGGCAAGTATGGCTCCCAGGACGAAACCGACAGCTGGTACTACCCCGTGACGCTTCGCCATTGGCAGGAGCGTTGGACATGGGGCGTGACGGTCCCTTACGTACGCATCAGCGGGCCTGCGGCCGTCGTCGGCAGCCTGGGCAACCAGATCGTCTTCACCCCGAACACGGGCATGGTCAGAAAAACTGTCAGCGGCTTGGGCGACATCGAGGCCAGCGCCACCTATCTTGCACTGAATGATCCGGAGAGCGGATGGCAAGGGAACATCGCCGCCAAACTCAAGTTGCCGACGGGAGATGCCAGCGCGGGCCTGGGCACGGGGAGCCGGGATTATGCCGTGGAGGGAACGCTCCAGCGCAGCCTGGGGCCGGTCACGGCCTTTGGCAATTCAGGCTGGCGCCACATGGGAAATGCCGGCACCGCGGTCCTGAACAATGTCTGGTACATGACGCTCGGCGCGAACTACGGCTTGCTGCCCGATGTCCGGGTGGGCGGCGCGTGGAGTTATCGCCAGGCCCTCGTGGATGGCAGCGCGTCCCTGCGGCAATGGACGATATTCCTGGCGTACACGCTTACCCCGGGTCTCACGATGAACGCCTATATGCTCAAGGGGTATACAGACGCCAGCCCCGAGCAAGGTGGAGGCGTCATGGTGAGCCACGCGTTTTGAGGGCCTTAACCGCGATAGCTGATCAAGGATTTGGGGATGCCGCGAACCATCACGCGCCAGCGCCGCCACGGCCATGTCGTGACGACATGTGGCACCATGGCTCCAGGCAATGACAAACCCATAAATGTGCGCTTGGCCGTTGGCCAAGACATGGGCACGTATCGTCCCGACCGCGCCGCCCGGCACCATCGGGACGATGTGCCGACGATCACTTGCTGTTTTCCAGTTCCCGGTGCAATTTCGCAAGGGCCGCAAAATTGTCCGCTGCGGCATCGAAATTGCGTGCCAGGTCAGCGCAATGTCCGCCCATGGCTGGCCCCTTGCCGCCGCCCAGGTTCTGCGTGCCGTAGGTTTTCGCCATTTCCCGGTGAGACGCCGCGGAGGCCCGGGCCTTCGCCGCTTCGGCATCATAGTAGGCAGCCAATTCCGCATGGTCCGTAGGCGTACGGGCCGTTTCGATCTTTTCGACAATGGACTGGGGCGTAGCTTTCGGACCGTTGCTGCTGCAACCGACGAGCAAAACGCCAACCGCGAGGGCCAGCAAGGTCGAACGCATCCAAGGGTAATTCGCTTTCATCGCATTTCTCCTGATGTTATTTGCCTACATGAAGAACAGAATGCACGGACCTAGCTTCTGATAGCCATCATGCGCGTTACCTGCTGACCAATGCCTGACGGCGCAATTACATTCCTGTCAGATTCTCGACGATGTACGCCTCTCCTGCGTGCAGGCTGCTGGACTCAGCTTTCCGGCAGCTCAAACTTCGTGTGCTTGAAAGGACATTCATGCGGCAAGTTGCCGTACAGGCAATGCTTCGTACAGTCCGATATCCGCCCCTGGTTTTCCAGTTCCATCGAGATCATGTGGGCCAGAACCGTGAGATGTGCCAATTCCTCGCGCTCCAAGGTCTGTGCCCGGGGGCTGATTAGGCATAGGGTGCCAACGGCGTGGCCGCTGGAAAGTTTCAGCGGGGCTCCGGCATAAAAGCGAATGTGCGGAGGGCCGACGACCAAGGGGTTGTCATGAAAGCGCTCATCTTCCAATGCATTCCTGACCAGCATGACCTCATTGTGCAAGATGGCGTGTCCACAGAAGCTGACGACGCGGGGCGTCGCCTTGGCATCCAGACCGCAGGCAGACTTGAACCACTGGCGATCCGTGTCGACAAGGCTGACCAGCGCGATTTCAACCTTGAAGCGTGATTGGCAGTAGACGGTGACGGCGTCGAAGCGGGCTTCCGGTTCGGTGTCCAGAATCAACAGATCGCGCAGGGCTTGGATGCGTTCTGCCTCATTGGCGGGATAGGGTGGCGGTTTCATGCCTTGGGTCGAATATATGCGTAAAAGAGTCAACCATAATAACTGGATTGCGCTGTAGACGGCGGTGCTGGGCAAGACCGCTGTCCGATCAGGCATAGGCGGATGCCCGCGTCAGCAGCACGTCGGGCCAAGTTTTCAGCCTTTCCCGGCCGGCGGCCGGCTGCAGCAGGCGCCCGTGCCGGGGTGGGCCGCATTAGCCAGTTCATTGGCTTCGGTGAATTTCCAAAGTCCGCGCCGGAAGCCGTGAAGACCGTCTTTGAAACGCAGGCCCTCAGCGGCGGCCACCGCCTCGATCTGGGACAGAGCCACCTGCCGCAAGTCGTAGTCGACGATCAGGCGCTCTTGCTCCGCCCGGACGGCGGAAATCCCCATCATTTCGCCCACGCGCTGACATGCGCGAGCCACGTCCGCCGCCGTTCCCGCCGCGAGGCGCAACGCGTGCCGTTTCGGCATGGGCCGGATATCCGCGATGCGTTGCAGGGCGTAGAGGGCCGGGTTGTCGTCGAAGCGCTCCCGGCATTGGGATGAGCAGAAATGGAAGACAACATCCCGATAGGTAGCCGAGTGCTCGGCCCCGGCGATGTCGACCTGCATGCCGCACACCGGATCGCGGCTGCTGGACAGGGTTTGGTTCATGACGATCTCCATTCTTGGTTGCTTCGGGAGGAGGGCCAGGACAAAGCCCGCGCGCTCGCCGCCGTCACCCGCATGATCACCGGATTGCCTCTCCGTCAGGCCCGCCGCAAGCGCAGAGCATTTCCCACCACGCTCACCGACGACAGACTCATGGCCGCCGCCGCGATCATGGGTGACAACAGCAGCCCGAAGACGGGGTAGAGCACGCCGGCGGCGATGGGGACGCCCAGTGCGTTGTAGAGGAAAGCGAAGGCCAGGTTCTGGCGCATGTTGCCGACGGTGGCCACCGATAGCTGGCGGGCCCGGACGATGCCGCGCAGGTCGCCCTTGACGAGGGTCAGCTGGGCGCTGTTCATGGCGACGTCGGTGCCCGTCCCCATGGCGATGCCGACATCCGCCCTGGCCAGCGCCGGTGCATCGTTGATACCGTCGCCAGCCATGGCCACAATGCGCCCTTCACGTTGGAGACGCTCGACCAGGGCCAGTTTGTCGGCGGGCTTCACTTCCCCATGCACTTCATGGAGGCCCAGGCGTTCGCCGACCGCCCGGGCCGTCGTCAGACCGTCGCCCGTGGCCATGACGATGCGCAGACCGGCCTGGCGCAAGCTCGCCAGCGCTTCTTCGGTGCTCGCCTTGATGGGGTCCGCGACCGCGAGCAAGCCCAGCAGGCGACGGTCCGCCGACAGATGCATGACGCTGGCGCCGGCCAGGCGCAGGGATTCGGCCTGGCCAACCAGACCGCCGAGCATGCCAAGGTCCACGCCTTCCTCGGCCATGAGCGCCGCATTGCCCAGCGCCAGGCGGTGGCCGCCGACCGTGCCGCGCACGCCGATGCCGCTGGCGGACTCGAACTGCGCCGCCTTTTCCAAGACCAGACCGCGTTGCCGGGCGGCGCGAACGATGGCCTCCGCCAACGGATGTTCGCTACCCTGGTCGAGGCTGGCCGCCAGCCTCAGCACTTCCTCCTCGGTCACACCGGGAGCCGCCACGGCGCGCTCGAAGGCCGGACGGCCCTCGGTCAGGGTGCCGGTCTTGTCGACGATCAGGGTGTCGACCTCGCGCAGGCGCTCGATGGCGGCGGCGTCCCGGAAGAGGATGCCGCTGGTGGCGGCCTTGCCCGTCGCCACCATGACGGACATGGGCGTGGCGAGGCCAAGAGCGCAGGGGCAGGCGATGATGAGGACCGAGACAGCATTGATCAGCCCGAAGACCCAGCCTTGCTCGCCGCCGAACAGTCCCCAGGCGAAGAAACTCAGCAGTGCGGCACTGACCACGGCCACGACAAAATAGCCCGCCACCACGTCCGCCATGCGCTGCATCGGCGCCTTGGAACGTTGGGCCTGGGCGACCATCTGGACGATCTGCGCCAACACGGTCTGGGCGCCGACCTTTTCCGCCTGAATCACCAGGCTGCCGGCGGTGTTCAGGGTGGCGCCGATCACCTTGTCGCCGGGCCGCTTGGTGACCGGCAACGGCTCGCCGGTGAGCATCGCTTCGTCCACGGCACTCGAACCCTCCGTGACCACGCCGTCCACCGGCACTTTTTCGCCGGGGCGCACGCGCAAGGTGTCGCCGAGATGGACATGCGTCAATGGGACATCCTCCTCCGTGCCGTCGGCGTTGATGCGGCGCGCCGTCTTGGGCGCAAGGCCGAGGAGCGACTTGATCGCCGTCGAGGTTTGCGCCCGGGCGCGCAGCTCCAGCATCTGCCCCAACAGGGTGAGCGAGATGATGACCGCCGCCGCCTCGAAATAGACGCCGATGCGCCCATGGACGGCGAAGGAAGCCGGGAAGAGACCCGGCGCCAGGGCCGCTACCACGCTGTAGCCGAAGGCAGCGCCAGTGCCGAGACTGATCAAGGTCCACATGTTCGGCTGGCGATGGGCCAAGGACTGCCATCCGCGCCCGAAAAAGGGTCCGCCGGCCCACAGCACGATGGGTGCGCTCAGGAGCAGTTCGGCCCAAGATCGGACATCCGGCGGGAGCCCGCCCACGCGCTGTCCTGCCATCGCCAGGAGGACCACGACGACGGTCAGCGGCAGACTGGCCCAGAAACGGCGGCGAAAATCCTGATACTCGACGTTGTCTTCTTCCTGTTCAGGCGCCGGCAAGACGGGCTCCAGCGCCATGCCACACTTGGGGCAGGTGCCGGGACCGATCTGGCGCACCTCGGGGTGCATCGGGCAGACGAATTCCGTGCTGGCCGGCGCCGTTTCCGCCTGCTGCTGCGCCAGGTAGCGCGGCGGGTCGGCCGCAAACTTCGTCTGGCACTTGGCGCTGCAGAAGCGGTAGATCCTGCCCTGGTGAGTGGTTTGATGAGGAGATGCTGCTTTGACGCGCATGCCGCAGACCGGGTCCTTTTCGTTCTTTTCGGTGAAGCTGGCCTGCTCGACCGGCAGGGGCGATGGTTCCGCGGGCATAGTGGGCTCCTGTCAGTCCAGTTTCAGGTTTTTCGGGAAAAACGCCGGGGTGCGGTCCATGTACTGCCGGTAGGCCTCGCCGAAGGCAGCCAGGCTCTCCTTCTCTTCGATGCGGGCGAGGCGCCGGTACATGAGGACCAGCACCGGGAACATCAGCACGGTGATCAGCGTGGGCCATTGCAGCAGGAAGCCGACCATGATGAGCACGAAGGCATCGTACTGGGGATGACGCACGCGGGCATAGGGCCCGGCGGTGGCCAGGCGATGGCTGCGCTGGGCAGGGTAGAGCACTCTCCACGCGGACGACAGCAGCCAGAAGCCGGCCAGGATCAGCAGCATGCTGAGCATGTGGAATGGCCCAAAGTGCGGATGGGCACGCCAGCCGAACATCACTTCCAGCAGGTGACCCGCGTCGTGGCTGAGGAAATCAATGCCCGGATAGTGGCTGCCCAGCCAGCCCGAAAGGAAATACAGGGTCAGCGGGAAACCGTACATCTCGGTAAACAGGGCCACCAGGAAGGCCGAGAAGACGCCGAACGCGCGCCAGTCCCGGGGCGTCGCGGGCTTGGTGAAGCTGAAGGCGAAGACAATGAAGACGACGGAGTTGATGAGCACCAGGGACCAGAGCCCGTAGTCGTTTGCGGCGTCGCTCATTTTTCTTCTCCATCCGGTGGGCTTGCCGGACCGCCTTTGGAGTGATCGTGGTGGCCGTGGTGCATGAACAGGTGCAACAGCGGACAGGCCAGCAGAAAGAGGTAAGGCAGGAAGCCCAGCACGTGAGCCCGGTGTTCGGTGAAGAGCAGAAAACCCGCGATCAGGGCAAAGCCGAGAAAAACCCACTTGGCCGCGGTAGCGTGGGCATCATGATCGGATGACATGGTGGAACCTCCTTTCCGAGAGTGCCGAACTGGGCAGCAAGACCGGAGGTACTGCCCGTTTGCGCGAGGCAAACGGGCATGGCTTCCTTACTTTGCGGTCGGGTCCTGGCAGCCGGTGTGCTTCATCTCGCACTCGTGGTTGTGGGCGTTCTTGATCTTCGGCGCCGGCTTGGCCGGTTTTGTCGATGACGTAGCGCCACAGTTGCGCCCCTTGGCGTCGCACTCGTGGTTATGCTTGTTTTTCATCGGGGCTTCCGCCTGGGCGGTACCGTCGGTCGCAGCCGGCATCTTGGCCGCATCGTCCGCAGCATAGGCGCCAAAGGAGGCGGTGAGGGCGGTGGCAAGAGCGGCCAGCATCAGCTTGGACTTCACGTTCATGGTTTTCTCCTTCAGAGGATGGGTAGTGGTAGATAACGCCGGGGATTCTAGGAGCCTGTCGGGCTTAAGCTTGGTCGAAGGCTGGGATTCGCAATGCAGCGCCTTTTTGGCACCTGGATTACGATTTTTGGCCGATTTTGTGTCGTTTTTACCGAAACTTCGCTGTTTTTCAGGTCTGTGGACGCAATGAGGCCATGCGCTTCAAATTCCACGCCAGGCAGACCAGGTTCCACTCGCCACTGACCTTATCCAGACCGCGCAGGAGAAACTGGCGGAAGCCCAGGACGGATTTGATGATGCCGAACACCGGCTCCACCGTCTGTTTGCGCAAGGCATAGACTGCCCGGCCGGCCGGAGTCTTGAGGCGATGCGCCATGTGCTGGATTGCCGTGGCGCCCTCAGGCAACGGAGCGGGTTCCGTAAAGCGCTCGCGCCAGCCGGGATGGTGCTCGTCCCGAGCCACGGCGATGAGGGGCTCAATGTTCGCTGCCTCGCAAGCCGCCACATTCTTTGCGCTGCAATAGCCGGTGTCGGCCAGGAGTTGATTCACGCTGCCCAGTTCCTCGGGCAAGGCCGCGAGGCGTTCCAGCATCGGCTCGACCTGTTCCTTGTCGTTGGTGGCTTGCGTCACCGTGGGCACCACGACCAGCATGCTGCCGGTGTCTACCGCCGCCTGGGCGTTGTAGGCTTGCTCGAAGCCGCCGCCGGAAACCGGCATGATGCGGGATTCTTCATCGGTGAGATTGATCTGGTCCGTCGCCCGCACGCCAGGAGTCGGCGCTTGCGGCGGCTTGCCGCCGGGCTTCCTGCCGGTCTCCTCGGCCTTGGCCGTTCGCCGGGCCAGTTTGGCTTCATACTCGGCCTGCTCGCGCTCGAAGCGCTCCTTGGCGCGCGCCTCGATCTTCGCCTTCGCCGCTGCCATGAGTGCGAGGCGATCCTCCCGGCGCTTGATTTCGTCCGGCAGATTCACGCCGTCGGGCACATCGACGCGGTCGGTCTTCTCGGCCAGCGCCAGCAGCTCCTGCACCTCGGCCTTGAGTTGGGTTTCGATCTTCTCGATGTGACCATGGGACAGTGCGCTGTGGCGCGAGGCATTGGCGTGAAGCTTGGTGCCATCCAGGCTGATCGTGCCCATCTTCAGCAGCTTCATTTCCCTGGCCAACACCAGCACCTGCAAAAAGAGGTCGGCCAGTTCGCCCAGGAAGCGCCGCCGGAAGGTCGCCAGCGTATCGTGGTCCGGGTGGCAGCCCGCCGCGATGAAGCGGAAGGCGACCGAATCGTAGGTCGCCCGCTCGATCCTGCGGCTGGAAAACACCCCGGTTGCGTAGCCATACACCAGCAACGACAGCAGCAGCGCCGGATGGTAGGCCGCGCTGCCGCGTCCACGGTACGCCCGCTCAAGACGGCTCATGTCCAGACCGTCCACCACTTCCACGATGAACCGCGCCAGATGATCTTCCGGCAGCCAATCCTCCACCGAGGGCGGCAAAAGATAGCCTGTCTTGCGATCAATCGGGCGGAAAGGGCTCATGGTTTGGCGGTTGGCGGCTCAATGGCCGGCATTATCTCATTCAGCCCGTTCGACCCGGTAAGCCCGACGGACTGCTAGGTCCTGGGAGAGGACTTCAATAGTGAGCATAAGTACGGGTAGCGCCGCCGGCCTGGACCAGGAGTACGTCATAGTGGCCGTTGCCGACCATGCCCGGTGTGCCGGGCGGCATGGACGGCACCGCCAAGCCAAGGGCCTTGGGGTGTTCGAGCTGCATGCGCTGGATTTCTTTCACCGGCACATGACCTTCGACGACATAGTTGCCAACCTTGGCCGTGTGACAGGAGGCCAGTTGCTCGGGCATGCCCAGGCGTTGGCGCTCGGCAGAAACATCACTGGTCTCGTCGAGTTTAACTTCGAAGCCGTTTTGCTTGAGATGTTCAACCCACTTGCCGCAGCAGCCGCAGGCGGGGTTCTTGTAGACCTCCACCACGGGCGTTGCGGCAAAGGCAGCGGTGGCGGCGAGGGTTGCCCCCAAAGCCAGCACCAGGCGGGCCGGCGGGAGCGCGGATGTCAGCAGGGTTTTCATGCCGGGTCTCCTCATCGAGTGGATGGGAGCATCATGCGCGTCCGATTCCGACGGCAGCCTGACGTCAAGATTACATCTTTGTAATCTTGATCCGTACGATATGGTCTTCGCGCCAGGAGGGTAGGCAACTACCGAAATATGCAGCCAGCCACCGCGGACACCGATCCAGGGCATCCGTTTGTCGGCACCCGCGGCAGTGGAGGGTTAACCCATACTTTCATATACAGAAACCATGCTACGCCCAGTTTTCCAGGATCAGGGGCGCCGCGATCCGTTCGTAATGACGGCTGTTGTTGGTGACCAGCACGGCGCCGGCGGACAAGGCATGGGCGGCGATCATCATGTCCAGTTCGCCAATCGGTTGCCCCGTGCTAACAAGCTGGTGGCGGATTTCGGCGTACCAGTCCGCTGCCTCGGCGTCCCACGGCAGGACGCGCACGATTTTGAGGAACTGGCGCACGGCCAGGTGCAGGCGGTGGTCGGCGGGCAGGCGCTTCAGGCCATATTGCAATTCCGCCCGCGTCATCACCGAGATGCAGACCATTGAGGGCACCAGGGCCTCCAGCCTGGCTTTTATCGTGGGAGACTTTTCCTTGATGAGGTAGCTCGCCGTATCGGTATCCAGCATGTGCAGCATGGCTCAGTCCGCCTGGCCGGGCACGGCGGCCTCATCGTCAAAGATGCCGCGCGCTTGCGGCAACACGTTCAGCGGACGTGCGGCCATGAAATCGGCAGGCACATCCACTTCCTGCAGCAGCTCGAAGAATTCCCCCCAGGTCCTGGCCCCCGGGCGGTTCGAGAGCACCACATCACCGGTCGCGTCGTCGCGGCTGATATACACCTCGTCACCTTCGAAGCGAAAGTCCGAAGGGAGACGCACCGCCTGGCTGGCGCCGTTCTTGAACAGCTTGGCAACCCGTGTCTCAATCATCGTAGTGCTCCCCGTGAAGTTAATAATATATGCGACAGTATATATTATTTGCCGGTCCGCCGATGTGGAACTTACTGCCCTGATTTTTTCGTGGTCTGGGCGTGCCGCTGGTCGTCCTCGGCATGCAGGTAAATGGCCGTCGTCTCGATGGAGGCGTGCCTCAGGTTTTTCTGGATGAAGCGGATGTCGTTGCCGGCATCGGCCTGGTGGGTGGCGGAGGTGTGGCGCAGCCAGTGGGTGGAAGCACGACGGAGGGTTGCGGCCCCGAGCGGATCGCTGTCATCGAGAGCCTTTGCGGCGCGCCGGAACACTTCCTTCACCACCAGATAGATCGCCGTGGGTGTCAGAAAGCGATCGGTGCGTCCGGCTACGGACATGACGAGGGGCGTGTTTTCCAGCGGCGCCGGCAGGGCGGACAGGCCGTGAAACTGGCGATAGCGCGCCAAATCGGCCATCAAGGCTGGACTGACCGGCACGTCCCCCTCAGCTTTTCCTTTGCCGACCACGTGCAACCACCAGTTGCCGCGCCGCTGCGCGAGATCACTGGACCTCGCCTGTGCCGCTTCCGAAACTCGTAACGAAGCCCCGTACAGGAAGCGGAACAGCCAGCGCACCCGCTCGTAATGTTGCCGCTCGCGAGGAGTCTCCTGGGGTAGGGTTTCGATGAAATCCAGCACTGTTTGCCACAAGGCGTGGTCAAGGTAACGTTCGATCGCCGCATGCCGTGTGCTCTTGGCGTCGCCCCGCTTCTGGCGACGCAGTGCCAGGGGATTCCCGGCCAGATACCCAGCCTCCACCAGGTAGGCAAACAGCCCCAATAGAATGCCCATCGTCTGGCGGACACTACGCGCAGACAAGGGGCCGGTGAATAGCCGCCGGCCACTGCCACGGCGCGGTAATGCGGGATCAATCCAGTCCACCGGCGGGTCGGCGAGGAGGTGCTCGTAGGCCAGCAGATCCTCCCGCGTGAGGCTGGAAATGGGTTTGCCCACCGCCTGGGTAGCCCAGACAAGCAAGCGCCCCGCCTCCTTGCGATAACTGCGCAAGGTATGGGGTGAGTCGGCATATTCGGCCAGCCACAGGCGCACCGCTTCAATATCCGTGTCCGCCGCGATCTGGCGGGCACCGCCCCGTGCACGATTGGTGCCCACGCTGCCGTCCAGGGCGGCTGGCAGCGTGCTGGCCGGCAGGCTTTCAATCAGGGGGAGCAGGTCGGGCACGGTTTCGATACTTTCAAACGCGACGGGACGAGGATACACCGCTATTTCTTAGGATTATGGGTGTTATCTTAAATAATGACCAGCCACGATTACACATATAACGTTATACGATAGTATATCTACCTGTGCCGCAGGTAACCGCGGCCGCTCACCCCACATTTGGAGGAACCGCGCCGTGAGCCGTGTCAGTGATACCCGCCTGCGTACCCGGGAAGCCGCCGCCCGTCTCGTCGCCGCCGGCCGGCGCCCGCATGACCTCACCGTGGATCTCATCTACGCGGATATCAAACAGGGCAGCCGAACCACCATCAATGACGAATTGAAGCTCTGGAAGGACGAACAGGCCAAGGCTGACGCGCTGACCGAGGCGTTGCCGCCGGTGGTGGCCAGCGTCATGTTGAATTTCTGGGCGGTGGCTGTGGAACACGGCGAAAAAGTGTTCGACCAGCAGCGGGAAACCCTCGAAATGCAACTGGGTCAGGCCGTAGCACGCGCCGACGGCCTGGAAGCCGAGAAAATCCACTTGGCCCAGCAACTCGAAGGTGCCCAGGCGGAGGTCGCCCAGGGGCGGTCCGATCTCAATACGGCGCGGGAAAGCCTCGCCGGTGAGCGCGCAGCCAAGGACGCGGCCCTTGTCCGTGCCGGAGGGCTGGAACAGCAGCTCGATGTGGCAAAGACCGACTCGGAACGGACGATTGCCGCGCTGAAATCAGAGCACCGGCAGCAGGTCGAGGCACTTCAGGCTGCGCTTGCCGCCCAGGAGGCATCATTCCGGCTGGAAATTGGCAAGGCGACGGAACGGCTGGAAGGCGTGCAAAGGCATGTCATGCTACAGGTGGCCGAGGCCCGCGATGCTCAGAAGCGCTCCGAGGCACAGCTCTCGAAATCCAATCAGAAGAACGAGCAGCTTCAGGTGGAGGTGCAGCACCTTGGGCGGCAGATCGCAGCCATGGCCCAAACCGCTGAGCGTGCGCAGGCTGATTTGAACAAGGCGCATGATGATCTGGCCCAACTTCGGGCGGAGCGGGAGTCGTTGGTTCAACAAGTGGCCGCCGCCGGCGGAAAACTGAGCGCCTTCGGAGACCAGATCGAGGCCCTGGAGCACAGGGCTGTAGGCGCGGAAACCCGGCTTGAGGAAGCGCTGCAGCGGCCGGCAGTGCAGAAGAAAAGAACCACCCAGCCAAGTCAGAAACGAAAAACCAGCGACAAATCATCTAATTAGAGAAACTTTTACCTTTTCGGGGGAATGGGCAAAAATTGATAGATAAGGGGTTCGAAAACCTTGCGGGAAACTGGAAAATTAACCGGGAGATCGACACAAAAATCTAGCAGTGCTCGATGTTTCGCCACGCCACAGATCCAAGGACGACGCCAGTGCCGCAGAAACATGATAATTTCCATTATAAAATCAATGCACTGGAGAAACTTTTACCTTTTCGAGGGGATGGGCAAAAATAGCCATCTTGCGGGACGCCGCCTCACGCTTTGCATGCAACCGGCGCTTCCGCCAAGCCTGCAAGAACAGAAACAGCACGGCCACAAGGCCGCCCGCCGCAACGCCGCGCGATAGCGCTGCCAGGGCATTCACCGGCAGGATCAGTGTCGTCATGTCGGCGAGGTAGTCGTGGAGGACCTGTGCAACGTCACTGCGACTGAAGGCGGGCAGATGGGTACTGATGGTGGCGAGGAGGTCGGTGGAGTTCATTGCGGTGATTTTCGTATATCCCGCCAAAGGATGCCACGTTGCGTGCCCATGAGGTATATTCCACATTCCAATTTACAAAGATCGCATATGACCTCGGTGAAGAAAATTAAACTCGATGCCGCGCAGAAGAAAGCTGTTGCGCAACTTTCTGATGTTCGGAGCTATCGGAAAATGACAGCCCCCAACCAGTCCGCGTTTTGGTCCAGATTCGGCGTTACGCAGAGCGGCGGGTCGCGCTACGAATCCGGGCGCAATCTGCCGAACGCCACGCGGATCCTGATGGCCCTGTATGCCATGGGCGCGGTTTCGGATGCTGATATGGCCCGCGCCAAGACCGTGGCGGCCAAGCTGGCGGAATCTGACAAAACCGAAGCCACAGACGAATAGGCGAGGCACGCAGCAGGGCAGGGGGGGGGTATTATCCAACCGGATAAACGACCCCATGCCTACGTCAGCCTAGCCTTTAGGCCACCAGCGTAGTGGCGTCGGCCTCATTCTGCCAGGCCGGCCGAGGGGGATGAATGGACCGGCGCTGAATCGTCCTCCCCGACTAGCCCGGGCCTGGGGCCGCGGGGTTATTCGGCAGGCCTGGCGCCCACACCGCATGCATTTCCAGGGTGCTCTCAACTATCATCCTGATAGGGAAGGCCACAGCATTGGTCTTCCGCAATTGCCCCCGCGACACCCGACAGCATCTTTCGCCATGGCCTCAAGCAAACTCGACGAAATCAATGCCCGCATCGCCGAACTCTCTGCGCAGGCCCAAGCGGCGTTGAAAACGGAACGACATGCGCGCGCCCAGCAGCTTCAGGCAAGGCGCCGCACCGGCCAGAAAGACAGGCACGAAAACGTCATTGAGAACGCGCCGCTGGCGCCAGACACCGCGCTGCAGCGCCGCATCCAGGAACTCACCGCCAAGGCCTATGAGAACATGCAGGCGTCCCGCCATGCGTTGGCAGTGCAACGCCTGCAGGAGCGTCAGGAGAAACGCCTGACGAAGGCACAGGCCATGCTGGACGCCGAGCGGGCCCACGCCCACGCTGTCGAAGCTGCAGCGTTGGCACGCATCAGATTGGAAGCCGCCCAGCAAGCCGCCGAGGCGCGGCGCGCAAAGGACCGCGCACGCGCTACCCGGCAATCCCAGCTGCAGGAGAAGCACACGCGCATGGCCGAGGCGTTGTTACAGCGCAAGGGCGAAGCGCTACCACGTCCTGTCCTGAAGACGGGCATTCTCGAAGTCCGTACGGCCATGGCCAGGCATCAGCTCACGGTAGTACACCTCCTGGACAGGGCGCCTGTCGAGGCCGTTGCCGCCGTCAGCTTGGTCATGACGCAGTTCGACATCAAGATCGCCGACATCCTGCCTTCCCTGCGCTACACCCTGGCGGAATTACAGGACCCGGAACGCCGGGAACGGCATTACATCAGGTCGGTGGTGGCAGTCCAGTTAAAAGCCGAAAGGCGGGCCGAACAGGGCCCAAAGCAGAAAGAGGGCGTAACGCCACCTCGCTACCGGGACCCCGTTTCACACAAGACCTGGAATGGCATTGGCCGGATACCCCTCTGGCTGTCCAATGCAGAAAAGCGTGGGGTCAGCCGGGACGTGTTCCTGATTCAGGATGGGGCAGGGGAGGATGCCGCGCCCGACGAAGCTTGAGAACGCCGCCCGCATGCGCGCTGCCCACCTAGCCCGGCCCATCATTGATCTGATCCGCGGGCACCAGCACCGCCTCCCCACCGCCAGGGTGGCGGCTTCAAGCGTCGGCAGTGCTTCGAAATCAGGGGAGGGTGGTTTGACGATGCAGTGGCCAAGCTAATACCTATTGTCTTTCAAGAACATCCGCCGGGAATGCCCCGAACAGGGCGACGCAGCGGCAGACACCTGCCGGCGAAGCCTAAAAATCTTAGGTGAGGGAATTTGGGATAGACCACCTGTTTTTCAGGCAACAAAGACAGCCTGGACGACCTCATCAATGACTGACCATATCACAACCTATTGCTTTAACGGAATAATATATTTTTGAGTCGTCGAGAGGAAGTCAGCATCGGCGACACGTCTCCCAAATTTCCTCACCTAAGACCCCCTCCAGCAGTAAATTTCCTCACCTCAGCCAATTCCGCCGCTCGCGCCGAGTTTTTTCCGCCTGCCAAGCGGGTGGGTCTCGTGATATTGCTGAGGTTGGTGGTGTGGAGGTCGACTTCCGGGGTCGCGAAGGCAGCATGCCAGAAAGTGCACTGTACGCTCAGTAAACAGAGTGACCGTCGAAGGGTTCAATTTGGCCGGGCGACTCACCGAGCCGCAGCGAGGGCCGTCACGCGGTTGCGCCCGGCCGCCTTGGCCTGGTACATGGCCTTGTCGGCTTCACCCTGTATGTCGGAAATGGACTGCTGACCGACGTGGTTCTGGGCGACGCCAATACTGGCCGTGACACGAAGGCATTGAACACCAATGACGGGCATGAGGGACTCTATGCCAAGCCGGATATTCTCACCCAGGTGAAGTGCGCCTTCCAGAGACGTGTCTGGCAGGAAGATACAAAATTCTTCCCCGCCGATGCGTCCCACCACATCCGACTGGCGGGAGTGCCGTGCCAGGCACGCCGCCGTTTCCCGCAGGACCGTATCGCCCGCCTCATGACCATGGGTATCGTTCACCGCCTTGAAGTGGTCCAGGTCAATAAAAAGGAGGGCAAAGGGCGCGCCGCTACGCGAGGCGAGGCGGATGTGGTGGTCGCAGGCCACATAGAAGGCCCGCGCATTAAACAAGCCGGTCAGCGGATCACGGCTGGCCAACTCTTTCAGCTGGGCATTGGCATCGACCATGCGCAGGTAGAACGAGAAACTGCGGCCGGAATAGACATAGAAGAACACGCTGTTGTAGATCAGGCTCACGTAGAACGTGGCCATGGCGTTGGCGGAGAAGGGGGCTGGCAAGAAGCGATTCAGGACGCTGACGCAGAGGAGGGTGAGGACCGTGAAGGCGACGCCGGCAGGACGACCGAGGCCGATGTAGACGCCGATCAGGTTGAGGACTAGCCAGACCAGGCGAAACTCGTCGCTGGTCACGTAGAAGGCGGCGGTCAGCATCACGGCAAAAGCCGTAATCGCATAGAGCCAGGCGATGGGCAGGAACAGGTGCTTGCGGCCCCTCAGCAGCAAGGTCAAGCCGGCCCCCAGGATAATCTGAAACTTCAGGGCGAGGACGAAGGGCCGCGCCAGAGGATTGAGGCTGGACTGGTCGGCGAGCAGGAAGGCTCCGTTGGCGAGAATGCCGGCCAGGAGGATCGCGAAGAGGAAGCGATAGCGGAACTGGAAGAAGTCCTCCTCCTCGCCGAAATGAACGTTGCCAAACAGCAGGGTCGAATCGAAGCGCATAGGCGGCAGGCAATGAATTGAACGCTGGCACGATACGCCGCGACTCACGGCGGCGACAAGCCTGCGTGAATATGAGCGCCTGAACGGCACGAAGCAATGGGAGTCGCCCGGCGGCTTGATCGGCGATGCCACACGCCTGCAAACAGGCCTATCTGGAGTCTCGGACGGGGTGGCGCCCCGACTTTGCCGCACGTCTGCATTGCACACTCGTCAGCAAAACGAAAAATGCCTTTGTCCGATCTGAAGTCAATCCGGACCTGAAAGTTTGGCCGCCATAATATCGGGGACCTCAAGGATGCGAACCCCGGACGGGGGGTGCTCGATGGCCGAAATCAGGGCGTTACAGAGCTGATCGAGGGTCACCAATCCCAGTCTTCGGGCACCAGCGCGCGTGCCGGGCAGTAGCGCTGCCAGGCGGTAGAGGGGCAACAGCAGAACTGGCCAGCGGTGGCCAGGGCCCAAGACGTACCAGGGCCGCAGAATCGTCACCGTCAGGCCGCTTGCCTGGAGCAAGGCCTCGCCCGCGGCACGCGCGGCCACGTAGGCCTGCATCACCGGCGCGGGCTGGGCGACGCTCAGATAGACAAAATGGCGGATGCCGGTGTGCACTGCCGCCGCCAGGGCGGCACGCAGTGATGCAAGATCGACATCACAAAAGGCGGCCGCCTTGGCCGGGCTGGGGTGGGCGACGCCGACGAGATGCACCAGCGTGTCGGCCTCTCCGATGCAATTCTTGAAACTGGCGGCATCAAGCGCGTTGCCTGTAAAACAATCCTTTAATTAACATACGCTTAACACGCTATTAACATGCAACGCTTAACATCCGATTAACATGCAACGGCGTTATTCGTCCTTGCCGGGCTTGCTGGCCTGGTTTTGGTTTGGGTTCTTCTGGGAAAAAGAAGCCTTTGGGGCTGTCCGCAGCAGCGGGCAGAGAGGCGCCAGCAGGCGCCGCGACCCCCTGCCTGAAGGGCAGGAGATTTCGCGTTAAAACCTTGCCGTCAGCGCTTGAGGATTTGGCGCATTTCCGCCAGTCGATCCCGTGCAACAGACAGGGGTTGTAAGCCCAAACCGCCGAAAATTCCGTCAACCCAATTCGAGCCCCGCCACGATCGCATCCAGATCGATGACTTGGCCATCGCCGTGAAATGTGTAGTGCCCATTCAGATGAATATGGCGCCACGCCGCCGGCGAAATCTTTTTGAGCAGGGTTAGTGTTTTCTCGCTTCCGGTTGTTTCACACTTGGTCAGCAGCCGCGAAAGGATCGCCGAGTTGTAGTAAATGATGGTGTTCGCGATCAGCCGTGCGCACTGGTTGCTGATTTCGATTTCGATGTCGGTCCTACCGGTCAATTCCTTCTTGCCGCCGACCTGGGCGATGGCTGAGCGCAGCTGGTGGTAGGACTCGATGCGGTTCTGCGAACGGTGGACGTTGCGCTCCACCTGTGGATCACGCAAGTAGCGCAGCGTGTAGATGCTGCGGATCAGCTTGTCGAACTCAAAGATCGCGCGGCGCGTTGGGTTCGATGCGGTGTAGGTGCACAGCTTGCGGATCAGCGTGCCCTGGGTCATCTCCTTGAGGCCCAGCGTGGCAACGATCTGGTCAATGTTGGTTTTCTCGTCAACCACGGCTGGCAGGTCGATCTGACCGACCGGGCGAATCAGGCATTTTTCGTACAGGGCCGGATCATCGGCGCAGTAGAGTTCTTTCAGTTGTTCTTCCAGATCGGTGAAACGCGGCTCGAAGCGTAGCCCAAACCAATACAGGATGGCGAAGTTCGCCTTGTTGACGCTGTGCATGTCGCCGGTGATCGTGGTCGGCACGATATCGGATGTGTTGCGGTACCAAATGTCGAACACATGATGTGCCTCGAACTCATGCGCGCCAATGATCCAGCTCTGTAGCGGTACATGGTTGCACAGCAGGGTGTAGGCAACGACACCCTTGCCACGACCGAAATACTTACGTGAGTGACGCGCCTTGACGGTCGGTCGCTCCACACCGAACTTTTGACCGTCGACAGCACCGTACAGTGTGCCGAGATCAAATGAGTAGTGCGGAAAAATCGGCAATTCAGCGATAGCATTGCTGATCCGGTCATTGGCCGCCTGCAGCGATGCCTGGCGTAGATACTGTTGGTAGGTCGCCTCCAGCACGTGGTAGGGAATGTCGCTGGTACGCGACATGACGAGGTTGCCGTGGTTCATCGCCTGGGCGATGATGCCGGCCATCAGACTGTCCGAATCGGCGACCTGCTTGGCGTAGCGCGGTTGCAGCGGTGTCAGTGCCGACAGAAACTGGCATTGCCCGTTCACAAAACGGAACACGTCGCCAACATCGCAGAACGACAATTGCTCATAGAAGCTGTTCTGTTGGGCGGCATCGTTGTCGGCCTTGGGTCGGCGCCAGGTCAGCGTCTTACGCTCGCTATCGTAGTCGAGATGCTTCAGCTTTCCTTGGCGCAACTCACGGTTGAACGCCAGCCATTGTTCGTGGAGTTCGGCCTTCAGCGCGTCGAGTTGGGCTCCGATGGGCTGGCGCAGCCAGGGAATGTCCATCTGACCGAGTATGCTGGCCTTCTCATCGAGGGAGACCAGTTCGTCAGTAAAGCAGCGATGCTGCAGGCTGTCGTCCAGATAGATCTCCCCGGACTTGAAGCGCTTTCTGAGTTGGCGGTAAAGCCAGAACTCGTAGCGGTCGGCATGTAAGCCCAATGGCCTCCCGTCCGCGTCGAACGTCAATAGATAGGGGCGCAGACGCTTGGGCAGGGTCGCTTCAGGGCATTCCGCCAACGGACGTTGCGACAGTCGCTGCTGTTTCGCGTACACGCCCTTCACCCAGGCGAGCGCCCCAAGCCACGGGTTGTCCGGCACGACTCCAGAGAATTCGAGTGCCCCGTAGAGTGGCCGCAAGTGGCGCCGGATGCGCTCGGCCAAACCGTCAACGGCCTGCCAGCGCAGGGCCAGCTTGCTCGCGGGCTTTACGCTGAGGCGTTGTCCAGCCATTTGCAGCGCGTCCTTCGGCATGATCTTGAACGCGCGCTGGCGCACGTCGCCGAAGGGCGTGGCATCGGCGACCGTGTCGTCGACGTAGAGCAACAACAAACGTCCGACTCGCGGCGTTTCCTGTTGCCGACGGACCTGTTCCGTGAGGAAGTGCTTGTTCGACCGCAGCTTGCTCTCGTCTTCAAGCTGCTTCATGTGGTAGCCCAAGGCATCAACGAGATTATCGGTGAGCTGCCGATAACGTTGCCAGGCGTAGCACAGCAAATACAGATGTGTCTGCTCGGGTTTTAGGCGACGCAGGTCGTAGACGGTGTAGAAATTGGCCAGACTCGCGTAATAGTGCAGATTCTGCTGCGAGATCGCGAGCTCGGCCAACAGCGTCTTGGCAATTCGGTATAACGGTTCCAGCTTGGCACGCTTCTCCCGTTCCTGCGCCATTTGTCGCCAGCCGAAGCTCTTGGCGTCCTGCTTGAGGGCGGCCAGCTCGGACAGGGTGTCGTCGCGCACCAGGAGTTGAGCCAGCGCAGCTTTGGCCTCGCCGTCCAGCACCTTGCCGAGTAGTTCGCCCAGACGCCGGCGCTCGGCCGATAACGCCTCGCTGATCAGTTCCTGCAAAGTCGTGTGGCCTGGCCGGACGATTTTGTTCTCGTTGAGATAGACAATCAACTCGGCCACGATGAAGCCGGGCGTGACGTCACGCCGCACGATCTGCTTGGCTTGTTGCACGAGTTGCGGCAGGAAGTCCGTCGACCATAGCCGGTAGCCGAATAGCTTCGCGATCAGGGTCCGTTGCGCGTAGTGTTCGTGCTTGGTGATGGCGTGCGGCTCGAACGCCTGATCGTTGAAATAGCGGGTCAGGACGAAGGTGCAATCGTCCTGCGCGTTGTCCCAAGTAAAGCGGAAGAAGGCGTGCTTGGCCTTGAAGTAGCCGATCTGCAAAGCGCAGTAAGCTTTGGCGTGCAGGCCGGGACGGCTGCAGGCGAGCGCCAGTTCCGTCTCGGACAGTGATAGATACTCCAGTTGCTGCCCGTCGTCGAAGTCGGGCATGCCGTACAGGGCGAACTGCTCGGCCTCCGAGAGGACGGTCAGTCGCTCGCTTTTGCTCATCATCGTCGCAACGTTTCCCTGGTCCCCGGCCAACCGACCCGAGCAAGTGTTTCGATCAGCGTGGTGCGCTTGACACCAAAGTTGCGGCACACAGCCGCCTTGGACATGCCGCCATTTAGCGCGGCGACGATCGTGTCCAGTTTCTCGCCGATGATCGCCGGTGGCCGGCCACCGAGTCGGCCCCGTCGCTTGGCGGCCGCTAGTCCGGCTATTACCCTTTCGCGGGTCAGGGCGCGTTCGTACTGGGCAAGCGCACCGAACACCTGAAACAATAGCTCGCCCGATGGCGTTGTGGTATCCATGCCTTCGGTGAGAGAACGAAAGGCGACCTGCTGCTCCCGCAGCGTGTCGACGATGGTGAGCAGGTGCGACAGCGAGCGGCCAAGCCGGTCCAGCTTCCAGACGACAAGGACATCGTCAGGTTGAACAAACGCCAGCGCCTTGGCCAACCCCGGGCGATCATCCTTGGCGCCGGACGCGCGATCCTCGAATAGGTGGCGGGCATCGACCCCCGCCGTCAACAGGGCATCGCGTTGTAGATCCGTGGTTTGTCGATCGGAATCGGAAGAGACGCGCATGTAGCCGACAAGCATGTGTGGAAAACCCATAGCCTATGATTTCCGTATGCTATACCATAGCGGCATTGTTTTCCGCACATTGTTGAGCGGGGTGAATACGCGATTTTGGTACCCGAACGGTGCCTGTCGCAAAACAGTTGTTTTCCGACAGCCTTTGGACTCATCAACATGAAAAATCGCAGCATTACGGTGCATGGCGCCGAAGTGACCATCACGACTCGTCACGAGCAGGACTACATCTCGCTGACCGACATGGTGAAACGGTTCGGGGACGAAAGCGTCCTCTACGGGTGGCTGCGGAACCGCAACACCATAGAGTTCCTCGGGATATGGGAGCAGATCTACAACCCAGCTTTTAAACCTCTCGAATTCGAGAGGTTTAAAAGTCAGGCCGGTCTGAACAGTTTCTCACTGTCACCGAAGAAATGGATCGACGCCACAGACGCCATCGGTCTCTATGCCAAAGCAGGCCGTGGCGGCGGCACCTATGCCCACAAGGATATCGCTTTCGAGTTCGGTTCCTGGCTCAGCCCCGAGTTCAAGCTGTACCTGATCAAGGAATTCCAGCGCCTCAAGGATGAAGAAGCGCGCGCCACATCGCTGGAATGGAACTTCCAGCGTACGCTGGCCAAGGTCAACTACCGCATTCACACGGATGCTATCAAGGAACGACTGATTCCGCCGCAACTAACCAAAGCGCAAACCGCCACCGTCTATGCCAGCGAAGCCGATCTGCTCAACGTCGCACTGTTCGGCATGACGGCCGCTCAATGGAGGCAGGCCAATCCCGACCAGCCCGGCAACATGCGTGACATCGCGACGCTGGAACAATTGGTCGTACTGTCCAATATGGAGAGCATCAACGCGGTTCTGATCCATCAAGGGCTTGCAGCACCGGAGCGATTGACGCAACTGAACGCCATCGCGATTACGCAGATGCGCTCCCTGGTTGGCATCGGCGCTATCAAGCAATTGGGCAAGCTGCCAGAACGGTGATCCGTACCGTGAGTTGAACGGCTCCTTTGCAACAGGGGGCTGCCGTTCAGGTTTAAAATCCCAATGAGTGCAGTCGGCCACAAGCGGGCATAGCGAGACCGGGAAATCGCGTAACGCGAATGCCCGATAACGGATCAGGAACCCGCCGCTTGATTTTGCCGGTAGTCTGCACGTTTCTCAGCCACCCCAGTCAGTCATTGCAAGCAGCATTGTTGCTTTAATGGCGGCTTACCTCAGTCGGGCCCTCTGCATGTGCAATGTCTTTGGGAGTCCTACGCGGGAACTCCCAAAATCACGCTTGACGCCTTGAAAATGGCGGTAGCCGGCTTGCCGACGACCAACTCCAGCGTGTTGCTGCTTTCGTTGGTGACAATGGCTGCAATCGCGCCACCTCCGGCCAGATCGATAACCACCTCGGTGTTGACCGCGCCGGGCTGCACGCGCGAGATCACGCCTGGCACCTGATTGCGTGCGGAAAATTTTGCCCCTTGACCGTCTGTGACAACGATCACCGACGATGCCTTGATCAGGGCGAACGCTTCCGCTCCGGGCTGCAATCCGAGGATGGCGGTACTTTCGTGCGTCACGATCGCGACGATGCGCTGCCCGCCAGCGATTTCCAGGTCGATTTCATCGTTGGTCGCTCCCCGCCGGACCTCTGCAACCTTGCCGAGAAACTGGTTGCGGGCGCTAGTTTTCATGTTCATTTTCCTGATAAGAAGAAAGTCGTCGGCGATCCCGTCAGCCTGCTGGCTGAGTTGATCGACAAATTTGCGGTGCTCGCGCTCGATGATCCTGAAGTTGTCGACCAGCTGCCTGCCGCGCTGCGTCAGGTGCGTGCCGCCGCCGCCCTTGCCGCCGGTCAGACGCTCGACCAGCGGTTCGCCGGCCAGATTGTTCATGCTGTCGATGGCGTCCCACGCCGCCTTGTAGCTCATCTTCATGGCCTTGGCCGCATGCGTGATCGAGCCGCACTCGGCGATCCTGGCCAGCAGCTCGACACGGCCGGGGCCGCCGAAGTTTTCCCCGCCCACCGTCATCCACACGGAACCGCGCAGCTCGATAGCCTTTCCTTTTGCTTCCATCCGTATCCAGCCCGTTCAAGATTCAACGGGAAAGCATATCGGGAATTCATCGCATCGGCTGCAATTGGGCGGCATTATTTCGGGATCGTTGCGCAGCGCGGCGAGTGCGGCGGCCTCGGCGAAGAGAAAACGCTTCCACTTCAGGTGCTGAATATTCTTCGCATGCAGCGCCGGAAAGTAGGCGGAGAGCAGCGCCGAAACGTCGTCCGGCCCGCGCAGGCCGAGGTCCTGCCACAAGTGGCGGCTGCCGAAACAGCCGGCGGCGATGGCGCGCGCCAGCCAGTCGGCATGGACCGCGTTGGCGTCGGCCTGGCGCTGCTCGTAAAGCATGAAGGCCATCTGCCGGAAAAACCCGGGCGCCGTTTTTTCAATCGCCGCATAGGCCTTCGACGGCATCGCTTCCAGGGCGCCGAGTTCGGGAAAGTAGGCGTCGAGCATCGCCAACCACGCATCCTGGGGCAGGCCAAGCGTCCACGCGAAGAGCGGCAGATCGCCGTCCTGCGCATGGCGCAAGACGCCGGCGATGGCTTGGGCGATCAACGCGGAATCGCTTTGCGGCGACCGGCTCTGTCGTACTGCCTCGCGCAAGGCGGCGGGCTGCTCGGCAATTGCGCCGGCGCCGGGTTTCAGGCCATTTTTCATGATGGAAGTCCTTTTTGCACGGCTTACGGGGCGATCGGAAACACCGGCGGCAGGCGCAGGGTGACGCGCTCCACCGTTTTGCCGAAGAAGTGGTAGCCGGAACCGCCTTCGGTCAGCAATTCGAGCAGTTCGTCCGGCGCCAGGACCCGCGTCCCGCCGAGAACGGTAACACCGCGCCGGGCAAAGGGTTCGACAACCAGCGTTGCGGTCGGCCCGATCACCGCCGCCTCGGCGCCCGGTCGCAACAGCCGCAACAGGCCGTCGAGCGAACCGTTGATCAGGGTGGTGCCGGTGGTGATAAAGACGTCGGCGCGCGGAATGACCTGCGGCGCGCGTTCGGCCGGCTCGTAGTAGGGCAACTCCTCCGCGGTCAGCGTCGCCGGATCGAGTTCGAGAACGTTGAAGAGCTGGCCACGCCGGCGCAGTTCGCGCATGTAGGGCGGGAAAGCGCCGACCAGCGCCACGCGCTGGCCCGGCGCCAGCGGCAGTGCGTCGAAAGCGTCGCCGATGCGCAGGTCGACACCGGCCGGCGGCCCGTCGCGCAGCCACAGCGTTTCGGCCAGGGCGTTGAGCGTGGCGATGGCCAGCCCCCGGCGCAGATCCTGCGTCCGGTAGAGATCGTCCAGCACGTGCAGCACCTTGCGCCCGGCGATCTTGCCCGGCGTCGGCATGGCTTTCGCCGAACTCGGGCAGCACACCGCCTCGGGAACGCTCTTGATCGGCGTCGCGCAGAGGCCGCCGGCGCCGTTGTTAAGCTTGACGCCGGTGAAAAAGATGCCGAGCACGGCGCGCTCGATGTGCAGGGATTCGGCGTCGGGGCCAAGGCGGTCGAGCACCGCGGCGTGCAATTCGGCGAGCAGGGAATCGGGGCGAATTGTGGCGTTCATCATGTGGCCCTCAGCGATTCGCCGGACGGCGGGCGAAATGCAGTTTGGTACTGCCATACTCGCCAGTCAGATCGTCGCGCTCGGTGTCGATCAGCCCGGCTTCCTCGAGGCGCTGGCAGAACTGTTCGACACGGCATAGCGGATGGCTGTCGGTGAGCACCGCCCTGTCGAGGTCGCGCAGGCCACCCGGCGCGGTTTCGCAGGCTTCGAGGCAAAACCAGTGGGCGCAGCACAATTCACCGCCGGGCACGAGGCAGGCGCTGACGGCGGCCAGCGCGTCGGCGGTCGATTTGCGCACGGCATAAAGACTGTGAAACAGCACCACGTAGTCAAACGGCACAAGGACAGCAGCAGGCGGCGGATCGAGTGGCGTTCCGGGCAGTACGCGGCAACGCCCGGCCAGTCCGCAGGCCGCGATGGTCTCTTCCGCACGCGGCAGCGCCTCGGGCATCACAACGACCGTCACTCGGGCATCCGGGAAATGCTGGCAAAGCGCGGCGGCGAGCAGGCCATCGCCACCGTCGAAGCAGAGCAGCGTGCGTACGCTCGGACTGTTTTGCCGTTCCACCTGCCTTGCCGTGAGATAGGTGGCAAGGCGGTTCGCTTCACCGAGGAAAGGATGCAGCGTCAGCGGCAAGGGTAACGCAGCGGGTTGCGCCACCGCTGTCCAGCCCTCCGAGAGAAAACGCTCAAGATCGGACCAGCCGCAGGACGGCGCGAGCAGGTTGTCGACCGCTTCCGCCTGGCACCATGGGCTGGTTGAACAAAGCGCTTCGCTCATGCCCGGCACCACGGTATAGGCATTGTCCCGGCGCACCAGCAAGCCGAGATCCTCGAGCGCCTGCAGAAAGCCGCCGAAATGCGCACCACGCAGCCCCAGTGCGGCGGCGAGCGTCGATTTATCGGTCGGCCCATGTTGCTCCAGCCAGTCGAACAGACCGCTGCCGTAGGCTGCGCGCAAGACCTGAAAAGCCTTGAAACCGTCGCCGATGCGGCGAATTGAGGAAACCGCCGGCGGCACTTCGAGCGGGATCAGATCGATGCTGCCAATTGTCATATCCATTTTTCGTATCCTTGTGTTGTCGTGGTGTCTCGAATCAGTCGGTCGTCGGTATGGCGCGCGGCCCGCCGGCGAGAATTTCCCCGACCTGCGCAGCCGACAGGGTCGCCCCGAAAATATCGCGGTAGAAGCGCTGTGTTTCGGCAACCAGATCGAGATCGGCGAACAGTGCAGGATGGAAGTGCTTGGCCGCCCAAAGGACGGTGAGCGGCTGTTCTGCCGTGCGGTTGCCCCAGGTATGGGCGCCGCAGGGGGCGATCAGCACGCGCCCGTTGCGTACCGCCTTGAGGCCGGCGAAACGGGTTTCGCGCTTCAGGGCTGCGGCTTCCTCGTAGCCGGAAACGATCAGGATGTCCGGGTCCCAGGCGAGCAGTTGTTCCATCGTGAAGCTGCGCGATTCGATACTGCGGCCGTCGTCAGTAACGCTGTCGCCGCCTGCAATGCGAATCCACCATTCGGCGACCAGATGCGGCTGGGTCAGCGTCGTCGGGCTGAAGTAGAGAACGCGTGGCCGCGTCGGCGCCTTGTTGCGCAATTTCCCGGCGACCCCAGCGAGGATTGCATCGAAGCGCGCGGCGTAGCGCTCGGCGGCCTGCGGCTTGTCGAAGATCTGCCCGAGCAGGCGCACCGCCGCCTTGACGTCTTCCGGCTGGCGCCAGGCGAGATAGAACGCGGGCAGGCCGGCACGGCGCAGCGCCTCGGCGTTCGCCCGGTCCATGGTCAGCACGGCATCCGGTGCCAGTTGCAGCAAGGCTTCGAGGTTTGGTGTGTAGTCGGCGTTCTGCAATGTTGGCAGCGCCGCAAGATGCGGTGCGAACACCGTCTGATAGCTCCAGCGCCGCTTCTTCGCAAACAGGCCCAAGCCATTGACGATGCGCGGACCTTCACCGACGGCGAAGACCAGACTGTTCAACACCGGTATCGGGCCGACGGTAGCGATGCGCTCGACGCGCGCCGGCAGCGTCACCGCGTCGCCGCCCATGTCGTTCAACACGCGCGGCGGCGCGGCGTGCGCCGCCAGCGCGGCGAGGAAAAGGAGGAGCAGAACGAGTCGGGCGAACATGAGGGATTTTTCCGTCAAAGTTGTGGCACGCAAGCCACTGGAATGCCTTGCTGGCTGAGTACGTCCACCGACGTGCCGTAAAGCGCCGTCAGCGTCTCCGCGCGCAGAACGTCAATCGCCGCGCCCGACGCGGCGATCCGGCCGTGGGCGATGGTCGCGACGCGAGCACCGAGCAGCAGCGCGTGTTCCGGCTGGTGGGTGGTGACCAACACGGTCATGCCGTCGGCAGCCAGATCGCGGATGGTGCGCAGGACGCGTACCTGGTTGCCGAGATCGAGGCTGGCCGTCGGTTCGTCCATCATGAACAGGCGCGGTTGTTGCGCCAGGGCGCGGGCGATCAGCGCCAGCTGGCGTTCGCCGCCGCTGACGCGATTGAACGGCCGTGCGGCCAGATGGGCGATGCCGACTCGCGCCAACGCGCTACGTGCCAGATATTCATCGTGCCGGCCCGGCAAGGCCAACGGCCGCAGATGCGGCGTGCGTCCCATGAGTACGGTGTCAAGCAGGGTCAGCGCACTGTCGCCGGCCGCCTGCGGCACGTAGGCCAGCTGGCGTGCCCGGCGACGCGGCGCGGCGTCGCTTTCGCCGTTGATGCGCACGCTGCCGCGTTCGGCGTGCAGGGCACCGATCAGACAGCGCAGCAGGGTCGTCTTGCCGCTGCCATTTGGCCCGAGCAGGCAGAGAATTTCGCCTGCGCCGAGCGCCAGATTAATGCCGTCGAGGACAGGAGCCTGCCCCGGCCCTCGGCGATAGACCAGTCCCTCCACTTTCAGGACCATTGCCGCCTCGCTTTCGTCAGCACGGCGACGAAGACCGGCGCGCCGAGTACGGCGGTGACGATGCCGAGCGGCAACTCGGCGGCAAACGCGTTGCGGCACACGTCGTCCACCAGCAACAGGTAGCCGGCGCCGAGCAGGACCGAGGCCGGCAGCAGAACGGCGTAGGCCGGGCCGACGATAAGACGTGCCAGATGCGGCACAAGCAGGCCGACCCAGCCGACGACGCCGGAAATACTTACCGCTGCCGCCGTCATCAAGGTCGCTGCGGCGATCAGCACGATGCGCAGGGTGCGCACCGGCACGCCCAGCGTGCGCGCCTCGTCGTCGCCGGCTTCGAGTACCTGCGTCGGCCAGCGCAGCAGGAAGAGTATGGTCATGCCGGCCAGCGCGAAGGGCGCCGCCCAGGCGAGGTCACGCGCACTGACACGGCCAAGCCCGCCGAGCAGCCAGAAAACGATGGACGGTAGCGTATCGACCGGGTCGGCGACGTACTTCAACGCCGAGGTCAGCGCCTGGAACAGCGCCGAAACGACCACCCCGGCCAGCACCAGGACCAGCGCCGAGCCTTGTCCCAGGCGACCGGCGATGAAGATCGCCGCACCAACCGCGAGTACGCCGCCGGTAAAGGCCGAACCCTGCACGGCCAGTGCGCTGCCGTGCAGCAGCATGGCCAGCGCGGCGCCGAAGCCGGCGCCGGCGGAGACGCCGAGAATGGCGGGCGAAGCGAGCGGATTGCGGAACAGCGTCTGATAGGCTGCTCCGGCCGCCGCCAGACTGGCGCCGACCAGCATTGCCGCCAGCACGCGCGGCAGGCGCACGGCGAGCACCACGTTATGCACGGCCGGTGGTTGTGCCGACGCTACGCCGGTCAGGGCCGACCAGAGCACGTCGAGCACCGCCGCGGGCGAGAGCGGGTAGTGGCCGAGTCCCATCGAGACGATGGCAACGACTACGACGGCAGTCGATAGCAAGCCAAGCATCCCGGGGTGACGCCAGCGCGGCATTGCCATTGCGCCCGGAAGATTGTCTGCCATGCTCGCATTCATCCTGCTCACCCGACGCGCCTCAGAACTTCGCGCTGACCGTCATCGCCACCGTTCTCGGTGCGCTGGCGTAATAAGCCGTAGCGCCGTTCAGGCTGGTATCGTTCGGTGAAATCTCCGCGATGTAATGCCGGTCGAACAGGTTCAGCGCACTCAGGTCTACGCGGACATCGCGGCTAAGCTGGTAGCCGGCGTTGAAATCGGCCACGGTATAGCTGCCGACCGGCTGCGTCTGCGCCGAGTCGCCGTAGCGCTGCCCAACGTAACGCACAATTGGCGACAGGGAGAGATCGCCGTGGCGATAGGTGAAGCCGCCCTTGAGCATTGTTTTCGGGGCATTGGGAATCTGTTTGCCCTTGGTGGCGAGGGCAGCCCCGCCGGTCAGGGTCGGCGTGTCCGCGTCATAGGTTTCGGAAGCCAGGGTGCCCGAGCCGAAGATTGTCCAATGGTTGTTGATCTCGTAGCCGGCTTCGAGTTCGGCACCGTACTGCGTGGTCTTGGCCGTTCCCTGGTAGTACGACAGCGTGCCGCCGAGTGCCGGGTCGATGACCTGCACCTGGCGGTTCTGGTTCTTGGCCATGAACACCGTCGGCACGATCGTCAGCCCGCCGCTCTGGTAATGGGCACTGAGATCGATCTGGTCGGAGAGTTCCGGCTTGACGCGGTCGACGAGCGATTGCAGGGTAATTCCCTTGGCAAGAAAAGCGGCTTCGTTGCTGATGAAATTACTCGCCTGCGGCCCCCAGTCGGGACGGCCGAACTTGCGGCCGTAGGATGCGCTGGCGCTCCACGCCGGGCTCAATTCCTGGCGGATGCCGATGTTGGGCAGGAGCTCGCCGTAGTGTTTGGCGGCGACGGTGGCATTGCTGTCGGCGATCGGGTTGTAGCCCCACACCTGATCGTAGGGCACGTTCGGCAGGCCGGCAGTTTTGTAATACTGCATTTTCGGTGCGCCGAGATCCATGTAACGGACGCCGCCACTCAGGACGGTCTTGCCTAGCGTTTCCGTCACCTGGAAATAGGGGCTGTTGACGACGTAGCGATCGATCTTGGCGAGCGTTGACCATTTCGTGAAAGCGAGATTCCCGCCGGCGGTCACCGAGTACAAGGTCTGATCGGTCGGCGGTGGCTGCGGTTCCGTCGATTGCAGCCAGTAGCCGGCCACGACATCCGTCGAGGTGCCGTAGCGGCCCCCGTACTCCAGCACGGCGCCATAGTTGTCGTTTTTCTGGTTCCACTTCTGGACGTTCGTGCCGTTCGCCGAATACTGGACGCCATCGTCTTTCCAGTAATACGGCTTAACGACGAAATGGTGCCCCTCGGCCAGCTTGATATCGATCTTCGCCAGCGCGGCGTAGTTTTCGTATTCGACCCGGTTGAACTTGTAGTAATTGACGTCGGTTGCCGCAGTGCCGCTCAGGGCGGTGTTGTAGTCGTATTTGTAATTGGTCGACAGGTCTTGCGCCTGGGCGTAGGTCAGCGAGCGATACGAGTTGCCCTTGAACTTGTTGTAGACCAGATCGAGATCGACCTTGACCCGGTCACCCAACTGCTGGCTCACGCCAAGCATGGCGTTATCGCGCGTCTCGTCGCCGGCGCCCTTCCACTTGTCGGCGGCAGCGGTCGAGGCCGAAATGAAGACTCTGGTGCCGCTTTCGTTCAGGGTGCCGGTATCGAGGCGGGCGAAGGTCCGGCGAAAATCGAAGGAGCCGAAAGCCTGCTTGCCGAGTACGCCGAATTTTTCTTGCGGTGCCAGCAAGCGCTGATCGACGGCGCCCGATGCGTTGGAGATGCCAAATCCCTGATTGGCGGCCAATCCGCCGCGATAGATATCGATCTGCTCGACGTTTTCAAGGTCGAACAGATCGGTGCCGCCGACGATGCCGGCGAGCGGCAAACCTTCGACATTGCGCGTCACGTGAAAGTCGCTCTTGCCGCGGATGTTGATGTTGCGGGTCGGGCTCAGTCCATAGGGGTCGGGGCTTTCCACAACCACCGACGGCATCAGGTTGAGCGGCGCGTAGATGCTGGTCTGGCCGGGGCCGCCCAGCAAATCCAGGCCGGCGCGGGTAACGCTGCTCTTCGGCGTCGGCTGCGGGTCCGAGACCATCGGCGTGGCATTGCCCGACACGCCGGAAACGACGACCTCCGGCAAGATGGCATCGGCGGCGAAGACCGGGACGGCGGCAAACAACGCGGCAATCGCGGTCGCAATGGGGGTGCGCATCAAAAACTCCTGAGGGTTGAATGTGTGGGAGCGAAGCTCGGCGTCAGGCCGAGTTCGCCGAGATAGCGGGTAATGCGGGACATGTTGTCGTGCACGACGATGCGCTCGCCGACGCTTATGGCATTCGACTCGCCGCCGGATTTGCCGCGTGGGTCCTTCATCGAGGCGGCGGCGCCGAGTACCTGGTTGCCGCCGCCGGCGAGCCACCACAGGGCCAGATCGTCGGGATCGTTGCCGGCGGCCAGGCCGAGATCGAGCGTCGGATAGAGAAGGCGGGCGATGGCGGTCAAGCGCGCCACCGGCCACGGCGAGCAGCGCACGCCGCCGGAGGAGGCGCCGGGAAACGGCATATAGCGCGACAGGCGCAGGTGGCTGAGCATGGAAAAACGGCGCAGGAAGAGCAGATGCTCGATGCGGTCTTCATCGCTCTCGCCGAGGCCGACCAGCATCATCGAGCGGATCGGCATGCCTTCTTCTTCGCACAGTTCCATCAGACGGATGCGTCCGGCCAGGCTGTCACCGGGCTTGAAGCGTTTGAACAGTTCCGGGTTGAGCACTTCCAGCGAACTCGTTACAGCGGCCACACCGAGTTCTTTCAGTGCGCGCACGCCGCCACGTGTCAGCGAAGGGCCGACGTTGATCTCGATTTCTACGTCCACCGCGTTGCGGATCGCCACAACGAGGTCGACCATGCGTTGGTCGTAGCCGCTGATCGGCTCGCCGTCCACGGGCAGTCGGGTACCTCCGGACAGGTGGATATGGCGGATGCCGAGATCGACGATGGCGCGCACGGCCGCGACGATGTCTTCGGTCGTTGCTGCGTTGCGGGTAAAGAAGGTGCAGTAGGTGCACAACTCGTCGAGTTCGCATGGAGTGATCGCCGACACACCGGCCGACCACCACGGGCTAAGGCCGAGGTGGCGGTCGCGCAATCGCCCGGCGACACCGAAGAGGGCGTTGGCGAAAGCCGGGTCGGCCGAGCGGCGGTAGAGGTCGAGCACCTCATCGGCGCTGCAATCCTCGGGCAAGCCCATTTCCGGAGGGAGAATTTTGCGGACGGCAGTGGCGGATTCGAGGCTGTACAGTAGATCTTTCATGGTCACGGCTTTCGATGTATCAATTTGTGTATAACGATAGGTAAAAAAAGACCGGTGGCCGGTATCTAATGCTGTGCCGGCATACCCGTACCGACATGGGCGCCGGCCAGCATTTCCAGATTGCGTGCGAAGGTCGTAACGCCACACGACTTGAGGAAGATGCACGGCAGGCCGCGTTGCTTGCAAGCGTCCTTGATCCGCCAGTAGGCCGGGTGAGAAATGTGGCCAATCTGGCAGAGCACGGCATCGGCGCTGGCGACAATCGCGTCGATACGGTGTTCGTTCTCTTCCTGACCCCCGTCGTGATGAATGAAGCGCCCGCCGCTGGCCTCGACCAGCCGCCGGTACTGATCAATCAGGTTGGTACGGCCGCCGATGCAGACGACGCGGCGACCGGCTAGATGGATATTTGGCGAGCGCTCGGCAAGGTTTCCTGTGGTGTCAGCCCCTGCGGCATCGGAAACTACCGCCGCTTCGATCTCTGCACCGGGTCTTCTCTGCGCATTGCGCAGGTGGGCGAGTTCGCTGACCAGTTCCGTGATCCGCCCCGCATAACCGGCATTGCGTCGCTCCAGTACGGTCAGACGCTGGCTCAGGGTCTCGTTGCGCTCACGCAGTGCGTTGTTCAGTGCCTCGGTTTTGCTCGCGGCCGCCAGCCCGCTTTCATCTCGCTTAAATTGAGCGGCCTGCCGTTCGCTTTCGGCGAGACGCTCCTCGAGCATGACAACGCTGCGTTCGCGTTCGCACTGGGCCGCGGTCTGCTTCTGCCGCAATGCGGCAACCTCCTCGCGCAGGCGGGCGTTTTCCTGTTCGAGCACAGGCAAGCGTTTCTGCTCGGCTCGTTCTTGCGCACCCAGTTGATGCGAGAGCATGTGCAGCTCGCCGTAAATAACGGCGCCTTCGTAGTCGTGGATATCGGCATGGGTCCATGCCGCCCACAGGCTTCCGGCGACATTTCTTTCGGCCAGTCCCTGCCGCCAGAGCGCAAGAACGGCCTCGCCACCCTTGGCCTTGGCGAACTGCCGAATCGACAAGGCATAGCGCTGGTCGAGAAAGCGCTGCAAGAGTTCGGCGATTTCGCTCCGGCCGCCGCAATGATCGACGGCGAGGGAATGCAGCGTGTAATCGTGCATGCCTGGTTCGTCGAGTCCGGCACGCTTCGCCAGTTGTCTCAGATCGGAAACCGTCAGGCAGGTACCCACCAGCGGGCAGTGCCAAGCGCATGGCAGTTCCCAGAGCTTTCGGCGGTGGCGCGCAAGCAATGGCGCTTCGGGGAGTGCTGGCAGGTCGGGTGGGCCGAAGGCATCCTCAAACATGCGTGCGATAGGCTTCATGGACGACCCTGGATGACGCGAATATCGCGGTGTTTCATCGTGATCCCTTTCCTTCTCCGAGGTTTCCGGTCAGTCGACAATCTTGCGCACTTCAATCGCCTTCAGCCATTTGACGTGTCGCGGCCCGGTCCGGATGTCTTTCGACGAGACCATGGCGATGCGACCTTCGTCATCGGCCAGCGGCAATCTGTCTTTCTCGAAGAACACCACCACGCCTTCGCCGATTGGCGAATTGAACACTTCGCTCCACGAGAAAACAACCTTGTAGTCGTCGCTGGCGATGGCGACGATGACCATCTTCTTGACGTCGTTGTGGCCGTGGGAAACGACCTTGGCTTTCTCCAGAATGTCGCGCAGCAGAACGCCCTTGAGGTTTTGCAGCTTGCCGCGATCGGCACCCGTCTGGCAAACCACCGGAACCTCGCCCACTTGTTGTGGCGGGAATTCCCGCAGATCGGCGACGCTCAGCGTGAGCGGATTCTCGACGGCACCGGAAACGGTAACGTTCTCGGTGACAAAGCGGGCGGTGTCGGGAATTTCTTCCTTGACGCTGAGCACCCACTTGGCCAGTTTGGCAGCATTTTTTTGCGTGACATTACCGTTCGGCGGCATGAAGGCCAGGCTGGCCTTGCCCGCTTTCATCCAGCCAAGCCCAGCAGGGCCGGTTCCTTTGACGATATGTTCGATCAGCACTGCTTCGGCATCCGGCTGGCCGGCGTATTCTTCGGCCACGTCCTTGTAGGGCGGCCCGATCCGCTGCTCCACACCCTTGTGGCAGGCGAGGCAGCCACTTTTCTGCGCCAGTTCGGATTCATCCGCCGCTGTGGCCTGCACGGCGGCGAGCAGCGTTGTCGTTACGACAACACCGAGAATCGCTTTCAGCGAAAGCTTGATTGAATGTAGTTGCATGGTGTTTTCCTTCCGGTCAGAACTGGTAATTGGCGTTGGCGAACAACATGCGCCCGGGGCTGGGGAAACCGTCGGCAAGCGAGTAATTGCGGTCGGTCAGGTTGGTCACGCCGACTTCGGTGGAGACGTTCCGGGCCGGCCGATAGACGGCTTTCAGGTTCAGCGTCGTGTAGCCGCCCAGCTTCACCGTGTTCGATGCCCAGCGCCCGCTATCGGATTCGATGAAGCCGATCACATCGACTTGCGCCATCGGCCGCAGCAGCAGGTGGGCGTTGAGTTTCTGGGTGGGTACGTCGGTCAGCCGGGTGGCCGGATCACTGATGTTCTTCAGGTTCAGCCAGGTATAGTTGGCGCCGGCTTCAAGCCAGGAAGCCAGCGGACTGCTCAGGCCGAGTTCGATGCCATCCATCTGAACCTTGCCGACGTTCCGCATCTGGCATTTGAAGACGTTCGTGCAACTTGAGCCAACGGCGCCGACAAAAACCGACTGGATCTTGTCGCTGATGTCGCTGTGGAAAATCGCCGCTTCCGCCTTGGCTCCCTGCCACGGTTTTCCCTGGTAGCCGACTTCGTAATTGACCGACTCCTCCGGCAGCAGGCCGGGATTCTCGACATAACTGCCGAGGCGCTGCGAGTAGCGATCCTTGAGGGTGGGCAGGCGGGTTTTTTGCGCCACCGTGGCGTAAAAGCGCGAAGCGTCCGAGTAGTCGAAAAACAGGCCGGCCTGCGCATTGTCGGCGGATTTTTTGCTCGGCAGGGAGTAGGCATTGCCGTTGCTGAACACCGTCTCCGGCGTGATTTCATGGTGCGCATAACCCAGTGAGAGCATCCAGTGGGCGGCCAGATCGATGTTGTCCTCGACGGCGTAGGAGCGCAGGCTGTCCTTGAACTGCGCGGTCACCAGGCTGTTCGCATCGTGCTCCTGATGCTTGTCTTCCTTATAGTGCGCGACAAACTTCAGCGTGTTGGCGCTGATCCGGCGCGATTCGAGTTCGATGGAGCCGCCGAACGTTTTGTCGTTGTAGATACTCTTGCCGGTGCTGACGCTGCCGGAACCGGCGGTCTTGAGAACGCTGTACGTACTGTTGGTGTAGGTGTCGACCTCGTTGTCGAAGCGGTCGGTGTACAGGCGGACCTTCAGCGTTTCCGAGTCGCCTAGCGCGGTTTTCGAGACGAAGTAGACGCTCTCCTTGTTCCAGTAAGGCCATTTCCAGTAGCGGGCCGCGGCTGGGTCGGTCGACGGAGGCTGTCCTTTTTCGCCGTCCTGCTTGATGTAGCTCAGCGCGTATTCGTCGGTCGCGTTCGGCGTCAGGCCGACCTTGAACGACAGTTTGCCGTCCTTGCGGTAGGCGTTTTCCCGGTGTCCACCGTCTTCGGTGGTGGTCGCCTTGAAATCCGAGGAGAGGGGAAAGTAGTCGCTGTTCAGATAGGAAGCGCCCGCCTGTACATACCACATTCCCTGATTACTGCCTACATTGACCGCAGTATGCTTTTCGTTGCCGCTGGCAAAGCCGACGTTGACGTCGCCTTCCAGTGCCGCCACCGGCTTGCGGGAAATCAGGTTGATCGCGCCACCGAGCGCGTTCGGGCCGTAGCTGACCGAGCTGAATCCCTTGGCCACCTGAATCGCGGCAAGGTCGGCGGTGGTGAAGCGGTTGAAATCGACATAGCCGTCGTAGGGAACATAGACCGGGATGCCGTCGATGAACAAGGGCGCCTGGCGGACGTCGAAACCGCGAACGAAAATGGTTTTCTCGTTGCGCGAATTGTTCGCTACGGTGACCCCGGGTAGCAGATTCAATGCGTCTGCCACATTGTCGCGGTTGAATTGCTGCATTTCCTTGCGGGCAATCACCGACCCGACCTGATCTTCGCCGATTTCCCCGATCTGCGGCCGTGTCGAATGAACCGTGATGGTGCCCAGCTCGAATGGATTGATGCTCGCGCTGCTCTGCGCCCACGCCGTCGAGCATCCGCAGGCGGCCATGACCGCCGCGGCCAGCAAGGTTCGCCGTGTCTGTGGCGACGACTGATTTTTTGTTTGTTTGATCATTATTTTTCTCTCCCTTTTAAACGACATAGCAACTTGTATATAACGATAGGCAAAAAAACAGGGCAAGATTTTCTCACGCAGCTTTTTCAACCCCCGGCGCCCTGCAGGTGTCGGTAATTCTCCCGTCCGTCAGACAAAGCACATGGTCACCAAACGCTTCGGCGTCAGCCGGGGCGTGGGTGATCAGGATCATCGGAACGGACAGGCGGCGCTGCAATTCGTCGAGTTCACGCCGCATCCGGTCGCGCAGGCCTGGATCGAGCGCCGAAAATGGTTCGTCGAGCAGGAGTGCTTGTGGTTTGGCGATCAGGGCACGAGCCAGTGCTGTTCTTTGCTGCTGCCCGCCGGAAATCTCGGCCGGGTACTGGTGCGCCAGGTGGCCCAGATGAAAGGCGTCAAGCCAGTAATCGACGGCCTCGTGGCGCTGGCTGGAGGGCGGGTTACGCAAGCCGCCGAACAGGCCGAAGCCAATATTCTGGCGCACCGTCAGGTGGGGGAACAGCGCATATTCCTGAAACAGATAGGCTACCTTGCGTGCCTGCGGGCGAAGATCGATACCGGCAGAGGCGTCGAACAAGGTTGTCCGGTCAAGACGGATATGACCGCTATCGGGTTTGATCAGTCCGGCGATAGCCTTGAGCGTCATGCTCTTGCCCGAGCCCGACGGCCCGAAAATCACGATGCGCTGGCTGTCTGAAGAAAAGCGGATTTGCAGCTGGAAAGCCCGCTTGCCGGAACGTACGGTTTTTTGGATGTCGAGATCAAGCAGCACCGAGGGCTCCCACTACTGGCTGGCGATCCGGCCGGGGGCCAGACGCCCGGCGGTGAGCAGCACGGCGACGCAGACCAGCGAGGTGATCAGCACGAGGTGGTTGGCCACGTCGTCCTGCCCGGCCTGCACGGCTTCGTATACGGCGATTGATAGCGTTTGCGTTTTGCCGGGAATGCTGCCGGCGACCATCAGGGTCGCGCCGAATTCGCCGAGGGCGCGGGCAAAGGCCAGCAGCACGCCGGCCAGAATGCCGCGCCAGGCCAGCGGTAGCGTGACACGAAAGAAGATTCCGATCTCTGAGACGCCGAGTACCCGTGCTGCCTGCTCCAGTTGCCCGTCGACTGCCTCGAAGGCGGCCCGAGCCGGCTTGAAGGCGAGTGGGAAGGCGACGATGGTGGCGGCAATCACCGCCCCTTGCCACGTAAAAATCAGATTGATCCCGAAGTTGTCTTGCAGCCAGGCGCCCAGCCAGCCGCGCCGACCGATCAGCACCAGCAAGTAGTAGCCGAGCACCGTCGGTGGCATCACCATCGGCAGGGTCAGCAGAGTATCGAGCAGATCGCGTCCGGGAAAGCGCGAGCGGGCGAGCAGGAAGCCAACGCCGACGCCGGCAACGAGGTTGAGTGCGGTTGCCCAGCCGGCTACTTTCAGCGAAAGTGCGAGTGCCGTCCATGCGGGGTCCATACGCTCCAAGGGGCTCCGCTCAAGGCTTCAGGAAACCGTATTTGCCGAGGATTGTCTGCCCGGCTGGCGACAGCACGAAGCCAATGAAGCGTTTCGCCTCTTCGCCATGCGCGCCGGTGGCGGTCCTGGCGATTGGATAGCTGATCGCTACATCGAGCGGTACGTTGAGCGCGATCCTGACCTTGTCTTTCATGATCGCCGCGTCGGTCGCGTAAACAAAACCGGCGTCGACTTCGCCGCGTGCGACGTAATCAAGGGCCTGACGGACACTTTGTGCGCCGATCATTTTCGCGGTAACGACTGGCCACAGGTTTGCGGCTTCAAGCGCACGTCGGGTATAGCGCCCGACCGGTACGCTGTCGGGGTTGCCAACCGCAACACGCTGTACGCCGGGCTGGGCGATGTCTTCCAGCTTGCCGATTGGGAGATGGCTGTCAACCGGGACGATGAGTACCAGTGCGTTTCGCGCGAAATCGCGCCGCTCGGCTGCGACGACCAAGGCATCTTTTTGCGCCAAATCCATTGTTTCCTGATCGGCGGAAGCGAAAACATCGATCGGTGCGCCCTTGGCCATCTGCTGCAGCAAGGCGCCCGAAGCGCCGAAGTTGAGCAGCACCTTGGTGCCCGGATGCTGCGCCTCGAAGGCTTGGGCAATTTCCTTGAATGCATTGGTCAGGCTGGCGGCGGCTGAAACGGTCAGATCAGACGCATTGGCGGCCAATGAGAAAAACAGGATGCTGGCAGACAACAACCAGTGCTTGGCGCGAATCAGCATAAGGCACCCGCCTCTTGTTCGGTTTTTGAAGATGCGCAATATACAACTTTATATAGCGTTTTGCAACAACGGGCGGCGGGCATCTTTTAGGGGCATTACAAAGAGAGGTGTATGAACCTGATTCACACACGGAGGGGCAAGGAACCCATACCCGTCGCAAGAGTCTCGTGGAATCAGCAGTGGCTTTGGCCGAGAAGCTGGCCGACGTCAGATTGCCGTGACCGGCAGCTTAATGATCAGTTAGCCACCATTGCCAATGCAAGGGTCATCGGGCGGTTCAGGGCACCCTGCTGTCGTACTGCCTGGACACCTGAAGGGCAGCAAACCGGCCTAAAGCCGACCGTGACCAGAATAATGAAATCTTTCGTGTGTCAACGGCGGGTTCAGATTTGGCGTGACGGAATTTTCGGCGGTTTGGGCTTACACCCCCAGACAGGGGCGTTTCCACCACGTCCGCAGGGACCACAAGGCCAAGGATCTTGGCAGCGTTGGAGGGATAGGGCCGGCGATTGCCCGGCAGGCCATCCAGGGCGCCCAGGGCGGCGGCTTCGCCTACCTGGACACAGATCCATGACCAGGTGCGTTTGTCTCGGTCGGACTCAAGCAGCGGCTGCATGGTTTCTCCTATTCCGTCCATCCGTCTACGGCGGCCAGGGCATCATCCATGCCCTGCTGCAGAACAGTATCGCGGCTGTCTGCCTGAGCCACGAGTCGAGATTGCCGGCGGCACTCTTCCGCAAAGCCGGGCGGATGCGGGCCTCGAAGGTATTGGTACACGGTCTCGCGGCTGATTCCAAAAGCCCTAGCCAGCTCCGCCTTTTTCTCACCCGCAGCGGCCCGGCCCTTCAGCTCCGTCACCTGGTCAGGCGACAGAGACGGCGGGCGCCCGGTGTAGGCGCCCCGGGCTTTCGCCATGGCAATGCCTTCCGCTTGGCGCTCCCGGATCAAGGCCCGCTCGAATTCGGCCACGGCGCCCAGCATCGAGAGCAGCATGTTCGCCATAGGCGAGACTTTCCCGGTGAACGTCAGACCCTCTTTTTCAAACCGGACGGCCACACCCCGGGCGGTCAGATCCCGCACGATCCCGCGTAAGTCATCCATGTTGCGGGCCAGCCGGTCCATTGAGTGGACGTGCAGCGTGTCACCTTCCCGCAGGTAGGCGAGGCAGGCGGCGAGCTGGGGCCGCTTCATATCCTTTGCACTGGCCCGGTCCTCAAAGACCTTGACCAGCTCCAGGCCGGCGAGCTGGCGGTCGATGTTCTGCCCAATGCTGGACACACGGACGTAGCCGACTTGGTGGCCGGGCGTCACAGCGTCAGCCCTCTTTGTGCCAACTGAAAGGCCCGCCACATCCTATGGAGGTCGGAAGGTATCCAGGACGACGCACCCGTGACGGTATCAATCACCTCCTGATAATGCGCTGGATCGGCGGGCATCACGAACACCGTTGCCGTTGTGATTTGCTGGCGCAGGGACGCGTATTCTTTGTCTGCATCCTCCGCTTGGGGAAGGTACTGGTTCATGCTGCGACGGCCTTCCTTTTGGCCTTTGCTGCGGATCTTTCTAGCTCCCACTCTGCAATTTTTGTCGCAACTGCCCTGCAGAGCGGGGTGAGCATTGACCAGTGCTTTTCGATTGTTGGAAGCCTGTCTTTAAGACCAGCAATCTCTGCGACATGGTATCCCGGCATGCCGTTAAGGCGCGGTGCAACGAGTCCGACAGCCTTGAATGAAGCGGCTACCTCGACCAAGACATTCAGGATTCCTTCTGTATGGTTTGGCGCAAAAGAGATGTTGGCGATCTGGCTTGCGAGCACATCAACGCCCGGTGGGTGATACCCACCGTTCAGAAACATATCCCTTGCGTCCAGCTCGCCAAGATCAACTGCGCGAAGATCACCTTCATCGGTCAGTCCGGCAAATGCGAATTTCGTTGTCTTGTCTTTCGCTCGCATCGTCTTTGAGTTGGCGCCGTACATCATCAACGCGAACGGCCTGGCGGAGAAATCAACAACACCTGCCCCGCGGGGAGATGCTCTGTCCGGTTGCCACTTGCCGAAATCGACTTGCGGAGGGGCGTCTTCAGGCCAACTCACAACCGGCCCCGCCCACCCGTGGAATGACTCGCCTTTTTTGGCAGCCCCGGAAAAGAACACTTTGCCAGTCACTCTCTCAGTCATGTCGACGTCCCTCGATGTGTCAGCTTATATTCTATTACTCTTTTCGGAATGTGTCCAGAAATGACTAGACTAACCCTAGCCTGACGCGAAAAATGGAGGTGCGGGGTTGTCAGAATTGGCTATAGCCCAGACTGACGCTTACCAAAGCGGGGTTGCCTATTTATTAGGCGATGGTGGAATCCCTCCTTTGGTCAGAGGCTTGCGCCCCTCAATCCGGGTATTCCCCCGACTTGCCCACAGATTTTGGGGATAACTCGACAAACGGTTTATACGGTATCCCGCACGCCCTTCGATCTTCTCACCCGCTGGTACCACAAAGGTGAATACATCTCTTCGTTTCGTTTGTTTCGTTTGTTTCGCGCAGGTTGTACAATTCAATCTCAGAGAGTTCATGCCTTCACCCGCCCAGCACAGAACGCGTGGAGGCAAAAACCACCCGGGAGATAGATATGAAATCCGCAACGGTACTTGAAGCAGAACCGAGCGAACACGATGCCGAAATGGCGAAGATCGCGCAGCGCTGCATCATGGCAGCACTTGATCACTCTCGCGCCCAGAAGATCGCTCTGATCTCTGATGATGAGGATGTGACCGCCGCGCCGACGTTGGAGCTACCGCCCAAGGCACTGAGATTCTTCGCCGACATGCTGGGGATGATGGCCCAACGCCGCCCCATCGTCCTGATGCCGGAAAACCAGGAACTGACGACCCAGGACGTCGCCAACTTCCTCAACGTGTCCCGACCCTTTGTGGTGAAGCAGATTGAGGAAGGGCGCCTGAACTGCAGAAGGGTTGGCCGCCATCGCCGCGTCGAGTTCAACGACGTCCTCCACTTCCAGGCGGAGATGAAGGCGCAATCGAACCAGGCACTGCAGGCCCTCGCAGACATAAACGAAGAGCTGGGCTTGGACTACTGATCGATGGCCGGATCCTCTCAATACACGGCAATACTGGACGCGAACGTTCTGTATCCAGCCGCCCTCTGCGATCTGCTGCTCTCCCTGGCTGCGGGCGACCTATTCCACGCCAGGTGGACAGAGCAGATCCATGAAGAGTGGATCCGCAATCTGTTGAAAGCCCGCCCCGAACTGGATGGCAAAATCCAGCGACGGGCGGAGCAGATGAACATGGCGATCCCGGACTGCCTGGTGACGGACTACCAGCTGCTGATCCCGTCCTTGGCCCTGCCCGACGATGACGACCGGCACGTCCTCGCCGCGGCGATCGTTGGCCACGCCGACGCTATCGTCACCTACAACCTCAAGGACTTCCCGGCAGACGCCCTGAAGCCCTACAGCATCGAAGCGATCCACCCGGACGACTTCGTGATGAATCAAATCGAGCTGTACCAGGTCCCGGCCCTCACGGCCATCAAGACGATGCGCGCCAGGTCAAAGAAGCCTCCGATGTCAGTCCAGGAGATGGTGCAGATCTTCCAGAGGAACCGCCTCCCCCAACTGGCCACCTTCCTGGGGACGGTGGAAAGCTTGATCTAGCGGGGTGGTGAGTGGCACCTTCCCGATTGGGGGGTGTGAGGCGCAACGGAAAAGGCAGCTAGGCTGTTTGCATCAAAAATCCGGCCCGCTGACTACGTATTAGGCCACATTCGTGTAGTCAGCATGCCAAATAACCCATGTTTCGGCCTAAATTTGGCCGTAGTGAATGGCCGTTCCCAGCCAGGAGCGGCCCTTCATGTAGTAATCGGCAACGCAGCCATTGGGAAGTTGTAAGATGGCCTAGGCTCATCTGGTGAGCCCGGCAAGACATAAAGTAGGTGGTGAGCGCGGGAGTTGACATATGTTAAATGGTCAAGATCACATATTGCCCGAAGAACCACTTGACCTGGAGATGGTGTCATGAGTCCGAGACTTCGAAGTTTCAACAAGCGTAGAAGTCTTAAGCGGTGGCAAGAACGTCGCCGGAGGAGAAGTGTTTTGCAATCAGATATTGAGTCGCTACCTTCAATTACGCTAGAGTCAATCGAAGGTCGATTCTACGCACTCATAATGAAAAGAGCCGGCCATTTAAAATCAATGGAGTCCCTTGAGTTGCCAAAATTATCCGCACTCACGGCCGCGACCTCTTTCGGCGGCTCCCTGCGGGTACCTGGCATGTACGGTGGATTCCTTTACTCCCTAGAAAAGAATGGGCGCTCAATTGTGTTAATAGTAAATAGTTTCTGCCGCGTGGTCGGCGGCTCGGCCCAGAGACATTTGATTACACCAGAAATGACCAAGATACTTTGTTCTGGATTTGATATTTGATAGGCTAGCTGAGCAATACTCATTGATCCTTGGCGAAACTAGCAATAGTTCCAAACATGACGCACGTGGCCGGTTTACTATGTCACTTAGTCCATCCACACTATTGACGGAACGTGGACGAGCCATTGCGCCCAAGCTTGATAATGAGTTAAATACCAATCTTGTTCGGCAGAGTGCTCTAACGCGTATCACTAGAGCAGCGCATTCTGGGTTTGGCCTGATTTATTAAGCACCTCAGTATTTTCTTATAGAGAGATAATGCCATGCGTTTGATATTGAGCCGAAAGGGGTTTGATTCTCAATATGGAGGCGTGCCAAGCCCAATCTTTCCTGATGGCACGATGCTTTCCCTGCCCATTCCTTCCGCGCATGACACACAGGGCCTCGGCGAAATTCGCCACGACGGTGTCGACGTCGGGACAGTGGCGGCGCACCTAACTGGCAACCGGATCAATCAGGAAACGCGTGTGCATCTTGATCCAGACATTTGCGGACCAGCGTTAGAGCGGAGTCCCAGTTGGCGACCCGCGTTCGGGCAGATTGCCGCTGCGCAGTCCCACTTGGCGAACCAACGGGTCGGGAGGGGAGACCTTTTCCTTTTTTTCGGCTGGTTTCGGAAAGTTGAGCGATACGGTCCGCGCTGGCGCTATGTTCCAGGAAGCCCGGATTTTCATGCGATCTTCGGCTGGTTGCAGGTCGAAGAAATACTTTCCGTAGGTAACCAGACCGAGGATATTTTGGATGCCTATCCATGGTTGCACACGCATCCCCATATCGTAAGAGCAACGCAGTACGAAAGTCCGAACAATACAATTTACCTTGGATCGGAAACATTGGTGCTCGGCGGCGAACGGACTTGTATCGCCGGCGGGGGGTGTTTTGGGAAATTTTCGCCCCTGCTGCGACTAACGGCCGAAGGCAGGACTCGGTCGGTTTGGTGCCTTCCCGCTTGGTTCTCACCTGAGGGAAAGCCATCCAGCCTCACTTACCACGGCACTCCGTCGCGGTGGTCGCGGCAGGGTGGTTCTGTTGTGCTGCAAACCGTTGCGAAGGGGCAGGAATTTGTGCTCGATTGCGCGCACTACCCGGAATCTATGGAATGGCTTGCGGCGTTGTTCGCTCAGAGTTTATTTAGCGATTCAAGAGAAGTGACATGAATATCTTCAGATACGTAGTGCAGTACGATGGAGGATCTGCCCCACGTCCGTATGGAGACGTTTGCTCGCTTGCTATATGCAAGCCGAATATCCGAAAAACCGCATCGATTGGCGACTGGATCATCGGGGTTCGCAGTCGGCGCCACAATCAGGTTGTATATGTGATGCAGATTGATGAAATTTTGCCCTTCGAACAGTATTGGTGCGATCCCCGCTTCAAGGACCGCCGCCCAAGCGCATCCCCTGTCCCCGACAACATTTACCGACCCAATGGTCGAGGCGACCTTGAGCAAGTGGATAACAATGGTATTCATGGCGCCAGTAACGTAAGCACCGATCTGAGCGGCCGGAACGTACTTCTCGGCCGCCGCTTCTGGTATTTCGGCTCCTCAAGCCCTGAACTCCCTGACAATCTAAGGCACCTTAAGCCCTATCAAATGGGGCACAGTGTTCATATCAATCGCAGGAAAGGTGACATTGATATCAAAGACCTTGAGAATTGGCTGAAGTTATCGCCGTGCGGAATTTCTGGTGAGCCTATCAATGCGTCGGAACAATTGAGGAGTTGGTACTCGACTTGCCAAGGACCCTGTACGGATTCGCCCACCAAGAATGCAAGTGCAACAGGTTGTTCCACACGCTCGGCAAGCAACAGTTCTCAGATGCGCAGACCTTCAATAAAATGCTGTCAATGATATTTAAATCACTTCGGATTTCGTCGGCGGTGCCAATCAGTAGAAATAGTAGAGTTACCGCTGAAGCAGCATGCACCCAGTGAACATTGAGGCCGAGGCTGGGACCGCCAGTCCACAATTCCAACAGGCCGCTTGATGATAATGGAGCGGCCATTTTGCTTACCAATGTCATCAGACTCTTTTGGGCACAAACCAGGTGTTGCCGTGGGGCCGCAGTAAGCCACAGAGCGGCCACCCATATAGGACTTCCCAAAGCGGCCACGGAACCAGCATGATTGCATCAGCACATTTGGCGTATGATATCTCTCGACTGGCACCGAGACAGAGACCGAGGTAAAAAAAGACATTACGCCGGCTCCTGTGCATAAACATCTTGTATTTCACCTACACCCACTATGAACCGAAAGTCATTCATCCAGTCTCATGGTGCCACGTGTGCCAATTGGACGTGGAGCTGGTCCTTCGTCAATGTTGAAAAAAAGATGGTCATCTTCGGCGCTTGGGATAAAAACACTGAAGGATCAAGATCGTTGATTCTTAGTGAAGCGTGGGCCAAGAACCTCACCGGTCGCAAGAATCCGGCATTTCCGCAAAGTCGGGAACACATTCGTTTCGTAGAGGAAAATTGCTTCAAACTATTTACTTTCCCGATCATCTTTTCTGATGAACTGCAAGATGAGGATGGTTTAGGCCCTGCAAAGATCAAGGGATTTGAGCCAGTGCTGACTCAAAAATCTCTTGTCCGAGTCGGCAGCAGTTGGTACGCCTCTGATGACGCAGTTCCTATATCAATTCCTGAAGAGGTTGCAAATCCTGAAAAGTTTTTGGAAGGAACTGCAAAGACGATCTCCGTCAATGCTTATGAGCGGAACAGTAACGCCCGATCAATCTGTATCAATCATCATGGGGCTGTGTGTGCGGTATGCAATTTCAACTTTGAGACTACATATGGCGCCATAGGCAGAGGTTTCATTCACGTACATCACATAGTCCCTCTCGCGGAGATTCGTCGGGAATACGTGCTTAACCCGATTGATGATCTTGTCCCTGTATGTCCCAACTGTCACGCAATTATTCACCTGACTCAGCCCGCTATGAGCGTGGAAGAACTGAGAACTTGCCTTAACCAATAAGATCGCCTGTCTTGGAAACCTACCCTCTAATTCTAGAAGCAAAACGTGTGGGCGTCCTTGAGTCTCGCTCGGGCGGAAGCATTGTCATCTATCATCCTGTTGGATATAGACCACAAACGCTTGCAGAAAATAGCTTAGTTGACTGCATTATTGTGGATACGGAGGATGGATTTTCCCAGTTAGGCATGATGCGGCAATTTCTTTCACAAGACTTGGGGCTCAAAGAAAGAAATCTTGTCCAGCACGTACTTGATGGCTTCCCTGAGACTCTTGAAAGGGATATTTCGAGCCTTGCGGATTGGAACCGATTCAAGAACCCCGATGTAACGCTAGTTGCTATTCCATCTGAACGGCAAGGAAGTCGTCTAAAAGGCCTCATTCTTGCCCCTCATGATGGGTCTAAGTGCTATAAGAAATATCGAAGATTATGGCACGGTATTCCCTATATTCCACAACAAAACAGAGACTTTATCTACAACGTCACTTACGAATCCATTGCATACGCATACAACAAATGGGGCTGCAAACGAATCGGAATCACTCACATTTCCAGAACTAAATTTGACAATGACTTAACTACTTGTCAGGTGGAAGCAATGGCGCATTTTTGCAACGACTACCAAGGCATTGAGAGTTTTACATTCCTGGATGATCACGAAGGTAATAAACCTCTGAAAATTGTAAATGACTTCAATAAATTAGATAATGTTGGCGACCATCGTCCTATCGTTACGAAAACAATACAATTATGGGGTATTGATTTCATTACTTTAAATTGGGAGAAGGCGCAATAATGTCGAGAAGAATATTCTATTGAACAAAAGGTGTCTGGGTGCATTGTGCGCGATTCCGCGCAGCGGATCTTGCCTTGTACGTTATCCCCCTTAGATCATGACACAGCACACAGAGAATTCGTCATACCGGGAGAAGTTGATTGAGCACCTCTTTGTCGGTGAGTTATTGAAGCTCTCTTGGCTGCACCAAGCATGTTCTCTCGAGATCGCAAAGCCAGAGGTAGATAACTCAGGCTACGACCTAATCGCTGAAGCAGAAGGACGTATCAGGCACATACAACTCAAGACGTCGATTATTGGCGGCAAGACATCCAGCCAGAAAGTGCATACGAAGTTGGCAGAAAAGCCAAGCGGATGTGTAGTCTGGATATATTTTAACGAAATCACGTTGCATCTTGGCCCTTTTTTCTTCTTCGAAGTTAATGCGGAAAAACTCGAACCGTTCAAGATTGCGAAACACACGAAGGGCAATAAGGATGGTTTCAAAGCAGAGCGTCAGAACATACGAGTCGTGCCCAAAGGTCGCTTCACGGAGATCGACTCAATTGAAGGCGTCTACTCTCGATTATTCGAAAAAGCATAACCCCACAGTGCAGGAAGCCCCGTGTCATGCAACGGTCAGTGATCGCTACCGCCTGCCAAGCAGAGAGGGAGTGATCTGATTAATGGCGCGAGAGGGATCGTCTTGCCGCCATAAATGTGAAACTGGCCCTTTAGAAATCTTTTTCAGCAGAAGGTATGAAAGTAATGAACTCCCTCCTCCTGAGCCACATCTTACATTTTTCACATGGGATACAATCAGAACTTAAAATGTACTTATGCTACCACCAAAAAATCGCTATTTATCAATTTCACAAACATCCAAAGCTGCATCAAAGGAATCGAGCATATGTTGCGGAATGATTAGTTGCGGATTTGATTTTATAAACCATTTACGAAATCCTTCGGAAAGACCTCTGCCTAAATTGTGTTGTAGAAATGACTTCACAAACGCGTGAGATATAACAATTTGATTGTTTATGCCAAGCTTTAGCTCTTGCATAAAAACATCACGGACGGCAGTTGGCAAGTGGCATTTATACACATCCCTTAGATTCATCCAGTATTTTTCATTTAGCTGAGCTAATTCCTCAAGGCTCCGTGCCAATGTTTGCATATCAACAAAGGGATGGAGATTGCAGATTTCATTACATTCGAGAGGATGCTCATAAGAACGAATTAGTTTATATTTTTCCTTTGATATTGTAGTCATATGCAATAATGCTTTCCGATTTTTGGTTCTAATATTTTATACACGAATAGCCTCAGAAACTACAAAGCCTAACGCTCAACAAAAGGATAAAGCAAGGCTCTAGGCATCAATTACCATCGGATTCGCCCCACTCAAATTTTTCTCGGCTCACACAATCAATTATATCGGAAACATTGTTTGTATTCTCTCGCAGTCGAGAGTACCACTCGTGAGCACTCCTGGCATGTCCCCCCCCCCCCCGCTTGATCAAACGCCCAGAACCGTATTTCTACGCCAGCAAGGTCAGCAGCTAGACATTGGAGGATTGTCATCAGACTACGATTGCCACCAAAAGCACCACATCCCCAGAAGCCAGTATTAATAATCGTTTTCGCATTCGCACTAAGTAGTCGGCATGTATCGATACGGGCTGCTAGAAATCCCGTATAAGCTATTGTCAGAATTTTTGTTATTTCATCGTAACGATATTCTCCTTCTCCGCCATCAGGCGCTGCCATTGCGAGAATGTTGCTTATAGATGGCGGGGAAATCAAACTTACTGATTTTGTAATTTGGTTGGATGAGGCCCAAAAGAATAAATTCCCATAAAGGCCTTTGTCTAAACCCAACTCTGGATTAGGCATTGTGTTTATGGCGCATCGCCGCTGGACCCCTGTAATTGTAACGGGCGTCGGGTCACCATTAACACTTTCAGTTTGCGCTGGCAGTGCATTTGATTGCACTGCCTCTCTGACAGAACCAAGAATTGGGTGTTCAGCTACTTGAAGCTCATCCTGCGCAAGAAGGGCTGTTCCATAGGCAACAAACAAATCAGAGTCCGCAAAGCTAACGTGCCATAATATCTCATCGGAAGACGAGTTGCCTTCATATGTATACACCCCTTCAAGAACTGAAAACCGGGAGTTGTATAGGACAGCCTTTGGAATATCCTGGGTAGGCCATCGAGAATATGTTATAAGCCCTTCAAACGGGTCATTCGTCAAACAACAAATATTATAAACTATCTTTTTCTTGCTGAACGTCCATTGTGGTGGGTAATCACGAATCAATTCATTTGCACTGAATTGTAACGTATCAATAGGGGTCATTTAGTCACTCCTGCAGTAATTTTTATTTTGACGCATTAAACCGGAAATTAAATACCTCACACCGACAATATTAGACCCTCGTCATATCAAATGTTTAATATTTTCTGCCATTTGGTTTTGATTTGCCGGGTTAATGGACATCAAGTATATTCTTGAAGCCTACCAATTCAAAGCAACATGTTGTGGCTATATGATTTTTTTGGCGAATGGCTGCATTCGTCATTTTGGCAATGGCGGCTCTGGCGCGGGATTACTGAATCATCCTAAGGTAAGGCGTGGAGAGAAAGGTCAGGCTTCCATGGTGGCGGTCTTCGTGCGAATCGAGGAAAATGCAGCCCCTATGACCCGCTCAGAACTCATCGCATCCATTGGCACGCGCTTTCCCTCCCTTGTCGCCGCCGACGTAGAAATTTCGGTTAAGGAGATCCTGGGGGCCATATCTGACGCCCTCGCCAAGGACGACCGCATCGAAATTCGGGGCTTCGGCAGCTTTTCCCTCAACTACCGGCCTTCCCGTATTGGTCGCAACCCCAAGACCGAGGAAGCGGTGGTGGTGCCAGCCAAGTACGCACCACACTTCAAACCAGGGCAGAAGTTGCGGGAGCGTGTTGATCCCTCGTCGGCGGCTTCGCAGGACGCGGTATGAAGGTCTATCTGGCTGGGCCGGATGTCTTCCGCCTGGATGTCACCGCCTGGGCTGAGTCTTGCCGTACCCTGTGTGTTGAGCGCGGCTTGGTGGCATTGCTGCCAGGTGACAGCAGCGAGACAACGGCGGCAGGTATAGATGGAGTAGGACCGTTGTCAGCAAGGAAGAGACCTACGCCTTGCAGTAGAATGGCGTTATATCGGTGGCTTCTGTCGGTTAGGAGCGGATGGGCGATGGCGCATTCCAAAGTGGTCGCACATTCAAATGTGCCTTATTGCCCACTTGGCGTATGATCCCACATTCTATTGCTCCTCCACCTTACTAGGATATTTCCCCTCAATTCCTTGAGTAAGCTCATCGCATGGGGTGCTGAGTATACAGGGACGAATGACAGGATATAGATTGCAGGCACAGTGAAACCAAAGGCTTGAAATGTTGCAGAACCTCATATATAGAATCACGGTCCGGCATGCATTTTATTTCTTCTGTTCACTTCTACGTTATGAGCTACGCACTGAACTGAAAAAGAGATGCAGAAAGTTATTGATTATATTTTCTCTTTAAGCCTGAGTGACATAGGGAGCTGGGCTTCTTTGTTGGGGCTTTTTATTACTTTTCTGACAGTAACGACACTATTCAGAATTAAGAAGAGATTTTTGTTCAGATCCGCCATTGATGACCATATAGAGAAAATAACTAATATTTCGTCGGAGGTGGCTGCATTGCTTCGCGCATACTCAGACAACCAAAAAGATATTGAAGAATTTTTTGCTTTGGCTGATGTTGAGCTTAGGGCTATGCAAAAAGGTTCGTGTGAAGATCTTTTGGCTGACATTAAAGTCGCCAGAAGATTGATCAGAAGATACAGGTCAAGGTTTTTATTTTGGGTCAAGAAAAACGAAGACTCAGCAAGAGAAATAAAAACAAGCCTATCGGTGGTTTCAGCTGAGCTTGGTCATCATAGAAAATCATTAATAGTGGGCAATTAAAATGTTTAGCACACGGCAGACTGTTGAAATAATTGATAAACTTATTGAATTAACCCAACACAACCAGATGTCTTGGGGAAGTGAAGCTCCTACCCCCCCAATGATCGGACCAGACTCACGTGTAGATCTGGTTTACATCACGAATCATATCGGCCGTAATATTAGAGTTTATCGTCAGCATTTCAAGTATTATCTTGACGAAGAAAGATATGTATGGGAAGAACAAGTAAAAGTTGAATTTATAGACGACCATGGAAATTTATTGGGGGAGCTTCCAAAAACACCAAACGCATATGAGCTCTTAAAGTCAATTCAATTTCAAAACCCACAAATCAACAGCTTTTATAACGATTTGTTTAAATAACCGCTCATGACAAATCGTTCCAGCGGACCCCGAAAGTGCGATTCTAGGGGCCGCTTAACCAAAACGTTGAGTGTCTGCTTTTCAAATCAGGCAACGGCCGCAACGGACAAGCAACGGACGTAGCGCCAGCCTTTTCATGGATGACAGCATGGGGCACAAACCAGGCGTTGCCGTGGGGCCGTTCAGAGCAAATTCCTGTCATTCATCCAAGCGATTGGACCAGTCAGAGCCCGCCTCTGACCTCACTTCTGAACCGCACAATCCACCACGTGCTTCTCCGTCTCTGCATGCTGCTTGTCCCGGCCCTTGTGGATGTAGATCTCCGTGGTACCGAAGGATGCATGGCGCAGGTTTGCCTGCACGATGAGCGGATCCACGCCGGCCTCGATCTGGTGCGTAGCGGCGGTGTGGCGCAGCCAGTGGGTTGAGCCGGCCTTGATCTGCTTGGCCAGTTCCGGATTCTCGACGCCCACCCAGGCCGCCGTACGCCGGCACACCTCTTTCACCACGGCGTAGATGGCCCGGTCCCCCAAGGGACGGCCAACGCCGTTCACGTCCATGAGCAGCGGCTCATCCGTACCAATCGGGGGCAGGGCAGGGCGGCCCGTGCTTTCCCGGTATTCCTTGATGGCTTCGATCGCATCCATGGGCAGGGGAACCGAATCCTCCACGCTGCCCTTGCCCGTCACGTCCAGCCACCACTGGCCCCGCTGAAAACGCAGGTGACTGGTGCGGGCCTGGGCCAGTTCAAAGCGACGCAGACCGGTCAGGTAGAGAAGGCGGAACAGAAACCGCGTGCGCCAGTAGTGGGCGACATCCCGCGGATCTTCCTTGGGCATGCGCTCGATCCAGTTGAGGATCTCCGACCAGGCCGCGTCATCGAAATAGCGGTCCTGCTCACGCTTCTTGGTTCTCGTCGCCCTCTTGCTGGCGGCCCGTAGCGGATTGGCATGCAGGTAGCCGATGGCGGCCAGATGCTCGAAGAGGCCGAACAGGATGGTGGTGGACTGTTTCGCCGCCGCCGGCGACAGGCCGGAGACGAAGGGCCGCCATGCCGGATTTGGCGCGCCGCTTTCCAACACCCGGGGCACGCGGCGCACCTGACGCCACAGCGGGTTGTCTTTTCCATCGGGCAATAGACGGGGTTCCGTCTGCAGGCACCACTGGTTCACCGGCTGGGGGTCAATGAGGAAAGCCTTGTACGCCAGCACGTCCTCGACCATCAGCCCGGGCAGATCGCGACCAATCCACTGGCCCCACATCAGCAGCCGCTCAGCCTCACGCCGGTAGCTGTCGAGGGTATTCTTGTTGTCCCTGTACTTGGCCAGCCAGGTGGCCACGGCCTCATGGTCATTGCTGGCCGCTGTCAGGCGCGGGCCGGTTTGATCCTGATTACGGCGCGGAGCAACGATGGCCAGCGGGTCCAGAGCACCAGATATTGAAACTGCCGCGGGGACTATTAAGGCGGCCAATTTTTGTTCCACGGAATTTCCCACGCCATCTCCAATCTGCTGACGCAAAACAAGATTCAGCCCATTCGCCCACAATGTTCCGCGAGCCACCGGACGCCACCGACGCAGGCTCTGCCTCCCATTCATTATATATCGTCATTATAGGGATAATGACTAAACAACACAAAAAAGCGTCATTTATTTAACGTCAGACGTGCGATAATGGATGCTAATGAAACCGAAACGTACCGTGCTGTAAACTTTTCGCCGGCAGGCCAAAACCATGGAAAACAGTCAGGTGGTGGCGCAGGAACTGCAGGATCTGGACGGGCTGCTGCTGGACCTGGCGCACCGTGTGGCTGAATCTCCGGCGCGTGCGGCAGAAATCGCCCGGGCGCTGGCCGCAAATGCTGACGCCTTCGCCCGGGGCGCCCGGCGTACTCACTAAACAGGAACTGCACCATGGCCCGCGGGAGCACCGTCGAATACAAGCAGGTGGCCGACGCCTGTGCCGAACTCTTTCTGGACGGCAAGAACACCAGCTTTGATTCGGTCTATGAACTGATCGGCCGCCGCGGCTCCGCCAAGATCGTGCAGGGCTGCATCGCCGACTGGCGCAAGGAAATGGCCCAGCGCTTTGTCGCCGGCCGCACTAACCCGGATCTGCCCGAGGGGCTGGTCAGCGAGGCCGACAAGGTCCTGACCGTCGTCTGGCGCCTCGCCTTGGAAAAGTCCGACGCCGCCTATGCCGACGAACGGGTCAAGCTGGAGCAAGCCCGGGGCGAGACGGCGCAGCAGGTCGCGCAAGCGCAGGAACGGGCGGCCACGTTTGAACGCGAAACCTTCGCTCTGCAAGGTGCGGTACAAGGTCTCCAGGCCACACTGCAAGGCCACCAGGCCGAGATCGAGGCTCTCACTCTGCGCCTGACTGAGACGAGCACCCTCCTCCACGCCCGGGACGAACAACTCGCCCAGCTGCGCGAAGACAGTGCCCGGCTGGGGGCCACGCTGGCAAGCGAACGCCGCACCCATGAAGCCGATCTTCAGGCGGCGGCCCAACGACAGGACCAGGCTTTGCAGACAGAGCGCAGCCGCTCGGATGCCGTCATCCAGCGCGAAAGAGAGATCGCCGCCGGCGAGCGCCAGCACCTCATGCGCCAAACAGACGAGCTCCGCCAGACCGCCAAGGCGACGGACGCGGCGCTCAAGGAACAACTCCAGGCTGCCCACCAGACCGCCGAGCAGCTGCGCACCCGCGCCGGCAAGGCCGAGATGGAGGTCGCGTTTGCCCGCGGCAAAACCGACTCTGCCGAGGCCGCAACTGCCGAGGCAAAAGCTGCACTGGCCTTCAGTCAGTCTGAGCTCACCCGCCTGCAGCGCACACTGGCGGAAACAGACACACGGTTGGGGTCTGAGGCGCAGTGGAACGGAAAAGGCAGTTAGGTATTCGTCATTGAATGAAGTCGCCTCGGAATGAGGTCGCGGCGACGACTACGCACACTATGGCGCCCGCACGGGCTGCCGAGCCCATTCATGGGTCTCAAAGGCTGGAGAGCAGCTTTTCACCATCCGCCCGTAGCACGCCCTTGGGCGATACGTGCCGGTACAGTGTCTGTCGGGTAACGCCAAGTTCTTCGCATAGATTTCCGACCTTGGTCTCCGGCTGCCCCATTGCGGCCATGGCCAGACGCAGCTTGGCTGCGGTCATCTTGAATGGACGCCCACCTTTTCTGCCGCGCGCACGGGCTGAAACCAGTCCGGCGACGGTTCGCTCCGAGATGAGTTCGCGTTCAAACTCGGCGAGCGCCGCGAATATCCCGAAAACCAGCTTCCCGGCAGCAGTCGTGGTGTCGATGGCCGCGCCATGCCCAGTCAACACCTTGAGCCCCACTCCCCGGCCTGTCAGGTTGTGTACGGTATTGATCAGGTGACGTAGGTCGCGCCCGAGCCGATCCAGTTTCCACACGACCAATGTGTCGCCCTCACGTAGAGCTTTCAGGCACGCTGCCAAGCCGGGGCGATCTTCGCGTCGACCGGAAGCATGGTCCTCATACAACTGGTTCGGCTCGACGCCGGTGGCCACCAGCGCATCGCGTTGCAAGTCAGTTGTCTGGGTGCCGTCCGCCTTCGACACCCTCATATAGCCGATAAACATTTTTCGCCTGTCACATATACGAACGATTATGTGACAGTCTGCGCGGATATCCCGGCATCGTCAAAAAATGTCACTCAACCCGTCATTCTGACTATGGCCCGTAAAGGTGCATGGTTTGGATATATGTGACAGAAATTTTCAGGTATTGCTCTGTGGAGCAGCTCAATTTTGCGGACATGGCGGCTCTTTCCAGCAACCTTCGTCTACAGGAGGCGGCAATCGTTACCAACGACCCAGGGGAACCATATGCCCGTCAGTTTTCTCTCCAACGAACAGCGCGAAAATTTTGGTCGCTTCACCGGTGCGCCGTCACCTGACGACTTGGCCCGTTACTTTCATCTCGATGACAGCGATCACGCATTGATCGCACTGAAGCGCAGCGACTACAACCGACTTGGCTTTGCTGTGCAGCTCGGCACGGTGCGTTATCTGGGCACCTTCCTGGAAGACCCTCTGGCTGTGCCTGCACCAGTGCTACAAACGCTTGCCAAGCAACTGCGCGTTGATGCAACGGCCGACGCTCATCTCTATACTGCAAGCAGACAACGCTTTCAGCATGCCTCAGAAATCCAGACTCACTATGGCTACGTCGAAATCACTGCGGACCAGGTCGGCTTCCGGCTGACTCGCTGGTTGTACGCGCTGTGCTGGACCGGCACCGACCAGCCAAGTGTTCTGTTCGAGCGGGCCGTCACGTGGCTGGTGACCCATAAGGTGCTGTTGCCAGGCTGCAGCACCCTCGAACGCTACGTTGCTCGTCTGCGCAGCCGGGTGGAGGAACGCCTGTGGCACTCGCTTGCCCATGGCATCAGCAGTGACCAACAGGAAAAGCTGGAAAGCCTGCTCGTCGTGTCCGCCGGTAGCCGCAGTTCGCACCTGGATCGTCTGCGCACCGGACCGGTTACAGTCAGCAGCCGATCACTGGTCCTGGCCCTGTTGCGGCTGGACGCTGTACGTGAGCTGGGTATCCGGCTGCCAGCGGCCACACGCATCCCGGCAACCCGGGTGGCGGCTTTGGCGCGGTATGCAGGTACCGCCAAGGTCAGCGCCATCCTGCGCCTGCCGGATACTCGCCGCCTGGCCACGTTGGTTGCCTTCGTGCATTGCCTGGAAGCCAACGCCCAGGACGACGCCCTGGAAGTGCTGGAAACAATTCTGCGCGAACTCTTCGGTGACGCCATCAAGGCGGACAAGAAGGCGCGACTCCGCACGCTGAAGGATCTGGATCAGGCGGCCGCAACCCTGGCGCGCGCCTGCGAGATGTATCTGGACACCGGCGTGCCAGATGCAGAACTGCGCACCAAGGTGTTCGAGAAAATCCCACGCGACCTACTCGCGCAGGCACTCGAAGGCGTCAATGCTCTGATTCGACCGGCCGACAACGTGTTCTATGCGGAACTGGATGCCAAGTACACGACGGTACGGTGCTTTCTGCCGAAACTGGCCGAGCACATCCACTTCGGCGCAAATGCCGTCGGCGAACCGGTGGTCGCCGCCTTCGATTGGCTGCGTGCCAATATGGCGCGGAAAAAGCCCGGCAACGATGCCCCGCAAGACGTGGTTAGAAAAGCCTGGCGGCGGCATGTTCTGCGCGAAGATGGCTCCATCGATTTCCACGCCTACACGTTCTGCGTGTTGGATGAACTGCATATCGCCCTGCGTCGGCGCGACGTCTTCGTGTCGCCAAGCTGGCGCTACGCCGATCCGCGCGTCGGCCTGCTCGATGGCGGCGAATGGGAAGCCACCCGGCCGATCATCTGCAGGACGCTGGGTCTATCGGCCACGCCAGAGCCGATGCTGAAGGCCATGGCCGCAGAACTGGATCGCACCTATCGCGCCGTGGTCGAGCGGTTGCCCGCCAACCCGGCGGTGCGATTCGAAACGACCGACGACAAACACGAACTGGTGCTCAGCCCATTCGACAAGTTGGAGGAACCGGCTTCGCTGGTGGCGTTGAGGGAAAAAGTGTCCAGCATGCTGCCGCGCGTCGACCTGCCGGAGTTGATCCTGGAGGTTGCTGCGCGTACGGGTTTCACGGATGCCTTTACCCACGTCTCTGAGCGCACGGCCCGCGCTACCGATCTTCATGTCAGCCTGTGTGCGGTGCTGATGGCCGAAGCCTGCAATACCGGGCTGGAACCCCTGATTCGGGGGGATGTGCCGGCGCTCAAGCGTGATCGACTGTCCTGGGTGAACCAGAATTACATCCGTGACGACACCCTGACCACCGCGAACACCATGCTGGTGGCCGCGCAAAGCCGACTGGCGGTGGCAAAACAGTGGGGTGGCGGCGAGGTGGCATCGGCCGACGGTATCCGTTTCGTGGTGCCCGTGCGCACGGTGCATGCTGGCCCCAATCCAAAATACTTCGGTGTCGGTCGGGGTGTCACCTGGTACAACCTGATTTCGGACCAGTTCTCCGGATTGAACGACATCACCGTGCCGGGGACCTTGCGTGACAGCTTGATTCTCCTGGCCGTGGTGCTCGAACAGCAGACCGACCTCCAGCCGACGCAGATCATGACCGATACCGGCGCCTACAGCGACGTGGTATTCGGCCTGTTCCGCTTGCTTGGCTATCGCTTCAGCCCTCGCCTGGCGGATGTCGGTGGCACGCGTTTCTGGCGAATCGATCCCCTGGCAGACTACGGCGACCTCAATGCCATTTCGAGCCACTTCCTCCGTTTGCAGAAAATCATCCCGCATTGGGACGACATGCTGCGCCTGGCCGGTTCCCTCAAGCTGGGCCGCGTGTCGGCCACCGGCATCATGCGCACCCTCCAGGTTGGGGACCGACCCACCCGGCTGGCGCAGGCCATCGCGGAATTCGGCCGGATCGACAAGACGCTGCACACGCTGAACTACATCGATGACGAAGCCAAACGACGGAGCACGCTGACGCAGCTCAACCGCGGCGAGGGCCGCCACAGCGTTGCCCGGGCCGTATTCCATGGCAAGCGTGGGGAGTTGCGCCAGCAATATCGGGAGGGCCAGGAAGACCAGTTGGGCGCGCTTGGCCTGGTGCTGAACATGATCGTCTTGTGGAACACCCTCTACATCGAGGCCGCACTGGAGAAGCTACGCCTCGAAGGCTACTTGGTGAAAGACGAAGACGTGGCAAGGTTGTCGCCATTGCAGCACGAGCACATCAACATGCTGGGGCGGTATTCGTTCTCGGTGCCGGACGCGGTGGCCAAAGGTGAGTTGCGTTCCCTGCGCAATCCCTCTGACAACGATTAGGACAAATACCTAACTGCCTTTTTCGTTCCACTGCGCCTCAGACCCCCGGTTGCAGGCTGCCCTTCAGTCTGCCGGTGCCGGCCGCTCTGGAGAAGAGACCAAGGAATCCCCATGAACAAGTCCGAACTCATCGACCACATGGCGCAGAGCGCCGACATCACCAAAGACGCCGCCGCCAAGGCGCTGAACGCCGGCCTTGAAGCCATCATCGCCGCGGTTGCCAAAAATGAGCCCGTGGCCATTCTCGGCTTCGGCACCTTCAAGGCCTCCCCCCGGGCGGCCCGCACTGGCAAGAATCCGCAAACCGGCGAAGAAATGCACATCGCCGCCACGGTTGTGCCGAAATTCACCCCCGGCGCCGGCTTCAAGTCCGCCGTGGCGCCTGGCAAGTAATCACTTCACCCTTCCCCCCCAAATACACACAGGAGAACAAGACCCATGGCCACTTACGCTGAAATCCAAGCCCAGATCCAGGCACTGACCCAGCAAGCTGTAGAACTGCGCCACGCCGAGCGTGCCGACGGCATTGCCCAGGTTCGGGACCTGATGGACCAGCTCGGCCTCACCGTCGAGGATCTGCAGACGGGCGCCGCTCGCCGCAAGACCGGCTCGGTCGCCGCCAAATACCGCAACCCCCAGACCGGCAAGACCTGGTCCGGCCGCGGTCGCACGCCGACGTGGCTGAGCGATGCCGAAGCCGCCGGCCAGGGTCGGGACCAGTTCTTGATTTGAGCGATCGCAGATCGCACTGCGAAAGCGCCGCACCCTGGCGACAGGTGCGGCGCTTTCCTTTTCTGCTCACCTGGCAGAGGAGAATGGCAGACGAAAACAGCCCATTGCGATCTCGCCTCACCCCTGTCTGCGCGGGGTAAGCAACACCAGCGAAGTTGCCGTGAGACTCCCATCGACGGTAAGTATCAATTGGTTTAGTATTACAGTATCGATTGATACTCACGGAGTTGACTATGGTCCCGGTAACTGCCGAAAAGATTGCTGCTGTGATGGCCCTTGCCAAAATGCCCCACTCATTTGCGGAGCTTGACGAGTTGGTGGCGCAAGGTCTTCCCAAAGAAGCCCTGAAAGCCAGCATTGGCCGCATCTGCGTGAGCGTCGAGGACCGAAAGCGGCTCCTGTACAAAATTGTTCCTGAGGCAACGTACAAGCGTCGTCGGAGCAATCTCTCACCGGGCGAGTCAGAGCGTGCCGAGCGCCTGGCGAGGACCATCGCTACTGCCCAATACGTGTGGGACTCCGAGGATGACGCCAGGGCATTTCTGATCACACCCCATGCCATGCTGCAAGGACGGACGCCGCTTGAGGTGTCTATGTCGGAGTTGGGTGCCCGACGTGTGGAAGAGCTCCTGTGGCGGCTCTACTACGGTATTGCCGCATGATGCGGATTTTCCGGATTGGGGACCAACGCCACCCACTCTGGGACGGCACCGGAGCGGCGTTGGTCGGGGGGCGCTGGAATAGTCCCGGCCGCCAAGTCATCTACGGCTCGCTGAGTTATTCCTGCGCCATGCTCGAAATACTGGTGCATGCCAGCATCGGTCGAGTCCCCCGGACACACTGTTTTGTCGTTACTGATGTGCCTGCCGAAATAAGCGTAGAGCGGCATAACGCCGACACGCTTCCTGCGGGTTGGGATGCAGATGGAGGCTCTGCGGCGAGGAACTTCGGCGATCAGTGGCTACAAGAAGCCAGAAGTGCGGTCCTGGTTATTCCGTCCGTCGTGGCCAGGCTGGAATGGAACGCGCTGGTCAACCCCCTGCATCCAGACTCGCGAAAATTGAACCCTTCACTTCCCGATAAAGTCGTATGGGATAGCCGACTGTTTGAGCGATATTTGATGCCGCTATGATTGATTGCACGCCCGCATAATTCAGATATGTCCATCGTTTTTCTATCCGCCGAAATCACGCGGCGACCCGGCGATGCCCTTGGGAGAAGTCTCCGCCCAAAGCTCATTTCCATCGCCATGGTCAGCGGCGATGGCGTGCACGAGTTCTATGCCGAATCCAACGAGTGGCCGCCATTCGAGTGCACCGATTTCGTGAAGAGCACTGTCCTGCCGAGGCTTACAGGCCCATCTATGACGCCGGCGGCGATCGCAGATCGTTTACGCAAATTCCTTCGAAGCCTGGACCATTCCGGCCCGCTTCAGGTCGCCACCGACTTCATCGGGGGTTGGGAGTTTCTACTGCAACTGCTCGGTGCCCATCGGGTCGAGAACGCGGTTCTCAAGCATTCCGATCTATCGCGACTTCTTTCCGTGAGTACCTTCGTCTCCACCAGAGACGCCTACTTTGAATCTGGCCATCCTCAGCATCACGCCTTGCACGATGCACGAGCAATGCGCATTGGCTGGCTGGCCTGGGCCCGGTCGAAGGCCGTGATGGGAAGGTAGGCTGGCCTTCCCTCCAAGAAGGGCTGTCACCGAGAGAGATCTCGAAGATCCGGCAAAGAGCAGGATCATCCCAACCCACCCCACTCCCTTGCCAAGCATAAAGTCTCCCAAGCAGGCTGCGTGACGCCTACTCGAGGTGTAGGTCAGTGCCTTTCTGACGGCGTCGCGGAATATCGTGTCAGTCGCAATCTGTCTTCTCTGTGTGCCACGGGGCGATTGCAATGATTACGATATGCGCTAAAATGTAATCATTGCAATCGTCCCTAGGAGACTGCCGTGGCCACCAATCTCATTGTGCGCAATGTGGAAGAAACCGTCGTGCTGACGCTCAAGCAGCGGGCGGCCGCGCATGGCCGGAGCGCTGAAGCTGAACACCGGGAAATCCTGCGCGCGGCCCTTCAACGCCCGCCGCGTCGTGCACTGGCGGAGGTCTTGGCAAGCATGCCCGCCGTCGGCGAGGACGCTGACTTCGATACCCGGCACTGATGTACCTGGTCGACACCAACGTCATTTCGGAAGCGCGCAAAGGTGCCCGCGCAGACGCCGGGGTGCGCGCGTTCTGGGCCGCGGTGCCGCCGGATGAGATCTACCTGTCCGTGGTCACGGTGGGGGAATTGCGCCGTGGCGTCGAAGTATTGCGCCATCGCGGCGACCTCCCTCAAGCGGCCCGCTTGGAAGCCTGGCTGGACTCGGTTGTTGATGGCTATAGCGACCGAATCCTCGACTTCGACCTCGACTGTGCCCAGGTGTGGGGGAAGATGATGGCCCCGAACAACCAGCACCCCGTGGACCGGCAAATTGCCGCGATCGCCCTGTTGCACGGGCTGACCGTGGTCACCCGCAACGTGGCCGATTTCAAGGATACCGGCGTTCAGCTGCATAATCCATTCAAGGTCTGCGCCGGCGCGGCACCGTGACTGCGTCGGCAAGCGCCGTCTGACCTAATAACGCATGGCACCTCCCACTTCTTCCAACTTGACGCTGCAACTGACACCGCACGGCCACCTTGCGTTCGGGGCTGAGGGCGATGCGCCGCCGTTGTCCACCGATCTTCAGGAGAGGCTCACTGCCGCGTTTGCGCTGGGCAGCGGGCACGGCCTGCTCCACCTGGGGGCCACGGAAGTTGCCTCTGTGTTGCCCCCTGCCCTCGCCTGGTGGCGGGATTACGCCGCGCGTTACGTCACGGCCGTGTGCGCCACGACGGAGGGCGTCGATATTGCCGCGCCCGACGATCCGAGCTTGCAGCATCTGGTTGAGGATGCCCCGCCGATGACGGGTGCGGAATATCTGACGCCGGACGTCCTGCGCCGCCTGTGGTTTGAAATCGACGCTGCGCTGCAGCTTGAACTCGCCGCGGCGCAGTCCTCGCTGCAGGATTTTCTCAAGGCACTGCATCCCGCCTGGAATCTGGTAGGACGCGTGTATTTCAATCTAGCCGAGAATCGTAAGGATCCTGAGGCGCCCTTCGCGTTTCTCGCAACCTATGCCTCGCGCCTGTCGGCCCAGGGCAAGGCGCAGCATCTGCCGCTCTCGAAGGCCCTGGAGGAGTTTTCGGACGGCATGAGCCGGGGCCGGCTCCTTTCCTTGCTCAAGCCGGTGCAGGCCGGGGCGGAATACTGTTTCTGGCTGCGGGACATGGTGGACACCGGGGAGATTTACCACCCGCTGCGCTGGACGCCGCTCGAGGCCTACCAGTTTCTCTGCGATGTGCCCCAGCTCGAAGCCGCCGGCATCATTGTGCGCGCGCCGCGAACCTGGACGGCGGGGCGCCCTGCCCGCGCCCGGGTCAAGGCCAGCCTGGGCGCGCGCGCGCCCTCGCTGCTGGGGCGGGACGCCTTGCTCGACTTCAGCATGGACGTCACGCTCGATGGCGAAAGTCTCAGTGCGGAAGAGATCAAGACCTTGCTGAGCAGCAGCGCCGGACTGCAGTTGATCCGTGGGCGCTGGGTGGAGGTGGACAGTCAGAAACTGGGGCGCATGCTCGAGCGCTTCCAACACATCGAACGCCTGGCGGCAGACAGTGGCCTGCCGTTTGCCGAGGCGATGCGCCTGATGGCCGGTGCTTCCCTCGACAACGCTGCCGAGGGTGCTGCCGATGCCGACTGGTCCGAACTGGTGGCCGGGCCCTGGCTGGCTGAGACCTTGCAGGGCCTGCGCCAACCCGAGGGACTGGCCCAGGTCAGTCCCGGGCCCGAACTGCGGGCCACCTTGCGCCCCTATCAGCAAGTCGGCGTACGCTGGCTATATCTGCTGGCCCGCCTCGGGCTGGGGGCCTGTCTCGCCGACGACATGGGACTGGGCAAGACGATCCAGGTGCTGTCCCTGCTCCTGGTGTTGAAACGGGAACACGCCCACGCGGGGCCCAGCCTGCTGGTGGCCCCTGCCTCACTGCTGGCCAACTGGGCCGACGAAGCCCAGCGTTTTGCGCCGGGTTTGCGCATGCTCATCGCCCATCCGTCTGCGCTGCCCAGTGCCGAACTGCGCACGCTTACGGCGGAGCGCCTGGCGGACGTCGATCTGGTCATCACCAGCTATGGCACGCTGTTGCGTTTACCGCTGCTGGAGAGCATCGTCTGGCGTCTCGTCGTTATCGATGAAGCGCAGGCGATCAAGAACCCGGCGACCCAACAGACGCGGCAGGTGAAGAAACTCAAGGCGGGGGCCCGCATCGCGCTGACCGGCACCCCGGTGGAAAATCGCTTGTCCGACCTGTGGTCGATCTTCGACTTCACCAATGCCGGCTTGTTGGGCACGGCGAAACAGTTTGCCCAGTTTACGCAGCAACTGGCGCAGGCCGAGCATTTCGGCCCGCTGCGGACCTTGGTGCAACCGTACATCCTGCGCCGGCTGAAAACGGACAAGCGGGTCATCAACGATCTACCGGACAAAACGGAACTCAAGGCCTGGTGTCACCTGAGCGCAGCCCAGGCGGCGCTCTATCAGGACGCGGTCAGCGAACTCGCCCACGCCCTGGACGAGGCCGAAGGGATGGGCCGCAAAGGGGTCGTGCTGGCGTTCCTGATGCGTTTCAAGCAGATTTGCAACCATCCCTCGCAATGGCTCGGCGATGGCGCCTGGCGCGGCGACGACAGCGGCAAATTCGCTCGCTTGCGCGAACTGGCCGAGGTGATTGCCGCCAAGCAGGAAAAGGTGCTGGTGTTCACCCAGTTTCGCGAAACCACGGAGCCGCTCAAAGCCTTTCTCGGCGCCATCTTCGGCCGCGAGGGGCTGGTGCTGCACGGGGGCACGCCGGTAGCCAAGCGTCGTGAATTGGTCAAGCGCTTCCAGGAGGACGAACGGATACCGTTTTTCGTCCTCTCCCTCAAGGCCGGTGGCGCCGGCCTCAACCTTACCGCAGCGTCGCACGTGATCCACTTCGATCGCTGGTGGAATCCGGCGGTGGAAAACCAGGCCACCGACCGGGCGTTCCGCATTGGCCAGCGCAAAAACGTGCTGGTGCATAAGTTCGTTTGCCGCGGTACCGTTGAGGATCGCATCGATCAGCTGATCGAATCCAAGCAGCAACTGGTCAAGGATGTACTGGAGGACGGTGCGGAACTGCTGCTGACCGAGATGAGCGATCGCGAACTCCTGGATCTGGTCCAACTCAACCTTCACACCGCGCTGGAAAAATAAGGCCGCGACCATGAGCTACTTCGGCTGGAAGCCGTATGTCCCCGTCGCCGAGCGGCGTAAAAAGGCCGAAAAAGCCGCCGCCAAGGCGCGCAAAGCGGGTCTTGATTTCTCGCCCATCGAGGCCTTTCGTGGCGCCATCGCCAAAACCTTCTGGGGCCAGGCCTGGTGCGACAACCTGGAAGCCTATAGTGATTACGCCAATCGTTTGCCGCGTGGGCGCACCTATGTGCGCAATGGTTCGGTGGTCGACTTCGCGATCAAGGCGGGCGAAGTTCAGGCGCAGGTCATGGGCTCGAGCCTCTACAAGGTCAGCGTCAAGGTTGCGGCGGTGCCGCCGCAACACTGGCACGCCATCGGTACGGATTGTGCGGGCTCGATTGATACGCTGGTGGACCTGTTGCAGGGCAAGCTGTCCTCGGCCGTAATGCAGCGTATCTGCATGCCGCACAGCGGCCTCTTCCCCACGCCCAAGGAAATGAGCTTCAACTGTAGTTGCCCGGACGGCGCCTATATGTGCAAGCATATTGCCGCCGTTCTGTATGGGGTGGGGGCACGCCTGGATAAACAGCCTGAGTTACTGTTCAGGCTGCGGCAGGTGGATGCCCAGGATCTGGTCAGCCAGGCCGGGGCCGGCTTGCCAAAGCCGGGCCCGAAGTCAGAACGGGTGCTCGACGATGCTCTGTTGGCTGATGTGTTCGGCATTGAGATGGACGAAACCCCGCTGCCGGTGAAGCCCCCCACTTCGCGGGCAAAGCCGGCACCTGTCAAAGTTACTTCCAAATCCAAGGCCGCGCAGGACCTTCCCCCTGAGACGGGAACGAAGTCACCCACGACGCCCGCGCCGCGAAAGGCGCCAGCCGCCAGGAAACCCTGGGTGGAAAAATCCCCGGCCCGGGCGATCGCCAGAATCAAGGAGCGTATGGCGGAACTGGGCCTGACGCTCGACGACATTACCAACGCCGCACAGGATATGCCTCATTCCACAGGCACTGATGGTGCCAGATTCCGCGATCCGGTGACCGGTGCCACCTGGAGCGGCCGTGGTCGTACGCCGGCTTGGCTCATGGCTGCCGAAGCCGCAGGGCATCGCCGTGACGAATTCGCGATCCGCTGAGGGCGTTCCGTCGTCTCGTGTTTTCAAATTCGATGTGCAACTCTGAAAAAAGGGGGTGGGTGGAGGGAATATGTTGCGTTGCCGAGATTCAGAAGATTGAGAGGGGGCAAAAACGCTGAGTCCGTAAGCTCATATGAATAAATGTGGCTTGGTCCAGGGCTGGTCGTATGACCGCAACCAACCCTAAGCGGCCGGACAGGTTTTCCGCAACGACACGGCCGCTTTTATATAAAGAGCCGCCATTGAATAGCCCAATTGACTTGGCCTCTGGCCAAAATAAAGAGGTCTTTTACGGTGGCTTTCACCAAGCTTCCCGGGCCGGGTGCTTAATGACGTTCAGAACCGGGTGACTTCCATGACGCGCTGTGCCGCCGCCACGGCAAAATCAAGCCTTCTGATTTATAAGCAAACCACTCATGGGATTGCCGATGGAATGCGCCAAGTTGAGAGCTTCCTCGGAGGGGAACTGTCGAATTACTTTATTGGTAGCGGTATCCACAACTTTGACTATATCCCGGCCACTTGCCTTGTCATGTGAGAACTCCAAACCTTCCGTGTGTTGGGCCACGGCTTGCTGCAGGTCGCTTACGGCATGCTGAACCTGCTGGTCTGTCGGCTTCTGCGCTGGGGTTGCTGGCTTGGAGTCAGCCACACTTCCCGTAGTAAGAGATGAAGGCGCAAAGGACGAGGAAGGCGCGACAGAGGCCGACTGGCCTGTGGCATTACTAGGCAGAGCCGACGCCCCGATTGGTTGAAGACTCATTCCCCACCTTTTCTTTCTCGAAATACCAAGTAAATTATCTTAATACACAGCGAACCGCCCTCCTGTTTGTAACCGAGAGGGCTGTCGGCATTCGGATTCAAGCTGTGACGTTAATCAATTTTCCTAGCGTCTGGCCAGACAAGTTGACAGTAGGAGAACTCGCCGATTTGGCAGGGGCTGCGGTTGTGCCATCCGAGTCGCCATCGCTGTCACCACCTTGTTTCTGCACGGTAGCGGCTCCAGATGTACGCTGGGTTGCTTGGGCGGCAAAGTTGCTGCTGGCGCTTGCGCCGACGGAACTAATGCTCATTGTATTTTCCTCTGTTGGTTATAAACGTGCGACAGCAACGTCCTTCCTGCCATTACGGCTTGGATGAGATTTTCTTGATGCTCCCAGGGCGCGAACCTGTGGGCACGATGCAAAAGTGGCCGATTTTGACCCAACCCTGCGTGAAATTTTGGGCGAGACAAAACCCCCCGCCCACACAGCCAGACACCAATTTCATAATGACCTGAAACGAGGCAGTGGGGCCGTGCTCACGCCCCTCACTTGGCGCAGGTGACAACATCATCCTCATGACACAGTCCAAAGTAGGCAAGTGTGAAGATGGGCCAAGGCATGTTCAGGATTTCCTCGTCAGGGACCATTTCGATGGGCCGCACTTCGTCATTCGCCTCGCCGAGTCCGCAGGGGATGTGGCAAATCGCAAAATCATAGGCAGCATGGGCATCGGTGCCTTCCACATAGACCCAGGGGAACATGGCTTCGGCCTCAGGCCCATCTTCCATGGGGATTTTGAAAAACGGCATTTGAATGTCCTTTGCTGAAGCGGGTAGGTGAAACTCCTCTCACTGCAAGGCGAACCGCTCAAAGCCAGGGCCAACCAACGTACTCGGCTACGGGTGGCCCATGCAGATGGAAGGGCCGCCGCGTACCTCTCGAGGATTAGGGGGCCTTCTTTCGTTTGCCCGCTGGTGCAGCAGGCTTTGGGGCGGCGGCAGCTCCGACAGGCCCCGACCCTTCGGCAAATGCTGCCACTTGCTTGGCTGCGCTGTTCAGACTGTCAAAAGCCGAGTTTGCAGCAGCAATGGCTGACTTCACAGTCACATCAGAACCGGCCGGTCCGGAACTTGCCGCCGTCTCCAGTGCCGCAATGATGTTCGAATTTACTTCGTCGAATTGCGCCTTGATGGCCTGGTTGAATTCCTCTTGCGCCTGGGTCGTGATTTCATACACGCTTCGGGAGTAGGCCCCAACTTTTTCAAGGGATGGCTGGAGTGCGGCAAGGTCTTGTAAGCTCTCAACAGAAATTCATTCGGTAACACGGACCACCGAAGCCGTCCAGGATTTCATCGACATCGGCTTCGAGGATCTGGGCGTCGCGGGTCTTGAAGTCCATCCACACATATTTCATCTTGTGCCAGAGCTTCTCGATACGGTTTAGTTCCGGGCTATAGGGCGGCAGGAAATACAGCGTCAACCCACGTTGCGCCAAGACCTTCAGCAGCGGCTGAATGGCCTTGGCCTTGTGAATCGAGGCGTTGTCCAGAATCACGGTCAGCGGTTTGCCCACAAAGTCGCTCAGCAGGCCGAGAAAGCCGGCGAAAAATAGTGCCGTCGCCGTTTCCCAATACTTGACCGTAAACAGCTTTCCCGAAGACAGCAGGGCACCCATGACATTCAGCCGCTTGCCGCGCTTGGCATAAATCATGTGGCGTTTTCCGACCAGCGTCCAAGCGCTACGGTTTGGCTGGGCCTGGGAGAAGCCAGCTTCGTCCACGTACGCCAGTTCGATTTCTCCGCACTCCGCACGAACAAGTAACTCCTTGATTTCGGATTGAGATTTACGGAACATCAGGTCATCCCGTTTTTTTTAGACTATGCCGGGTACGCATCCACACGAGCCCCATCTTCTTCAGCGCCGCGCTCAGCGTATTGACGTGAACACTCACCCCAAACTCTTCCTTTAGCTTTGCCAGCAGCGCGGGGGCAGTCAAGGCCTCCGCCAGCGCCCATGTCTTGATCTGTTCCCGATGGCTGGCGCTCAGTTTTGACGGCGCGCCCTTCCGATGTTTATCCGCCAGCGACAAAATCCCGCTTTCCAGCCATACCTTGCGCCGCTTATAGACCGTATCCAGGTCCAACTCCTGCTTCTCCCCAATCGCCTTTGCCTGCCACCCGTCGCCAAAATACAACACCGTCTGCGCGCGATCCCGCATCCGCCAGTCTCGGCCTTTCTTGATGATCGCCGCCAACGCGGCCCTGTCCTCTACCGACAACTCCAGTTCTCTTTGCTTCATCTCGTCGTGTCATCGCCCTGTCGAAGCCCGCATCCTATGACAAATAAGGCACCCGTGCGACATTGCTACCGACTAAGTTTCTGTGGAGAGCTTAAGTCTTTTACGCCAAGCAACGCCTTGGCATTGGCGACGCTATCTTCCAACAGGGCTCGGGTCGTATTCAGGTTCAAGGCAACCAGACGCTCCGCCGCGGCCATTGTGGTTTTTGCAAAGCTTTGAAGAACTTCCAGGTTGGAGGCGTTGGCGTGAAATAGCTGTTCGGGGGTCATCGACTTGCTCATGCTGCACTCCTGTTTCATTCAAATCAGATTAGCGAGAAACCTGCCGCCACATTGGTGTGTCTGCCGCGCATATTCGAGAAGTTAAACCGCGCCCTGCCCAGAGAATGACGGCCGTTGTCCAAGAGAAATGGGCAGGTCCGCAAGTCCATAAGGTAGATTGGGGTAAGTGCTCCAAGGCGCGTAGTCATTCGAACTGTCAATGACGTCCCGCGGCCAAGCGCGGAGAACCTCGCCGAGGCACCACAGTTCGCGAGTACCGGTTCTCTCGTTGTCAAACCAGCCGGAAATTGTCCCCTTCTTCATTTGTCATCTCCCCCAAGCCCATAATTTTTGTTGTTTCCCGTCATGGCACTAGCGCTCAGATAAATGCCGAGCTACCGAGCATTAATCCTCTACTCATGAATCTTGAAACGCAAGCTGCATCGCAGCATGCTACATACGCGAAACTGAAATTTTGCAAACCTGCGTACGCGCCCGAGTTGCCTTGGCTCGTCTGCCTAACGCCATTGGGCGGCTGCACTCTCGCCAAAAGCCGTACCCCTTCAATGCAGGCCGGCGTCGCTGGCTGCCAGCAATTTGATGGCCGCCCCCTGTCCAAGCCTTCGAGAAGAGTCAACTCCCGCGGGGCACCCCCAGACAATGAGCCTTCCTGGTCAAGGAAGGTCTGTTGCCGGAAACCAACGCTTACAGCAAGCTACATTTCAGATGGTTATGCTTCACCCCAAGCTCTCCCCGCAATAGAAATGTACCCATGCATGCGGCCACCCCACTATCCCTGTTCCGTCAGATGCGGCACCTACCATAAAGGAGCAATCACCATGAAACTCAAGAATGCGTTACTCGGGATTCTGGCCTCCGTCGTTGTGACAGTTCCGATGTCGGCGATGGCTGAAGGTCATTGGCGCGGCGGTGGTGACATTCGCCACTTCCATGAAGCCGATGTCCACCACTGGGCCACCGGACACTGGTACAACGGCCCACACGACGGTCGCCTAGGCTGGTGGTGGGTGGTCGGTGCGGCCGTGGACTCAGCACTGTGGTACTCCTATGCGGCGCCCGTCTATCCCTACCCCGACCCCTACGCGCCGGCAACGGTGGTTATCGAGCAGGCGCCCGTGGTTGCAGCACCGGTCGTGCAAGCGCCAGTGGCTCCGAATAGCTGGTACTTCTGCCGGGCAAGCAACCAATACTATCCGTACGTTGCAAGCTGCCAAGGTGGATGGATTCAGGTTCCGGCAACGCCGCCGGCACAGTAACGCCTCGGGCGACCCATCAGGCGGCATCGTCGGCAGAGGCTGACGTTGCTGCCTGATGCAACATGGAACCTTCTCTCTTGTGGGAGGTGTTCTGCCCTCTCCCTGAGCTACATGAACATTGGGCCACGGCCCGGAACCAAGAAGACTATGAGTGTTACTGGAAGCTACGTTCAAAACAGCGAAGAAATTGTCCGCGAAATCGAACGCAAGGCCGTCGTCCTGGGTATCAATTGGGAAGATGAAGCGGACGTGCGTGCACTTGCGCGCGAAGCACTTACCTATACCGGGCACCAGCCTCACGTCCGACCAGGCGAGCCAACCGATTACCACGCCTTGGCGAAATTCGAGCTATTTGGCCTGGCCGCGCTCATGCTGAAAACCATGGAAATGAGCGCCCACGACGGACTGCTGACCCATGGCAGCGCCATCTGGAAAACATTCGCACGCGCGCTATGGCAGGAAACGGAATTGCTGCAATCGGCCAAGAGCCTGTAGGGGGCACGATGAAACGTGAGCTCCCCTTCGTCTTGGGAGGTGTTGCTTGGGTTGATAACGTAGTATCGCAGGACGCTTTCGCGTAGGAGCCAGGATGAACGAGCAAATTGGAAAACGGGGAGCGCTATGGCCCTGGGTCATCGCTGTGTTGGCAGTTCTCATCTTTCTGGCAATTGGGGCAGACGAGTCGGCACCACCGTCGACCATCGGATTGCAGCCTCAGGCCGATGCGCAGTCGGCAGTGGATTCCTCTCCTTCATCGCCTGCCCAAAACCCTGCGCCGGCGGATATCGTGGCTTCACCCGACTCACAAAAATAAGTTGCGGTCCCAGTTTCCTCTGGACACCCACCTACTGGATACCGCCATGCGCACCGTGCTTCGCCGTTTACTTGTCGCCCTTTCCTGCTCAGTGATTGTCATGCCGGTTGTTGCTGCCGACTTCGCTTATCACGTCACAGGGCAAACCGTACTTCCCGGCGAGGTTAAGTGGGACTACCTCAGCTTCGATGCGGACAGCCATCGCCTGTACATCACCCGCGGCGACCATGTGGATGTCTTTGACGCAACCCTCGGCCGGATGGCGGGCAGCCTTGCCGACACCCCGGGCGTCCACGGCGTTGCCCTGGCGCCGGAGTTGAACAAAGGGTTTACCAGCAATGGCAAAACGAACACGGTCACGGTCTTCGAGCTTTCATCTCTGAAAGCGCTGGGAACACTGCCCACCGGGAAGAAACCCGACGCCATCGTCTATGACGCCTTCACCAAGCGCATCTTTGCGGCCAATGGGGACGCCGGTAGCCTGACGGTCATCGACGCCGTGAGCGACAAGGTTCTTGCGACCATCGATATCGGCGGCAAGCTTGAGTTCGCAGCAGTGGATGGCAAAGGCCGGCTCTACGTAAATGTGGAGGACCAGAATCTTCTGGCGGTCGTAGATACCGCCAAGCTGTCGGTGCTCGCCCGGCACGACCTGTCGAGGGTTTGCGACGAGCCCACGGGTCTGACCATCGACCCGGCAACGGACCGCCTGTTTGTTGGCTGTCACAACCAGACGATGGCTGTGGTGTCCGGCACTTCAGGCAACCTCCTGGCAAGCGTACCTATTGGGAAGGGATGCGACGCCACGGCCTTTGATGCCCAGCGGCACCTCGCCTTCAGTTCAAACGGCGAAGGCACACTCACGGTTATTTCCACCGACACCTACGCCGTTGCCCAGACGCTCGCCACCAAACCAACGGCGCGGACCCTGGCACTGGACAGCTCCAGTCACCGTATCTACACGGTTAGCGCGGATACCGATGCCCCTGGCGCTGGCGGTGTCCGCCCTCGACTCAAAGCCGGTACCTTTACCCTGCTGACGGTGTCACCGTAAACACGCATCCTCTCAGCGTCCTACCTCAAAGTACGGCAGAACGAATCAGGCATGTGTCTTGCGTGATATTACTCGACTAAAATCGACTGGAGGCACTTGCCATGGAACTAGAAATTGCGGAAATGCTCTTTGCCTCAGTGCTGACGGCCACAGCACCCTATGTACTGGTTGCCTTCTGGAACCGGCGGTCCAGCACCAACACCGTGCAGTAATTTGCGGGTGCCCGAATACGGGGCGCCTCAATTGGGTCTGTCAGAACTTTTTGCCTGACGACTACCTGTCCCGACAGAGGCGTTCCAAGGTGCGCTGCGTAGTTACTTCCATCTCGATGGATGGCGGTTTGACCTTCTCGAAGGCTAGGAATTATTCTCGTTTGACCACCCTGGAGGCGATAGCAAATGAAGAAAATGCAGTCATCTATTCAGCATGGTGCCGAGTACATCTGCACCAAGTTTGGCGAGGTCGTCACGGCAATTGAGCAAGTAGCCGTGGTCAAAGGACTTGCCATGTGGGAAATCGAACGACAGCTTGGGGCAGGCATCCGCAAACGCCTCATCGTGTCTGCTCGCTCCCTTATGCCATTACAGCCGCTGCCTTCGCCCGCATAAACCCAACGCTGGCAGTGGTCTGGGGCATGCCCTCCCCGCTGCCAGATAGCCTTGGGCTGTATCATCCAACCTCATAAGCTGGTTCGACGGATGGGGCCTTACTCGATAAGCCGATGGAAGGCCTCATGAACATCGTGAAGGGCCCCGTCCACTTCACTCTGACTCGCCCCGCACTTTGCCTTCAGGGTGGCAATGGCCGCCACCAGCTGAGACGCATCTACCGACTTGATATCACCTGCCAAGCGCGCCATCTCGTCTGTTCTGGCGCAGACATTTTTGGTGCGTCCCGGTCCGGGCTCTGAATGCCATACCGGCGCCAACACCGAATGGAACGCATCAATGTCCTGCGCGAACGCGTGATTCGGATGCCCATGTTCGTCGGCAACGGCAGCGCCGGCACAAAGCATTGCGAACCCAGCAAGCACTCCAATAGCGAACTTTTTCATACATTCCTTCCAAATAATCTAATTGTCCTGATTTCGGAACCTTGGACCTAATCAGCTGCCAGCCAGCTAATTCGTCCTTGGCCAGCCTCATTCAGGTGGGCAACCAAAGCCTCTTCTGCAGTATCCGCCAGCGAGAAAACGAATGTCACACTCTCCCAATGGTGGACACTATCTAACCTACCGCCCGCAGCCTCAATTTCACGGCGCAGGAAACCTTCCAGGGCGTATGGCACCTGGCAACTCAGGGTCCTGAACTTGACGATGGGAACCTTCGTCGCGCTCTTCAGTGCTTCCGCGACACAGTCCGTGTAGGCTCGGACCAGGCCGCCGGCCCCCAGCTTTACCCCACCATAGTGCCGGACGACCGTAGCCAAGACGCCCTCCAACTCCTGATGCCGAAGAACATCCAGCATCGGCCGCCCTGCTGTACCACTGGGTTCACCATCGTCAACCGCGGCAGAGTGGCCACCGGCGAGCAACGCCCAGCACACATGGGCAGCACCTGGATGCAGTTCACGCAAGCTTGCAACGACCGCTTGTGCAGTTACCCTATCTGGCACAGGCTGGACGCAGCCGATGAAGCGACTCTTCTTGATGAGAAGTTCGCTCTCGGCGGCAGAGGCAATGGTCTGAAGCATCGGCCCGCACGGGTAGGTTCTGGAGATGGGATTGTAAGTCAGTGTCCATGCCGAGGCTCCGCGGGGGCAATGTGGCCTTTTTAGTTCCCGCGTCCGGGCGAAACGGCCTGGACAATGAACCAGAAGGCTGATGATGTCATGCGAAACTGCGCGTCCAGTGAGGTGGTGGGACGGAGCCACCCTCCTCCTGTCCGACATCTGATTCGGCACGGCGTTTTCGCCGTAAAACCGCGCATATAAATATGTGGACTTTTCGATACAGAGGAGTAATCTGAAGTCGAAGCCTGACGGGTTGTTTGGTCAGACTCCTCAAGAAACAACGCGACTGGAGGCAGTATGAGTGATAGTCCGCCGCAGTTTGAAGAGATGACCGAGTAGTACCGACGGCTAACAGCCGGTGGCCTTGGGTTCAAGTACCGAGGCCCAAGATTAGCGAGGCCCATGTCTAACCGACGTGGGCTTTGTCATTGTTGGGGGACCTTTCGCGGATGATAGGCAAGTCCAGCATTGATACTGCATCTGCCCCGAGCGGAAGCGAAGAGCCGGAATCAAGCACATCCAGTATTCTCAGCTTTCAAAGTACCGGGCAACTTTCTCTCCGCACTTCTTGCACAGGCCTTCAAGCAACAGATTGCCACCAACGCACTTTCCGTTGAAATTCGTGATGGTCGTATTAGTTCGGCACGCTCCACACCAGACATTGCTCAGAAATAGACCATGCTTGTCCTTCGGGATGAGTTCCCAAAGTGTTCTCGCTGGCGCAGTAAAAGTTGGTAGGTAGGAAATATTCATAGGTTTGTCAATCACTAGGCATCGGATGCACTTTACCGCACGGCACCCTAAAATAGGGCTTATTGGGCAGGCCCCTGGGCATTTATATCCAACTGAATCAACACAATCTCCTTTACGCGCAGATTCGGTGGCAACTCTTCATTGGCAACTTCAGACAAAATCATTATAAGCTCGGTTCTATTTTCTCTGCTGCCAAGGGCATTGGCCTTGGCGCTGCCTATATAGCGGGAAAAGGCCTGCTTCAGATATGGGAAATATTTCTTCAAGTCCGCCTTTTTATCGTCCCCAAGCGGAATCTCGATAGATGCGTTTACTGTAACTCCGTCCAAGGTCTTCGCCACGACCGTCACCCGCGTGTCAGAATTAGCCTCAGGTTTTTCAGTCTTCACATCCATCGGATTAGCTTCACCTTTCACCTCTTTTTGAGGTGGAGAACTTTCAGCTTTCGCTGTCTCTCCTGCCGGGGCGGCCTTCTTGGCAGTCACACCAACCGGCTGTTCTTGAGAAGCTTGTTTTGACGTGTCAGCGTCGGCCGTTCTCGAAAAATACCACCAAGTCCCGCCACCGATTGCCAATACCACCGATGCAGCAATCCCAATCACCAAGGGATTTCTCCATAGCGGCTTCTTGGTTGGACTGGTTGGACTGGCTGGGCTGGCAGGTGCTGACTGTTCGACAACTTCCGATGGCGCTTTGTTTTTCATGGCAAAGTCAATCCACTAATGATTCATTGGAGGACTATAGGCCCCAGACAGCGCCGCAGGTCAATGCACAAAAAGCTTGGTCAGGCCAAAAGTCAGCGCGCTGTTAACGAATACTTATCGGCAGGCGCCGCAGGAAACGTAGGGGTGGCAGGCCATCTTTCAATGATGAACATGGCCCGACTGGCAACTGCCAACCCGTATTTGGCTTGTATTCTGCCACCGCAGAGCAGCGAATGTACCCCCCCCGAGCGTCGGCGTCCTCAGAGGTCGGCGAGCAGCTTCATGAAATTTCGCTTCGCCTTGAACTCCATGCGGATACGCGCCAGTTCGTCGTGAAAAGCCTTGTGTTCGCCAGAGGCAAAGCGGAGCGCGCGAATCGCCACCACCACGGCAAAGGCTTCCTCATATCGTGCGCCGCGGCTGCCAACCTCCACCACATGCGGCAACAGTCGGAGGTAGAGCGATATGGCGTCCTCAGGGTGAGTCTGGCCTCTAAGTTGTGCCACCGGCGACCACAACGACCGGCTGACTGGGCCGCCTTGGAATGTTTGCCAGACCAGGTCCGGCAGGCCTTCTCTGAGATAAATCTCAACCAATTCGCCGCGCTTGGGTGGAAACAACCCCAGGCGCTTCGCCTTCATGGGAGATTCATCCTCGGTGACAAGGCCCCAGAGATGCTCCAGCGCTTTCGTCCGCAGCAAATCCCGCCGCCCAATGCTGTCGGCCTCACCGAGCAGGGTGAAGTAGGCCTCACATCCTGGTTGCAAGGTGAAGCGCCGCCAAGCCAATTCTTCCACCTTGTTGAAGTCACCAGATTGCCGGTACGCATCAATACAAAATGCCACCAAGTCGCGTACACGGTCCTGTGGAAATGCGGCCCTCCCCTTTTCCGCCCAGGCCAAGGCCTCGTCAGCTCGGTCCTGCTCCTGCAGGAGGCGCGCCACTGCGAGGAATCGACGCGGGTCAGAGAGATTGCGCTCCATTACCTGCACCTGTTCATCAACATCCCCGCCCATCTGGGCGAAGCTCTCCATCGCCCGCTCCAGACGGCTTCGTTTGCTGTCATAGCCAGCCTTGAGGTAATCCGATGGCCCAAGCACCGGCAATACGGACCACTGCTCTGCCACCAGTGCCTTGTAGCGAGCAAGGCCGGGCTCGCCCAAAGCGCCCTCATAGCCCGGTAGCACCGTTGAAAACGTATCCCACGCGCCGTAGATTTGGTAACTGAACAGTCGCTCCGCCAAGCCTTCGGGGTCCGGCCGCAATTCGCAGCAAGCCTGCAGGTGGGTCTGCTGCAGACTCTCCAACACGCCGTAAACCTCTCCGTCAGAGTCGTCGATATTGCCCAGCGCCTGCTCAACCTCGGCAATCGTCTCCTCAATGAGCTCCACCAGAAGCGGGTCTCCGTCTCCAATGTGGGTCTGCAGCATCCCGGTCAGGTCCCGCAGGCGGTCCGCGTAGGCGCCAACTTCCCTGTAGTCAATGAAGCCATTGATGTGGGTTGCCTGGCGGATGACCGCCTTGAGGGACGATACGCCGGAAATAGTGGATGCCTTGGCGGCGAACAGAAGCTTGTCGAAGAGATTGCGGTCGTGCTCGGCCGCCTCCATCAACCAATCGCGCAGTTCATCCTCGGACAAGGTTTCCAGGAAGTCTCGAATGTGCTCCTGCTTTGTTTTGCGCTTACGCTTTGGCTGACCAAGTCCCGCTTGGACCTCGGGTATGCCGCCATCGGACGTCTGAAAAATCCAGGCAAGGGCCACGGCCACAGCGTGTTTGCAGAATTTACCAGTTGCCCCCACCGGACAGTCACACTCGTAGTCGAGGGCACCTTCCGCATCCACCGCCAGTGACACCTGGTAAAGCTCGGAACCCTGGACGTCGGCATGCACGTCTTCTGCGCTAACTTCCAGAGGCCCCACCGCACCATCATGAAAATAGGCGTTGCCACGCAGGAAGGTTTTCGCGTCGGCAAAGGTTCGCAGAATGTCTGCGGTCAGGATGTCTTGGAGATTCATCGGCTAAATTTGGTCAGTTGGAGGCAGGCATCACACGCATCGCGCCACTTCTTTTCGTATCAATATCCCACTTCCAAGAGCATTCATCGCCGCCTCCTTGCAGGGCAGTGACCGGAATCGGCGACGAAAAAGGGCTTCGTCCTGAAGCACCAGCACGGCGGGCTGGTCATCATTTCCGCTGAAATAAGCTAGGCCGGCGCCACTCAACAGTTCCGCCATTTGGTCCGGGTCTTCGTCACACAACTCATATTCCGCATCCGACATGGCAAAAACCCAGGATGCAGCATGCACGGTGACTCCTGGTGCAAGCTCAAAATTCAGCAACGCCTGTACCGCCTCAGGGCCGATGCGTTTGTAGTCTGCGAGGTAGATTGGGGCTGCCATGGCGCGAGTATACGAAAAAATCGGTTCCAACTTCGCCCACTCCCAGTCCAGGACGCCTCCTATAGCCAGCCTGGCCAGGATGTGTAACGCAGAACACAGACTATTACATTACCCACGTCATCACCTGCCACCCCGGCGGCGTTATTCCCCTCAACCAACGCATTCGTTGGACTCTGAAAAAGGAATACGAAAATGTCCAGGATTCTCTCCGCTCTGATAGTCGGCCTGTTCGCTGCTTCCGCCTTCGCCGCCGATGTCCCCGCGCCTGCTGCTGCCCCTGCTGCGCCGGTTGCAGCCGCCCAAGCTGCCCCTGCCAAGGCGCCGGTAGCCAAGCATCACAAGCATCACCGTCATCACAAGCACCATGGTCACAAGCGCCACGCTGCAGCACCAGTCGCACCGGCGGCTCCCGTTGCACCGACTGCGGCCCCGGCCAAGTAAGTACTGAAACACTCCGCAATAACAACGCCGGCAATTGCCGGCGTTGTTCATTTCGGCGGACTCAGAATCGGGTATGCTTCTCGGGTTTAGAGTTCGACGCAGCCAGTGAAGTCAGATGAGACCCAAGTATTCCGCAGCACAACCCGCCTCGGGGAAAGAGCTTCTGCACGTCGTACTGCACGCCGAATTAGTGCAGGGCCTTACGGTGGGCGTTGTTGCATGGATCCGGCCCGGGCCAAGGATGCCCTACCCAAAACCAGTTCAGGCAGCGTTCTTCGCGGAGCGGACGGAATCCGGGCGTCCGGCATACAGCATGCGGTTGAGCACCGCCACGCCAATGGCGGCTTCAGCACGTTGTCCAAGCAACTCACGTGCGCGCAGGCTGGGGCCGATGAGGGTTTTGTAACGGCCCATGGTGGTCTCCACGAGCGCACGTTTTCCGTACCCCGTTTCCTTCTGCCAGGCGAGCCGTCCTTTGCTCGCCAGCAAGATAATGTGCTGGTCTCGCTGCGTCGGGCGGGTCGCGGCATTTTCGCTGAGGACCGCTGTTACAGGTGGCGGGATAATCACCGAGATGGCGCCGGCGTGGGCCGCGATGGTGGCGTAGGTGGGCGCACCGTCGTAGGCGCCATCGGCGGTGGCACTGCCGATCTTGGCATCGATTTGTTCGAGCAAGGGGCCAACCTGGGAGGGATCGCCCGCGTCGTTCTCTGTCAGCGTCACCGCCAGGGTCATGCCGGTGTCGGCATCCACGGCCAGATGCAGCTTCCGCCAGGTGCGTCGCGCTCTGACGCCGTGCTTCTCCTGTAGCCATTCGCCAGCCCCGTAGACCTTCAGCCCAGTGCTGTCGATGAGCAAATGTACGGGGCCATCGGGCAAGGAGCAGCCCTTCGAGATGGACGCCAGGGTTCCCGCCCTTCGGCTCAGGGTGCTGTGGTCGGGAATGCTCAACGAGACGCCCATCAGTTCGAAAACCGACGTCATCAGGCCCTCGGTCTGGCGCAACGGCAGGTGGAAAGCCAGGCGCAACATCAGCCCCGTTTCGATGGCCAGATCCGAATAGCACGGCTGACCGCCCGGGGTGAGCCGGGGCGCCGCCTGCCATTCGGCCATCGCCTCCTCCGTCACCCACAACGTCAAACTACCACGCCGCCGCAGACCTGCGTCGTACTCCGCCCAGTTTCTCACCCGGAACTTCATCTTCGGAATGTGGTGGCGACGGTTGGCGTTGTGCTTGTTGGGCATGGATAGGATGATGGGGCAGACCGGCGGCCAGTTTACCGGCCTTTTCCGGCATCCGTGCAACAACGCCCATTGGGTGGGGTCGTCTGAATATGGTTTGGGGAGGCCGTTGGGATAAAGCTCGGCGGCGACCTTTTGCCAATGTTCAAGGTCGAAAGGAACCTTTCCCAATGTTGTGGTAGCGACCTGAATCTTCTGATTCACCTTGCGAACATTCTTTGCGTAATCTGGTGAGCTAACATAGGCGAATATAGCTGGAAGATTTCGCTCATCCTTGGGCTTCAGTACCGCAACAGAGTTATCATAAATAGAGCCGATATAAAGTGCGCAAGGCAAATCACGCATCCATGCAACCGCGATTCCCTTCTTGCCCCAGGCTGGCTGGCCACAAAGCCATCCGACCACCTTTTTGCCTAGCAATTCGTATTCACGAACCAGACGCTCCATAGGTCCTCCGACAGACCTGTCAATACTGACGTAGTGCATTCCAGAATACTGAGCACCTCTGTCCGGAGAAGATACGTGATAGTTCCATTGACTCAATTTGCGCGCCAATTCCCAATAGAGCAGCCGAAAGCGCTCAATGTCAATAGTTTTTGCACCTTCAATTGGTGTCGCGAAATCCGAAAGCAGCTTGCCGCCGCCCCTCAAGTCAACGAGTGCCACCGTCGCATCGGGGTTTTCTAGTTGGCCTTCTTGGCTCACAGAGAGCACTTCTAAATTACCACGTAGTAATGCAGCTTTCTCCGCACCAGTTTTTGGAGCGCTTGCATCAATCCCATTCAATCTGAAGCCATCAGATACAGGCAGATTTGTCTGAGTAAGCAAAATGGTAAACGCTCCTGCCGCTTGTTGACTCTCAAAACCTTTCTCGCCCAAGCGTGCCAACAAATTCCAGCGTACTCGGGAAAGTAATGACTTGCGCTGCTTTGTATAGCTCTTGAGAAAGAGCCAATTCTGCGGCATTACGATTTGCACCACCCCTTTGCCTTGGTCACAACTCAGTTCAAGACAACGCTCCAGAAACACATTGGCCAAATCACCCTTCACCTCTGGGTAGGAATTAGTACAGAAATCCCGCAGAGGGTCACAAAGCTCATCAAGGTTCTTGTATGGCACATTAGTAACAACTAAGTTGTAACGTGCATCCAGCAGTTGGGCTGCATCCAGCAGGCCCCGGGCTGTAAGAGCCAAGTCCCAGGTGTCGCCCTGCAACTCGCTGGCCTGGCCCCACAAAGTGGCGGGACGCTCGGTGGCCAGAGCACGTTCCAGTAGCTCGCGCAAAGTGTCGAAACTCGATGTGGCCAGGTCGTTCTTCAGACTACGCGCCGGGTCCAGCAGGCTGCCCAACAACGGCGCCTGGGCAAAGCTAGCGTGCAGCAGGCGCAGTTCCTGCCGCAGGTAGGCGGCATGGGCTGCGTCGTCCGGCACCAGTGCCATCCAGTCTTCCGGCTTTGCCGCCACCTTCAATCCACAGCAGGCAATATTGGGTGCTGCCATGTCGTCACGTACACCGAGAGGATTCCCATCCTCGTCAGGGAACCGCCATGCCGCCAGAGCCAAGGCAAAGACAGCGATTTCCACGCAGCGCGGGTCAATCTCCAAGCCATGTAAGTTGTCCTGCAACACTAGGTCCACCGCATCCATGGCGGTCAGGCCTTCGGCTTCCATGCGCATGGGTACCAGCATCAGGAAGGCCGCCACCAGGAAGTGGCCCGAGCCGCAGCAGGGGTCGAGCAGCTTGAATTCGGAGAGGGAGTCTGGCCAACCCTCAAACTTGCCGGCAGCGGGAGTCCCATCCTCCAGCGTGCGAAGGTAGGTCAGTTCCACCGGGCAGGGTTTCCCTGGGTGTCGCGTCCTCCACCAGGCGCCCAGGGAATTGTGAAGCAGAAAGTCCACCATGTAGGGCTCGGTGAAGAGTTGGGTGACGGCGGGCAGCTCATCGGCACCAATCTTCACCTCGGAGGCATTGACCTCGTCCTTGCGCTTGGCCTGCCAGAATTGGTAGACCCAGCCCAGGCTATCGCTGGCCGTAAAGACCTCGCCCGGCAACCCGGACAGCAGCTTCTCCAGTTCGCGTTGATGCTCTGGAGCAAAGTGCAACTCGAATACCGGACTCCTGGATTTGAAGACCTGGGGCAGCATGCGGGCGGCCAGTTTGCCGGCCAGTTCCCATTGGCTCTTGGCACCCATGGCCATGCCCGGATGGTTATCCACCATCTCCTGGCAGTCCGCCAGTGAAACCGCTGCACCGGGCTCCCACATCAGTAGATTATTTTCCGCCAGGAAGCGGGCGAATAGCATACGGTGCCAGTGCTCAAAAGCAACTTCCCACTTCAGGTGGGTCAGACCCTGGCTGTCATCGGCGAGCTTCACGTCACCCAGGCTTCGGCCATGGGCACGCAACCGGCGTCGCAGGTTTCGCTGGTTCTCGTCCCGGTAGTCCGGGGCCTTCCCGTCGCCCACCGCAAGCTGGTTCAGGGCTGCAAGGGCGGCCTTCTCGGCGCTGTCGCGGCCAGCCTTGACGGTGTTCTCGAGCCGGGTGCGCAGGTTCTTCGGAAGCGTTGTGCTGGTGCTGGACATGGTCTTCTTGTTCTTGATGTTGGCAGGAGGCGCGGCCCGGACGGGCCACGCATCTTTGTTGTATGCGAATTGTTAAAGAGCCACCGGACCGCTGCTCAATTTTTCGGAGAGCAGATGTGAGCACGGTCACCAATCCTGATGGGTTTGGGGCCGGTTTTGATCACGAACGGTGATGGGGTGGGGAGGGTCCCCCTCAAGGAACTTGAACAAACGCGCCCATTGGGGGAGTCTCTTTCGACCAAGAGAAGAGACCATTCCAGTGTGCCACGCCCAACTTGCAGACCCCAACTTTTTCCGACTGCTGCTGCGCATTGACGAAGAGCTGGCCGGGGATACTCGCGCCAGAGGTTGTCCGTGTGGCGGTGTGCTTCATCGCGCCAACTACCCCCGGAAGCCCCGGGCCTGCCTGGCCGAAGTTCTGGCGGACTTTGTCTTTCGCTTCAGTTTCTGCTGTTGCCTGTGCCGCAAGCGTTCGACCTCACTGTCGGTGCGCTTTTTGGGCCGACGGGTATATCTGGCGTTGGCAGTGGTGCTTGGGTGGGGGCGG
>JAYTVW010000140.1:0-23019 GCA_043743785.1 Rhodocyclales bacterium | reverse complement strand
GAGTACCAGAAGGCGCCGGCAGTGATGCGCAGCCGTCTGTACCTGGATACCGTGCAGCAAGTGCTGTCCAGCACCAGCAAGGTGGTGGTGGATTCCAAGTCCGGCAGCAATCTCTTGTATCTGCCCCTGGACAAGCTCATGCAGGTAACGGGGGCGCCGGACGTCGCTGGTCAGCCGGCTGCCGCTGCCATAGCGGCCCCCAACCACGCGGCCCCGGCCGTTTCGAATGAAGTGCCGCCGCAGCTGGAGAAACTGGACGCCACGAGCAGCCGTTCCCGTGATGCCCTGCGGTCCCGTGAGAGAGGAGATCGATGATGGCCCGCCTGCCTTTTGCCGCCGGCTTGCTGGCCTTCGTCCTGATGGTGCTGTCCATGTCGCTGTTTACAGTTGATCAGCGCCAGCACGCCATCATTTTCCAGCTTGGTGAAATCCGTGATGTCATCTCCGAGCCGGGCCTGAATTTCAAGATTCCCCTGATTCAGAACGTGCGCATGTTCGAAAAGCGCATCCTGACTCTGGATTCGCCGGAGCCGGAACGTTTCCTCACGGCCGAAAAGAAGCCGGTGCTGGTGGATTCCTACGTCAAGTGGCGTATCGACAACGTCAAGCAGTTCTACATCAGCGTGGGTGACGAAGCCCTGGCCAAGGTGCGACTGGCCCAGACCGTGAATTCCGGCCTGCGGGAGGAGTTCGGCCGCCGCACGGTGCATGACGTGGTGTCCGGCGAGCGGGAAAAGATCATGGACGAGGTCAAGCGCAAGGCCGACGTGGAGGCGCGCAAGATCGGTGTGCAGATCGTGGACGTGCGCCTGAAACGTGTGGACTTCCCGCCGGAAGTGTCCGAATCCGTGTATGGCCGCATGCAGACAGAACGCAAGCGCGTCGCCAACGAACTGCGTTCCCAAGGCGCAGCGGAAGCGGAAAAGATCAAGGCGGATGCGGATCGGCAGCGGGAAATCATCGTCGCCGAAGCCTACCGGGATGCCCAGCGGGTGAAGGGCGAGGGCGACGCCAAGTCGTCTTCCATCTACGCCCAGGCCTTCAGCCAGAACGCCGAGTTCTACGCCTTCTGGCGCAGTCTGGAAGCCTATCGTTCGAGCTTCAAGAACAAGAGCGACGTGATGGTGCTGGACCCCAGTTCCGAGTTCTTCAAGTACTTCAAGTCCAGCGGTGCCGGCGCGACTGCCGCGCCCGCCAAGCACGGCAAGTAATGATCCACACCCTGTTTCTCGCCTTCGCTCTCATGCTCGTCGTCGAAGGCATCCTGCCCTTCGTCGCGCCGGAGGCCTGGCGCCAGACCATGCAGCGGGTTTCCCAACTGGCCGACGGCCAGTTGCGTTTCCTCGGCCTCAGCTCCATGCTGGTGGGTGTGCTGCTGGTAATCTTTTTCCTTCGTTAAGTTGCTGATTATGCGTCGTTGGGTACTACCCGAAGCCATTGAGGACGTCCTGCCGCGGGATGCGCGCCAACTGGAGGCGCTGCGGCGCCGCCTGCTGGACAATTTCCGCCTGCAGGGCTTTGACCTGGTCATTCCACCTCTGTTGGAATACCTGGATTCCCTGCTGACCGGCACCGGGTCCGATTTGAACCTGCGTACCTTCAAGGTGGTGGATCAGCTTTCCGGCCGCAGCATGGGCATCCGGGCTGACACCACGCCCCAGGTGGCGCGCATCGACGCTCACCTGCTGAATCGCAAGGGCGTCACCCGGCTGTGCTATTTCGGCAGCGTGCTGCATGCCTTGCCGGCCGCGTTGACCTCCACCCGGGAACCCCTGCAGATCGGCGCCGAAATCTACGGTCACGCTGGCCTGGAGGCGGACGTGGAAATCCTCCGACTACTCGGTGAATCCCTGGCCCTGGCCGGCATCCAGGCCTCGCGCCTGGACCTGGGCCATAGCGGTGTTTTCCGGGCACTGGCGGCCCTGGGCGGCATCGACGCCGAGCTGGAACAGGAGCTTTTCGCCGTGCTGCAGAGCAAGGACCTGCCGGGGCTGCGGGAACTGGTGGCCGAAGTGCCGGAACCGGCCCGTTCCGGTCTCCTGGCGCTGCCCGAGCTTTACGGTGGCCCCGAGGTGCTGGCCCGTGCTGGCGCGCTACTGCCCCGGGATGGGCGCATTGCCGCCGCCTTGAGCGAGCTGAGTGAATTGGCGGCGGCACTTGCGGGTTTGCCAGTGAGTTTCGATCTGGCGGATTTGCGCGGCTACCACTATCACAGCGGCATCGTCTTCGCGGCCTACTGCGATGGTCATCCGGGTGCCATCGCCCTGGGCGGACGCTACGACGAAGTGGGCAAGGCCTTCGGCCGGGGGCGTCCGGCCACCGGCTTCAGCATGGATCTGCGGGAAATCCTGCGCCTCTTGCCCCGTGTGGAGGAGGCCGGCGCCATCCTGGCGCCCATGAATTCTGATGCCGCCCTGGCATCCGCCGTGCAGGAATTGCGGCAACAAGGGGAAACCGTGGTGCCGGCGCTGCCGGGACACGAAGGGACATGGCGGGAGGCCGGCTGCGACCGGCAACTCGTTGATCGTGGCGGGCGCTGGGTCGTCCTGCCGCTTGAGGGAGAGTAAGGAATCATGGCAAAGAACGTAGTCGTCGTCGGCACCCAGTGGGGTGATGAAGGCAAAGGCAAGATCGTCGATTGGCTGACGGACCATTCCCAGGGCGTGGTGCGTTTCCAGGGGGGCCACAATGCGGGCCACACCCTGGTCATCAATGGCGAGAAGACGGTGCTGCACCTGATCCCGTCCGGCATCCTGCGGGCAGGCGTGGCCTGTTACATCGGTAACGGCGTGGTTTTGTCGCCGGAAGCCCTGTTGAAGGAAATCGACAAGCTGGAAGCTGCCGGCATTTCCGTGGCGAGTCGCCTCAAGGTGTCGGAAGCCTGTCCCCTGATCCTGCCCTATCACCAGGCCATCGACGTGGCCCGGGAACTGGCCAAGGGCGAGAACAAGATCGGCACCACCGGCCGCGGCATCGGTCCCTGCTACGAGGACAAGGTGGCGCGCCGCGCCATCCGCCTGCAGGATCTGCTGCGTCCCAAGCGTTTCGCCGAGAAACTGGCGGAAGTGCTGGAGTATCACAATTACATGCTGGTGAATTACTACGGCGCCAAGGCGGTGGAATTCCAGAAGGTGCTGGATGACTCCCTGGCCATGGCGCCGCGCCTGGAAGCCCTGGTGGCGGACGTGCCCCGGGCACTCTACGAAGCCCACAAAGGCGGCGCCAACCTGCTGTTCGAAGGCGCCCAGGGTACGCTGCTGGACATCGACCACGGCACCTACCCCTTCGTGACCTCCTCCAACTGCGTCTCCGGCGCTGCTGCCGCTGGCGCCGGCGTGGGTCCGGGCATGCTGCATTACATCCTGGGCATTACCAAGGCCTATACCACCCGGGTCGGCAGCGGTCCCTTTCCGACGGAGCTTTACGACGCCTTGGAAAAGCAGGATCCGGTGGGCAAGTACCTGGCCACCAAGGGCAACGAATTCGGTGCCACCACGGGCCGGGCTCGCCGTTGCGGCTGGTTCGATGCGGCGGCCTTGAAGCGCTCCATTCAGATCAACGGTATCTCCGGCCTGTGCATCACCAAGCTGGATGTGCTGGACGGCGTGGAAGAAGTGAAGCTGTGTACCGGGTATCACATCGACGGCGTGTTCTCCGACATCCTGCCGGTGGGCGCGGAAGAAACCTCCCGCTGCATCCCCGTGTATGAAACCATGCCCGGCTGGACCGACAGCACCGTGGGCATCAAGACCCTGGAAGGTCTGCCGGCCCAGGCCCGTGCCTACCTCAAGCGTGTCGAGGAAGTCTGCGGCGTGCCGGTGGACATGATTTCCACCGGTCCTGACCGGGAAGAAACCATCGTCCTGCGCCACCCGTTCAATTCCTGAGCGGAATAGCCCCATGAAAAATGCCCCGGAAACGGGGCATTTTTCGTGGACGCTTCGAGCAATAATTTGAAACCTGCAAGGTCTTTGCCTGGTAACAGCGCGGGCGCCGCTTCAGCAGCATATCGCGCGCTTTTCCGTCAGGAAGTCCAACAAGCTGCCCAGGGTCTGAAAAATCGCCCCGTCAATTTCATCATCCTCGATTGTGATGCCTAGCCGCTCCTCGAAAGCAGTGAGGAGTGCCACCACGCCCATGGAGTCCAACTCGGGTTGGGCACCGAGCAGGGGCGTCTTTTCATTGAACGATGAAATCCGTCCCTGGAGGTGAAGCGCCTCATTCATGATCGCCAGCACAGTCTTCTTGAGGGCCTGGACGGCGGGTATTGGTCGTTGTTGGGGTGTCATAGTGTTGTCCTTGTGGGGGTGTCAGTTTGTGGAGGCGACGCGACGGCGTGAGACGCCGAGCAGCACGAGGCCAAGGGTAGTCAGTGCATAGCCGGCCGGTTCTGGTACCTTGGTGGCGACCACCAAGTCTTGATAGCTCGGGTCGTATTCCAGCTTGACGGTATAAGTGGAGTAGCCGGGCAGGCCAGCCAGGTATTGGCTTGGGCAATAGAATTGGCTTCCAGGGTGGCCTTGACGTTGCTAGCGTCCATGGCGGATTTGGTGGTGTTGTAGGTGTCGGTGGCTGTGACCAGGAATCAGGGTGGCGGCGGCAGCAAGGCGTTTCATGGTGAACCTCCGATGCGGGTTGCGATGACTGCACGATAGCGGAGGGATCCGTTGCTTCCCGTGACGCCTGTCACGCAAAAGGCATGACGGAGTCCGCGATCGTGCTACAGGTCACATTCAGGACAAAGTCAAGGCGGGTGGCCGCGTCTCTCGACTCAGACTGGCGCGGCGGAGGCGACTCAGTGGGTGTGAAAAAATTAAATTCGTCGCGAGAGCGTCGCCAAACCAGACTGGCACAAGGCGCGAATGAGAAAAATACGAGCGTATAGCGGGCTACGTAAGCGGGTTTTTCGGGTTTTCTAGCGCAGCCTGGCGGGAATTGGCGGCGTTCGCAGCAGGGTTTTATTTTTCCCAGCCTCTCAGATCAGGGAGAAAGCCCGTCCGCCCATGGTGCGGACCGAATGGAGGTCGGGAGACGAGCGTGCGGTTTCTCGCGTATCCCGGAGGGCGTGCTCAAGGGGCATTTCCAGCAAGCAAGCCAACAGCAGCAAGTCCTCGAACACCGCCAGCGGGAAGCCGCCACGGCTTCCGGCACGGTTACCTTCGAGAAGCTCGTTTATATACGTCAGACATTCCCGCCGTCCCCACGTGGCCAACAGGTTTTCCATGATGTGAGGAAAGTCTTCGAGGGTCATGCGTTCTGCCGCGTCGGCGGCTTCGCCGGTTTGCCAGGGAATCATTTCCAGGTTGAAGTCGTCATGGAGGCGATGGGCAACCACCACGAACTCGGCTTTCCGGCCCATGCTCCGGTACATTTTCAGCATGTTCAGCCACGGCAGGACGATTTCGTAAAGGCTGGTGCTGGTGTAGTCAGACGTGACGAACTGCTGAGCTTGAGAATTCTTGAAAGGCCACATGATTCACCCCGGCTAGAAACGTCGCCTGCCCTGGCGGGGCAGTTGCGGACAGCACATCTGTCCCATGTCTGCAATGTATCGGGATACCGTCCCCCGGGGCTGTGACATTGTTGGCAAAGGGGCTTTCTCTTCAGTCGCCGAGGAAAAACAAACTGGATTCGCGCTAATTTTCATCGGGTTCCGATTTTGTGGGGCCGGCTTCAGCCGGCCTGGTAGCGCATACGGGAGCTTTAGCCACCTGAAGCCGGCCCCACGAATATGTCTTCGGGTTGGTGCGTTGCACTACCCGGACGCTGCCTCAGGGCTAGGCAAGTCTTCCGGCCTAGTGCCTGTAGAGGAGAAAAGCTCCTGCTGCCTGGCTGCCAAGGGTGCGAAATGAATGTTGCAAAGCCGCAATTGTTGCATCTGTTATTATTCGTGCCATGCTCCGTGCCGATCTACATTGCCACTCCTCCATTTCCGACGGCGTCCTGACGCCTACGGAGCTGGTGCAGCATGCCGTCGCCTGCGGCGTGGACATGCTGGCGCTTACCGATCACGACGACGTGGCCGGCACCCTGGAGGCGGCCAATGCGGCGCGGGAGACGGCCCTCAGTTTCATTCCCGGGGTCGAAGTGTCCGTGTCCTGGGGCGAGCACTCCCTGCATATTGTCGGTCTCGGCGTCGATCCGTCGGAGCCGATCCTGGTGGCGGGACTGCAGAGCATTCGTGACGGCCGCCAGGGGCGTGCTGAACGCATGGCCCTGGAACTGGAAAAAATCGGTATTCGCGGTTCTCTGGAAGGGGCGACCCGGCATGCCGCCGGCAGCAGCATCATCGGTCGCACCCACTTCGCCCGTTTCCTGGTGGAGCAGGGACTGGCCGCCGACGTGAAAAGTGTCTTTGATCATTACCTGGCCCGGGACAAGGCCGGCTACGTGCCCCATCACTGGGTAGGCCTGGACGTGGCCATCAACTGGATTCGGGGGGCCGGCGGCATCGCCGTGATCGCCCACCCGGCCCGCTACCGGATATCCAGCAAGGAGCGGCACCACTTCTACGAGGTTTTCAAGGAACTGGGCGGCGAGGCCATCGAAGTGGTGTCGGGCGCGGCCCATGCCCATGAACAGCGGGACGCGGCCAACACGGCCCGCCGTTTCGGCTTTCTCGCCTCCTGCGGCTCGGATTTCCACGCACCGGGCGAAAGCCACATCGATCTGGGGGCCATCCCGCCCCTACCGGAAGACCTGGTGCCGGTGTGGGAGAGACTCTCCTGCCTGGCACGCTGAATAGACAAAAACATGGCTCAGTTCTTTACCCTTCATCCTGAAGTTCCTCAACATCGGCTGGTGCGACAGTCTGTGGAAATCATTCGTGCCGGTGGCCTGGTGGCTCTGCCCACGGACTCGGCCTATGCCCTGTGCTGCCATATCGGTGACGCCAAGGCCATGGAGCGCATCCGGCGCATCCGGGGCGTAGACGACCGACATCATTTCACCCTCATGTGCCGGGATCTCTCGGAAATCGGCCATTACGCCCGGGTAGACAATGTGCGCTACCGGCTGCTCAAGGCCGTCACGCCCGGCAGTTACACCTTCATCCTGGAAGGCACCAAGGAACTACCCCGGCGCGTGCTGCACCCCAAGCGCAAGACCATCGGCCTGCGCATTCCCGATCATCCCCTGGTGCAGGCCCTGCTGCAGGAACTGGGAGAACCCCTGCTCACCAGCACCCTGACCCTGCCGGGGGAGGACCTGCCCCTGTGGGATGCGGAAGACATTCGTGAACGCCTGGAAAAGCAAGTGGACCTGGTGCTGGAATGTGGCGCCTGTGGCCCGGAAGCCACCACCGTCGTGGATCTCACGGCGGACGAGCCCGAGCTTGTCCGTGCCGGCAAGGGCGATCTGGCGCCTTTCGGCTTCTAAACCCGCAAGGCGGCGATCGGATGTGGCCCTTACGTACAGAGTGTCGATCTTCCCTGAATCCTGAATTCCGGATCCTGAACCCTGTATGAACCCCGTCATCTCCGCCCGTGGTGTCGGCACCCGATTTGGGGAAACCTGGGTGCACCGGGATCTGGATCTGGCGGTGAACAAGGGCGATGTGCTGGCCCTGGTGGGGGGGTCCGGCAGCGGCAAGACGACCCTGCTGCGCCAGTTCGTCGGCCTCTTGCGCCCAACGCTGGGCGAGGTGCGGCTGTTTGGCGAGCCCCTTTTCAGTGGCGATGTCTTCCGGGACCAGGCCCTGCGCCGACGCTTTGGCGTGCTGTTTCAGCAGGGGGCGCTGTTTTCCGCTCTGAATACCTTTGACAACGTGGCCTTCCCCCTGCGGGAATTGCGGCTCCTGGAGCCGGATCTCATCTTTGATCTGGTCATGTTGAAGCTCGCCCAAGTGGAACTGGATCCGGAACATGCCCGGCTCATGCCGGCGGAGCTTTCAGGCGGCATGGTGAAGCGGGTGGCCCTGGCCCGGGCGCTGGCCCTTGAACCCGAATTACTCCTGCTGGACGAGCCTACCGCGGGGCTGGACCCGGACCGCAGCGCCGCCTTCGTGCGCCTCATCCGCTCTTTGCACCGCCAGTTGGGCCTGACCGTGGTGCTGGTGTCCCATGACGTGGACACCATCGCCGCCCTGGCCAGCCGCGTTGCAGTGCTGTCCGGGCAGCGTATACTCGCCGAGGGCACTCTGGAGCAGGTCATGGGCATGGATCATTCCTTTATCAAGAATTTCTTCGGCAATACCGCCCGGCGTCGTGCCCTGGCGGAGCGGGCCGGGCAGGATTAGTCGCCATGGAGAGTCGTGCCCATGCCATCGCCGCCGGGATCTTCACCCTGGTGCTGGCCATCGCCCTGATAAGCTCGGTGTGGTGGCTTACCGGCAACCGGGAGGCCGCGCAGGCTGTGCTGCTGGTGGCCGGGGGCAGCGTCAATGGCCTCAACACCCAGGCCCAGGTGCGTTTCCGGGGACTCCGGGTCGGCAAGGTGGAGAGTATTGCCATTGACCCGGCGCCGCCCTACCGCATGCTCGTTCGCGTAAACGTGGCCCGCACCGTGCCCATCACCAGCCATACCACCGCTCAGGTCAACACCCAGGGCGTCACCGGGCTGTCCTTCATTCAGATGGATGACGATGGGGCCGGCACATTGCTCGTTGGCGGCAGCGGAAGTATTCCCCGGCTCGATTTGCGTCCGTCCAGCCTGGATGGCATGGGTGCCGCTGCCGTGGATCTGGCGGCCCAAGTGAAAAACCTGACAGGGCGCCTCACGCTCTTGGTCAACGAGCGCAACCTGGGGCATATCGAGCGGACCCTGGGGCACCTTGAAAGCGCCACGGCGGGCATGGACAAGACCCTCAAGGAATTGCCCCGACTGCTGGCCGACGCCCACCGTCTGCTCAATGATGAGAACCTCAAGCGATTTGCCGCGACCCTGTCCAATCTGGAGCGGGCCAGCGCCGACGGCCCGGCCCTGGTGGCGGACGCCCGCCGTGCCTTGGAAGGTTTGCAAGGAACGAGCAAACGCCTGGACGCCCTGGGGGCGGATCTGGGCGGCGAGGTAAGCCAGACGACCCTGCCACGGCTGAACCGGCTGTTGCAGGATCTGGCGCTGAATTCCCGCCAACTCGCCCGGGTGCTGGAGCAGGTGGAGCGCGCGCCCCAATCCCTGCTGTTCGGCCGGGACGGGCAGCGACCGGAACCTGGTGAGCCCGGTTTCAAGGGGGAAAAATGAAAGCCATCCTTCCGACATTGGGCCTGGTACTGTTATTGGCGGGCTGCGCCGGCACTCAGCGCGTAGGTGAGGTCGCCTATTACGACCTCTTGGTGCCGTCCCGGCCATTCGCTCCCCTCAAGTCGCTGCGGGCTCTGGATGTGGTGGCCCCCTCCTGGCTGGACAGCGGTGCCCTGCAATACCGCCTGATGTACGAGGACAGTGGCCGGCGCCTGGCCTATAGCCGCAGTCGTTGGGCAGCGTCACCGGCGGAAATGCTCGAGCAGGCCCTGAAGCGCAGCTTGCAGGGTGATTCAACCGCCGGCCGTTGCCGCCTGCGGCTTGAACTGGTCGAGTTTCAGCAGACTTTCGACAGTCCGCTGGCCAGTCGCGCTGTCCTGGCGGCCCGTGCCAGCCTCTACGCCGATGAAGGCAAGGGCATCCTGGCGCGGCAAAGCTTCAACCTGGTCCGTCCGGCCGACACGGCGGATGGGCCCGGTGGCGTCAAAGCCCTGAGCGCGCTGGCAGGGGATCTGGAAGAAGGATTGCGGACCTGGCTCCAGGGCGACCTGGGCCGGCAATGCCAGTAGAACAAATAACAACAGGAGACAACACCATGAATACCAAGGCCACGCCACTTGCCGAAGAGGCCATCCTGCTGCGCCGTGATGAAGACGGCGCCGCTTATTTGACGCTGAACCGGCCCGCCCAGTTCAATTCCCTGTCTCAGGCCATGTTGGCGGCGCTGCAGGAAAGCCTGTCTGCCATTGCCGCCGATCCTTCCATCGGCGTGGTGATCATCGGTGGGGCGGGCAAGGCCTTTTGTGCCGGCCATGACTTGAAGGAAATGCGCGCCAACCACGACAAGGCCTACATGCAGGCCCTCTTTCAGCAGTGCGCCAAGGTTATGACCACCATCCAGGCCATGCCCCAGCCGGTGCTGGCCCGGGTCCATGGCATTGCCACGGCGGCGGGCTGCCAGCTGGTGGCCATGTGTGACTTGGCGGTGGCGGCTCTGGACGCCCGCTTTGCGGTGTCCGGCATTAACGTGGGCCTGTTCTGTTCTACTCCCGCCGTGGCCCTGTCCCGCAATCTGGGCAGGAAGCGCGCCCTGGAAATGTTGCTAACCGGCGAATTCATGGGGGCCGAAGAAGCCCAGGCCCGGGGCCTGGTGAACCGGGTCGTGCCGCTTGAAGCGCTGGACGCCGAAGTAGGGCGGCTGGTGGGCGCCATTCTGGCCAAGTCCCCGCTGGCGATCGCCACAGGCAAGCAGATGTTCTACAAGCAACTGGAAATGGGCATCGACGCCGCCTACCAGTATGCCGGCGAGGTCATGGCCTGCAATATGATGTCTGACGATGCGGCGGCCGGCATCGACGCCTTCATGGCCAAGACCAAGCCGGTGTGGCAGGGGCGTTGAGGCGCTTTATCAATCGTCCGTGGCGGGCATGCACCGTTCTTGAGCATACAAATTGAAGTTTTGGTATGCTCCCAGCTTGGCCGAGGGGCGATATGTAAGGCGAGTCCGCCAAGGGCGGCAGCTAACCCCGTACCGCACCGGATAGAGGAGTTTCCAGATGCCCCCCCCCCCCCCGCTCAAAAATGAGGGACGCAGCTGAAGAGCGGCTGGCCGCCATGCCGGCCCCGGGGACGCCCCTTCGTACCACCGAAGAACTCCTGCATGAACTCCAGGTGCACCAGATCGAACTGGAGATGCAAAACGAAGAGTTGCGGCGTGCCCAGTGCGCCCTGGAGGAATCCCGGGATCGTTATGTGGATCTCTACGAGTTTGCCCCCCTTGCCTACCTCACCCTGAACCGTGGGGGGCTGATTGCCGAAATGAATCTCGCCGGGGCCACCCTCCTGGGTGCCGAGCGGGGCAAGCTGTTGCAGCAGCGCTTTGATCATTTTGTTCTTCTCGAAGACCGGGACCGCTGGCATGTCCTGTCCCGGGGGGTATTCGATCAGCCGTCGGACAAGCGAAAAACCGAGCTGACGCTGCAACGGGATGATGGCTCCAAGCTTTATGTCCATGTGGATTGCCGGTGCTTTGTGCCGGCCGGCGCGGCCCCGGTTATGCGCATGGCGGTGACAGACATCAGCGCCATGAAGCTGAGCGAGGAATTGCTGACTGCCCAGGAAGCCTTGCGTGAGCAAGTGCTGTTTCAGACCTCCCTCCTGGAAAGTATTCCTGTCCCCATTTATTTCAAGGACGCCTGCGGGCGCTACCAGGGCTGCAACCGGGCCTTTGAAGAACTCATGGGCAAGAGCCGCAGCGAAATCTTTACCGCGCCCGCATCGGACAGGCTGCCATGGCAGAACGGACACGACGGAGGGGCTGCCGATTTGCTCCTGCAGCCTGGCAAGCGGGTATACGAAACCCTGGTCCCCATGGCTTCGGGGGACAGCCGCAGCGTACTGGTCAACAAATCGAGTTTCCTGCTTGCCGACGGCAGCATCGGCGGGATCATCGGCGCCCTGGTGGATATTTCGGAACTCCGCCAGAGCGAAGCCGAACGCTACCTGTTCAGCGAGGCCTTGCGTCAATCCACCTTGCCGGTGCTGCTGGCCGACGCCGATCGAACTATTACTTACATCAACCCCGCCTTCACGCGCCTGTTCGGCTACGCGCCAGAGGATATGCTAGGCAAGTCCACCTCCTGCCTGCTGCCTGCAAGCGGCGGCCCGGGCGAAATAGAGATTATTCGCCAGTTGAAGGAGATGGGCAGTTGGTTTGCCCACGGTGATCGTCTGGCCCGGGACGGTACGCCGATTCCTGTGGCCGCTTCCATTGGCAGAATCTCAGATGAAACAAGCGGTTTGCTCGGCTACGTGGCCAATTACCTGGATCTACGCCCCCTGCTGGAGAGAGAAGCCCTGCTTAAGAAGCTTTTTCTTGCGGTGGAGCAAAGCCCGGAGAGCATTGTCATCACCGATCTGATGGGCGACATCGAATACGTAAACGATGCCTTCGTCAGGAATTCAGGCTACAGCCGAGAGGACGTCATCGGCCAGAACTCCCGTGTGCTGCAATCCGGCAAGACCTCGCCCCAGACCTATGCCGCCCTGTGGGATGCGCTGGCCTCCGGAGACACCTGGAGGGGGGAATTCATCAACCGGAAGAAGGACGGCAGTGAATACGTGGAGTTTGCCTCCATCGCGCCGATTCGTCAGGACGACGGCTGTATCACCCATTACGTGGCGGTCAAGGAAGACGTGACCGAGAAGCGGCGCATGGCGGCCGAACTGGACCATCACCGATTCCACCTGGAAGCGCTGGTGGCCAGCAGAACAGTGGAACTGGCGGAGGCGCGGGATGCGGCGGAAGCGGCCAGCCATGCCAAGAGCGTATTCCTGGCCAACATGAGCCATGAGATCCGCACCCCCATGAACGGCATCCTGGGCATGGCCCACTTGATGCGTCGGGGCGGTGTCACGCCGGTTCAGGCCGAGCAACTGGACAAGATCGCCACTTCCGGAAAACACCTCCTGGGCATCATCAATGACATCCTGGATCTGGCCAAGATCGAGGCGGGCAAGCTGGTCCTGGAACAGACCGACTTTGCCCTGAAGGACGTGCTGCACCGGGTGGTGGACGTTATGGAAGCGGCGGTGGCGGCAAAGGGCCTGACGCTCCAGCTCAAGCTTGCCGGCATGCCCCAGGCCCTGCGGGGCGACCCGACCCGCCTGGCCCAGGCCTTGGTCAACTACCTCTCCAATGCCCTCAAGTTCACCGAACATGGCAGCATCACTTTGGCGGCCCGGGTGCTGGAGGAAACGCCCCGGGATTACCTGCTGCGCTTCGATATCTCCGACACTGGCATCGGCATGACGACGGAGCAGCAGGCGCGGCTGTTTGAAACCTTCGAGCAGGCCGACAGTTCCACCACACGCAAGTTCGGGGGCACTGGCCTGGGCTTGGCCATTACCCGGCGTATCGCCAGCTTGATGGGGGGCGAGGTGGGCGTCAACAGCACCCCGGGGCAGGGCAGCAGCTTCTGGCTGACGGCCCGCCTGGGAAAGGGGCTGGCAATGCCCGTGGGCGAGGCGCCGCCGCAAATTGACGCCGAGGCCATCCTGCGACGGGACTATCAGGGCCGGCGCCTCTTGTACGCCGAGGATGATTCCGTTAACCAGGAGGTGGGCCGGTTCATGCTGGAAGAGGTGGGCCTGGGGATCGATGTGGCGGAGAACGGCGTCGAGGCCGTACGCATGGCCGCTGCCAGCGACTATGACCTGATTCTCATGGATATGCAGATGCCGGAAATGGATGGTCTTGAAGCCACCCGCCTGATCCGCAGACTGCCCGGCCGACAAACCGTGCCCATCCTGGCCATGACCGCCAACGCCTTCGCCGAGGACAGGGAAAAGTGCCTGGCGACCGGCATGAATGACTTCCTCTCCAAACCCGTGGAGCCGGAGGCTTTGTACGCCACCTTGTTGAAATGGCTGAGGCCCCTGCAGGCTTGATCTTCGCCTGTAGATACTCTGTTTTATCCCGACATCGTCAATCTAGCCGTCCTTGTTGCGCATGAAGTCGGCCAGGTCGGCCATCTGGCGGTAGAGCTTGTCCCGGATGGCCTGGTCGGCCACGTTTTCATCGAGGGATAGTCGCATGCACATCAGCCATTGGTCCCGCACCTGGTTATCCACCGGGAAGGGCATGTGGCGACTGCGCAGGCGCGGATGGCCGAAGCGTTCCGTGTAGAGCTGGGGGCCGCCGAGCCAGCCGGTTAGATAAAGATAGAGCTTGTCTTCGGAGCTGGCTAGACTTTCGGGATGCAGCTTCCTGACTTCCCAGGCTTCCGGCAACTCGTCCATGAGCTGGTAGAAGCGTTGAACGAGGGCGCGAACCGTGGTTTCGCCGCCGATGAGGGTGTAGGGGGTGGCTTCAGTGTTCATGGGACGCTGGGCTGACTTCATGTGGAGGGGAGGCGGGCAAGGGTAGCACGAGGCGCGCGGCCAGGCCCGTGATCCCATCCACCTCTGCTCGCGGCAGGAGCTGGAGTTCGCCACCGTGAAGGCGGGCCACCCGGTCCACGATGGCCAGGCCCAGGCCGGCCCCCGCCGCGTTGCTGCGAGCCGTTTCGAGCCGGGCGAAGGGGCGCTTGACCCGTTCCACCTGGTCCGCCGGAATGCCCGGCCCCTGGTCCAGCACGTCGATATAGAGGGCTTCCAGCTTGCCGCCCAGGCGCAGGGTGATGGGTGGTGCCCCATAGCGCAGGGCATTTTCAATCAGGTTGGCGAGGGCGCGGCGCAGGGCTTGGGGCCGCACGGGCAGCAGCACTGTGGCGACCGGCTTGGCGTCGGCATCCAGCGTCACTGCCAGGCCCCGGCGGGCGTAGCTTTCCGCCAGGTCCGCCACCAGCGCCGCCATATCCGTGTCCTCGGCCGCTTCACCGCCGCTTTCCCGGGCGAAATCCAGGAATTGGCCGATGATGCGGTCCATGTCCTCAATGTCCTCCACCATGCCATCCCGCATGGCGTCGTCCCCCGCCACCATTTCGATGCCCAGACGTAGACGGGCCAGGGGCGTGCGCAGATCGTGGGAGACGCCGGCCAGGATGAGGGTGCGATCCGCCTCGAGCTGGGACAGATCCCGGCTCATCTGGTTGAAGGCATGGGCCACGGTGGCGATTTCACTGGCCCCCACTTCCGCCAGGGGCGGCGGCGTGTCGCCCCGGCCGATGCTGCGGGCTGCGGCGGCGAGACGCTTCAAGGGGCGGGTGACGCCGAAGACGATGAGGTAGGCACCGAGCAGAGAGAAGAGCAGGGTGGCGCCGCCCCAGCCCAGCCATTCCCCCGGAATCACCCGGTCGAAACGGTCCCGTTGCATGACCACCCAGTAATCGTCATCGTCGATGAAAAAGCTGACCCACAGGCCACTGCGACGGTTGACGGAAAGGGCAATGCGGGTGTCTTCGCCGAGCAAGGCCTTCAGCTCCGGACCGAGTTGGCCGAGCATGCCGCTGTTGGGCAGCGCTTCCACCACGTCCGCATCTTCCGCCGGGTAGAGGCGGATACCTTCGAGCACCGAGACATCCATCAGCAGGGCCAGGCGCTTGGTGGGTTCGGCGTTGACCAAAGCGGCGCGAGTGAGATTCACCACACTGGCGACGAGTTGCGCCGCCGCCTTGGCGCGGGGTGCCCGTTCATAAAAGCTGTAGATTTCGAACCAGGCCAGCACCGACAGCAGGATGAGCAGGGCCACCAGAAAGAAGGTGCGCCAGAGCAGACTGCTGGGCAGTAGCCTCTGGCGCAGACGGCGCCATCTGCCACCGCCCGTTACACCCGTGCCGCTCACTGTTTCGTGCCGTCCGGCACGAAGACATAACCAAAGCCCCATACGGTCTGAATGTAGCGCGGGTGGGCCGGGTCCTCTTCCACCAGCTTCCTGAGGCGGGAAATCTGCACATCGATGCTGCGGTCAAACACCTCGTACTCCCGGCCCCGGGCCAGTTCCATCAGCTTGTCCCGGGAAAGGGGCTGGCGCGGATGATTGACGAGGGCCTTGAGCACGGCGAATTCGCCGGTGGTGAGGGGGGCAGGGCTACCGTTCCGGGTCATGCTGCGGGTGCCCAGGTTGACTTCCACGGTGCCGAAACTGACGACTTCTTCCTCGCCGGCAGGGGCACCGGGAGGCGCTGCCGGGGCGCGGCGACGCAGCACGGCGTGGATGCGTGCCACCAGTTCCCGGGGATTGAAGGGCTTGGGCAAGTAATCGTCGGCCCCCATCTCCAGGCCGACGATGCGGTCCACGTCGTCGCCCTTGGCCGTCAGCATGATGATGGGCTGGTCTGCACCGGCGCCCCGCAGGCGTCGGCAGATGGACAGGCCGTCTTCGCCAGGCATCATCAAGTCCAGCACCATGAGGTCGTAGTTTTCACGGACCAGGGCCCGGTCCATGGACTCGGCACCATCCACCGCCTTGACGGCGAAGCCCTGTTCGGTGAGGTAGCGGGAGAGCAGTTCGCGCAGGCGCTGGTCGTCGTCCACTACCAGGATGCGGGTTTTTGTCAGCGTATTCATGGAGCGCATCCTAGCGGCAAAGCGCCATGGATGCCAGTGCCAGCGCGCCGGGATCGTGACATTGGGGTAAGGGAATGTTGCATAGAGCCTGCGTCCACAACATTTGATTACAATTCGCTCCCTTTTCCTCATAGTAAGCTTACAGGTGCTGCCTACGATGCGCATACGGTCCAGCAGGGAAGTTTCCCGCAGGGCGCGTGGCAAAGTTTCGATTGGCTCCCTCCCTGGATGAATACAGACATGATGCGTCCAACCCTGCGTCTAGCCCTGCGTCTAACCCATTTTGCTGGCGTAATGGCTCTGCTGGGTCTGGCCGGTGCGCCGGTACTGGTCTATGCCGAAGGCCGGCGCCCTGATGAGACCCGGGGCGCGTCGGGGGTCCATCCGATGGGCGATGCGGCGGCCCAGGCTATCCAGGAAGCGGCGGCCGCCAAGATGCGCGGTCGCATGACGCCGGATGAGCGGCGGCGTCTACGGGCGGATGTGTTCGATGCGGGGCGCAGCTTCTATCCTTCGGAGAGGCCCCATGGACCGTACACGGGCAAGGTCGCCAAGGGTAGCCCGTGAGGTCGTGGCATGTCAGGATAAAAAAAACCGGCAGCTTCGAATGGCGCTGCCGGTTTTTTTTATGGGTGTGGTGGCGGTGAAGCAGGAGGGGTAAATGCAGCGTCGTGACTTTCTGGGATGCCTGGGCGGCTTGGGACTGGGTGCGGGCTTGATGGCCTTGTCGCCGCAACTGGCGCTGGCGGCGGCACGACCGGGGCGCTATGAGCGCCTGCTCATTCTGGTGGAATTAAAAGGCGGCAACGACGGCTTGAATACCCTGGTGCCCTACGCCGACCCGGTCTATCGGGAATTGCGCCCGCGTATCGGCATACGCCGGGAAGACGTGCTGCAACTGGACGACAAGGCCGGCCTGCATCCGGCCCTGCAGCCCATCATGCCGCTCTGGCAGGGGGGCGAACTGGCCTTGATCCAGGGCGTCGGCTATCCTCACGCCAACCTGTCCCATTTCCGTTCCATCGAAATATGGGAAACGGCGTCCTCCGCCGAACAACTCCGCAATGAGGGTTGGCTGGCCCGGACCTTCGCCCTGGCGCCGCCCCCGGCCACGTATACCGCTGATGGCGTGGTGGTGGGATCCCAGGAAATGGGACCGTTGGCGGGCACTGGCCTGCGCAGCATTGCGCTCTCCAACGCGGACCAGTTCCTGCGTCAGGCCCGCCTGGCCCATCCCGCCTCAGCCAGCGGTGGCGGCGCCCTGGCCCACATCCTCAAGGTGGAGGGAGACATCGCCCAGGCGGCAAATCGCCTGGCGGCCGCACCGCAGCTCATGCGTACGGAGTTCCCCAGGGGGGGGTTCGGTGACACCGTGAAGACCGCCTGCCAGGTGGCTGCGGCAGGCAATGGCGTGGCGGCGCTGCGCCTGACACTGAATGGTTTCGACACCCACCAGAACCAGCCCGGCACTCAGACCGGCCTCCTGAAACAATTGGCGGAAGGCCTGCTCGCCCTGCGGGCCGGCCTCATGGAATTGGGGCGCTGGGATTCCACGCTGGTGCTGAGTTATGGAGAATTCGGCCGGCGGGCGAAGGAAAACCAGAGCAACGGCACGGACCATGGCACCGCCTCGGTGCATTTTGCTTGTGGGGGGCGGGTCAAGGGCGGGCTATATGGTGCCACTCCGCCCCTGGATCGCCTGGATGGCAACGGCAACCTGGCTTTCAGCGTGGATTTTCGCAGTCTCTACGCCACAGCGCTGGAACGCTGGTGGGGCCTGCCGTCCGTCGAGGTACTGGGTGGGCGCTTCGAACCCCTGGATTTGTTAAAAAGCTGAGTCTAGTGGGAGGACGCGGAGCCTGCCTGTTCGGCGGGCTTTTCCATCACCTTGGCCAATTGGGCCTTGCGGGCGGGTTCGATGCGCACCGCCTCTTCGAAGGCGGCCTGGGACAGTTCTTTGTCCCCGGCGTGCCGGTAGGCGACGCCCAGCCCCATCCAGGCCCGGGCATTCTTGCCGTCCAGGCTGATGGCCTTCTGGTAGGTTTTCACGGCGGCGTCGTACTTGCCGCTGGCCAGCAAGAGGCCCGCCAGTTTCATCTGGCCGTCCACGGCAAGCGGGTTGGTAGCCACGGCCTGCTCGAAGCTCTTTTTAGCATCCTCCAGCTTGCCGTCGGTCCACTGCTTGTTGCCCTGGGCCAGGAGGCTGGCGTAGTCCGCTGCCGTCACAACACCGGCACTGGAGGCCAGGAAAACCGCCGCGAGGGCGAGCGTTCTCATGCCGATCCTGAAATTCATGGGGTGTCCTTTCAATAAAAAGAGGCCCCCGAACTCCGGGGGCCCCCGGTTAGAGAAAGTCGCGTTAGCGACTCACTGCGCTCCCCTCGCCCCTTGGGGGAGAGGGGCTGGGGGTGAGGGAAACCGCCATGGCTTTCATGCTCACAGGTGACTTCTAAAGCCATGGCGGTGAGGGCTGCCTTACTTCAGCGCGCCCTTGCCGTAACGTTCTTCGACACCCTTCCTGACATTTTCCAGCGTGTCCTTGTTTATGCCATTGAAGTACCAGTCATGACCAGGGACGGGCTTGAAGTACTTGTTCAGGATCTCGTCGGCGAACTTGGTGTTGCCGTCCTTCTTCATGACGACTTCCTTCATTTCCGGAATCCATTTGAAGTAGGTGTGCTGCGCCACTTCATAGATGCCGTTCCACCAGGTGTAGTCCGGACCGTTCATGGAGGCGCCATGGCGGGCACGGCGGCCTTCGTGGTGCCAGATTTCCCACCAGGTCCACTCGATCTTGTCGTCGAACGGGGCCTTGGTGATGTAACCCTTCTCCGTCAGTTCCTTCATGGCCCCGGCGATGGGTTTGGCGAACTTGTCGTTGTAGAGGTTCACCACATCGTCGAACTGCTTGTAATGGCCGTTGATGACGTTGGAGCTGTGGCAGGCGTAGCAGACATTGGTCATGTTCTTGCGGCGCTGTTCCCAGGTCAGGATTTCCGTAACCTTGAAGCCCTTGGCCATGTCACCGATCTTCGGCAGCGGAATGCCTTCCGCCTGGTCGAATTCGTCGCCGTTGGCCAGGCGCACCATGTTGAGCTTGGTGGAAATGGCCGGACGCAGGGTCCAGGAGATCCGTTCGCCCACGTCATGGGTCACGCCCTGGGTGCGGGTGGCGCCCATGTGGCAGGTGGCGCAGGTCGGGGCCGCCGAATAGGTGACACCGGCAATCCACTTCTTGGAATCCAGCGCCATGTCCTTTTCATTGGCCTTGAAGAGGATGCCGTGCTTGGATTCCTCGTAGATTTCCTTTTGCGGATGGTCAGGACCCAGGTGGCACTTGCCACAGGTGTCCGGCTGGCGAGCCTGGGCGGACGAGAAGCGGTGCCGTGCATGGCAGGCGGAGCAGGAGCCACGGCTACCATCCGGATTCAGACGACCGATGCCGGTGTTGGGCCAGGTCTCATAGGTGGCTTCGCCGGAGGCATCCGTTATCACCGGGGTGCCGTGACATTGCTTGCAACCAGCGGTCACGGCGGCCGGGCCACCGATGACTTCGCCCATGATGTTGTCCAGGGAGGCGAGGATTTCGCCGGCCTTGGCATGGTGGGAGCGCTGCTGCTGGGCCACTTCCTTCTCGTGGCACTTGGCACAGGTCCTGGGGGTGACGATGGTGGTGACGAAGAGTGGCTTGCCGGCCTTGTCCTTCTCATGCTGGACGACGCCCTTGTCGCCTTCCTTGCCCTTGTGGCAGTCGTAGCAATCCACTTTTTCCTTGAAGTGGCTGCTCTTCTTCCACTCGGTGACGATACCCGGGCTTTCCTTGGTGTGGCAGGTCACGCAAATCTGCGCGATGGCTGCATCTTCCTTGGATTTTTCGGCCTTGGCCGGAGCGGCCGAGACAGCGTTTGCCGTGATCAATGCGAACACGGACAGGGCAAACACCAAGCCCTTTGTCAGCTTTGCGAGCGGTTTCATCTATATCCCCTAAACGTGTGCCGGCACAAATGACCATGGCAACGGTGTGGGTTATAGAGGTTATGGTCTGTTTGCTGCCTTGAGGCAAATCAAGGAAAACCCGGAGGGACTCTGGGTCGCACCGGAACATCGGGTGAAGTGATCCTCAAATCAGTAACTTGAACAAGCTTTGGCAACACTTGATTGAAATCAATTTTCACCTGTAACGTCCGCCAGGATGAGGTCTGCCGACGGCGCCTGCGGTAGCCATAGCGTTACCGCCGTACCCGTACCGGGTTCGCTGGCGACGTCCACCGCGCCGCCATGAATTTCGAGAATTTCCTTCACCAGTGACATGCCAAGGCCGGTGCCCGGGATGTTGCCCGAGGGATCGGCACGGTAGAAACGTTCGAAGACCCGCGCCAAAGTTTCCGGCGTCATGCCGATACCTTCATCCCTGACGCAGATACCGACCTGCTGCTGGCCCGCCAGGCGCCGTTGAATGAGGGTGAGACGGATGTCTCCTCCCGCCGGGGAATATTTGTAGGCATTGGCCAGCACATTGGTGAGGGCTTGCCCGAGCTTGGCGCCGTCAGCGCTCACCCGGATGCCGGTATCAGGGAGGTCCACCAGGATGCTGCGGGGGTCATTGCGGATCAGGAGGTTGTCCACCGTGTCCCGGATAATGGGCAGCAGGGGACGCAATTCCTGACGGAAGTCCTTGCCGGCGCGGGCTTCGATGCGCGCCAGGTCCAGGAGTTCATCCACCATGTCTGTGAGAATCCGGGTCTGGCGGTGAATGGTATCCGCGATGTCGTGCCGGGTCTCCGTGTCGAAGTCCCGGGTCAGGAGCAATTCGGAGTAGCCAAAAATACTGGCCATGGGCGTACGCAACTCATGGGCTGCGGTGGACAGGAATTCACTTTTCATACGATCCACCTCGGTTTCGTGGGTGACGTCGCGGAAGTAATACACCTTCTCCCCCAGTCCGTCAGCGCCTTTGCGCACGCTGCGCTGCAGGATGCGCCGCGTCGGGCGGAGCAGCGTCAGGATGGCCACTGGAGTGGGAAGGCTTTTGTCCCCTCCAGGCGAGGGCAGCGCATCGACGGCAGGATTGGCCTGGGCCGGATCGCACAGCCCCCGCATCAGGCCGTCGAATTCCCCTTCCGTGAGGCCGGTCAGGTCGGCTTCGCCAAACCCGGTCATGCGCGAAAAAGCCGGATTGAACAGGGAAAGTTCGCCGTTGGCGTCAAAACCGACAAAGCCGTCCGGGCTGAGGGAAAACACCGCATCCAGGCGCTGCTGCCGCAGCAGCAGGTCGTTCGAAGCCTGCACCCGGGCCGTGATGTCGTTCTGTACCCCGACGAAATGGGTCGCCACCCCCCGGGCATCCAGTACCGGGGCGATGGCGAGTTCATTCCAGAACGCCGTGCCGTCCTTGCGATAATTGCGCAGCACCACGTTGCAGGGCTGGCCGTTGGCCAGGGCCTGACGGATGGCCTGGACGCCTGCCTGCTCGGTCTCACCGCCCTGGAGGAAACGGCAATTGCGGCCCAGAACCTCGTTACGACGGTAGCCCGAGATGCGCTCGAATGCCGGATTGCAGTAAATAATGGGTTCGTCGGGAAGGCGCATGTCGGCAATCACCACCCCGTTGCCGCTGGATTCCAGGGCACGGTCCCGCAGGTGCAGGTCAGCGGCGGCGCGCCTGGCCGTGCTGATGTCCCGCACGATGAAGGAGAGATGGCGCCGGCCGGCGTCATCGAATTCCCCCAGTGAAATGGAGATGGGGAAGTTCCTGCCGTCGCCATGGAGTGCCTGACCTTCGAAGCCAGCCACCCTGGCATCTCCCCTTTGCTGCCCCTGGCTGCTCAGGCGGGCCATGGCCTGGCGGCCGTGGAGTTCTGGAATCAGGCAGGAGATGTGGCTGCCAGGCATGCCTTCCGCGGCCCGGCCGAATATGCTTTCAGCTGCCCGATTCACCGAGGCCACGATGCCTTCGGCGTCCAGGGTAATGATGGCGTCGGGTGCTGTTTCCACGATGGTCTTCAGCCTCGACTCGCTGCGGGAAAGCTCCTTGGTCATTTCTCCCGCCAGGGAATAGGCCCGGTTGCGCGTCCAGGCCAGGGTCCATACGGCACCGCTGAACATCACAGTGAGGAGCAGGCCGATGGCAAGAATAGTGCCGGGGCGTCCGTCGTCGATGGCTGCGGCAAAGGCCGGTTGGGCGGTATGGCGCAGGGTCCAGGTGCCGCCAGCGAATTCGATGCGGCTGAGCTTCTCCAGCACCGGGCGGGTGCCGGCAGGGGTGATCCGGTTGGAGTACAGCAGGGCCTCAGGCCGGACGTCCTTGCCATCGAAGATTTCCGTGCCCACATCCGCCGCGTACTGGCTCAGAAGGGGCGTGATCATGTCCCGGGCGCGCAGGGGCATGTAGGTAAAGCCCAGCAGGGCATCCCTGCGCTGCGCTTCAGTGGCGCGGGGCATGTCCGTGCGATACACCGGGTAGTACATCAGGTAGCCGGGTTGCACGTCCTGTTTCGTTTCCTGCACAAGCTCGACGCGTCCGCTGAGGGCGGCGGCGCCCGTGTCCCGGGCGCGGTTCATGGCGTTCCGCCGGGTTGTCTCGGTGGACATGTCGTAGCCGAAGGCCCGCAGGTTACGTCCGGAGAGCGGTTCCAGGTAGATGATGCTGTGATATTCCTCCCTTGGCGTGGCCGGGCGGATGGAGAATTCGGGATAGCCTTCTGCCCTGATGGCGGCTTCCAGGGCCTGGCGGCGTTCCGGCGCGATACGCAGGCTGAAGCCCATGCCCTGTACGCCAGTGTAGTTGTCCTCCAGGTTCAGGCTGGAGACATAGGTGCTCCACTGGGCCCG
>JAYTVW010000139.1:0-42986 GCA_043743785.1 Rhodocyclales bacterium | reverse complement strand
TTGCGGCCCTGACGACAACGCAGGCGCAGGCGCTGAACACGGCGGATGTTGCGGCGCTGACGACGGATCAGGCGAAGGCGCTGACGACGCAGGACATCGCGGTGCTGACGACGGCCCAGGCGCTGGCTCTTTCTACGGATGATCTGGCGGTGTTGTCCACGAGCCAGATTCGTGCGCTGAACACGGCGGACGTGCATGCCTTGACTACCAGTCAGATTCTCTCGATCACCACGACCGATATTGCAGCCCTTACGACGACTCAAATCCTGGCGTTCAGGACGGATCAGGTTGCCGCATTGACCACCACGATGGTTGAGGCGCTGTGGTCCAACCAGATTGCCGCCCTTACTACGGCCCAGTTCCAGCAACTGACCTTGGGTACGCCACTGGTTCTTGACCTGAACGGGGATGGGCAACTGTCCCAAAGCATCCGTGCCGGCGTCAAGTTCGACCTGTTTGACACGGGCACCAAGGTGAATACCGGTTGGGTGTCCAGCGGCGATGGCTTGCTGGTGATGGACCGGAACGGCAATGGGGAAATTGACAACGGCTCTGAACTCTTTGGTAGTGCGACCCAGCTCGGCAATGGCCAAACCGCCACGAATGGCTATGTGGCCCTGGCAAGCATGGATAGCAATGCCGACGGGGCGATCACTGCCTCGGACGCAAGCTGGTCGAAGCTGGGGGTCTGGGTGGATGGCAATTCGGACGGTATCAGCCAGGCGGGTGAGGTTCATTCACTTGAGTCTCTGGGCATTTCGCAACTGAACCTGAATGCGACGGCCTCGACGGCCAAGGACTCGGGCAATATCGTGGGTCTCATATCCAGTTACCAGACGACCGATGGCAAGACCCAGGAAATGGCTGATGTGTGGTTCGTTGCGGACAAGGCTGCGGCAACACCTGCGGCTACGACGGCAGCAGCTACGGTCACGGCAGCCCCTGGCAGTCTCGGGGCGAACATGTCCAGTTTGTTGCAGACCATTTCGTCCTTCAACAGTGCCCAGGCGAGCGGCACGAGCGCTCTTGGTGCGAGCCTGCCTCAGCTTGCGCCTCAGGTTGTGGCGGCGAATCTCGGCAGTATCGTGAGCGTGCTGCAGCAATTCGACGCAAACGGCAATGCCCTCGGGGCTGCGCCGGCCAGTCAGGCCGTTGCAAGTACGCCAACCCTGAATGGAACGCTAAATGTCGATGCGCTGACCACGGGTATGCTGACGACAGGCAAGTAGGAATCTTGCCGGAAGGGGCGGTGCCGGTGGCACCGTCCCTTGGGTCGAGAATAGGGCAGTATTCCAGGGCGAACTACCGGTTCTCTGCGGGTGGCGGCTTGTTATAATCCGCATTCCCTGCGACCAGGGATTTTCCTTGGAGGTGTTGCGGTGAGTGAGGATTCATTCGATTCCATGTTGCTGGCAGCATGGAACGGGCAACTGGAATTGAACCAGCTGATTGACCAGGGAAGCGCACTGGAGAAGGCATCACGTGCTCCCTTGGCGGCTATTCTCTATCAGACTTGGCTGAAAAAGACCCAATCTCCTCTGGCTCATCTGGTTCACTTCAATTACGGGGCAACCCTCAGTAATCTTGGAGTTTTGGACGAAGCGGAAGATGCCTATCGTCAGGCCATTGCCCTGAACCCTGGATTCATCCAGCCCAGGCTCAATCTGGGTCTGATTCTTGAACGCAGGGGCTTGCCGGACAAAGCGCTGGAGGAGTGGCAGTGGGTTGTTCGTCATGTGCCCACTGATTCAGCTGAATTCAGGCCCCTCGTCATTCTTGCCCTGAATCACTTGGGCCGGCTGCTTGAAATCAGGAAACGCTACCAGGAAGCAGAGGATTTCCTGGGCAAGAGCCTGTCTCTCGATGCCAAGCAGGCGGATGTGCTTCACCACTGGGTTTACCTGCGGCAGAAGCAGTGTCGCTGGCCAGTCTATGTCCCTGTCGGCAAGGTCAGCCCCGATTTTATGGCGCAATCCACGTCTGCCCTGGCGATGATCGCGCTGACCGACGATCCTGCCGTGCAGCTTGCATCCGCACGGCGTTTCGCTGAGAAGAAGGTTCTCAAGGATTTGCCTGCCTTATCCGGTCCGTGTACTTATGGCCACAGGAAAATCCGCATCGGCTACTGTTCTTCCGATTTTTGCCTGCATCCGGTGTCCATGCTGATGGTGGAGCTGTTCGAACTCCACGACCGTGAAAACTTCGAGATATACGGCTATTGCTGGAGCCCGGAAGACGGGTCCGACATGCGCAAACGGGTTATCGGAGCGATGGATCATTTTCATCGTATTCACGCATTGAGTGAGAAAGACTCAGCCCTACTGATTCGCTCGCACGAGATCGACATCCTGATCGACCTTCAGGGACAGACCGCCGGTGCACGCATGAACATGCTGGCGTACCGGCCCGCACCGATCCAAATCACTTATCTCGGCCTGCCGGCCACCACTGGCTTGCCCTCCATCGATTACGTCATCGCGGATCGTTTCCTGATCCCGGAAGAGGAGGCCCGCTACTACTCGGAAAAGCCCCTGTACATGCCGGACGTTTATCAGGTGAGCGACCGCAAGCGCCTCCTGGGGGTAAGGCCCAGTCGGCAGATTTGTGGACTGCCGGAAGGCGCCTTCGTCTTCTGCTCCTTCAACAACAATTTCAAGTACACCCCGGAAGTGTTTGACGTCTGGATGAATATCCTGCGTCGGGTGCCTGGTAGCGTGCTATGGCTGCTGGCGGACAATCCCTGGGCCGAGGCCAACCTGCGCCAGGAAGCGCTCAATAGGGGAATTGACGCCTCGCGCCTGATTTTCGCCGGCCGGGTGTCCCCCGAAAACTATCTTGCCCGGTATCAGGTCGCTGACCTTTTTCTGGACTCTTTTCCCTTCAATGCGGGTACAACCGCCAACGACGCCCTCTGGGTCGGCTTGCCGGTGCTGACTTGCAGCGGACGCACCTTTGCTTCCCGTATGGCCGGTGCGCTGCTGACGGCTGCCAAACTTGGGGAATTGGTCATGAGCACTTTCCAGTGTTATGAAGACAAGGCTGTTTCGCTCGGTAATAGTCCGCTTGAGATCAAGCGCTTGAGGGGACACCTTGCCGAGCAGCGGCAGTACGGGGTGTTGTTTGACACACCCAGGTTCGTACGCAATCTTGAAGACCAGCTACGTCAATTGACGGCATGCGCTGCCGAGGTGGCTCCGGTGCCATAGGGGGCTCAGTTGGTCTGCGCCGGTGCTGGCCAATTGCCTGGTGCAAGGTCTCTGTAAGTGAATGGCAAGCCGACAACAATAGGGATACATCAGCGATTCAACATCGGACCAGCGTCGTCGCGTCCGAGCTTGGATGAGTCTTCAGGCAATCAGGGGCAAACAATGATCGTCGTTCATATCATGGGGGGGCTGGGCAACCAGATTGCGCAGTATGTTTTTGGGCGAAGCTGTGCCGATCGGCTGGGCGTTCCGCTAAAACTGGACATCTCTTCCTACCAGAGCTATACGCTGCATGCCTACTGCCTGGGTGATTTCGCTCTTCAGGCCGAGTTGGCCTCGGAACAGGAGATTGCCAGCGCAAAGGCCGGCGGGATCGTGGCCGAGAAGACCTTGCTGTTTGACTCCAGCATTCCTCCCCAGGTCAGGGATGGAGTGTATCTCCAGGGCTATTGGGGGGACTATCGCTACGGACTGGATGTTATCGATTCCTTGAGGCAGGCATTCCAGCCAAACTTGCCCATGGCGCACGACAATTTGCTTATCCTGGAAAAGATTCAGGCGAACGAGTCTGTTTCATTGCATATTCGTCGCGGCGACTACGTCACCAATCCCAACTGCCTTCTGATGCCCCTCGCTTACTATCAGGACGCGCTCCGGGAAGTGCTTGAGCGGGTTCCTGGAGCGCATGTATTTGTCTTTTCGGATGATATCGAGTGGGCAGCGACCAATCTTGGTATCGATTGCCCCCACACTTTCGTTCGCGGTAACGATGCGAGCCGGAATGTGGACGACCTGCAGTTGATGCGCTCGTGCCGGCACCACATCATTGCCAATAGTTCCTTCTCGTTCTGGGCGGCCATGCTGGGGGAAAACGGTGGCTTTGTGGTGGCTCCGCAGCAATATTTCCGTCCCGGGGACCCCTATCTCATACAGGTTTTCGGTCAGGTCGATCAACCGGTATGGCCGCCGGCCTGGATCATCGTGCCGCTGCGACGGGACCGGACACCGATGAGTCCGGTCGCATGCATTGCTGGCGGATATAGTGCTGGCAGGCCAATTCGGGTGGGGGTCTGGAACTATTACGAGCAACTCACGACTGATGGATTCCTCTTCAAGAATGCGAATGCCAGTATCGGCCATGATCTTCTGAAACCCTGGTGCGATCTTTATGCCTATGGCCGGGAAAATGGCATTGAATTCTTGACGCTGGATCAGGTGGCAGGTCCGGAGGCCCTGGATGCGGTGGTCTTCATGGATCGGCCCCGAATGGATAATCCAATGGTGGCCCGTCTGCTGGATGCCGATATTGCCAAGTATCTCTGCATCTTCGAAACAGAGGTCATCAAACCAGATAACTGGGATCCGCTGTTCCACGCCCGCTTCGACCGTGTGTTTAGCTGGAGCGATGCGCATGTGGACCACCAGAAGGTGATCAAGCTGAATTTCGCCATCGATACCGAGTCGGCTTACGATATCGATGTGCTGAAGTCGGCTTTTTGCCAGCGTAAACTCTGTACGCTCATTGCCGGCGCCAAAATGGCCCGGCACCCCAATGAACTTTATTCGGAGCGTGTTCGGGCTATTCACTGGTTCGAGGCCCATGCTCCAGGGGCGTTTGACTTGTATGGCGTGGGCTGGAACGCAGCAGATTTTCCGAGTTATCGAGGCGCTGTGCAGGACAAGCTAGCCACTCTTTCGCGATATCGCTTTGCCATCTGCTACGAGAATGCACAAGGTTTCCCCGGTTACATCACCGAAAAAATTCTGGATTGTTTTCGCGCGGGTGTTGTGCCGGTCTATCTTGGGGCGCCGAACATCGCGCAGTGGATTCCTCGGGACTGCTTTATTGATCGTGAGGCGTTCGGTAGTCAGGAGGAACTCCACGAGTATCTTGCGGGTATGGATGCGGCGTCCCACGCTGCCTATCTGGAGCGTATCCGGAGTTTTCTGGCGTCGGCACAGGCCTATGCTTTCTCAACAGAATGTTTCATTACCACCCTCACATCGTTCATTGCACGGGATGTCAAGGCAAGGAGGGGCGAGTGCCCGGATGTTACGGTCGCAATTCCCACCTATAACTATGGACGCTTTCTGACGCAAGCCCTTGAAAGTGCGCTCTCCTGCGGGGTGGATAAGCTTGAGGTGCTTGTCCTGGATAATGCGTCTACGGACGAAACCTCGGAAGTGCTCGCCAGATTTTCCGGGGATCCCCGACTTCGCGTCATGCGGAATACCCGGAATATCGGCGGTCCGCTGAACTGGAACAATGCATTGCGGATGGCGAGCGGCCGCTATGTTGCCATGCTGTCGGCGGATGACTACTTCCTGCCCGGGCACCTGCGGCGGATGGTGTCCGCGATGGACGCCCATCCATCGGTCTCCTTGGCGTATTGCCCCTGTATCTGGGTGGATGCTGCGGGAAACTCCTTTGGGGTGAAGAATCACTCCGGCCATGCCGCGACGGATTATGTCGGTGGCCGGAATGAGGTGGCTGATCTTCTGAGATTTGACTGCTACATCACGCCTTCGGCCGCTCTCATCCGGAGATCGGTCTTTGAAAGCATTGGCGCACTGGATTATTCCCTGCACGGCGCCATAGATTGGGATCTGTGGATAAGAATCGCTGAAAAAGCGCCAGATTTCGCTTTTTTCAAGGAAGCGCTCGTCGCCTACCGGATACATCCGGGTCAAGACACCGTGACGCAAACCGCCCGTGCCTATACCTTGCGTGACCACATTAATATTCTTTGGAATGTTATCGAAAGGGGGGGCTTGCCCCTATGTCAAGGCAAGGCAGCAGAGATTTTTGCATTGTTGAAAGCCCGGTTTGAGTCTTTTCCTCGGGATCTCGTTGCCCATCTCGAGCCCCATATTCATGCCTTGGAGCGGATTCTGTCGGGAGTTACTGGACTGGATATTGGGAACATGCGTGCGAGGGCCGAGGGTCAGAAGATATCCACAAGCACACCGGCAAACATTCCCCTCGTCAGTGTCATTGTTCCTACCTACAATCGACCGGAATTCCTGGAGCGCTGTCTGGCAAGCATTCTCGGACAGAGCCACGCCAATCTGGAAATCATTGTGGTAAACGATGCCGGCAGCCCCGTGGAGGCCATCATCCGCAGGCACAACCATAGCGGCAGGATTTATTACCTTAGTCTCGCCACCAACAAGGGCGCTGCGGCAGCCCGGAATGCCGGACTGCGCTTGGCCCAGGGAGATTACATTACCTTCCTGGATGACGACGACGAGTACCTGCCCGATCATGTTTCTATTCTGGCCGAGGCGCTTTCCAGTCATTCGCAGCGCTTTGCCTATAGCCGTGCCGAGTATCTAGTGGAAACGGGGCCTGGTCAGGTTGTGAAGCAGCAACCATTCTCCCAGGTTGAATATTCTCGGGACATGATTCTGGTAGGGAATTTCATACCGACGCCAACCTGGATGTTTGAACGGGCGCTGCTGGAAGAAGCCGGCCTGTTTGACGAGGCTTACAAGGCCTGGGAGGATTGGGAGTGGTTGATTCGGGCCTCCGCCAGAACCGACTTTCTTTTTGTGCCACGCTTCACGGTCCAGGTCCATCAGAGGCCGAATGACGCCGGTCACTTGGGCGTGAAGCACCGCCCCGAGATGCGCCGCTGGGTGGATAAGGTCTATGCCAAGCACCCATCTCCGACGCCTGAAATTGCAGCTTCCCGCGAGGTATTTCTGAAAAGCCTGTTTCCTGCTGTCGCGGCTACGAGCGGGCATGCTAGTGGCCCGGAAGACGGGGACTTGTTCGCCCTGGCCCGGCAAGGTGCGCTGGATATCATCGGCCTTATCAACGGTGCCGGCCAGCTTGTGGAGACAGGGCACCCGGATCAAGGGGCAGCACTTTATCTTCTGTGGCTTGCGCATGCTGAATCACCTCTGAAGTATGCGGCAGCGTTCAACTTGGGATGTCTGCAGGAAAAGATGGGCGCCTTTCAAGAAGCGGAGCAAGCTTTTATGAGTACGCTGGCCTACAACCCCAAGTTTGCCCAGGCCCGGTACGCCCTGGCTGTGCTGCTGGAGCGGCGCGGGGCACGGGAAGAGGCGCGGACCCACTGGGGCTGGATTTGCAGTGTCGAGAACGGCATTGAAACCAGCGATCCGGGACTTTTTCAGAATGCCCGGGTCAATTTGCAACGCCTGCTGCAAACCTCCTGAAGGCCCGATATGGGGTGTCAGGGCTTGGCTGTGTTCGCTGCGTGTGCAGGGGGGCTTCGGGATACGGCCTGGGGCCGGAAACAGTTTCTTTTCCAATGATTCGGGTAATATCCCGCAGCCATCGTGTCAAGCAAAACCTCTCTCTATACCATCGCTTATTCGGCCGAACTGCTCGAGGTCGCGGATGGCTATCTGGCCTTGGACAACAGCCGGAATGAACGTCCCGACTGGCGCGAATACTGGCCGATGCGGAATTTCCTGCTTGGTCAAACTCTGGAGGAGGGGCACTATTACGGGTTTTTCTCCCCCCGTTTCGGGGAAAAGACCGGCTTGAACCATCAGCGGGTGGTGGATTTTGTCGAGTCCTCTCCCGCAGAAACAGATGCAGTCATTTTTTCTCCCCAGGTGGACGTGGGCGCCTTTTTCCCGAATGTTTTCGTGGGGGAAGATCAAGCCGATGCCGGCTTCCTCGGTACTTGCCAGGGTTTTGTCGATGCCGTTGGGCTGGGCCTGGATCTCCCCACGCTGCTGATGGACTCCTCCCACATTGTGTTCAGCAATTACATTGTGGCTCGCCCAAGTTTCTGGCGTGCTTGGCTGGACCTGGGGGAGCGCTTGTATGAAATGGCGGAAAGCGGACCGGACGAACTCAGAGCCGGTCTGACGTTCCGGACCAATTACCGGGAAGGCGTGCAGCGCAAGGTTTTCCTCATGGAGCGCCTTGCGTCCCTGGTCTTTATCACGAATCCCCATTTGCGGGTGCGAGCCTACAACCCCTTTACCCTTGGATGGTCGATGCAGTTGAACAGGTTCCGGGATGAAGCGGTTATCTGCGACGCCCTGAAGATGGCCAGCGCAAAATCCGGATTTCCTCAGTATCGGGCACTGTACGACATTCTCCGTCAGCGGGTTATCCTTTCCGCCCTGGGCCAGGGACACGCGGAAAAACTCAGGTCGAATCCCTTGAAAGGGGCGCTGAATACAGAATTGCTGGACTTGCTACCCCGGGGGCTGGCTTGCGTTCGTCAAATCGCTCCCGAGGATGATGGCCTGGCCCGGGCTTACCTGGCGGCCAACCCCGGAGGAGAATGGCAGGCCCTGGATGAATCCGTCCTTGCCCAGCCGGAAGAAGCGGCTTCCCATGTAGAATGGTCGGCCCTTGTCCTGGACGGCGTTATGGAACATCTCGCCGACCCTGCCGCCGGCTTGAAGGCGGCGCGGGCCGCCATGGTTGAGGGTGGCGTACTGGTACTCAGTTTTCAGAATGCTCAACACTGGCGTTATCAGGCCCAGCTCGCGCTGGGTGAGTTTGTACCGACCGGCAGAGGGGTTCCTCTGCGGCGGTTTTCCCGGCATGAGATTTTCATCATGTTGGATCGATGCGGCTTTCGCGTTGATGCCGGTGTGTCCCGGATTTTTCAACCTCCTGAAGCAGAACGGTACTTGGCTAACATTCGCTCCATGGTTCTGTTGAGCGGCGGGGATCCGAGGACTGCCGAAGAAGATGCCAAGATCTTGCAATATGTCATACGCGCAGTCGCAAAGTGATGCGAATCAAAATTCAGACCCCTATGCCAAGCTCCCCAACTCCCTTCACCGACAGTGGAGTGGCGGGCTTGCGTGATCACACTGGCACTGGCTGGGCAGTGTGCATGACGGCATGAAACGGATGCTGTCTGTGACGAGGTCGATGCGGGTGTCAGGCAGACATTGGCTGGCGCTCGCCCTTTATGTTCCCTTTCTCACGGGCTGTCTTATTCCGAAGGAGAGCCTCAAGCCTCCAGTGCTGCCTGTTCCTGCGCAGTACAAGAATGCCTCCCTTCCTGCAGCCGTCCCACTCGCGCCAAGCCCCGCTGCGCCGCTCGCAGGTGAAGCGCAAGCAGCCACAGAGGTGCCGCTCGAGTGGTGGCGCTACTTCGGCAATGCCGAACTCCGTGCCCTCATCGACCGGGGACTCTCGAATAACCCGGACATCAGGATTTCACTGAACCGCATCGTCCAGGCCAAGGCCCGGGCGGACCAGGCGAGCGGCGCCACACTGCCCTCTATTTCCGCGCCTATGGTGGTGGCGGAGCAGTATCCGGGCGGAACGACGGTAGGTACCGCGCCGGTGGGGAGTGACTCTGCTTCGGGTTCCACCGGATCAAGCGGGGGTAGCAGGGCACAGCGGTCCTACCAGGCCAGCATCCGGGCGGACTGGCGCCTGGACATCTGGGGGGAGCAAAGTTCCCTGGCGGATTCGGCCAGGTTTCAGTTGCAGCGAGCCGTGTTCGAGCGGGAGAACGTGCAGCGAAATCTGGCAGCGAGCATCGCCGGCAGTTACGTGGAATACCTGTCGCTGAATGACCGTTTGAAAATTGCCCGGAAAACCGAGGAACTCCTGAGCGCCACTCTGGCCACCATCGAGAAGCGGGTCGAAGTGGGCGACGCAACCCTGTCTGAACTCGAGCAGCAGCGGGCATCCATCTTTTCCGTCCGTGCCAGCGTGCCCATGATGGAGCAGCAGCGCGTTGATGCCATCGGGTCCATGGCTTTCCTGGTGGGCACGGTGCCTGGGGATCTCAAGCTTTCCGACGATGGCCTCGACAGCCTGTCCATTCCCCGGGTCGTTCCAGGTTTGCCCTCGGCATTGTTGCTGCGTCGCCCTGACGTGCGCATGGCGGAAGCCCAGCTCATGGGGGCGAACGCAGACGTTTCCGTGGCCCGGGCTCGCCTGCTGCCCGCCATTGATCTGTCTACCCAATATGGTTACAGCGCCATTCTCCTGTCCACCCTGTTTTCGCCTCAGGCCCTGTTCTGGAATGTGGTCGGCAGTTCCACGGTCAGCATCTTCGATGGCGGCCGGAAACAGAACGACAAGGTGTTTTCCCAGGCGGTCCAGGAAGAGATGGTGGAAAGCTATGTGCGCGCCCTGCATCAGGCCATGAAGGAGGTAGAAGGTGCCCTCTCCTCCGTGCGCCTGGCGGATCGCCGGCTCTCTGCCCAGCAGGAAACAATCCAGGCGGCCCGCCGTGCGTGGGATATCAGCAGTAAGGTGTATGGGGCGGGAGGAATCGACTACCTGACTTTGCTGGATACGGAGCGCAGCTATCACCGCTATATGGATGACTACCAGCACACCCGGATGGATTATTTTCGCAGCTACATCACCCTGTTCCAGGCCCTGGGCGGCGGTGTCAATCCTGAAAAGACGCTACGTCCGCCGCCCACTGCGCCGGCAGTGTTCGGCCGGTCTCCGGCGCGACAGTCGGTCGAAGGTATTGGTCTGGAAGAAGCGATGGGGTCAAGCCCGGAAACCTTCTGGCAAGTGGAACTGGCTGGACTCTACCATCGGGCAAGCGTCGGGCCGGCCTGGCGTGATCTGCGCATCCGTTACCCCGGCTATATGGAAGGCCGCAGCATCCGTCCGCGCCTGAAGGGCCGCATTGAAGAGAGTGATGATGAGCCCCAGTCCTGGTATCGCTTGCAAGTGGTGAAATTCCCAACGCCCGGCGAGGCGGAACAATTCTGCCAGGCGCTGAAAGCCGATCAGCAGCGCTGCCGGGTGGTTTCATCCCTGTCGGACGAAACGGTCCTGGCAACAGCTACTCCAAAAATTGCTCCGGCGCCTGCCTCCGCAGCCGGGCAGGTGTCCCTTGCCGACAAGCCCAAGCCCTCGGCGATTGCCCGGGAAACCACTTTCGATAAGCTTGCCTCCCCACCTGCCGCCGTAGCGAAAGTGTCAACGGGCCCGATGGCTGCTCCGCCTGCTGCCCTTGCGCCGGTTGCTGTGGCTCCCGTCAATCAGCTTCCACTTGTCACCGCGGCAGCTTCGGCACGGGGGCCGGCGGCAGTTTCAACGATGACGGCGCTGCTGCCGGCAAGCCCAAGCGCCAAACTGATCCCGGCGTCCGCGCATGTTTCTTCCGTCCCTGCCGTGTCGGTGCCTTCGGTCGGGCAGAGCACCCGGGCTGGCAAGGGCAGAAGCAAGACCTATACCCTGCAGTTCGGGGCGTATTCCTCCATGGAAAATGCTAAAGTTGCCGCCGATTCGTGGCGTGCCAAGGGGTACGACGCCAGGCCCGCAGAAACTCAGGATGTGTTTGAGCAGCACTGGTATGTGGTGAGATCGGGGTCTTATGCCCGAAAGCCTGACGCGAGCGCCGCGGCCAGGGCCGTGCGCAGCAAGGAAGGGGTTTCGGTATTGGTTGCTGCGGTCACGGGCGAGCCCATGGCGACGCCGTCGCCTGCCGGAATGGGGACCGCGCCCAGTGTGAAACAAGTTGCCGTGGTTTCCGCCCGGCAGCCACTGTTGTTTACGGTCCAGTTGGCCGCCTATGCGGGGGAGGAGAACGCGGAGCGGGCTGCGGCGCTTCTTCAGCTTAAAGGTGTGCCGGCCTACGTGGCCCACTTCCGCGACCGTCGCAATCTGGCCAGTTATGTGGTGAGGGCGGGCAGTTTCCGTCGTCGGGTTGATGGTCTCGCCTTGATACGTTCCCTGGATCAGCGTGAGCGGAGCAAGGCCCGCCTGATGCGTGCATCCACCGCTGCCGATGAACCGAGTCCGGTCAGGACGCCGACGCAGCAAGGGATGTCATGAAGAGGGGCTGTGCCTGCCGGGTTCAAGTATTTGAACTGCCAGGGGCCGCCGATCAAGGCCCCCTGTTTACGCTAACCGTGATGGCTTTGGAATCCGCCCCCGCGTATGTAAGCCACGCCGGCTTTCCCTCACCCTCAGTCCCTCTCCCGGCGGGAGAGGGAAGCGTTGTGAGTCGGCGACGCCGACTTTTACTTTAATGTCTTGGTAATGGCTGAAAAGTTTTCTCACAGTGTCGTGCAGTGCCTGGCCGCGATTGCCCAGCATCAGGGTATCCGGGTCAATCCGGAGCGCCTGATCCACGATTTCGCCCTGGCGGACGAGGAGCCGGCGCCGAACCTGATCGTGCGCATGGCTACCGACATCGGCATGAAGGCGAGGGCGGATAAGCTGAGTTGGGGCAAGCTCGTCGTGCAACAAGGTGTGTTCCCCTTGCTTGCCCGGCTGAAAAACGGGGCCGCTCTGATCATCGTCGGCATCAAGCGGGAAGGGGAGGCCGAGCAGGTGGCGGTGGTTGATCCTCTGGGGGATGCAGCGGCCATCCTGGTCTTTGATGAAGCGCGCTTCCGGGAGATATGGGGTGGCGATGTCATCCTGCTCAAGCGCAGGCATTCCATGTTCGATACCCAGCAGCCCTTCGGCTTGCGCTGGTTCGTCCCGGAGATCCTCAAGCAGCGGGCCGCCTTCCGCGATGTTGTCATTGCCGCCATGTGCCTGAATGCCCTGGCCCTGGCGTCCCCCATGTTTTTCCAGATCGTCATCGACAAGGTGCTGGTGCACCAGAGTTCGGCAACCCTGACGGTGCTGACCCTGGGGGTGTCGATTGCCTTGTTGTTCGATGTGCTGTTCGGCTATCTCCGGCAGATGCTGATGCTGTCCGCCACCAACAAGATCGACATGCATGTCACCCGGCGGGTCTTCGGCCACCTACTGTCCTTGTCCATCGACTATTTCGAGCTGTCCACGGCGGGCGTCATCACCCGGCAGATGCAGCAACTGGAAAGCATCCGGCACTTCCTGACCGGCCGCTTGCTCTTCGCCGCGCTGGACGCCCTGGCGCTGATAATTTTCATTCCGCTGCTGTTTACCTACTCGGCGACCCTGGCCATGATCGTGCTTGGCTTTACACTTGCCATCATCATCAACATCGCCGTCCTGATGCCTTTCTTCAAGGAACGCCTGGACCGCCTCAACATTGCCGAGGGCAAGCGTCAGGGCCTGATGGTGGAAACCATCCATGGTATGCGCACGGTCAAGTCCCTGGCCATCGAGCCGGCCCAGCGCAAGAACTGGGACCAGTTGTCTGCGGAATCCATCAACGCCCATTTCCAGGTCAGCAAACTGGCCATTTCCGGCAATACGGTGTCCGAACTACTGGGCAAGCTCTTGCCCGTGGTCATCATCTACATCGGCGCCCAGGGGGTGTTCAACCAGACCATGAGCGTGGGTGTGCTGATCGCCTTCCAGATGATGTCGGGACGGGTAATCGGTCCCCTCATCTCCATGGCCAGCCTGATCAACGAATTCCAGCAGACCTCCATGTCCGTGCGCATGCTGGCGGAGGTCATGGACCGCCCGCCGGAAGGCCGCATGGGGGCCGGGGGCCTGCGTCCTGTGCTGAAGGGGCAGATTTGCTTTGAGGATGTGACCTTCCGCTATCCCGGCGCCACGGTGAACGCCCTGGACCGCACCAGCTTCACCATCCCGCCAGGGGTGCTGGTGGGCATCGTGGGCCGCAGTGGCTCGGGAAAGTCCACTCTGACCAAGCTGATCCAGGGCCTTTATCCCGTGGAAGAAGGCCTCATCCGTTTTGACGGCCTGGATGCCCGGGAAATCGACCTTTCCCATCTCCGGAAACAGATCGGCGTTGTGCTGCAGGAGAACTTTCTTTTCCGCGGCACCATTCGGGACAATCTGTGCATTACCAAGCCCGATGCCACCATCGAGGAAATTGTCGCGGCCGCCCAGGCTGCCGGTGCTGACGAATTCATCGAGCGCATGCCCAAAGGCTACGACACGCAACTGGAGGAGAACGCCTCGAACCTGAGCGGGGGGCAAAAGCAGCGCCTGTCCATTGCCCGTTCCCTGCTGGCGAAACCCAACATCCTGATTCTCGATGAAGCTGCCAGTGCCCTGGATCCGGAGAGCGAAGCGATCTTCATGCGCAATCTGTCCCGGATTGCCGTGGGGCGGACCGTGGTGATGATCTCCCACCGCTTGTCCACCCTGGTCAATGCGGACGTAATCCTGGTCATGCAACAAGGCCGTCTGTCCGATGCAGGGACCCACGAGGAACTGCTGACCCGCTGTGAAACCTATACGCACTTATGGAACCAGCAGACAAGCCATCTTTGATCAGCCGTTGCTGGTCTGCCGTGCGGGGCCGCCTCTGGTTCAAGAGGCCCTCGGACGAGTCCATCATCGATTTCATGCCCGATGCGGACGAAATCGAGCGTCGGCCCTTGCCGCCGTCGGCCCGCCTCACCCTGCACCTCCTGGCGGCGGCGGTGCTGACGTTCATCCTGGTGGCGACTTTTTCGGAAATTGACCTGGTGGTCAGTGCCAAGGGCCGCCTGATCACGCCCCTGCCGAACATCGTGGTCCAGCCCCTGGATACCTCCATCATCCAGCAGATACACGTCAGGCCGGGGCAGGTCGTCAAGAAGGGGGAAGTCCTCGCGACCCTGGATCCGACCTTCACGGAGGCGGATGAATCCCAGTTGAAAACCCGCCTGGACAGCCTGGACAACCAGCGCGCCAGCCTGGAAGGGGAACTGGCGGGGAAAGTTACGACACCCGCCATCGACGATAGCGTGGACCAGCGCATGCAAAGACGCCTCGCCGACGAACGTCAGGCCAGCTATGTGTCCCAGCTGCGGCGCCTCGGTGAAAACATCGGTCGCCTGCGGGCCTCCCTGGAAACCAATCGCCGGGACCAGCTGTCCATGACATCCCGGGTTCAGGTACTGCGGGAAATCGTAGCCCTGCAGGAGCCGCTGGTGGCCCAGAAGTACGCCGTGCGCGCCCGCCTGCTGGAGGCCCAGGATCGCCTGCTGGAGGCCGAACGGGGCGCCCAGATGGCCCGTGGCCGGGAGCAGGAACTGCAAAAGGAACTCATGGGGCTTGAAGCGGAGCGCATCTCCTTTCAGACCGGCTGGCGCCAGAAGGTCATGGAGGAACTGCTTTCCCTTTCCCGGGAGCGGGATTCGATCAATGAGCAACTCCAGAAGGCCGGCAAACGCAATCAACTGGTGATCCTGACAGCGCCTGCCGATGCCGTGGTGCTGGAGATCGCCAAGCTCTCCAGGGGTTCCGTGGCGAAGGGGGCCGAATCCCTGTTTACCCTGGTACCCCTGGGGGAAAGCCTGGAGGCCGAGGTACAGATCGACTCTCCGGACATCGGTTACGTGAAGCGGGGCGACAAGGTGCACGTCAAGGTGGAAGCCTATCCCTTTCAGTTGCACGGTACCCTGGATGGTGAATTGCAGACCATCAGCGAGGATGCCTTTCGTCGGGAAAATTCCGCCGGGGCGACCGTGGAAGCCTATTACCAGGGGCGGATTCGTCTCAGTAAAGTGCGCCTGAATCGCCTGCCGGAGCATGCCCGCCTGCTGCCCGGCATGACCGTTACCGCCGAGATTTCGGTGGGCAAGCGTTCGGTCATGTCCTATCTTCTCTGGCCGCTCATCAAGGCCCTGAATGAATCCATCCGGGAACCTTAGGCGATTGCCGGAAATAAATGTACCCGAAGACGCCGGATTTTCGTTTCCCTGCAAGGCGCGACCAAGCACGCATGGCGAGCCATGTAAGGGCGGGCGCAACGCTGCAGGGGAGCGAAAAGACAAGTCAGCGGGGACATTTATTGACAGAAATCGCCTTAGTCCTCGGCGGGTACCTACTCCCCGCCTGAAATCCGGGACCTGCATATGAGTGATAAAACCGTCCACATGGACGCGCTAGCCTTCAGCAATGCGCTGAGGGCCGCGGAGCTGGGACAGGTCGGCGCGCAGTACACGCTGGGGCTCATGTACGCCAACGGCGTCGGTGTTACCCAGGATTTCGAGAAGGCACTTTTCTGGTATCGGAAAGCCGCCGACAAGGGCCATGGCGCGGCACTCTGTCTGCTGGCGTCCAAATACGCGGGCGGCCAGGGTGTGCCGCAGGATATCGAGAAGGCACTTGCCCTCTATCTGAAGGCGGCCGACAGCGGCAATGCCAAGGCCTTGCTGAAGCTGGGGCAACTCATCGAACAGCCGCCCGCCGCCGCCGTGGCCAATCTGTATGGCAAGGCGGCGGCCAAAGGCTCCAAGGAAGCCCAGGTGGCCCTTGGCAAAACCCTTACCGCGGAAAACCAGAATTCTCCCCAGGCCTTTCTCTGTTATCAGCAGGCCGCCGAACAGGGCGATGCAGAGGCCCAGTATCAGTTGGGGGACATGTTCAATGCCGGGCAATCGGTGGACCTGGACCAGGTGGTGGCCGTTTCCTGGTATCGCAAGGCTGCCGTGCAAGCTCACGTCCTGGCGCAACTCAGGCTTGGCGGCATGTATTTCCACGGCCATGGGATCGGCAAGGACAACCGGCAGGCAGTAACTTGGTGGGTCAAGGCTGCAGAACAGGGCAATAGCGAAGCCCAGTTCAAGCTGGGGGTCCTGCGTCGCCTGGGGTTGGCTGGCGCCCAGGACGATACGGCCGCCGAAAAATGGCTGCTGCAGTCGGCGCAGCAGGGCTACCCTCCGGCCCAGGTGGAACTGGCCAATCTTTATGCTGAAAGGCCGGAACAAGCCGGGCGTGCCGTGCATTGGTATCGCCAGGCTGCCGAGCAGGGCATCGCCGAGGCCTGCAGAAGCCTGGCAAAACACTATGTCATGGGGCAAGGCGTTGCAGTTGACGACGAGGAGGCCCTGCACTGGTACCTCAAGGCGGCGGAGCTGGGCGACGCAAGAGCCTGGCAGGCCCTGGGGGCCTTGATGGACCGGGGCCACGGGGCCATCAGCGCGAAATGGCATCGCACGGCCGCCGACCAAGGCAGTGCCCTGGACCAGTACATCCTGGGGGAAAAAACCCTCAGGGGCGATGGTTTGCCAATGGATCTGGACGAGGGCTTTTCCTGGGTGTCGAAGGCGGCGGAGCAGGGCCTGGCTGTGGCGCAGCATGCGCTGGGGCAACTGTATGCCCGTGGAGAAGGCGTGGCACAGGACGAGACGGAGGCGGTGGCCTGGTACCGCAAGGCCGCCAAACAGGGTTTTGCGCCAGCCCAGGCGGATCTTGCGCAATGCTATTTCCAGGGGGACGGGGTCAGTCGGGACGTGCGCATGGCCAGCAGTTGGTGGACCAAGGCGGCAGAGCAGGGCGATACGGATGCCCAATTCAAGCTGGGGGTGCTGTGCGAACAAGGCACCGGCACCCCCCGGAACTTGCAGGCGGCCGAGGCCTGGTGGCAAGGGGCCGCCGAACAGGGCCACATCCAGTCCATGTACCGCTTGGCGCGCCTTTGCGAACAGACCGGGAGGCCCGAGCCGGCCTTGGCGTGGTACCGGAAAGCGGCTCAACAAGGTCTGCCGGAAGCCCAGAGTGCCCTCGGCGATTGTCTTGCCCCCATCCCCGGCCCGGAGCAGGCCTCCGCCATTGACTGGTATCTCAAGGCGGCAGAGCAGGGCGACACCCACGCTCTTCGGATGCTCGTCGGCGTGGAGGCCGGCGAGTCCTCCCTGTCCATCGCCCTGCTGCGTAAAGCTGCGGAAAAGGGCGATGCCGAAACCCAATGGCTGCTTTCCCAGGCCTTTGCCAAAGGGGATCAACCTGAAACGGATGCGGCCAGTGCATTTCACTGGGCGAACCTTGCTGCCGGGCAAGGCCTGGCCGAAGCGCAAGGCGCACTTGGCGGAATGTATGCTGCTGGCCGGGGGGTGACGCCGGATGATCGGGCCGCCTTCCTCTGGTATCAGAAGGCCGCCGAACAGGGGGATGCCAAGGCCCAGTGGAATCTGGGCGCCCTGTATGCCGCTGGACGGGGCACGACGCGGAATCTGGAAAAAGCCTATGCCGCATGCCGCAAGGCCGCAGACCAGGGCTTTGCCCCGGCCCTGTCCACCCTGGGCGTTATTTATGCCATGGGACTTGGTGTCCCTGCTGATTACGGACTGGCCGTTGAATGCTGGCAGCGTGGCGCGGAGGCTGGCGACAGCGAGGCCCAGTACAACCTGGCTTTCAGCCTTGAACAGGGCAAGGGAATAGCCGAGGATCCGGTCGGGGCGCTGTATTGGTTCACCCGGGCCGCGGAACAGGGCGTGGCCCGGGCTCAGGCGCGCCTGGGACTGCATTATGCGACGGGGCAGGGCGCCCCCATGGATGCCATTGAGGCCTACAAGTGGTTCATTATCGGCGCGGGCAATGGGGACGAGGGCGCCCGCGCCAATATCACCCATGCCGCGACCCTGATACCGCTGGAGATGCAGGAGGAAGGGCGGCGCCGGGCGGAAGCCTGGCTGCGACTCCAGGCCCGGCAGCATGACTGAGCGCCGGGGAGAAAGTGCGCTTGAGCTTGCGTTTGCCTATGTCGGAAAGACCTGACGGTACAGAGCATGGCTGGCGTAGGCCAGGGGGGGCAGGGTGAAGGGCAGCAGCGGCAGAATGAGCACGCTGGCCATGGTGGCGAGGGTGAGCAAGGCAGCCCAGGCGATGGCCAGCGGGAAATTGCGGAAAACACCCCGCACGCTGGCGGAAACAGCACCCACCAGCCCGGCTCGGCGCTCCCACAAAAGTGGGACCGAAAAAGCCGTGATCGCGAAAACGATGAAGCCCAGAAAGATGCCGGACAGGGCGCCCCACCACAGGAAGGCGGTGATGTTGTCCGTCGGCCGCAGCAGTTCCCGGGGTAAAACGGCTGTTCCGCCGACCTTGTAGCTATACAGCACCGCCACGTCGGTGGCGAAAATCATGAACAGCAGGGCGCATACCAGGGACAGGGCCAGAATGCCCGGATGTGCTCGCCGGAAACCATCGAACAAGTCATTGAGGCCGCCGATCCGCCCTTTCTCTACCGCGCCGGCAATGCCGAAAAATCCCACCAGCAACATGGGGGCCAGCAGCATGAAGGCCCCCGCAGCCAGGATTGCCAAAGGGGCCAGCCCGGCGTTCAGCAATGTCCGCTCCACTGCCAGGCCTGCCAGGGCGACCGCGCCGGCATACAGGAAGCTGACTCTTCGCGAATGCCTGGCCGTGCGCCAACCCGCCGCCAGGGCCTGGCCAATGGCAGCTATCCCCAGCTTTTCAGGTACGAGAGACATGTCGTTCATTGCCAACTCCCTTCAGGCGATGAAGCCCAGTAGCAGAATGAGGGCCGGCACCGCGAGAAAATAGCCATTCATCAGGCGCCGCAGTCGTGGATGGGCTTCGTCCAGGCCCATGTAGTAGCGGACCACCAGGCGGCCCTTGAGGGAAACGATGGTGGCCACCAGGGCGCCCACCAGTATGCCCGCCGAGGTCGTTTCCGTCAGCAGGGCGCTGCACAGGGTCAGGGCCAGCAAGAGCAGCCAGACCCGGGTGGCGAAGGTTTCCTGACTCATGATTTCAGTGCACCACGTAGGCGAGGGGAAAAATCACGATCCACGCCAGGTCCGTGGCGTGCCAGTACAGGGTGGCCGCCTCCAGTCCCTCGTGCTCCGTCGCCGTATAGGCGCCGGCCGCAGTTTGGGCCAATGCCCACAGGAGGCCCAGGCAGCCCCACACCACATGCACCACGTGATTCACTGTCATGTAGTAATACATGGTGACAAAGCTGTTGCCGGTGGTGCTGAGGCCATGGGCCATGTTCCAGCGGATTTCAAAGACCTTGACCACCAGGAAGCCGATGCCGCCCAGCAGCGTCAAAGCCAACCAGCCCATGCAGCCCCGGGCGTGGCCCTGCCGCATGGCCAGGGAAGCCCGGACTGCGCAGTAACCGCTGGTGAGCAGCAGGAGGGTATTGACCACCCCGGCCCAGGTATTGAGCAGGGCCGGGCCGTTACGAAAATCTTCCGGGTGGTGGTAGCGGAACAAGGCATACACGATGAACATCAGGGCGAATTCCGTCAGTTCACAGAAAATCCCCACCCAGATGCCCCGATTGCCCGGAACCCGCGTCCTACTGCCACTGTCCAGCCCCGCGACCGCCAGTTCCATATGTGCACCTGAGAGCTGATTTTGTCCGAGTGAATGGCCCCCGTTCGGGACGGGCGGCGAGCTGTAACGCATCCAGGCTGCCGAACGACTACTGCTGTTCCTGCAGGGCGGTCAGGTGGGCCAGGATGTCCTGCAGTTCCTCTTCCTTCAAGGTATTGAGCACGCCGCCGATTTCCTCGTCATCGTGGGGCCGCTCGCCCTTGACGAACTTGTCCATCTGGCGTTTCAGGTAGCTGGTGTATTGGCCCACGAGCCGGGGGTACACACCCCGCCCCAGGCCCGCCGCACCATGGCAATTGGCGCACTTTTTCTGCTGATAGAGGGCTTCCCCATGGGCCACGTTGCCCGGTGCCCGCGGAATGATCATGACCTTTTCGGTCAGGGTAAGCCGGGTCAGGGCGTCGTCCGTATCCTTGAACTCGGGCCATTTGGTGGGCAGTTCGATGGATGCCAGGTAGGCCGCCACATCCTTGATGTCTTCATCCGGCAGTTCCCGTTCCTGGGTGTAGGGGTACATGGGGATGTTCACCCGCTTCCTGGCGCGAAAGGCCTTCAGCTGGTCCGCGATGTAGGAGGCCCGCTGGCCGCCGATGCGGGGGTACTCCCCCTTGGAGCCTCCTTGTCCGAACTCCCCATGGCAGCCGGCGCAGGTGCTGTTGATTTCCTTGCCCCTATCCTTTTCCAGGTTCTGGGCATGGGCGCAGCCCCAGAAGCCGAGGGTCAGCATGAGGAGAAATAGGCGGAGGGTCATGGCGTCGGGCGCGAAAACAAGGACGTCCCCATTCTGGCGCGCTACGCACCTCTTTTCCTTGATCTGCGTCGGGATCATTCCGGGAGCCTGGTCAATCGCTCACGGCCCGACGTGAAAACGATAAGGCACGGAAATCCGCTGCCGATCGGTTTCCAGCATGACGGTGGCCACCCAGGTCATGCCGCCGGATACGCATACCGACAGGGTGGTTTCGCCAGCGAAATGCCCTTGGCTCGTGGCGGGGAGGTCGCTGCGGTTCAGGCCCATGTTCATGCTTTCGCCGTTGAAATCCACCGCCAGCTTGCGGACCGCGAGGCCCGTCACCGCCACCTCAAGGCGCATGGGCTGGAGCAGCTTGATAGGGCGGGGGGTGATGGTGAATTCCAGGCGTCCGCCGTCCGGCAGGGTGGCGGCGCAGGGTGTCTTCAAGAGATCACAGCCGGGGTCTGCCAGGCCCGTCACATCCGCCTTGGGCAACAGTTGGGGCGAGTAATGCTGGCCCAGGGCCACCAGGCCCAGAAAGGCGGCGAGCATGGCGACGGTGGTCCAGTGGCTACGCGTGATTTTCATGTTTGAACCTTGTGGTGGCATTGCTGGGCTTGGCGTGAAAGTCGGCATGGCCGACTCACGACGCTTTCCTCTCCCCCGGGGTGAGGGACTGAGGGTGAGGGAAACGGGCAGGGCACTGACTTATAAAAACGGGATGGCCTTCGCCATGCCCGTTGGTGGCGAATTCAGTGTCAGATACAAATTGTTTCATATCAAGGATTCGGGGGTGTCATGTGGCGTTCAATGCTCGATACGTTGGGTCTGCGGCAAATTGCCGCACTCCCAATCAGGAAGCAGGGCTGATAGGAAGCCGCGCAAACGCAGTATCAACCGGAAAGGGAGCGAAAAACATGAGGAAGATTAAATCGCGGGCCACCTCGCTGCTGCTGGCAGCAGGCATGGGGCTCACGGCGAACGCAGGCTGGGCGGCCGACAGCCTTCAGGATGTGCTGAAAAACCGGGGCCTCAGTCAGCAGGATTTGCTCGCGGCGGCCAAGACCTATGTGCCTACCGGCAAGCGCGACGAATTCGTCGCCTTCAGTTCCGGCGGCCAGTCGGGCCAGGTCATCGTCTATGCCATCCCGTCCATGCGTATTCTCAAGTACATCGGCGTGTTCACACCGGAACCCTGGCAGGGCTACGGCTTCGACGAAAGCTCGAAGAATGTGCTGAAGCAGGGCCGTATCGACGGCAAGGACATCACCTGGGGTGACACCCACCATCCGGCCATGTCGGAAACCAACGGTGAGTACGACGGCCAGTTCCTGTTCATCAACGACAAGGCCAATCCGCGCCTGGCGGTGATCGACCTGCGGGACTTCGAAACCAAGCAGATCGTGGTTAACCCGATCTTCAAGTCCGAACACGGCGGTGCCTTTATCACCAGCAACTCCGAGTACGTGATCGAAGCGGCCCAGTACGCCTCTCCCCTGGAGAACAAGAAGTTCTACCCGCTGGAAGAGTTCAACGACAAGTACCGGGGCGGTATCACCTACTGGAAGTTCGATCGCAAGGAAGGCCGCATCGACCCGAAGAAGTCCTTCTCCCTGGAACTGCCGCCTTACTCCCAGGATCTGTCCGACGCCGGCAAGGGTGCTTCTGAAGGCTGGTCCTTCACCAACTCCTTCTGTTCCGAGCGTTACGTCGGCGGTATTGAAAAGGGCCGTCCCCCGTATGAAGCCGGTTGCTCCGCCAAGGACACCGACTACATGCACGTGATCAACTGGAAGAAGGCCGCTGAGCTGGTTGCCCAGGGCAAGGCCAAGAAGATCAACGGCCATGACGTGCTGATGATGGAAACGGCCATCAAGGAAGGCGTGCTGTTCCTGATTCCGGAACCCAAGTCTCCCCACGGTGTGGACGTGACCCCGGACGGCAAGCTCATCGTCGTCGCCGGCAAGCTCGACACCCATGTGTCCGTGTATTCCTTCGAGAAGATCCAGGCCGCCATCAAGGCAGGCAGGTTCGAATCCAAGGATCCCTACGGCATTCCGGTCATCAGCATGAAGGACACGCTGCATACCCAGGTTGCCCTGGGTCTGGGTCCGCTGCATACCCAGTACGACAGCAAGCCCTGCGTGGCCTACACGTCCCTGTACGTGGATTCACAAGTTGCCAAGTGGAACTACTGCGAAGGCAAGGTGCTGGACAAGATCAGCGTGCACTACAACATTGGTCACCTGATGACCATGGAAGGCGATTCCACCAAGCCGGCCGGCAAGTATCTCGTCGCGCTGAACAAGCTGGCCATCGACCGTTTCGTGCCCGTTGGTCCTCTGCATCCCCAGAATCACCAGCTGATCGACATCAGCGGCGACAAGATGCAACTGCTGTACGACATGCCCGTACCCCTGGGTGAGCCGCACTATGTGGTGGCGATTGATGCCAAGAAGCTGAAGCCTGCCGTGCGCTACAAGGTCGGTACCGACAGCCGTACCGACAAGCCGCACCCGGGTGCTACCCTGGCCGGCGCCGAGAAGACCGTGAAGAAGGGCAACAAGGTCGAAGTCTTCGGCACCTTGATCCGTTCCCACATCACGCCGGAAACCATCGAAGTCGAGGTGGGTGACGAAGTGACCATCAACCTGACCAACCTGGAACGGGCGCAGGACGAAACCCACGGCTTCACGGTGTCCACGTTCAACGTGCACGCCTCGGTGGAACCGGGCAAGACCGTCCAGCTGAAGTTCAAGGCTGACAAGGAAGGCGTCTATCCGTATTACTGCACGGAATTCTGTTCCGCGCTGCACCTGGAAATGCAGGGTTACTTGCTGGTCAAGCCGAAGGGCTGGAAGCCGACCAAGCATGAACTGGCCAAGGGTGTGTACACGGAAGCCGACTACAAGGCGACGGTGAAGAAGGTAGCGGATACCCAGGCCATCATCGACTCCGTGGTGGCCTACATCACCAGCGTCAACTACAAGGACTTCCCGGATGTAGTGGCCATGGTGGAAGACGCCTTTGACCAACTGGGCAAGACCAAGGGCTTGAAGGAAAAGCACCAGGCCTTTGCTGCCAAGAAGGATTGGGAAAACGCCAACCTGTGGGCCGAACAGATCTGGCAATACCAGGTCAAGACGGCTGACCTGGGTCTGCGCGCCAAGACCTACCTTGAGCAGAATGGTGCCAAGAAGGTCAAGTAAGTCGTTAAGTTGAATCAAGGAAGTTCCAGGGGGGTGGTCCTATGCTGCCCCCCTTTTTCTATTGGAAAAGGAATACCCATGAAATACGCATTGGTAATCGCGGCCGTGACTGCCGCCTCTTTCGCGGCCCCGGCCCTGGCCGATGGCAAGGCCTTGTACGCGGAGAAGACCTGTATCGCTTGCCACGGCAAGGACGCCAAGAAACCCCTGCTGGCAGAGTATCCCAAGCTGGCTGGTCAGAACGCCAAGTATGCCGAAAACCAGATGCTGGATATCAAGAGTGGTGCCCGCGCCAACGGCAATACGGCCGCCATGAAAGGTGTAATGCATCTGGTTTCCGACGCGGAAATCAAGGAACTGGCGAAATACATATCCGAGATTAAGTAAGCGTCACGGCCGCCAACTTGATGGGAGTCAATGTTGGCAAAGCGGCCCCTGCCGCATCATGACCCCAGCCCTTACACACAGAAGAGGATACGCAAATGTACAAAGCACTGACCCTGGCGCTCTCCCTGGCCCTGATTCCCGCATTCGCCCATGCGGGCCCCCCCCCGGAAAAGAAAGCGGGTATAGAGTCCAAGGACTACAAATGGAACGCCCAGGAGGGCGAAAAGATCGAGGCCCTCAAGATGAAGGGCAATGCCAAGGCCGGCAAGGAAGGCTACGAGGTCTGTGGCGCCTGTCACCTGCCCTCCGGCGCCGGTCGTTCCGATGGTACCTTTCCCCAGCTGGCGGGCCAGCACACCACGGTGCTGATCAAGCAGATGGCCGACATTCGCGCCGGCCTGCGGGATAACCCCACCATGTACCCCTTCGCCAAGGAACTCACGGACGCCCAGGAACTGGCCAACGTGGCCGCCTACATCGAGAGCCTGTGCATCCCGGTGGATCACGGTCACTACGACGGCGCCGACGCCGCCAAGCAGATCGCTGACGGCAAGGTCATGTACGAAAAGGAATGTATCGAGTGCCACAAGGCCAATGGTGAAGGCGTCAAGGACAAGTTCTACCCGGTCCTGGCCGGTCAGCACTACAAGTACCTGCTGCGCCAGATGACCGAGATTCGTGACGGAAAGCGCCGCAACGCCAACCCGGACATGGTCAAGATCATCAAGAAGTATGACGACAAGCAACTCATCGCTATTTCGGCCTACCAGTCCAGTCTGACCATGCCCGGTGCCATGTGCAAGGCGCCGACGGCTGCGGCAGCGCCCAAGGGCAAGAAGAAGTAAGCATTTTCGTCCCGGCCTTTCTCTCCCGAGGTGCCGGGAGCGGGGGGCAGGCTAACCGCCGTGGCTTTGGATCCCAAGTATGAAAGCCATGGCGGTTTCCCCTCACCCTCAATCCCTCTCCCGGAGGGAGAGGGAAGCGTGGTGAGTCGGCTGCGCCGACTTTCACGGTAAACCGTTGCAGCCCCAAAGGCATAGAACAACATGCAAGACCAGAAAAAACAGAACCAGCTGATTACCCTGTTGACCCTGCTGGCGACAGCGGCACTGATCGCGGCCTATTTCGCACCCATCTGGTGGGTTTCCCTGACGGCGCCGAATTATCCCAAGGATGCCTTTCCGGATGGCATTCGCATCCATTTCCACTTTGACGGTGTCTATAACGGTTGCACGGCGGCCGGTGTGGGCACCCGCATGAGCGGTGAGATCCTGCAGAAGGATCTGGATGAAACTGTGGAGCGCTACAACCCCATTCTCGACGCCAAAAAGAACGTCAACAAGGATGCGGAAGGCTTGGATTGCGTGCATGAGATGAACACCATCAACCACTATGTGGGCATGTTCCCGATTTCCACCGGCGCGCCGGTGGAAAAGCCCCTGGCCAAGTTCTTCTTCGGCTTCTTCGTGGTCATGATGCTGGGCTTCCTGGCGCCGGAAGGCCGTCGCCGCGTGCAGGTACTGGCGGCGGGCTTCACCGGCGTGGCCGTATGGATGCTGGTGCATCAATATGCCCTGGGCCACCTGGAAAGCCATATCGCCGCCTATACCGAGTCGGCGGGCACGTTCTTCAAGGAGCCGGGCAAGATCCAGGTGTGGGCGGACAACGTCAGGAATGTCAGCCACGGGGTGATCCTGGGCCTGATCCTGGTGATGGCCATTGTCGTCGCCGGGGTGGCCAAATACCGCGGCTTCTCGCTCTTGCTGGCCTTGGTGCCGGCCCTGATTCCGGTGTATTTCGTCATCGAATACGCCGGTTGGCTGTGGTTCTTCGGCCACAACATGCATCCCTGGGGCGCCTTCACGGTCAAGCCCTTCATGCCCACGGTGTTCGGTGAAGGCAAGGTGGCCCAGTTCTCCACTTATTCCTATCCCTACTGGGGCTATGGTTTGCTGGTGCTGGTCTTCGGCTGCCTGATGATGGCCCTGCTGCTGCGTCGTCGGCAAATGCGCGATTCGACGGCGGGCTGATTGCCATGGGCATGAAGACCTGGCGGCATCTGCTGCCGACCCTGCTGCTGGGGGTTTCTTCCCTCCTGGTGGCAAGTCCGGCGGACCGGAATGCCTCCGACGAAAAACCTGCCGGTTTCGGTGCCACGGCGGACCTGTCGAATGCCCCCCGGGTGGGCGTGGATAGGCCCAAGCCCACCTTTCCCCTCTATGAGCGGGACAAGCGGGTGCATGGACTGAAGCCCTTCCAGCCCCTGGTGGATGCAGCGCCCGCTGGCTCCACCCTGCGGCCCCCTCCCGGCAGCTACGCCGGGCCGGTGGTGTTGAAGAAGCCCCTCATCATCGAGGGGGGCGGCAAGGTCACCATCGATGCGGGGGATCGGGGTACGGTGTTTTCCCTGGAAACCGATGGCGCCGTGCTGCGCGGCGTGCATCTCACCGGTTCCGGGGATTCCCACGACACGGACGATTCCTGCCTGGACGTGCGGGGCCACCGCAATGTCATCGAGAATCTGGTCATCGACAACTGCCTGTTCGGCATCGACCTCAAGCAATCCAGCAACACGCTTATCAAGAAGAACCGGATTCGCTCCAAGCCCCGGGATCTGGGGGTACGGGGGGATGGCCTGCGTCTGTGGTACAGCAACCACAACCTGATTGAAGGCAACGAGATCAGCGATTCCCGGGACATGGTGGCCTGGTATTCCAACGACAACGTGTACCGCAACAATGTGGGCATGCGCAGCCGTTATTCCATCCATTTCATGTTTGCCAACAACAATCTGGTGGAAGGCAACAGTTTTTACGACAACGCGGTGGGTATTTACTTCATGTATGCCGAGGGCGGGGTGGTACGCAACAACCTGATTTCCCACGCCACCGGCGCCTCCGGCATGGCCATCGGCTTCAAGGAAGCCAGCAACACCATCATCGAAGGCAACGAGATTATCTACTGCGCCGTGGGTATCGGCTCCGACCTGTCGCCCTTCCAGCCGGACAGCAAGATCTGGGTGAAAAAGAACCGTTTCGCCTTCAACGGCATCGCCATCAACCTGACGAGCGAGTTGGGGGGCAACGTGGTGACGGACAACGTCTTCGAGGGCAACCTGACCAATGTGATCCAGGCCGGACGGGGTAGCGCTGTGCTCAATGAATGGCATGGCAATTTCTGGGATGACTACCAGGGCTTCGACCGGGACAAGGACGGTTTCGGTGACAAGCCCTACGAACTGTATGCCTACGCGGACCAGATCTGGATCGAAATGCCCCCGGCACGCTTCTTCAAGAACTCGCCGGTGATGGAATTGCTGGATTTTCTGGAGCGCCTGGCGCCGTTCTCGTCGCCGGAAATCACCCTGCGGGATGACAAGCCCCGTTTCCTCAAGCCGGAATTGATTACCTTCAAGGTCGCAAAATGAGCGAACCCAAAGTCCCCGTCACTTCTCCGCCGCCGTCCCGGGAGCGCACCCAGCAGGCGCGGCGCCGGGTGCTGCGCACACTCTTGCTTACCGGCGGCGTCATGGGCGCCGCCCTGTCCGGTTTCCTGCCCCTGGTGTATGCGCAAAAGAAGCGCCTGCGCCCGCCCGGTGCCCTGGATGAGCAGGATTTCCTGTCCTCCTGCATCAAGTGCGGCCAGTGCGTGCAGGTCTGCCCGGTGCAGGCCATCAAGTTGGCGGACCTGGTGGACGGCGTCGGCGTGGGCACCCCCTACATCGACGCCCGCAGCCAGGCCTGCGATTTTTCTTGCGACGCGGTGCAGTGCATCCTGGCGTGTCCCACCGGTTCCCTCGTCTACAAGAAACCGGCCTTCCTCGGAGTGAGAAAGGGCGCCACCCTCAAGGTCAAGCCCATCCTCAAGGCCAAGGAAAAGGACGCGGAACCGACCCTGAATCTTTTTGAGCGCATCGGTGTGGCCCGCTTGGTCCGGCCGGAAGCCTGCCTGGCCATCCAGGGCAAGGGCTACAAGGGCCAGGTGCAGGGGGCTGGTTTCAAGGGCCGCATGCGCTACATGTCCGTGGATCGCTGGAAGCCCATCCGGGTTGCCGAGCACCCCTATGACGTGGCGGAATGCGACCTGTGTGTGCGGGAATGCCCGGTGAAGGGCGCCATTTCCATCGAAACCGTGTTCGCGCCGGACGGATCCCGGCGCAAGTCGCCGGTGGTGCACGAACCCTGCGTCGGTTGCGGCGTCTGCGAAATGATCTGTCCGGTGGAGCCGGGCTGTATCGTCATCGACGCCCGGGAGGTCTGGAACACATGAACAAATTCCTCAAGCAGCGCTTCTTCGACCAGATCGCCGTGATGTTCGGGCGGGAAGCGAAGAAGCCCGCCGAAATTTCCGAGTGCGCCAAGCAGATGCACGAGCTGAAGCGGGCCACCAACAAGGAAAGATTGCAGGCTTCCATGGCGGCCCACGCCGGGGCGGCCAAGGTGCACACCTGGCGCAACCGCCGTTGGGCCGTGCTGATTGCCGCCAATCTGTTGTTTACGGTGTCCTTCTGGTTCGATATCCAGATTCTGGAAGGGGCGCTGACTGCCTCCCGGTTCATCGGCTTTCACCTTATCGACCTGAATTCCGCCCTGCAGGTCATGTTGGCCCACAAGCACATCATCGTGAACCTGGTGATCGGCACCTCCACGGTGTTCGTGTTGTGGCTGCTGCTGGGGGGGCGTACTTTCTGTTCCTGGGTCTGCCCCTATCATTTGCTGGCGGAGTTCGCCGAAAAGATCCACCTCTATCTGGTCAGAAAGAAACTGGTGACGGACCAGAACATGGACCGGCGCCTGCGCACCCTGTCCTGGATCGTCTTCGCGGTGCTGGCCCTGGCCACGGGCTACACGGTGTTCGAGGCCATTTCCCCCACCGGCATCCTGTCCCGGGCGCTCATCTACGGGCCGGGCCTGGCCCTGCTGTGGGTGCTGGCGCTCCTGGTATTCGAGGTGTTCTTCTCCCGCCGGGCCTGGTGCCGCTATGCCTGCCCCATTGGACTCACCTACGGGGTGGTGGGCATCATTTCTCCGGTGCGCGTCAAATACACCCTGCACAATTGCTTCCACGAGGGGGACTGCCGCAAGGTCTGCCTGGTACCCCACGTGCTTGACACCGTCATCAAGGGCCGGGCGGTGGACACCGAAGTCCCCATCGGTCCGGACTGCACACGCTGCGGCCTGTGCGTGGATGCCTGCCCCACCGGTTCCCTGACCTTCGACGTCAAGGGCCTTTCCAAGTTACTGTGAGCCAGTCCGCCATGATCCGCTTTACGAACGTCACCAAAAGCTTCCGCAAGGCAAGGGTGCTGGACGACATCAATCTCGACATCGGCCTGTCCGAGCGGGTAGCCCTCATCGGCTCCAATGGGGCCGGCAAGACCACCCTGATTCGCTGCTTGCTGGGGGAATACACCTTCGACGGCACGGTTGCCATCGATGGCCGGGATCCCAGGAAGGAACGCACCGCCGTGCTGGGGACCATCGGTTTCGTGCCCCAGTTGCCGCCGCCCCTGAAAATGCCCGTGGCCCAGTTGATCGATTTTTCCGCCGCCCTGTGCGGCACCGATCCGGCCCGCATCCACGAACTGGCCCAGCGTCTGGGCCTGGAACTGGCCCCGATCCTGGCCCGGCCCTTCGTCAAGCTCTCCGGCGGCATGAAGCAGAAGCTGCTCATCGCCATCGCCCTCGGGCGGGATGCCAAGGTGCTGGTCATGGACGAGCCGGCGGCCAATCTGGACCCGGAAGCTCGCAAGATATTTTTCGAATTGCTGGCCCAAAGGCAGGAGGACGTCACCATGTTGATTTCCAGCCACCGCCTGAATGAGGTGTCGGCCTTGGTGAACCGGGTGGTGGAAATGGACATGGGCAAGGTGGTGCTGGACGACAAGGTGGCGGACGACGTGGCTCTGTCCAGCCAGTTTGTCTGCCGTCTGTCCATCAAGCGCAGCGAAGCCGCCTTCACCAAGTCCATGCTCCACTGGAAATTCCGCGACCTGGGGGATGGCCTGACGTGGGAAGGAGAAGTGCCGGGGCCGGATCGGCTGCGTTTCATGGGTATGACTTCCCGCTATGTAGCCCTCATCAATGACTACTCGCTACGGGAAACGGATGCCGGGGGGCGTTCATGAACCGTCGGGGGTTTCTGGTGGCGGGTTTCCTCTTGACGCCCCTGGCTGCGGCCCTGTCCGCCTGCGGACGGACCGCCACGGGGCCAGAGGGCATGGTGGAATTCAAGTGGGACCGGGATACCTGCGCCCGTTGCAGCATGGTCATCTCCGACCGCCGTTTCGCCGCCCAGATTCGCGGCGGTGAAAAGCAGCAGGCCTTCAAGTTCGATGATATTGGCTGCGCCGTCATCTGGATGCATAACAAGCAGCAGGACACCCCCTGGATCAAGGACGCCGCCACCCGTTTTTGGGTGGCCGACATCACCAGCAGCGGCGACAAATGGCTGGAGGCCAGGGCGGCCCACTATAGTGGCGGCAAGGTATCCCCCATGGCCTACAACCAGGGGGCCACGGCCTACCCAGGACCCGGCGCCATGGATTTCGAAGAAATGCGCCAGCACGTGCTGGCCAAGGGAAGGCCGTCATGAAAAAGAACCCTGTTTCAACGCAGAGGCGCAGAGGCGCAGAGAAAAACCCGGAAATGAGAAACCTCGGCCTTCATCCCGCGCAGGGCGTTGATTGCGGTCCGCCCCTGTCTTTTCTCGGCGCCTCGGCGTCTCGGCGTTTCAAATTGAGGGTCTTGGCATGACACATCTCTGGCTTACGGCCAAACTCGACATGGTCGAATCCCTGCGGGCCCGCTGGTTCCAGGTGTATACCCTGGTTTTCGGCGGCATCGTGGCCATGCTTTTTCTATTTGGCCTGACCGAATCCCGGGTGCTGGGCTTCATCGGCCTGTCCCGGTTGTTGGTCACCTACATCCAGCTGACCATGGCCATCCTGCCCATTTTCGTGCTCATCACCACCGTGCGCTCGGTGGCGGGGGACCGGGAGGCGGGGGTGTACGAATACTTGCTGTCCCTGCCCGTATCCCTGGCAGCCTGGTTCTGGGGCAAGCTTCTCGGCCGCTACATTGTGATTTTCCTGCCGGTGTTTGGCGCCATGCTGCTGGCGGTGCTCATCGCCCTGGTGCGGGGCATTGAGGTGCCCTGGGGCATGTTTGGCTATTACACGGCCCTGCTGGCGGTGATGGCGGCCTGTTTCCTGGGCATCGGCATGTTGATCTCGGCCCTGGCCCGCAGCACCGACATGGCCCAGGGGGCCGCCTTCGTGGTTTGGTTAACTTTGCTGCTGTTCCTCGACCTGATCCTGTTGGGCGTCATGATCCAGGGCAAGGTGTCGCCGGAGTTCGCCGTGCTGGTGGCCCTGGCCAATCCCCTGCAGGTGTTCCGCACGGCGGCCCTGGCTCTGTTCGACCCCCAGCTTATCGTGCTGGGGCCGTCGGCCTACGTCATCCTGGATACCTTCGGCAGCACCGGCTACAAGGTTTTTGCCCTGATCTATCCGACGCTTCTGGGCATTGTGGCGGCGACCCTGGGCTACCAGTTGTTCCGCCGGGGCGACTTGCCGTGAAGCTTTTGTCGGCGCTGCTGTTGGCTGGTTGCTGTTCCTGTGCGGCGGCCGGCAGCGTGTCGAGCGCGCCTCTGTTTGCCGTGGCCCTCTCCGACCTGGACAACAAGCCGGCCTCCCTGGCGGCCTGGAAGGGCCGGCCCCTCATCGTGAATTTCTGGGCTCGCTGGTGCGGCCCCTGCCGGGTGGAAATTCCGGAACTGATGGAAACCCATAGCCGCTACCAGGCCCGGGGTCTGGAAGTGCTGGGCCTTAACCTGGAAAGCGAAGCCCCCTCGGTCAAGGATTTCGCCCAGGCCTATGAAGTCAATTACCCGGTGCTGCTGGTGGGGGACAAGGGCATCGCCCTTATGCAGGCCCTGGGTAACGCCAAGGCCGGCCTGCCCTTTACCGTAGTGCTGAACCGCAAGGGCGAAATCGTCGCCAGCAAGCTGGGGGCCATGAGCCGCCCGGAACTGGATGCCGCCGCCGAAGCGGCTCTGCGCTAATCGCTATGCAGCAGAAACATTTTCCCCCCGGTGCCAGGCTGAATTTGCCCCATCCGGGCAGGGGCGCGTGAGCATGGTCGATTTTCTGCTGCCGCCGGCCCTGGGCTTCATCATGTTTTCCCTGGGGCTGACGCTCACGGCGGAGGATTTCCGGCGGGTCGCGAAGCGCCCCGGCGCCGTGCTGGCGGGCCTGGCGGGCCAGATAGTGGTGGTGCCGGCCCTGGCCTTCGGCATGATTTCTTTGTGGGGCCTGGAAACCGAAATGGCCGTGGGCCTGATGCTGGTGGCGGCCTGCCCGGGAGGCGTCAGTTCCGGCCTCCTGACCCATCTGGCCCGGGGCGACACGGCCCTGTCGATCACCCTGACGGCGGTCAGCAGCATCGCCGCCCTGGTTTCCCTGCCCTTCATCGTCGATCTTGCCATGGGGCAATTCCTGCATGCCGGCGTCAATGTGCCCTTTCCGCTACTGAAAATGCTGCGGGGCGTGTTTTTGCTGACCACGCTGCCGGTGCTCCTGGGCATGGGCCTCAAGGCCTGGCGCCCGGCCCTTGCCGAGCGCCTTGCGCGGCCCGCCGGCAAGCTGTCCACGGCCCTCTTCCTGCTCATGGTGCTGGCGACGTTTTTCAGCCAGCGGGAGGTCTTGCTGGCGAACCTGGGCAGCATCGGCCCAGCGGCCATGAGCCTCAACCTGTTGGCCATCGGCGCCGGCTTCGCCCTGGCGGCGGGGGCGGGCCTCACCCGGCGGGACGCCATTGCCATCGCCACGGAATGCGGGCTGCACAACGTGGGCCTCGGCCTGTTCATTTCCTTGAGCGTGCTGCACGCTCCCCGCATGAGCATTCCCTGCGTGGTCTATGCGCTCCTGATGAACCTGGGGGCCGTGGGTTTTGTCTTCCTGATGCGTGGCCGTGGCGCCGCCCCTGCATGCGCCGCCTGCTGATCCTTCTGGCGTGGCTGGTACTGCCGGCCCAGGCGGCGCTGCCCCTGCAAGCCCTGATCGATGCCACCCCGCCCGGCGGCACCCTGCGCCTGGCCCCCGGCAGCTATGTTGGCCCGGCCCATATCGGCCGGCCCATGACCCTGGAGGGCGGCCATCAGGCGGTGATCCTGGGGCAGGGTCGGGGCACGGTGCTGTCGGTTTCCGGCAACGGCGTGACCCTGCGGGGCCTGCGACTTTCCGGCAGCGGCGAATCCCACGATCAGGTGGATGGTGGTTTGTTGCTGGAAGGTAGCGAGCATGTGGTGGAAGACAACGACTTCGACGACGTGCTCTTCGGCATCCACCTGAAACAAGTGGATCGCAGCCGGGTGGCGGGCAACCGTATCACCGGCAAGCCGCTCGCCATGGGCATGCGTGGCGACGGCATCCGGGTCTGGTACAGCCGCCAGAATGTCATCGAAGGCAATCGCTTCACCCGGGTACGGGATCTGACCTTTGCCAATTCGCCGGATAATCGCATCGTCGGCAACCAGTTCCAGGACGGCCGCTATGGCATGCACATCATTTTTTCGCCGCGCCTGCTGGTGGAAAACAACCGTTTGTCAAATACCGGCACGGGCATCATCGTGCTGTATTCGCCGGACCTGATTCTGCGGGGCAACCATGTGTCCCATGCCTTGACGGACGGCGGCGGCGGCATTGTCTTCAAGGAAAGCAACGCGGCCCTGGTGGAAAACAACGAAGTGTTGCATTGTGCCGTTGGCCTCAAGGTGGATGCGCCGCCCCAGCCCATCGGCGTGCTGACGGTGAAGAACAACCGCTTCGCCCACAACATCATCGGCCTGTTCTTCTATGGGGAGGAGGGCGGGCACCGCTTCTTCGACAATCGCTTCGTGAACAACCTGACCACGGTGGCAATCAGCGCGCCGGGAGCCGGCGGCGGTAATGTCTGGCGCGGCAACTACTGGGACGACTACCAGGGCTTCGATCGTAACGGCGACGGCGTGGGGGACACGCCCCACGAGATCCATTTGTTTGCCGACCGCATCTGGATGGAAACCCCCATGACGACGTTTTTCCGCAATTCGCCAGTGCTGGAATTGCTCGATTTTCTCGAACGCCTGGCACCGTTTTCCGCCCCTCACCTGGTGCTGCGGGATCCGGTGCCGAGGATGAAATGACGAGGCTGGTAGCTCAGGTTTCCGCAGGAAACCTGACACACGTTTCGGTGTGCACAAATGTCAGGTTGCCGCGCAACCTGACCTACTTGATGAGGAAGATGAAATGAAATTGTCCCAGTCCCTGATGTTCCTCCTGGCTATGGCCGCCTTGCCGGCTTTTGCCGACGAGGGGGAGGCCGCCATATCCGTCATCCAGGCCCTGGGCAGCATCAACGGCCAAGCCCTGGCCTGTGCCGAGTTGTCGGCCGCCGGCCGCGCCAAGTCCCTTATGCTGGCCCACGGGCCGAAGACCACCCGCTTCGGCATAGCCTTTGACGAAGCAACCCAGGCCGCCTATCTGGCCCAGACCCGGGATGGGGGCGTCTGTCCCGCTGGCCTCGTCCTGACGGACAAGCTCAACCAACTGGCGCCGCAGCTAGACGCCCTGCTGCCCATTGCGGTGGAGAAATAATATGCAGCGCGCCACACTCGCCATTGCCCTGGCCCTGCTCTGGGCCTGCCCGGCCTTCGCCCAGACCCCTGTCGCCACGGCACCGGCCCAGGAAGAACCCGAGGGCATTTCGCCCCGCTATCTGCTCATGAATCCCCAGGGGCGGGCAGTCATCACGGAGGATTTTCCCGGCCGTTTCCAACTGGTCACTTTCGGCTTCTCGTCCTGCCCGGATGTGTGCCCGACAACCCTGCTGGCCTTCAAGGCCATCCTGGCGGAGCTGGGGGAACAGGCGCCCCGCGTGGTGCCCATCTTCATCACCGTGGACCCGGAACGGGATACCGTGGAGGTGCTGCGGGCCTATACGAACGCTTTTGATCCCCGCATCATCGGTTTGACCGGGCCTCTGGAGCTGGTCAAGCGTGCGGCGGAGCGTTTCCGTTTCCAATTTGAAAAAGTGCGGGAGCCGGGGGCGGCCCCGGACGTGTACACCATGAATCACACGGCCGGCATGGTGCTGCTGGACGGCCAGGGCAACTTCCTCACCCGCTTCGCCTATGAGGCGCCCGTTCACGACATCGTCTTGCGCATCCGCAGCGACCTCGCGTCAACGGATGCGGCCAAATCGGCAGCGGAGGCCGCGAGGTCAGCCGCGCCCAAGTGAGCCTGCGCGCTTGAGCCTGCTTTCCCGCCGCCACTTTCTTGGCGCACTGGCAGCCCTGGTAAGCTGCGGTCTATCCCTGGCGAATTTACCCCGGGGTCGGGTCGTCATCGTTGGCGGCGGCTGGGGCGGGCTGGCGGCGGCCCGACGCCTGCGCCAGCTGGCGCCGGAACTGGACGTGGTGCTGGTGGACCGGGGCAGCGGGTTTTGCTCCCTGCCCCTGTCCAATAAATGGCTGGTGGATCGAACGCCGGACGACCTGGTACGGCAGGACTATGGGGTGACAGCCAGGGCCTGGGGCTACCAGGCCCTCCAGGCCGAGGTCAGCGCCATTGACCGGGAGCAGAGGCGCGTGCTCACCTCCCGGGGCACACTGAACTACGACTGGCTGATCCTGGCGGCGGGTATACGCCACGACTATCGCCCCTGGTTCGGCGAGGACGGGGTGGCGGCGGAGCTGGCCCGCAGCACCTATCCCTCCGGTTTCATGGCGGCGGAACTGCCGGCCTTGAAGAGGAAGCTCATGGCTTTCCAGGGGGGTGACTTGCTCATGAGCATTCCGCCACCGCCTTACCGCTGCCCGCCAGCGCCCTACGAACGGGCGGTGATGATCGCCTGGTTCCTGAAAACCCGGGGTATCAAGGGGCGTCTGGTGCTGGTGGATGGGGGCGGCGGCATGCCCCGTTTCAATCGCCTGTTTGCCGAGCGCTACAAGGAGCAGATTCTCCACTTCACCCATACCCCGGTGAAATCCGTCGATCTTGCCCGGAAAGCTATCGTTACCGAATACGACGACATCGCCTTCGATGACGCCATGCTCATTCCACCCCAGCAGGCCGCCGATCTGCTGTGGCAGGCGGGCCTGGTGGAAACCGCAGGGGAAAGCCGGGGCTGGGGCGTGGTGGATCCGCTGCACCTCAACGTGCCGGGGGACGAGCGGGTTTTCCTTATCGGCGATGCCTTGGGCCGGGTGTCACCCCTTTTCGGCGCCTATCCCAAGACGGCCCACATGGCTACCCGCCTGGGGCAGATCGCCGCCGGGGAAATCGCCAGCCGCAGCCGGGGGCAGATTCCGCCGCTACAGTTGCCGGAAACGATTTGCCACGTGTACACCGATCTGGAACCCATGGAAATGTTGCGCATTGACGCCCAGTACCGCCTGCGGGGCGACGGCCTCATCAGCCAGAGCCTGCGCCAATACGACGAACCTCAGCCCCGGGGCGAGGACGTGCAATGGGCGAGGGCGCTTTCCGGGGAATTCCTGGCGCCGTTTCCGTAGGCAAGCGCCCGGCGCATTACGGCGTTGTCGGTCGTCCCTTGGGATCCCCGATAGCCCTCGCCCCTCCCATACCACCTTCACATTCCCTTACAAAGCGTTTCCACCGGCACACATGTTTGAGGTGAGCGGCCGCTATGCTGCGCTCCTGTTGTTATTCTTTGGAGCCCAGCAATGGAACTCGACTTCGCAGAAATCATGCTGGGGGGCGCCATTACCTCCGTGGTGCCCTACGCAGCCGTGGCCCTGTGGGACTGGCTGCGCGCCGAACAGCGGCACCCGTCCTGAACAAATATGACCTCTCCGCGGACGGCCGCCGAGGCCTGTTTCCTGGACGGTAGCGCTTGTTTGCAAGCGGGAGACTTTGCCCGGGCGGAGAGCGCCTTCCGGGAGGCCTTGGGGCACGACGGTGAATTCGCCGAGGCTCACGGCAACCTGGCCTGGCTGCTGGAACGCCGGTTCCAGCCGATAGAGGCGGAAAGCCATTACCGCAGCGCCTTGGCCCAGGACCTGGGCCAGACCCGTATTCTGGTGAACCTCGGCGCGTTCCTGGCGGCACAGAAGCGCTTTGATGAGGCCGAGGCCGCCTACCGGCAAGCCATCCTGCAGGACCCGCAGTTTGTCGCTGCCTGGTCGAATCTGGGGGTGCTCTACGCCTGCCGGAAACAGGAGGTCCAGGCGGAGCGGTGCTATCGGACGGCCCTGTGTCTGGATGAAAATCATGCCGGTGCGCGTTTCAACCTGAGCTACATCCTGCTGCGGCAGGGGCGCTTCGAGGAGGGGTGGGCCTGCCTGGAGGTGCGGGATTGGTATGGCGGGCTGGGCGCGCGCCTACCCTGTCCACGCTGGCAGGGCGAGTCGCTTGTCGGCAAGTCCCTCATCATCGGCGTGGAGGCGGGGCATGGTGACATGATCCAGTTCAGCCGCTACGCCGCCGTGCTGAAGGCCCGGGGCGCGGCAGCCATCACCCTGATCTGCCATACGCCCCTGAAACGCCTGTTCCGGACGCTTGCCGCCGTGGACTTGGTGGTGGGCCTGGACCAAGCTCTGCCGGCGGGGCATTACGATTTCTGGGTGCCACCGCTCAGTCTGCCGTTACAGTGCGGCACGCGGGAGCACAACATTCCGGCCCCAATTCCCTATCTTCAGGCGGTACCGGGGGAGGTGGCCCGCTGGTCGGCGGTCCTGCCCCGGGGCGGACTCCGGGTGGGCCTGGTGTGGAAGGGCAGTGTGGCTTTCGAGAATGATGCCGATCGCTCCCTGCCGGGCATCGCCGCCCTGGCTCCCCTGTGGTCCGTGGCTGGCGTGCGCTTCGTTAGCCTGCAGAAGGGCGCCGGGGAATTGGAAGCAGCGACGCCGCCGCCTGGCCAGCCCCTCATGGATGTGGGGCCGGCCCTGGGGGATTTCGCAGACACGGCTGCCGTCGTGGCCAGCCTCGACCTTGTGATCTCGGTGGATACGGCGGTGGCCCACCTGGCCAGCGCCCTGGGCAAGCCCTGCTGGGTGCTGTTGCCCTGGTACCGGACAGACTGGCGCTGGCTTGACGGCCGGAGCGACTCGCCCTGGTATCCCGGCGTGCTGCGCCTGTTCCGCCAGCCGGCTTTTGGGGACTGGGCCAGTGTGATTGCGGAAGTCGCGTCGGCACTGGCCCGGCTATCCCCAGGAGCCTGTCGGACTTAGGGCTGATCTACTGCGCCGGTGGGAGAGCGGTCCATATTTCCCCACTTTTTCGCCTGCCGCTCCCACTCACGGTGCCACCCGGCAATAGTCCGGAACACTGGTGCTCCCACGTGGGTATTGCTGGGCGAAAATCTCCCATAGCCCACCTCTCTTTAGGCCTATGAGGTAGACATCTCCCCGCGCCAAGCTGTAACCATCGTGTGAAACATCGCCTACCCCTATCATTGGTCCAAATACCCCGGTAGCACCGCCCCCGAGACTATTGCTGAAGGTGAAGCCAGCCCTGAGTTGGTCTGCGAGCGCTGTGCCCGAGAGACCGCCCGTTGGCTGAATATGGGCCATGAGCAATTGCCCCCCATGGATGTTGTACGCCACGGAACAGCCCGTCAGCTGCGTTGTCACCACGGGATCGTCAGCATTTACCAGAAACCCGGTAATGCTGTAGGGGTTTACCCCCAAGTCGGCGGATTTTTGCACCGCGATGTTGGTTACGGCAACGTTCATTGCGGGGCCTGGCGAGGCCATGGCACCAGAGTTTGGGCGGAATGCATATCTCTGGTGAAGCGATTCATAGCAAAAGCAAAAGTCATTAAAGTGGTTCGAATTCCCCCTCCCACCTGACGCAATTCGGGTTGCGCTGAGGAATGAATACGGGTAATTCTTCAGGTCATTCAGGGGGGCTGTCAGCACCCTTTCCAAGGCATGGATGAGTGCGGTTCGGAGCGTGTTGTCGGCCGCCCCGTTTACATCCAGTACCACGTCAACGGTATCTTCCCCGAGCAGCGCCACGCGGATAAGGATCAACGCTCGGCGATAATGGCGGTATTCCTGCTCCTGACTGCGGCCAACTATGGTCCATAACGTCCCCTGGGACATGCTCACGCTGAGCGCCAACGGTATGGTGTTTGCGTTGTTTTTCTGTTCCAGAATCGTGGCGATGCCAACGCAATGTGGCAGGTTCGATGCCCTGATAAACCTGATGGTTTCGGAAATTCTGACTTGCCAGTCTTTCATGATAATCAGTCTCCAGAAGTTTGATGAATCAGGGTCTCACCTGCGCTTACGCCGCCTAAAGGCATAATCACTCACGCCACGGAGGTGACGTTTCCTTAATGCGGTAATCATACTCTTCTGTGAGCTGCAGAGATACTTTCGACTGATGGCCTCATGTATTACCGGATACGGCAGCAATGGCGCCCGGTTCGGCGTTCGTGCCGGCCATGGCGCCCTGGGGCAGCACCCAGAATCAGGAAGTACAGTTGGCTAATTCAACTTCCTTCACCCTCTGCCTTCCTCTCCTCCAACACCCCCTCCAAGCGCTCATCCGCCGCCCTCAAGCGGTTCACCAAAATCCGCATGACCTCCATCGCGAAGTGCGGCATCTGTTCTACCAGATACTGAAAACGCCGCTGGTCGATGCCCACAAAGTCGCAGTCGGTCACGGCCAGGACGCTGGCGGAGCGGTTACTTTCCGGTTCGATGAGGCCCATTTCCCCTACCAGGCCACTGGGGATCAGGGTTTCCAATGGCTCGGTGCCCAGCATGATGCGGGCCTTGCCCACGGCCAGCACGTACATCTTGCCGTCGCTTTCTTCACCCTCCCGGAACAGGTAATTGCCAGCGGGTACGCTCAAAACCTCGGGGTCGTGGCGAAATACGTGGAACAGGACGGACATGGTGGGACTCCTGTGGTAACAAGGGGGCTGGCGGCCGCAGTGGCCGCGCCGGCAGGACAGCGGCCTGCAAATTCTAGCAGTCCCCACGTGTGGGGCAAGCACGCCATGCATTTAGGCGATTTCTGTCAATAAATGTCCCCGCTGACTTGTCTTTTCGCTCCCCTGCGGCGTTGCGCCCGCCCTTGCATGGCTCGCCATGCGTGGTTGGTTGCGCCTTGCAGGGAAACGAAAATCCGGCGTCTTCGGGCCGGTCAACTACCTACAAGCGAAATTGGCAAAAGCGGACTCCACTGGCTGTTGTACTGTTGTACAGGCTTCGCATCAGCGGCGGAAAACGAAATTCAAGGGGATGCTCAGCCCAGTTCCACAGCCTATGCGCAGGTTTCACCGCCCAAGATTACTGGGGTCCTAGGTATGGCTCAACTGTAACGCGCAACTGCAATTCGGGACCCGGGTTCGAAGGAAGGGTGACGGTCTCGCGGCGCCCCCGGTACTCGTAGGTCACCGCATACCCTTTCAGCCGGTCTTCAGTACGGTCTCTGCATTCGCGCCGCGAGTCCGTGACAGTGGTTGGGCGGCCGGCCATATCTCGGCCAACAAGTCCGCCAGTCACTGCGCCCGCGGCAATAGCCAATTCCCGGCCATGGCCGCCGCCAACCTGGCTACCGAGGAGCCCGCCTACTAGTCCGCCAACCAGCGTGCCTCCCAACTGGTTACCGTCCGTGGTTGACTGTGCGCGGGTGACGGGTACGTCGTGGCAGTCCTCAGTGCGAATGTGTTCATAGATGGGGTCGTTGCTCAAGACGCGTGCGACTTCAAAATGGGTGGATGCCATTGCCTCGACGGAGGACAGAGCGGTGAGGGCAACGACCGCGGGGATTATGAGTTTTTTCATGGTGAGTTCATTCCTGTGGGACATGCGCGATGAGCCCGGTGGCTCATCGAATATTTGGTATCGCAGCCGGCCTCACCCCTGAATGAGGCCGGTACGACTGGTACTGAATTACTTGCCAATCTGGCGGCTGACCGCGTTTTCCTGCTGATTGAGGACCTTCTGCTCCGCCTTGGTGATGTGACCACCGTTCTGGGAGGCCATGGCACGCTCTTCCCTGCGAATTTGACGTTCCTCTTTCTTCAGCTTGGCAGCCTTGACCTTGGACATGTCGCCTTCCTTGACCTCTTGGTTGATACGCTTGTTCTGATTGTCCAGGCGCTTGTTCACTTCGGCGCGCCGCGGATGGGTCTTGGCCCAGTCGCTATCAGCAGCGACGGCGGAGCCGGCGGTCCCGGCGACAAAGGCTGAGAGTACAGCGAGTAGTACGGCTATCTTGGCGGCGTAGCGGAACATGGTTGTCTCCTGGAATGTTGGGGTTCGAGGTGTAGCTGTCCCTATAACGAGCAGCAGGGAGAAGTGGGCTACAGCGGATTTGTAAGACTGTGTGGGCTCCGTTACAAAGAAACGTGTCGCATGCCGGTGCTCAATATCCGTTGTCGTTCTACCTGCTGGCTAACAGGCCCCTAATTTTGAGGCCAGAAAAGCCCCTCGAAAGTTGGCAGCAGTCGACCAGTACCGGTCATAGTCTAAGCGAGGAACCGACGCATTTAATCGTCAGGTCTGCACCCCTTACGAGACATAGACTACGGCACTCCCGTGCCTGAAGCTCGAAGGCATTCTTGGCTGGCCCAGAATGGGTTCCGCCAACGCTCTTCGCAGAGCAGTCACGGGTGACGCCCACCTTCCTACTCGTTTTCAAAATCAATAGATCAGCGCCGCCTGTCAGGCTGCCCGCAGTGTCCATCTTTGTGCTGGACAATTGTGTTGCGCACCATAACCGGGAACTCCCCCCGCCATTCATGACCCGCTTTCCTCACCCAAGACGCCAAATAAGACAGTGGCACAATTGTTGCAGGTGAAAGTTAGGTCAAGTGTATTTGTAAGCGATGAGGTCACCGTACTTTAGATCACCACCCGCCAAGGCCGGGAAGGCAAATAGGGAGGAATCAGGAGAGCCCTGCATTTCATAGACTGGAATAGTTCAGTCTGCGACACCCCGCCAACAATGGGGCCAAAACCGCAGCACATGGAGACCAGAAGACCATGGAAAAAAAGTATTCGCCCCACGCAAATCCATCTATTGACTGTCAGACGGTACGCTTGCCGAGCCCGTTCTGGGATGCAATTCGCATGAACGTTCTTTCCGTGCAGGCGGCTCAGATGGAATGGGCCAGACAACTAGCAGCCGGCAACCCTCATGGTTTTTACGTGAGCGACAGTACTGAATAAAATTCTAAATGAAACCATGGGGGCTATATGCTATTCATTCCTCAAGTGCTTCGAACCGTCGAGCAGGCTACCGCTGTCATCCACCTCGTAATCCCCCGGGAAAAAATTGCTCGGGTAATTTCGCCAGTGGCCGCCGAAATATTGGTCACGCTGAGGACCCGTGGGGTTATACCAACCGGGCCACTTTCGTCCTACTACCTGAAGCGCCCATCTGAGACTATTGACCTTGAGGTCGGTTTCTGCGTATTCCGCCGAATCTGGACACTGATTCCAGCGCAAACTGGACAGTGATTCCGCGGCAAACTGGACAGCCATTCCAGGGCAATCTGGACAGCCGC
>JAYTVW010000138.1:0-15305 GCA_043743785.1 Rhodocyclales bacterium | reverse complement strand
CTGCATCCCGCTGATTCTTCACGCTTACTTCGCGTCGTCTTCAGCAGAGGGGCGCATTATACAGAGCGTTTTATCCTCGTCAAGCACTTTCGAAAACTTAATTACTGCCTGACAAAATCAATAACACTTACTGCCAACTCCCAACAGACTTGCTTATTCAGCAAGACTGCCTGACTTAATCTTGGGTTGCGGGGGCAGGATTTGAACCTGCGACCTTCGGGTTATGAGCCCGACGAGCTGCCAGACTGCTCCACCCCGCGTCCGAGGGGGCGAACTATAGCACCGCCTTGCGTTATAACCAAGGCTATTTTTGCGTCGCACAAAACAGAGATCAAATAACCGGAAAAACCGGCGCCCCCCTTGCCGCCGGTTCTCCGCTACTCGCTGACCTTGCCCCGCCCGATCTTGATGCTGGCGCGACGGGCCTTGGTTTCCAGACGCCGCTTGACAGCATTCCGGCCGGGGCGGGTGGGCCGGCGGGCCTTGGGCACGAAGGCGATCCTGTCGATCAGTTCCTCCAGCCGACGCAGGGCTTCAGCCCGGTTCTTTTCCAGGCTGCGGAACTCCTGGGCCTTGATGATGACCACGCCTTCCTTGCTGATGCGCTGGTCGACCGTTTGCAGGAGACGCTCGCGGACTTCTTCCGGCAAGGAAGACGCCTTGATATCGAAACGCAGATGGACCGCGTTGGACACCTTGTTGACGTTCTGCCCGCCAGCACCCTGAGCGCGGATGGCGGTAATTTCCACCTCCTCTGGTGAAATGCTGAAGTGGGGACGCATGGCTGCCCCTAGCCCAGGCGGGACAGGGCGTTCTCCAGGGCTGCCACGGCCTGTTCCGCGTGGTGAAGTTTTTCCAGACCGAAGAGACCAATGCGGAAAGTACGGAAATCTGCCGGCTCATCGCATTGCAAGGGCACACCGGCTGCAGTCTGCAGGCCTAGACCGGCAAACTTCTTGCCGGACTGTATTTCCGGGTCTTCCGTGTAGGACACCACCACGCCCGGCGCCTCGAACCCTTCGGCTGCCACGCTGACAAAGCCGTAGCGCACCAGCAAGGCCCGCACTTGGCTGCCGAGAACCACCTGTTCCGCCTTGACCCGTTCGAAGCCATAGGCCTCGGTTTCCAGCATCACGTCCCGCACCCGGGCCAGGGTGTCGGTGGGCAGGGTGGCGTGGTAGGCATGACCGCCACCTTCATAGGCTTCCATGATCTGCAGCCACTTTTTCAGGTCGCAGGCGAAGCTGCTGCTGGCAGTGGCGTCGATGCGCTGTCGCGCCTTGTCGGAGAGCATCACCAGAGCTGCGCAGGGGGATCCGCTCCACCCCTTCTGGGGGGCGCTGATGAGGATATCCACGCCGACCGCCTGCATATCCACCCACAGGGTGCCGGAGGCCACGCAATCCAGTACGAACAGGCCGCCCACCTCCCGCACCGCGTCGCCAACGGCACGCAGGTAATCATCCGGCAGCAACATGCCGGAAGCAGTTTCCACATGGGGGGCGAAAACCAGGTCCGGCCTCCCCGCAAGGATGGCCGCCACCACTTCCTCAATGGGTGCAGGCGCGAACGGCGCCTTTGCCCCGGCCTGGACAGGCCGGGCCTTCATCACCGTGGTTTCGGCGGGGATGTGGCCCATGTCGAAAATCTGCGTCCAGCGGAAACTGAACCAGCCGTTACGAATGACCAGGCACTTCTTGTCCGTGGCGAACTGGCGCGCCACGGCCTCCATACCAAAGGTGCCGCTGCCAGGCACGACGACGGCAGAGCGGGCGTTGTATACCTGTTTCAGAACCCGTGAGATGTCCTTCATGACGCCCTGGAAACGGGCGGACATGTGGTTGAGGGCACGGTCGGTATACACCACCGAATATTCAAGCAGGCCATCCGGGTCAACATGGGGTAGCAGGCTGGGCACGTCTCTCTCCAATAGGGCGGTGATGGGTACGGATGCAATGGACGCCAAGCATAACCCAGGGAGCCGCCAATACGGACAGGATCAGCTTGCGATGGCGGCCCAGGATTACTTGAACAGCAGATTGAACTATGGGGCGGAAGCACGCCCTGCAGAACGGTGGCCGGCCAAAGCCGGCCCCACCTCTATTTAAACAGCACCGCCGTCTTCTGCAGAGTGATCCAGATACCCCAGGAGAGTGGAATCGACACGGCAGCCCAGGCCAGGAACACCTTGCCGTTGTGGCTGGCCACGTGAGCCAGTTCTTCCATGTCGGCAATGAAATGCAGGTGGGTGTCGTCGGCGAGCCTCTTCTCTTCCTGCAATTCTGCGTCCGTCATGTAATGCTGCTCGGCCACGGATTGCACCAGCCAGTTGCAGACGAAGCCCAGCACCAACAGTGCCGCCAGGATATACATGGTGATGGTGTAGGCCTCGGCCCGGGCCACGCCGTGCTCGAGCTGGTATTCCCGGATGTAGTTCACCAGCACCGGACCCAGCACCCCGGCAGTGGCCCAAGCGGTGAGCAGGCGGCCGTGGATGGCGCCCACCATTTTCGTACCGAACATGTCTGCCAGGTAGGCCGGCACCGTGGCAAAGCAGCCGCCGTACATGGACAGGATGATGCAGAAAGCACTTACGAAGAGGGCCAGATTGCCGGCCGCCGCCAGGCTGGGAACCGCAGCATAGAGTCCGCAGCCGAGCAGGAAGAAGATGGCGTAGGTGAGCTTGCGGCCCAGCTTATCCGACAGGGAGGCCCAGAAGAAACGGCCGCCGATGTTAAAGAGGGACAGGAGACCCGTAAAGCCGGCGGCGATGGCCGCGATCTGACCCTTTTGCGCCGCGTTCAGGTCATTGAAGGCCACGTCGAGGCCAATGAGCTTGCCAGCAAAGACTTCCTGCAAGAGGGGCGAAGCCATGCCGATGATGCCGATGCCGGCGGTGACATTGAGGCACAGCACACCCCACACCAACCAGAATTGCGGCGTGCGCCAAGCGGTGTCCAGATGCACGTGACGGTCGGTCACCATGGACTTGCCGGAACTCTCCGGCGGCATCCAGCCGGCGGGCTTCCAGTTATCCGCCGGCACCCGGTAGCCCAGGGCGCCGGCCATCATGAAGACGAAGTAGATGGCGGCCAGCGTCAGGAAGGTTTCCATTACGCCCACCGAAGTGGGCGTGGCGTAGTACTTCATGAGCTTGTCCGCCAGGGGCGCGCCAATCATGGCGCCGCCGCCGAAACCCATGATGGCCATGCCGGTAGCCATGCCGCGGCGGTCCGGAAACCACCTGATGAGGGTGGACACCGGGGAGATGTAGCCCAGGCCCAGACCGATGCCGCCGATGACGCCGGAGCCGAGCCACAACATCCAGATCTGGTGGAACTTGACGCCGAAGGCGGAAATTACCAGGCCGCCGCACCAGCAGATGGCGGAAACCACGCCGGCCTTCCTGGGGCCGGCCTTTTCCAGCCAGCCACCCCAGATGGCGGCGGAGGAACCGAGGAAGACGAAAAACAAGGTGTACATCCAGCCCAGCATGGATATCTTCCAGTCACAGGTGGAGAGGAAAATTTCCTGAAAAAAGCCGATGTCCTTCGGGCAGGCAAGCGAATTGCTGATGCCGATGGCCCGGGACAGGGGCAGCCAGAACACTGAGAAGCCGTAGGCCATGCCGATGCACAGGTGAATGGCCAGGGCCGCCGGGGGCACCAGCCAGCGGTTGAAGCCCGGTGGGGCAATGGTACGTTCTCTGGCGAGCAGCCCGGGGGCTGGCACAGCGCGTGTTCTTGACATGAAACTTCCTCATTGAATGAATTCGTTACGGCGCGGATCGGGATTCATCCCAACTTCAATGTCGCGGCGATGCCTGTCGGGCTGAAGCCCGCCTGGCGTCAGCCCGGCCAGGTACGCCGCTTGAAGGTATCCACGCACTTGGCCAGGCCCTTGGTGGGCGCGGCCTGGATGCGCAGCATGAGTTCCAGGGGCACCTCGGGAAGCGCGAAATCCCGCTGCAGCTTCTTTTGCATGTGCAGCCACAAGAGGGCCGTCACTTCCGCATCCGCCAGTGCCCGGTGATACTGGCCGATGGGTTCGATGCGGGCGTGGCGTACCAGGGTTTCCAGCTTGTGGTTGGGCATCTCGGGATAGAGGCGACGGGCCACCCGCAGGGAACACAGCAGGTCTGCCGGGCAGGGCTTGCCGATGCGCTCCAGTTCTGCTTTCAGGAAGCCTTGGTCGAAGGAGGCGTTGTGGGCCACCAGAGGCCGCCCTTTGATGAAGGCGTGGAGCTGGGCCATCACCACCTCCGACTGCGGCGCCGTGCGGATCATGGCGTTGCTGATGCCGGTAAGTTGCTGGATGAAGGCCGGAATGGCGCGACCGGCATTCATCAGGCTGGCATACCGGTCCACGATGCCCGTTTCGTTGATGAGCACCGCCGCCACTTCCGTGGCCCGCTCTCCCTGGCCGGGTGAAAGTCCGGTGGTTTCGAAGTCGATGACGACCAGTTCCCGCATTATTGACTCTCCAAAAGCCGCCGGGTCCGGCGCGCAGCGGGCAAGCTTAACGCAAATTCGTTATCCGGCAAGAATGCGCCCGGCTCAAGAGATGCAGATTGTTTACCTTTCTGCCTATAGACGCAAAAGGAGCGTGACGAGTAAGCTCCTGCCTTTGCATAGCCTGATTCCTTATACATTCAGGCTCTTGTCCATCCACCCGCCACGGAGATATCCACCATGCGCCGCACGTCCCTGCTGATCCTTGCACTCCTCGCCACCGGCCTGGCCCACGCCTCGCCGAATGCCGCTGCCAAGGCCCAATACCAGGCAGCCGCCAAGGCCGCCAATGTGGAATACAGCGCCGACAAGAAACTCTGCGCCGACCTGGGTAGCGGCGGCGAGCGCCTGCAGTGCCTGAAGGACTCCAAGGCCAAATACACCGCCGCCGTCAAGACCGCCCAGGCCGAAATGAACGCCCCGTCCGCCCCAAAAGCCACCGTCAGCAAGGATGTGGGCAAGGTGGTTTCGGTAAGGATGAGCGAGAAGGAAGGTGAGGGTGGCGCTCTCGGCGTCATCGCCGGGGGCTTGGCGGGTGGCCTCTTGGGCAACCAAGTCGGCGCTGGCACAGGCAGGGATCTGGCCACCATCGCGGGCGCTGCCGGTGGCGCCTACGCTGGCCACAAGGTTGAACAAAAAATGAAGACCTCCAAGGTGTGGACCGTCACGGTCAGGTTCAACGACGGCCAGGAACAGGCCTACACCTTCGATCACGAACCGGGCCTGGTTTCCGGCGACACCGTCAAGCGCACCAGTCAAGGCATCGTGCGGCAGTAATCATCGTAAGTCGCTGACGCGACTTTCACGCTAATGATTGGGCTCCCGGTGCCGTAGATACAAGGTGTCGCCGGCACTGGCCGGGCGATTTAGCTTGCCATGGAGCCCAATCTCTCTTGGAAGATCCCGCACTTTCTCGCCAGGTGGACCTGCTCTACCGGAATCAGGTGTTCGGCCAGTGGGTCACCATTGGAAATGCCAGCTTCCTGGCTTGGGCCAATCATTTCGAGCTGGGCTGGTCCGTCAGCCTGTGGTGGCTGTTGGCCTGTGCCATGGCCCTCTTCCGGCTAATTCAGGCCCGGCGCTATGCGCTGACCTCGGCAGAGGCCCGCTCTTCTTCCATCTGGCTGTGGCGCAATCGCCTGGGCGCCGGGCTGGCAGGAGGCCTATGGGCCATCGGCGCCCTGTATTTCATCTGGAACGGCTCGGACCGGCTGCAGTTTTTCAACGCATTTGTGATTGCCGGCATGGTGGCTGGCGCCGTGCCCATCCTGTCTGCGGACCCCCCATCCTTCCGTCTATTCGGCTGGCCCATGATCCTGGCGGTGCTGGTGGCGATTGCCGGCACCGAGCCGCTGCACCTGACCTCGGCGGTCATGGCCGCCGCCTTTCTGGCTGCGGTAACACGGAGTTCAAACTATCTGGCGGAAACCCTTGCGGAGAGCATCCGACTGGAACGGGAAAAGGACCAGCACGCCCGCGCCCAGGAACAAAGCCTGGCACAGTTGCGGGAAAACCAGACCTCACTGGAACTCGCCAAGGAAGCCGCCGAAGCCGCCAATGTGGCCAAGAGCCAATTTCTGGCCAACATGTCCCACGAAATCCGCACGCCGATGAACGGCGTGATCGGCATGGCGGAGCTCCTCACGGAGACGGACTTGAGCGCAGAGCAGCGGAACTACGCGGAAACCATCCGCAGCAGTGCCGAATCCCTGCTGACGATCATCAACGACATCCTGGACTTCTCCAAGGTCGAGGCAGGCAAACTGGAACTGGAGGCAGTGGCCTTTCGCCCCGGGGCCATGTTGCTCGACATCAGCGAAATCTTTCGCCCCCAAGCCAATGCGAAAAAGCTCATTTTCCAGAAGGAACTCGCGCCCGAACTACCGGAAAGAGTGATCGGGGATCCGGTCCGGCTGCGCCAGATACTCAACAACCTCATCGGCAATGCCATCAAGTTCACCGCCGAAGGCCATGTATCGGTGAGCGTGCGCGCCGAGACAAGCAGCCCGGGGGCCGTCCGCCTCCACTACGCGGTCAAAGACAGCGGCATTGGCATGAGCGCGCAGACCTTGAGTGAGCTGTTCCGGCCCTTTTATCAGGCCGACGCATCCACGACACGGCGCTTCGGTGGTACCGGCCTGGGCCTGTCCATTTCCCACAGGCTTGCCGAGTTGATGGGGGGCGAGATCACGGCAAGCTCCACGCCCGGCATGGGTAGCAGCTTCCTCCTGTCCCTGCCATTCACCGTATCCGCCACGCCGGAGACGGCGTCGACGCTGCCCTGTGCCACGCCCAGCGTGCCACGACATACTCACGTACTCGTGGTGGATGACAACGCTACCAATCAGTTGGTCGCCAAACACATGCTGGCAAAAATCGGCGTCGGGGTTTCCGTCGCCGGCAATGGTCTGGAGGCCCTCGAGATGCTGCGGCAAGTACCGGTGGACCTGATTCTCATGGATTGCCAGATGCCCATCATGGATGGCTTCGAGGCCACGGGCAAAATCCGTCAGGGAGAGGCCGGCGCCGCAATGTCCGCAGTCCCCATCATCGCCATGACCGCCAACGCCATGACCGGGGACCGGAACCTGTGCCTGGCAGCCGGCATGAGTGATTACCTGTCCAAGCCCATTGCCATCGACTCCCTGACGGCCAAGCTGGCCCATTGGTTGCCCGAAGACGCACTCCACCTCCAGCGCCCCGCCCCGGAGTATGCCCCTCCCCCCGAAGCGGAGGCCGTCCTGAATCCGGCCAGTCTCCTCGCCAATTGCGCCAACGACCGGGATCTGGCCGTGGAAATACTCGACCTTACCCTGAGCGGCATGCCGGAGTATCTGCAGAATCTGGCTCAACACCTCGCACAAGGCGAGTTGCCAGACGCCCGGCGCGCCGCCCATACCATGAAAGGCCTCATGGCCCAGATCGGTGCCATGCCCCTGTCGGCCCGCATGAAGGAAGTCGAATTCCGTCTGGCGGCCGGGGAGTCCGTTGAAGCCAGTCTGGTTGCGGCCCTGGAGGCCGACTACCAGCAGGTGGTGGGCGCAGCAGAAGCCTGGCGGCAAGGCCTGCCGCCGGCCTGAACACGGCGAGCGGGACGCTGCATCAGCGCGGGGCGCCAGTCCCGCATACGGCGCAGCCCGGATCCCGGGGGACACGGATGGCGCGCCATTCCATGGAGAGGCCCTCCAGCAGCAAGAGGCGCCCCGCCAGGGACTGGCCGCAACCGATGATGAGTTTCAAGGCCTCCGCCGCCTGCACGGTGCCGATGATGCCGGTCAGGGGCGCAAAAACCCCCATGACGGCGCAGCGCACCTCTTCCACATCCTCTGCCTCTGGGAACAGGCAGTGGTAGCAGGGGGCGTCAATCCGGCGGGCATCGAACACCGACACCTGACCGTCGAAGCGGATGGCGGCGCCGGACACCAGGGGTTTTTGATGGGCCACACAGGCTCGGTTGATGGCGTGCCGGGTGGCGAAGTTGTCGGAACAGTCCAGCACCACGTCGGCCAGGGCCACCTGTTCATCCAGAGCCGTGCCTTCCAGCCGCGCCTGCAGGGCGAGAACCCGGGTCTCCGGGTTGATGCGCGCCAAGGCGTCCCGGCCCGAGTCCACCTTGGGCCGGCCAACGGAAGCGCTGGTATGCAAAATCTGGCGCTGCAGGTTGGTAAGGTCCACCGTGTCCCCGTCCGCCAGTACCAGGGTGCCGACGCCGGCCGCCGCAAGATACAGCGCGGCCGGGGAACCGAGGCCGCCAGCCCCTACCACCAGCACCCTTGCCGCCACCAGCCGCTCCTGCCCCTCCACGCCGATTTCGTTCAACAAGATGTGGCGGCTGTAGCGCAGGAGCTGGTCGTCGGTCATTGAGCGGTGAGCGGTGAGCGGTGAGCGGTGAGCGGTGAGCGGTGAATTCTGGCGCGCCTGCGGCTCGGATTTGAACGTAACCAACGAGGGCTTTTCGCTTGATCTCGCGCCGAAGGCGCCAAACTCCTACCGCCAACCCTTCACCGCTTACCGCTCACCGTCTTTTCATTTGTCGTGCCGCAGTTCCATCGGCGTGTCATCGTGATCGCCGTGGGGATGGTGGGCCCAGGCCTGGACATAGGCCTCGTTGGACTTCTTGATGAGGCGTTGGGGAGACTCCAGGGTGTGCAGCTGGGTTTCCTCGCAGTAGTAGGACAGAGCCCGGGTGATCTTGGAATACAGGGTGCTGTCCAGGTGGAAACCCTGGTCCTTGAGGGCGTCTTCGAGGGCTTCCAGGGTGTAATCGAAGATCTCGTACGCCACCCGCAGGGCAAGGCGGCCGGGAACCGGGGCCACCGTGAGGAACTCCAAGCCGGACAGAAACTGGAAGGCCCGCTCGACCTGCCCCGGAGGGAGCTTGCCGAAGCGTATCTCCCGCTCTTTGTGTGTGCCGGGCTGGCGCAGGAAGGTAGCGCGGGCTACCTTCCTGTCCATGCGGGCGGATACGGCTTGCGGCTTCATGTCTCTCCCCTTCGATCCACCGCCGGCCCGGCGGCTACTTCTTCTGAATGATGGACAAGCCCTTCAGCAGATTGACCGCCTGGGCCAACTGGTAATCCTTGGGCGAACCCAATTCCACGGGCGCCCTGACTTCCTCTTCGTCCTCGTCCGGGCTCTTGCCCTTGGTCTTGGTCTTGGATTTGGCCGGCGCGGGCTTGGCCGGCGTCTTGGTTTCCGCCTGCTTGTCCGCAGCGTCGGCCTTGCCGGCGTCCGCGTCCTTGTCGTTGTCCAGGTGGTGTTCCAGGTCCGCCTCCCGCATCCTGATGCCAGTGGCGCCGCTGCCGTTGGCGGATTCCTCCACGATAATGTCCGGCGTAATGCCCTTGGCCTGAATGGAGCGGCCGCTCGGCGTGTAGTAGCGCGCCGTAGTGAGCTTGATGGCCGTATTGTTGGTCAGCGGCAACACCGTCTGCACGGAGCCTTTACCGAAGGTCTGGGTGCCCATGATCACGGCGCGCTTCTGATCCTGCAGGGCACCGGCGACGATCTCGGAAGCGGAAGCGGATCCCCCATTCACCAGCACCACCAGGGGCACGTCCCGGATTTCCGCCGGCAGATTCTTCAGGTAGTCCTCCTTGGAACCCCGCAGGTAATCCTCCGGCTCCGCCAGGTACTTGCGCTTGGCGTCCTCCGTGCGGCCCTCGGTGGACACCACCAGGGTCTTGGCCGGCAGGAAGGCGGCGGAAACGCCGATGGCGCTGTTGAGCAGGCCGCCCGGATCATTGCGCAGGTCCAGCACCAGCCCCTTCAGCGGCCCCTTCTTGTACAGATCGGCGATGTGCTTGGCCAGGGCCGCCCCGGTATTTTCCTGGAACTGGGTCACGCGCACCACGGCATAGCCACCGTCCAGGGCCTTGGACTTCACGCTCTGAACCTTGATGACTTCCCGCATCAGGGTAACGATGATGGGCTTGGTCTCGCCTTTTCTGGCGATGGTCAGGGTGATCGGGGTCTTGGGCTTGCCGCGCATGCGCTTGACCGCGTCGTTCAGGCTCATGCCCTTCACCGCCGCGTCGTTCAGCTTGATGATCAAGTCGCCGGCCTTGATGCCGGCGCGGAAGGCCGGCGTGTCTTCAATGGGGGACACGACCTTGACGAAGCCGTCTTCCATGCCCACCTCGATGCCCAGGCCGCCGAACTCTCCCTGGGTGCCCACCTGCAGATCCTTGAAGGCATCCGCATCCAGGTAGGAAGAGTGAGGATCCAGGCCGGAGACCATGCCGCTGATGGCCTGGGTGATGAGTTTCTTGTCTTCGACCGGCTCCACGTAGCCGGACTTGATGGCATTGAAGACATCGGCGAAGGAGCGCAACTCCTCGACCGGCAGGGGCGGCGGCCCGTCCTTGTTGGCGATGGCCGAGAAATTCAGGCTGATAAGCACACCAGCCACCAGTCCCACCAGCACCAGACCGGCTTGTTTAACCTTCGTACGCATGTAGTCTCCGTGGGTTCGAGGCGTGGGTTCCGGCACTTGGCCAAACATCCGTCGCCTCCGAGCAAGTACCGTAGGTGAAACAGACACAACGTCTGCTTCCGGCCTTACTTCAAATTCATCCATTTCTGGGGGTCGATGGCCTGCCCCTGAAAACGGAGTTCAAAGTATAAACCGGTTTCCGCGTTGCCGCCGCTGCTGCCGACGGCGGCGATGGCGTCACCGGCCTTGACGCTGTCGCCAACCTCCTTGTAAAGGGACTCGTTGTTGCCATACACGGTGAGATATTCGCCACCGTGATCCAGGATGAGCAGATTGCCGAAACCCCGCAGCCAGTCCGCGAATACCACCCGGCCGGCGGCCACGGCCCGCACGTCGCCGGAACCCGCACGGATGAAAAAGCCCTTCCAGCTGGACACGCCATCCGTCCTGCGACTACCGAAGCGGTGCGCCAGTTCTCCCCTCAATGGCACATGCAGGCGCCCCTTCAGGCTGGCGAAGCTGACCCCGGTAGGCGTTGGCTCGGGTATCAGTGTCGGGGCCGGGGTCGGTGCCGGCGCGGCAACGGGGGCGGCCGGCGCTTCCGGCGACTTGCCGGCCGCCTTCTTCGACGCCGGAGGCGCGACAGGCGCCGCCGCCTGCACGCTTGGCACGGGGGCCGGCCGTTTCCGGACAATGCGGGACAGGCCCTGCACAAGCAGGGTGAGGCGCGACTCATCCCGCTTCAGGCCGGTAATCTCCTTGCGCTGGGCTTTCAGGCGGGAAGCGATCTGTTCCAGCAAGGCACGACGTTTCTTCTGCTGGGCCAACAGTTCCGCCTGTTCGCCGCGGCTCTTCAGCTCGATCTGGGCCAGCTCCTCGCTCTTCCCCCGTACGGCCACGGACAGGCGGGATTTCTCCCGCAGGGAATTGCGCAGGCCGGTCAGCCATTCCGCCTTGGCCTGGGACAGGGAACGCAGATAGTAGGCGTCCCGGGCCGGCTGGTTAGGATCCTCGCCGCCGAGGAAGCGGTGCAAGGCGTCGCTCTCGCCGGCCACATACTGGCGGTGCAGCAGCTTGCCCAGTTGCCCCTGCTGGGAGGCGATCTGTTTTTCCAGCAGGGCCGATTGCTGCTGCAGGCCCGCCAGTTCCGCCTGGGCCGCGCCCTGGGCAAGCGCTAGGTCCCGCAGGCGGCGGCCAGCTTCGGAAATGGCCCGTTCCATGTCGCGCAACTGGTCCGCCGCATCGGCACGGGTGGCCTCGCCCTTGGTCATCTCGTCCGTCAGGGCATCAATGCGCGCTTTCAGATCGGTGAGTTCGGCTTTTTTGACCTCGGCACGGGCCGGGGCAGCCGGGGCCGGCGGGCACAGCAGCCCGACGAAAAGCGCCACCAGGAGGCTGCGCATCACAGCGCCAGCCTTAACGCTGGAGAGAGGGAGTCCCGACATGGGATCAGCGCGACGCAGAAGGATCAGATCCGGACCTTGCCCCGGCTGGCCGGCGCACGGCCTTTGCCCATCCGCCCTGAGCAGGCGATGCACGGGTCGTCCTGACAGCAAGCCCACCGGGGGTGGCGAAGCAGAGTGATCATTTTCACGGTTGTGGGTCCGTAGGGCGGCGGCGCCGGAAATGACACAGCACACGCCAAAGGGAATCATTTTATAATAACCGGCTACCAGATTGGACGGGATCCCCGTGCTGAACATATCCATCATCGACAAGCAGGAACACATCGAGACTGCGGCGCGGGCGCTCAAGTCCATTTCGCACCCCCTGCGTCTGAAGATTCTGTGCGTCATCGGCGGGGACGAGGCCTGCGTGCAGGACATCGTCGAAGCCGTCGGCACCTCCCAAAGCAACATTTCCCAACACCTGGCCATCCTCCGCGACAAGGGCATCCTGGTAACCCGGAAGGACGCCAACCGGGTCTATTACCGGGTCGGCGACGCCCGCACCCTGCAATTGATCGCCATGATGCGGGAAGTCTTCTGCGGCGTCCCGGCTCAGTGAGCTGGAGTTTTTGCCGGGCCATGGCGATTGCGCCCCCCCGACCGATGTTCTAACCTTCGATTTTTTTTACTCCCTCCCGGGAGTGCCCCCAAAGGAACCCAATGGAATTTCTTCTGCAGAACAACAACTGGGGCTGGCTGGCCATGGCTATCGCCAGCGCCGCCATGCTGCTGTGGCAAACCTTCCGGAAGCAAGGCAGCGCCATCAGCCCGGCCCAAGCTACCCTGCTCATCAATCGGGAGGATGCCGTGGTGCTGGACGTGCGGGAACCCGCCGAATATGCGGGCGGCCACATCCCCAAGGCTCATCCCTTCCCCCTGGGCCAGGTGTCCAAGCGCCTGGACGAACTGCAGCGCTTCAAGGACAAGCCCGTCATCGTCGTCTGCCGTAGCGGCAACCGCTCCGCCAACGCCTGCGGCATCCTGCAAAAGGCCGATTTCCCGAATGTGCTCAACCTGAGCGGTGGCATGTCGGCCTGGGAACAGGCCGGCCTCCCCATCACCAAGAAATAAGGACACGCCATGGCCCGGGTGCTCATGTATTCCACCGCCGTCTGCCCGTATTGCGTCCGCGCCGAGCAACTTCTCAAACGCAAGGGCGTCACCCATATCGACAAGGTACGAGTGGACCTGGAACCGGCGCGCCGGGAGGAAATGATCGAAAAGACCGGTCTCAGGACCGTGCCGCAGATATTCATCGGCGATACCCACGTGGGCGGCTGCGATGACCTATATGCACTTGAGCATGCCGGCAGCCTGGATGCGCTGCTTCAGGCGAATTGAAGGCCGCCCGGGAAGCCGCATTTACTTTGCGGCGAATTCCTGAAACACTGCCGGGCTATCCTGTAGCCAGTTTCCTTTGAACACCCTCTGATTTCAACAAGGACATCACCGCGATGAGCGACAACAACCAGCCCGTTTTCCAGATCGAAAAAATCTACGTCAAGGATCTGTCCCTGGAGATCCCCCACGCACCGCAGATTTTCCTCGACCGCAACCAGCCGGAAATCGGTGTGCAGCTGAACACCGAGGCCAACAGCCTGGATGAAGGCCTGTTCCAAGTGGAACTGACCGTCACCATCACCGCCAAGTTGGGCGAAAAGACCATGTTCCTGGTGGAAGCCAAGCAAGCCGGCATTTTCCGCATCCAGAACGTGCCCGCCGACAGCCTGGATCCCATCCTGGGGATCGCCGCGCCGAACATTCTCTTCCCCTATGTCCGCGAAACCGTCTCCGACGTCGTCACCCGCGCCGGCTTCCCGCCCGTGGTGCTGGCCCCGGTCAATTTCGAGGTCATCTACCAGCAGCGCCTGGAAGCCCAGCAAGCCCAGCAGCCTTCCGGCGACGTGCCGATTCAGTAAGTCCCGGCCCATGCATTCGCGCTTCCTGCTGTCTGCGGCCGCCTTGCTGGCGGCCTGCGGGTCCGCCCTGGCTGCGGATTACCTGTCCCTGGCGGAGGCGGCGGTCATGTACGACACCCCCTCCACCAAGGGAAAACCGCTCTTCGTGGTGCGGCGCTACACGCCGGTGGAAGTCGTGGTGAGCCTGGGGGAATGGGTCAAGGTGCGGGATGCCGACGGCACCATCACCTGGCTTGAGAAACGTTCCCTTGCCCCCACCCGCACCCTCCTCACCGCCAGCCGTGCCCAGGTGCGTCAGGGACCGGACGACAAGACCCCAATCGTCTTTGAAGCAGAGCGAGGCGTGGTCCTGGAATTGCAGGAAGCCGCCCCCCCGGGCTGGGCCAAGGTCAAGCACCGGGACGGTCAAGGCGGTTTCATCCGCATCACCCTGGTCTGGGGCTTGTAACAAGCGCCCCACCATCCGGATTCCCATGAAAAACATCGCCGTCCTCGGCGCCGGGGCCTGGGGCACTGCCCTGGCCCTGGCCTATTGCCGCAGCCACCGGGTCAGCCTGTGGGCCAGGAACGGCCAGCAGATGTCCGCCATGGTGGAAAGCCGGGAAAATCGCCGCTACCTGCCTGGCTTTGGCCTGCCGCCGGAACTCCGGCTGGAGGCGGATCTGGCTGCCGCCGTGGCGGGTTCAGACCTGAACCTGGTGGTGACGCCACTCTCCGGATTACGCGCCACCCTGGCCCGGCTGAAGGAACTGGCTCCCGCCACCCCGGTCGTCTGGGCCTGCAAAGGCCTGGAAGCCGGCACGGGCAAGCTGCCCCACCAGATCGTGGCGGAAGAACTGGGCGAAACCCTGCCCAGCGCCGCACTCACCGGCCCCAGCTTCGCCGACGAGGTGGCCCGGGATCAGCCCGCCGCCGTCACCCTGGCCTCCCGGGATCTGGCGTTTGCCCGCAGCCTGGCATTGGAACTCAATACGCCGCGCCTGCGCCTCTACGCCAGCGACGACGTGGTAGGAGCGGAAGTGGGCGGCGCGGTCAAGAACGTCATGGCCATCGCCGCCGGTATCAGCGACGGCATGGGCTTCGGCCTGAACGCCCGGGCCGCCCTCATCACCCGGGGACTGGCGGAAATTTCCCGTCTGGGCGTGGCCCTGGGCGGCCGCCGGGAAAGTTTCATGGGCCTGGCCGGCATGGGAGATCTGATCCTCACCTGCACGGGCGATCTGTCCCGCAACCGCCGGGTCGGCCTGGCCCTGGCCCGGGGCCTGGCCCTGCCCCAGATCCTCGCCGAACTGGGCCATACGGCGGAAGGCGTCAGCAGCGCCCGGGAAGTGGCGGCCCTGTCCCAGCGCATGGGCATCGACATGCCCATCACCCGGGCCATCGCCGGCATTCTCTTCGAGCATCTGCCCGCCGGACAGGCCGTGGAACAACTTCTGGCCCGGGACCCGAAGGTCGAGTAGGTTGTGGCGACAGGCACCAAAGCATTTACGGG
>JAYTVW010000137.1:0-33024 GCA_043743785.1 Rhodocyclales bacterium | reverse complement strand
CGTAGCAGTACCAACAGCGTCCCTCGGGACCTGCGGTGCCACCGCTAGATCTAGCGGTGGCACCGCAGGTCCCGAGGGACGCTGTTGGTACTGCTACGGCTTCGGCTTACGAGTGGCAACCTTTTTCACGACCTGAACTGCTGGGGTCGTAACTGCCACAGGCTTCTTCCCTAAGACCCGCAGCATCCGACGTAGGGTCTTGAACTTCGCCTTTGCAGTCGCCCAGACAAAACAGTGCGGAGCCAAGGCGGGCGGGGCTTGATACTGCCCATTCCACTGCATCCACTTGGACAGGTGAGGCGAAATCTTCGTGCTGTGGAGCTTCCACGGAATGGTAATGTCCATCCTGAGCGTCTGTTCCATCTTGCACTTTACCGCCGAAAAATACTGCGCGCTTTTCCCAACCAGCAAGGGATGAGCCTTCGGATCAGCACCATTGAGGTAGTCCTCCACGATTGCACGCTCAGCGGTGGAAAGGGCGTCCAATTGCTCCGGCTTTGGACGCCGGCTGCGAAGGTTATCACTGATCCTGAGGTAGTCGCGAATGGTGTTCAAGGCCAACTGGATTGTCTTCTCGGCGAAGGCTGCACTTTTCCAGGCGACAGGCGACTCACCTTTTTTCGCCTTCAGCCAAGCTCTGTCAGCATTGAACTCGCCACGAACCAGGCTCCCACTCTCAGCGTAGATGGCTTGACCGATTTGCGATGATACAAACTTTTCAAATGACTTGGGAGTCGCCCCGACCTTAACGTATGCCTTGGCTTCAAACATCCGCGGCTTGGTAATCGTCACGGTAGTCAGTCCAGCCGAGCTGATTGCCACGACCGGTTTCTTCTGCTTGGTGTTGGTGTGCTTGGTGTTAAGCGTGGCCTCACCATAGTCAGCGATCATCTGGGTAACGTCCTTGGCTTCTTGTTTATTCGCACACTCCAGCAAGTACGTCAACGTCAGATCGAAAATCTCGCAGTGCTCAATCACCAACTGGTTAACTGTGTGGAAGCTACACCCAGACTGCACCAAGTGGTACTTCAGAAACTCCAGCGCAAACTTGCATGCCGGATAAACCAGTATCTGCAGCAGGGCGTTATTACCTACAACGCAAGCGGGAACATTGACGCTTACAATATAACCGACCAGTTCACCCACCCGCACGAACTTGTTGCGAAACACAGGAGTGACTACAAAGCTTGCGCCGGTAAGCGGAGACTTGAGGTACGCGCTTTCAGCCTTGGAAGAGATCACCTCGCCATCTTGGTTGATGACCTGCTTAATATTGAACGGGAAGGGTATCTCCTCGTGTTCAAGCGGAACGACGTGCTCCACGCCAACGTACAGAACAACAGAATCTGTCATGAAATTCTCCAAAATTTATTCACGTCAAGCAAAGTTATGAATGCCTGAGTACAACATCAATTACTATAAGCATGGCAATGTCGCCGTAGCCGCTTTCAGCCGGGCATCAGCTTCAGCACGGTCAAACCAAGCCTGCAACCACATCCTTCCAACAATCTTGGCCAAAACGTGAAATTCGTAACTGCCGAAGTTACCGCCACGAATTTCACTTGATGATTTACAGTTTTCAGTTCGACCGACACTTGAAATTGGCGTTAGCGAAACTTCAGTTCATGCTGCCTTAGGCCTTCAACGCGGCCCGCAAGTCCCCCACGTTCCAAGCAGTTATCCGTGGGGAAAACTTCTTGGGCGCGGGAATGCGGTGGCTCTTCACCGAACGCCAGACGGTCGCGGTAGAGCAGGCAAAAAGTTCCTTGACCACAGCCAAACGCACGTAAGCAGCATTCGGCAGAGTGTCGAAGTTGCTCGCTGCTGATACTGAGGAAGGATCGCTCTGCCGCTGACTAGCCGCGCATAGGGCCGCACGATCAACAGGAGGAAGGGCTTGAGGCAGATCACTTGCCGCCTCAACTGTCTTGAAATTATTTTTCATAAAAGCTCCGAACATCTGCTAACGAGCGGAGTACAAATAGTGCGTCCGCCCTAGCACCGGGCCTTTACAGATGTTTTCAAAATCTCCCCCAAGGCTCCAAAGAACGCCGAAAACACCCCAACAAATGCTTTCTCTGGCTAAACTTTCGATTATTTTGAGAGGAAACGGGAGGACAATCGAAAGTAGGAGACCGCGTGGACGGAAAGCATCCAGGGCCGAATTTGTATGAACTTGCGATGTGTGGGTGTGGGAGTGGCATGCTCGTAGTTGCCCATGGGGGACCCTACGAGAGCTACTGCTTTCTGTCTCGTAGGGTCCCCCATGGGCGAGCAGGAAAAATGCCTCTGGTTCACAGGAGATGTCGCTAACTGCCGTGTGGGGACCCACACGGGTATCGCGGGTACTGGAGGGCACAAGAATCAAAATGGATGTTCTCGGCCTAGTGCGGGGACTCCACGGTCAAGGAAGGCAATACACCCACAGCAGGGTTCCTGCTCGTTATACCTAATACGTTTTTCATCATGACAGACTATCGTTGCCAATTGTTCCCGGATGTGCTTTTATGAAGAAATCACCTAGTCAAGACAATATTCTCGACTTTAACGCGAATACGTGGCCGGTTTCTGTCGCCATAACCCGCGTATTCTTCGCAGACCTATATCTCAACAACAAACTGGACGCCGAAGCCGTTGCGGAATATTTTGAGTTCTTCTTGACCGGAGATGATGTATTACGCAAATCACCTCCTCGTGACCACGCAAAAGTGATTGAACTGTTATCAAAACACCTAAAAACATACTCAACAACATTTGACGCCACCACGGAACTCTCGCCATTAACCTGGAGTCGAGTGGCGATAGATTTCTGGCTATCAATCGGGGGCCGGCAACAATCTTTTATCGATGCCTTTTCTCGATGGGCTTTTGAGTCCACCAAAAAATGGCCGTGCTGGGTCGTCCCTCAAAAGAAAAAAACAAAAACAAGAAAACATGGGAATAATACAATAGAATTTCCACTTGATGTTTTCCTGTTAGCTTCAATTGACAAAGCCTCCATTGTTGGCCAACAATGGAGGCTTGATATTCGAGAATTGCCACTCCTTAACTCACCTAGCCATCAGAATATTAGAAGCAAAAACAACATAGAGGACATCGTCGGCGCAAATGCATACGCTCTTATAAAAACGTCTATTATCGAAGCCGCTGCCAATCGAATATTCAAAAATATTAGCAAAAAAACCATCCCTGAGACAAACAAGTTTCGATACACAGGCCAAAGGCGAGATTTGCTAGACGAACTAAAGAAATTTAACCCAGAGATTAAAAAGTATTCAGACTCTGTTGTAATCAAGGCCATATCAAGACTTGCAACTTGTCGGGTATCGTGGGCAAAGAGATAAGCCCCTTCCCATATATCAAAAAACATCCTTGCCTTTTGGGTTTGTACTTTTCGAGTACGATTAACAGGAATTCCGGAATCAAAGTATCCACATATTTTTGTTTCAAAAGGACCGTCCCTTTCAGCGCCACGGGAAATTAGCAGGGTGTTGAATTTCGCTGCCATCCGATCTATGCTATTGGTGTATTTATGTTTTCTTTCAGCAGTCTTGGGTAGGCGATGCGGGGCGCAGATGTTACTGAGGCGGTGTTGTTCAGTTATCGGACGCAGGAGGAGCGGATTCCGCAGAACCACCCGCTGCGCAAATTGCGCGGCGTAGTGGATGCCTTGCTGGGAACGCTGCATGCCGAGTTCGACGCGCTGTACTGTCGCACGGGACGCCAGTCGGTTGCGCCGGAACGCTTGCTGCGGGCCAGGCCAGCCTGATTCATGTGTTGTATTAGCTTCGCTCCGAGCGGCAACTAGTGCAGCACATCGAGTACAACCTGCTCTACCGTGCTCACGTCGGTCTGAACATGGAGGAGGCCGTCTGGGATCACTCAACCTTTTCCAAGAACAGGGAGCGTCTGCTCAATGAAACGGTAAGCCGGGCCTTCTTCGGCAAGGTCCTGCTGCTGGCATCGCGGCGGGAGTTAGTGTCTTCGGAGCACTTCAAGGTGGACGGCACCCTGATCGAAGCCTGGGCGTCCTTGAAGAGTTTCTAGCCCAAGGATGGTTCGGGCAAGCCACCGGAAGATGGCGGGCTCAATCCCAGAGTGGATTTCAAGGGGCAAAGGCGCTCGAACGACACCCATGGCTCCACCACCGATCCGGACGCCCGGCTGTACAAGAAGGCTGAAGGCGACAAGGCCCACATGGCTTAGCTGGGCCACGCCCTCATGGAGAATCGGCATAGGCTGGTGGTGGATGTGGAACGACTCTGTCCACCGGCACGGCCGAGCGGGATGCCGCTCAGACCATGGTCAAGCGCACCGCCAAGAGGCTTGGTTGACGCGCTTGTATGGCCTCACCAGCAGTCTGCTGCTCTTAAATGAAATTCCTCCTCAACACTTGCCTCCCTCATATTTGAGTTTTCTAGCGACTTATCCTTACGACAGGTCATCTATGACTTTCGTACTGGCATATTGCATCAGGCAGGGTCATCGGCGTATAACCCATTATCCTTTCATGCAAGTCCGGCCTCAAGATCTTGCGGGGCAATTTAAGGAGATGGAGCGAACGGAGCGCCAACCTTGATGCTGTCCCAAGCGTGGTACGGGGGTCTGTCAGAGCCCTTCACAAAACCAGTTTTGTTTATGCAGTAGCTTGACCAGGGTTCGCCTCATGCATCAAAACCTCATCCAGTTTGCCGCCCGACTGTCCCAGATACAGTCCGCAGGCGGCCTGCCCACCCATGAAAGGACCTTGGCGGCCCTTCTTCATGACATGGCTTCCGACATGACGCGGTCCGTCCCCCCTGACATTAGCGAGTTGTCGAACCTGAAATTTATCTGCTGTGCCGTTCGCAACGGGGTCGCTGATTGGGTCTGATCGCTTGCCCGCTTGGTGTGGTTGCAGAGTAGTAAGCTGCAAGGACACACTGATAATTCTGGATAAGTAATGATAAAGCAATATAAGTAATTGAACGATGAGATCAAGGTACCCGAAAGGCTTCAATGTCGCGCAAAAAACACTATCACGTTCCCGCCGTACCCATTACCGACCTGCTGCTGGACACCCACAATCCACGTATCCGGCATGGACAAGACCAGAACGACTGCATTGCTCGAATTTTGCGCGAGCGGGAAAGCTTCCTGAACTTGCTGAAAGATATTGCAAGCGATGGCCTCACGCCTGACCACATCCTTGTCTCAAAAGATACCGAAGGAAAATGGGTCGTAAGGGACGGCAACCGGCGAATCACCGCGCTGAAGCTCCTGAATCAACCCACGTTGTGCCTGCCGGATTCGGGCCTGGTGAATTTGATCGGGCGTATTGCAGACGCCGAGGCCGCCAACATCCCGGAGATGATTGATTGCCTGGCCTGTGACGACGAACGGACCATCCTCAAGTATCTCGAACGCAAGCACACTGGCGAAAATTCGGGCGCGGGCCAGCGTAACTGGTCGGCCCTGCTGAAGTCCCTGTTCAACCTACAGTTGAAAGCCAGTGACCAGAACCGACGAGCGGCCCAACTTGTACAGTGGGTCGAAGAGCAAGGCATGCAGGTGGAGGATGATTTCAACATCACCAATTTGCAGCGGGGCCTAAACGCTACCACCCTAGCCCTGATTGGCTTCGCCATCGAAAATGATGCGCTCAAGCCCACGCTGCCAGTGCCCCAGGCCTACGCCTTGGCTGCCCGCGTGGTGAATGACGTGGCCACCAAACGGATCAATGTCACACGAACAGGTGAGCCGGGCTCAATTTTCACATCCGACGAGCAGTTGGCCTACTTCCAAAGGGTCCGTGCGGAAGTGGGACCGGCACCCCAGTCGCAAGCGACTGCGAATGAGTCACCGTCTCCGGAAGCGTCGACTACGGCACCTGGAAGCGCGCCTTCCCCTAAAGCGGAAGCACCGGCAACCACCTCGCCGGACACGCCCGAGGGCGAACCTAAGCCGGAGCCGAAACCCCAAAGCCCTACAAAGGCGCCTTGGGATAGGGTTTGCCTATTCGGCCCTCGGAAAAATGCATCACCTGGAATCACAATTCCTGCGTCCGAGACCAAGGCTCGATCAATCATTGTCGAACTGCGCAATCTCAATCCCAATGTCACACCGCTGTCCACAGCCATGCTGCTGCGCGCACTGCTGGAATTGAGCAACGACTACTATCGTGAGAGGAAATCGCTCAAGCCTGAGCAATATCTGCACAAGAGCATGGCCACCACAGCAGACCACATGCAGACGGCGGGATTGATGTCCAAACAACAACACGACTTGGTCATGCGCTACACCCGCACCGAAGAAGGCATGCTGCACGTCAAGACTGTGCAGGCCTACCTCCACAAAGACAACTTTCATCCAAACGCACAGGTGTTGAACACGTTTTGGGATGAAATCGGCTGCTTCGTCGTCGCCTGCTGGCGGTAATTTAATCAACAAATTCAAATTTTGGATTTAATAAATAATGGACACAGCCGCTTAAAATAACCAACGCAACAATTAAAATAATTATGCCTGCCATAAAAATAAAATCTCTGAGTTTTAACACACCCCCATTTAGAAAACTTGGGAACCTAACCATCAATTTCGCAGACCGACTAACCTTAATTGCAGGCCACAATGGAATAGGGAAGTCAACAATTTTAGGACTAGTCTCAAACGGCTCAGGTATTAGAGACGCTTCATTTCAAACCTACCTAAATCGTGGATTTTACCAGAGCCTGAATGAAATAATTCACATAGACCATGCAAGAGAATTTGAAGAACCCAAGGGAAAAGGAATCCCGCTTCCATCCCCTCTTATACAATACGAGATTGACGGTAAAATTCTGACGAAATGTTGCTCACTCACCGAACGGGGTGACCGGCACGAGGTTCGAGTTGTTTCGAGAAATGATCCGCTTCAAGACTTTTGCGACGATTCTGGAGCTGTACTGGTTGGCAGGGATGCCAAGGTACCTCTGCCGACAATTTATCTTGGCATGACCAGGATGCTTCCAGTCGGCGAAAGTAACCCAGACATGGTAACCAACACCCTAGACAAAGATATTGCCCCGGAAGATGCAAGCTTTATTCAACAGTTCATCTCATCCGTAATCGGAACTGGAATACAGAGCGCCATTAACACAATCACGACACAAGGCATCAAGGGGGTAAAGAAAAGCGCCAAACACCCGGACTACGCACACAGTCCAAAATGCATCTCTCTTGGCCAAGATAGCCTGAGTGCCATAGCCTCTGCACTCGCCTCATTCCAAAAAATAAAACGTGAGCAACCTGACTACCCTGGCGGATTACTGGTCATTGATGAAATCGATGCAGGATTTCACCCTCATGCTCAGAAAAAACTTGCATCATCTCTCACCAACGCAGCTAGAAAACTCGGACTTCAGATAGTAGCAACCACACACTCAGCATGTTTTATTGAAACCATCCACCCGGATGTAAACCCAGTTGGCCCCCGCGGCAAGCATATTGATTCAGTTGTATATCTTACAAATTCCACTAACCCCAGCGTAGCTAATGGATATTCCTTAGTTGAAATACAACGGGACATGAGCCTGACGCTGCCTCCTCCAGTCGAAACCGCAAAACGAAAAACGATTAAGGTTTATCTCGAAGACCCTGAAGCACACTATTTCCTGGTGCGCCTGTTAACCAGAAAACTCAAAAGCAGAATCAAGCGTGAGTCAGGAGTAAGTTTAAAGAGTATTCCGTTAAGTGTTGGATGCGAGAATCTAAAAGGTCTGCACAAACACGACCCTTACTTTAGCACAGTTCTAATTGTTTTAGATGCCGACTCTTCAATAACTGGCACGCGCAAAGGGACTCAGAATATTGTAAAACTACCAGGAGGAAAAGATGCCTCCGGACGAGGTCTCTCACCTGAAAGAACACTCCACGCTTTCATCCAAGAACTTAGCAAAGCTTCCGGAAAATACCAAACTGCACGCACCGCCTTGGCTGAAAGCAGGATAAATAGCGATTATCTACGCAACTATTTACTTGATGGCGACTACAATATTAACGATAGGGAGTCTTCAAAAAAATGGATGAATGCACGGCTTACTTACCTGACCGATTGGCAGATGGCAGAACTGTGGATACAGGAGCACCCCGAAGAGGTTAAACAATTCGAGGATGAAATTGTTAAGGCGGCTGTAATAACAGCAAAATTGGAATTCAAATAGTATTTATTTATCATTACACCATGCTTGACTGGTTCTTTTCCCTGCTGAATCTGGACGCCTTCCAGTCCATCCGCACACTGGATCCGATGCTGAACGAAAAGCGCATCCGGGAACGGAAAATGATCGTGTCCGGCGTAGGGGCGCTGGCATTCTTGTTGGCCGCAGTGATCTTCGGCGAAACGCCGCAGGAGTCGCCGCCGAGCACCATGATCTTTGTGCAGCTGATCCGGCACTGGACAGGTCTGTTCTTCCTGTTTTTTGCATCCCTATCCACGCTGTGGTTCTTCGTAGAATGGATCGGCTACGTGATCTTCTGGAAGCACAACATCGAATAGCGAGGGAAGCTGCACCACCCGTACCTGCGACCGCCCACCCCGGGAAGATGCTGAACCCCGTCATGCAAGCAACGTTACGGATGGAGATTTGCACGTGGTAAGCTCTCTACGAAAAGTTTGTCGGTAGTCTGGGCCAACTCTTACGAGGAAGGGGCATGCGCAGGATTACCGAAAGACTTCCTGCGGAGAGCTTATAGGTCAGGAAAGGCCGGGAATTTCGGGACCAACCATTCATGAAAAACCCCGATTCGGCGGGGTTTTTCATGTAAGGGAGAAGACTTGATTTCCAGAGAGCGCCCTATCCAGCCCGGCTCATCTTCGGCGCTTCCTGCAGTTCCAGATTCCCGTAGAACATCACTTCCGTAGTCCGTGGCCGATTCAGGCCCGTAGAATAGTGCAGGGAAAATTCCGTGCTCTGGCAGTCGGCATACAGTGCTGTGATTTCGACACAGTTGTCGTAGGTGACCAGCCAGGGCGTCTTGATGCCGACGACGGCCTGGGCAATGCCGGCATGGTCGGCCGGCTTGTAGTGATTGCGGTAGAGCTGGCTGCCCTTGTGAAAGTAGGGCGGATCCAGATAGATCAGGCTGCGGGCCGACAGTTCGGCGCAGGGCCCCGCCAGGAAATCACAGGCGTCCTGGTTGTACAGGGAAATATGGCGTTTGAGGCTGGACACGGTGCGGATGCGCTGCACCAGGTCGGCCTTATTGAAGCGGGCCGATAGCAGATAGGGGCCGTCCTGCCCTTTCCCGCCGATCACCCCTCCGGTCAGTATCCCCGAGCGGTTGGTCCGGTTCAGGAAGAACGTCGCAAAGCCTACCTCAGTAGAACTGTACTGATCTGGATTAGCATGCACCACCCGCTGCTTTTGCCAGGTCTCGATCGTGACCGGCGTCTGCTCCACCAACCCCAGGAAGGTGTCGGTGTCATTGAGAAGCGCCTGCCAGAAGGCATGCACCACCGGGTCCAAGTCGTTGATAAGGATGTGATTAACGTAACCGCGGCTCAGCAGAAAGATCGCTGCACCCGCCCCTCCGGCGTACGGCTCTACATAAGTCCCGCCGCTGATGCGATTGTGGCGCAGTAGCTGGGCCAGCCATGGTCCTAGACGCCCTTTTCCACCTGGATAGCGCAGTGGCGTGCCAAAGTTTCCACCTCGGCTGGTCGACAATGGCAATATTTTTGTGTCCATACATTCCCTCTCAGGCAAGCATTCTAGCGCGATAATTTCCCCTGCCAGACGGCATCGCCGAAAGTCGATAACGTTGCGCGCTGGCGGACCTAGTGCAGTGTTTATGTGCGGCCGTTACTTCCGGTCCCTACCCATAGCTAGAATGTCTTCCACGAGGCTGCCGCCTCTACCTATCACCTGACCCACCCCGTAACTGGCAAAGATATCCTCCCCAACATCGGGCGTAGGCAAGGATATGGTTGTGGACGATGGCGCGGGGAGGCGACGCTGTGCCGAAAGGTGGTACTTTTCGGCAAGAATATGGTTCCGGAGGACGGCAAAGATATGGCTCCCGGGACAGGACGCAACCACAGTGCAGAAAAAATTATTTGGTGCGCTCGACACCTAGCCTCGGCCAAAGTGTCACCAAAAGTGTCACCAATCGGAAAGTAGACGGACCAACGGCTTAGGTATTGCTACCTAAGCCGTTGTTTTTACTGGTCGGGGCGAGAGGATTTGAACCTCCGACCACTTGCACCCCATGCAAGTACGCTACCAGGCTGCGCTACGCCCCGATGAAGGAAAACATTATAGCAGAGATTGAGACAATTTCAAGGAAAATAGAAGGAAGCCATCGAAGCCTTCCTTGTTTGCGGGCATCAGCCGCGCAGGAACTCCAGGATGCTGGCGAGTTCGCTGCGCACAGCGGCGATATCAACGCTCGCTTCCTGTGCTGTTGGCAAAGCAGCCTGGGCAGGCTCGACCAGCGTGGCAGCGTCCTCCTGACGCGGATCGTATTCATCCAGCCGATTGCGCGCGCCGCTGATGGTGAAGCCCTGTTCGTAGAGCAGGTCACGGATGCGACGTACCAGCAGCACTTCGTGATGCTGGTAGTAGCGCCGGTTGCCCCGCCGCTTCACCGGCTTCAACTGAGTGAACTCTTGTTCCCAATAGCGCAGCACGTGCGGCTTGACCGCGCACAACTCGCTGACCTCACCGATGGTGAAGTAGCGTTTCGCCGGGATCGGCGGGAGATCGGTTTTACTGATTGCTGACATCCCTCAGGCTTTCCACCGCCAATTTCAACTTCTGACTGGCGTGGAACGTCACCACGCGGCGGGCGCTAATAGGAATTTCCTCGCCGGTCTTGGGGTTGCGCCCAGGACGTTGCGGCTTGTCGCGCAGTTGAAAATTTCCAAAACCGGACAGCTTGACGCTGTCGCCTTCTTCCAGAGCAGTACGAATTTCTTCGAAAAACGCTTCCACCATGTCCTTGGCCTCACGCTTGTTCAGCCCTACCTTTTCAAACAGAAGGTCGGCGAGTTCCGCCTTCGTTAACGTCATGTCCACTCCCTTTACGCCCGCAGCTTGGCGGTGAATCTTTCCGCCGCCGCGTTGATCATTATTTGCAGTGCGGAATCGACTTCCGCATCTGCCAATGTCCGCGCAGTATCTTGCATAACTACACGGAAAGCAAGACTTTTTTGCTCCGGATCGACGCCTTTTCCCTGGTATTTATCGAACAGGGAAACGTCCTGGACAAGGGCCGGCGCGGCCTCCCGCAGGCAGTCCAAGAGGGCCTGAACCGGCAAATCCAGGGCCACCAGCAAGGCCAGATCGCGAATGACCGGCGGGAATCTGGAGGGCGAGCGGAACTCGGGCAGGGCACGGACGATTACGGCGGACAGGTCCAGTTCGAACACCACGGGGGCCGCCCCCAGGTCGTATTTTTGTACCCAGCGGGGGTGGATTTCCCCCATGAAGCCTACCGTCTTGCCGTCCAGCAGAATGGCGGCGGAGCGGCCCGGATGCAGGGCCGGATGATCGATTTTCTCGAAACGGGGAAGCTGGGGTGCCAGCAGGGCTTCCACGTCACCCTTGGCGTCGAAGAAGTCGGCGTTGCGGCTCGTTTCGCCCCATTGTTCAGGCAGCGCCGGCCCGGCGATGAGGGCGCCCAGGCGCACCGGCTGTTCGAAGCCCGGCACCTGCTGGGCGTCGGAAGCTTCGACAGGGGAGAACACCCGGCCGATCTCGAAGACCCGCACCCGGTTGGTACGACGCTTAAGGTTGTAGGAGAGATTGGCCACCAAGCCGCCCACCAGGCTGGTGCGCATCACGCCCATCTGGCTGGCAATGGGGTTGGAGAGCACCACGGGTGCGGTGTTGGCGCAGAAGTCCGTTTCCCAAGCCCCGTCGACGAAGCTGTAGTTGATGACCTCCTGGTAATCCCGGGCCGCCACCAGGCGCTTGAGCCGGTAGGCCGGACGCCGGTCCTCGCCCTGGGGCAGCATGCGCTGCACGGCCCGGGGGGCGCGGGCGGGGATGTTGTCGTAGCCATGGATGCGCCCCAGGTCCTCGATGAGATCTTCCTCGATCTCCATGTCGAAGCGCCAGGAGGGCGGCGTCACGGTGAAGTTCTCGCCATCCTGGTTGAAGGGGAAGGCCAGGCCAGCCAGCAGTTCGGCGATGCGCGGCGCGGACAGGGGAATGCCCAGCACCCGTTCAGCACGGGCACGGCGCAGGGTGATGGGCAGGCGCCGGGGCAGTTCGGCTTCGGCGACGGTTTCGACCACTGGGCCGGCTGCGCCGCCACAGATGTCCAGCACCAGCCGGGTCGCTCGCTCCAGGGCACGGCGGGGACCGTCAAAGTCCACGCCCCGCTCGAAACGATAGGAGGCATCCGACGAGAAGCCGTAGGCGCGGGCCTTGCCGGCTACCGCATCCGGGGCGAAGAAGGCGGATTCCAGGAAGAGTTCCGTGGTGGCGAGGGTCACGCCGCTCTCTTCGCCGCCCATGATGCCGGCCATGGCCAGCACATTGGCCTCATCGGTGATCAGCAGGGTGGTGGCATCCGGCGTAATGGTCTGTTCGTTCAGCAGCGGGAGCTTTTCGCCGGCCCTGGGCAGGCGCACATGAATGGCGCCGACGAGCTTGGTGTTGTCGAAGGCGTGCAGCGGCTGACCCAGTTCCAGCATGACGTAGTTGGTGATATCCACCAGGGCGCTGATGGAGCGGATACCGCTGCGCTCGATGCGCTGCTTCATCCAGTCCGGCGTGGCGGCGGCCGCATTCACGTCGGTGAGCACTCGCCCGGCGTAACGCGGGCAGGCGGAGGGCGCGTCGAGCACCACTTCCCGATGGGTGTCGATGGTGGCCGGCACGGCGTCCACCACCGGCGTGGCGACGGGGGCGCCAGTGAGCGCCGCCACTTCCCGGGCAACGCCCAGGAGGGAGAGGCAATCGGCCCGGTTGGGCGTGAGCTTCAAGGTAAAGCGTTTGTCGTCCAGGCCCAGGTAGTCGCGGATGGAGATGCCGACCGGGGCATCCTCCGGCAGTACCAGCAGACCGCTGCTTTCTTCCGTAATGCCCAACTCTTTGGACGAGCAGAGCATGCCGAAGGATTCAATCCCTCTTACCTTGGCCAGCTTGATGCTGAAACCGGGTAACTCGGCGCCCACTCGTGCGCAAGGAATCTTCAGGCCCACGGCAGCATTCGGTGCGCCGCAGACGATCTGCAGGGGCTCAGTTTCACCCACATTCACGCGGCAGAGCTTCAACTTGTCCGCGTCGGGATGTTTTTCGGCGGACACGATCTGCGCTACCACTACTTTTTCGAAGGCCGGAGCCACGGGTTCCAGGGCCTCCACTTCGAGGCCGGCCATGGTCAGCAAATGGGCCAATTGGTCCGTGTCCAGGGACGGATTGACCAGGGTACGCAACCAGGATTCAGAGAACTGCATGATTTATCTCGCAAAAAGCATTGCTAAACGCCGAGGCGCCGAGGCGCTGAGAGAAACCACCGAGAACTTGGCACTCCACCTTGCCACGACGGGAGCAGGTAAAAGCCAGAATATTGCTTTTCTCTGCGCCTCGGCGCCTCGGCGTTTCAATAACGGGGCCTTATTTGAACTGGCTCAAAAACCGCAGATCGCCGTCGTAGAACAGGCGCAGGTCATTGATGCCGTAGCGCAGCATGGTCAGGCGGTCCGGGCCGACGCCAAAGGCGAAGCCCAGGTATTTCTCGCTGTCGATGCCCACGTGCTTGAGCACATTCGGATGCACCATGCCGCAGCCACCCACCTCCAGCCAGCCGGTATGGGAGCACACGCGGCAACCGTCGGTACAGAAGACGCAGCCCATGTCCACTTCCGCCGAGGGCTCGGTGAAGGGGAAGAAGGACGGGCGAAAACGCACCCGGAGGTCTTCCCGCTCGAAGAAGCGGCGCAGGAAGTCGATGAGCACACCCTTCAGGTCGGCGAAGCTGACATCGTCGCCTACCCACAGGCCTTCCACCTGGTGGAACATGGGGGAGTGGGTAGCGTCCGAATCCACCCGATATACCCGGCCCGGCGCGATGACCTTGATGGGCGGCATGTCGGCCTTGCCGGCATGCATGGCCAGGTGCTGCTGCATGTAGCGCACCTGGATCGGGCTGGTATGGGTGCGCAGCAACAGGCCCGGGGCGTTGTCGATGTAGAAAGTGTCGTGCATGGAACGGGCCGGATGATTCTCCGGGGTGTTCAATGCCGTGAAATTGTGGAAATCCGTCTCGATTTCCGGACCGTCGGCAACCTCGAAGCCGATGGTACGGAAGAGATCCTCGATGCGTTCCAGGGTGCGAATGGCTGGATGCAGTCCGCCGGTACCCTGGCCGCGGCCCGGCAAGGTGATGTCCAGGGCTTCCTGCTTCAACTGGGCTTCCAGAGTCGCGTTGCGGATATGCTCGCGACGGGCTTCAAGGGCAGCCTCGATGGCCTGCTTACCCCGGTTGATGGCAGCGCCCGCCGTCTTCTTCTCCTCCGGCGGCAGCTTGCCCAGGCCCTTGAGGAGTTCGGTGAGGGAGCCGCTCTTGCCCAGGTAAATCGCTTTGGCCTGCTCCAGCAGGGCACCATCGGTGATGGCGGCGAATTCGGCAGTGGCGCGAACAATCAGTTCTTCGATGTTTTGCATGGAAAGCAGAGCCTTGATTCGGCTTTGAATTGGACAGCCCGCCGGAAAACTCAGCCGGCTGGTGCCGCCGGGACAGGCCGCAACTGCGGCTGCCTGCCCGGCGTATCAAACCTGTGTTTCTAAACAAAAAAAGGAGGCCAGGCCTCCTTTTTTGCGCTGCGCCTGATTTAGGCAGCCAGCTGAGCCTTGGCGATGTTCGCGATAGCCGCAAAAGCGGGCTTGTCGAACACAGCCAGATCGGCCAGAACCTTGCGGTCCACCTCGACGGCAGCCTTCTTCAGGCCGTTCATCATGGTGCTGTACTTCATGCCCAGTTCCCGGGCGCCAGCGTTGATACGGGCGATCCACAGGGCACGGAACTGACGCTTCCTTTGACGACGGTCACGGTAGGCATATTGCCCGGCCTTCATCACCGCTTCTTTGGCGATGCGATAAACAGTACTGCGGCGGCCGCGATAACCCTTGGCTGCGTTAAGAACCTTCTTGTGGCGCGCGCGCGCCGTTACTCCGCGTTTAACTCTTGGCATTCTGAACCTCCTTTAAGCGTAGGGCAGCATTGCACGGACGGACTTGGCATCCGCGGCAACGACAGCTTGAACTCCGCGCAACTGGCGCTTGGACTTGGTGGTTTTCTTGGTCAGAATGTGACGCTTGAACGCGGAACCGCGCTTGATCGTGCCACCCGGCCGGACCTTGAAACGCTTCTTGGCCCCGCTTTTGGTTTTCATCTTCGGCATCGAAGAATACTCCTGTTATGTCATGGCCCCAGGTGGTTCCCTTCGGGAACGCTTGATTGACCCGTCACCACTTATTATGCGGCCCGAGGTTTTCGGGCCGTCTTGCAGGGATACTTGCGCATCCCCGCAAATTCTTATTCCCCAGCGCCTTCACTACCCTTGGGCGGAATCTTCTTGATGGGGGTCAGCACCATGATGAGCTGGCGACCTTCCATCTTGGGGAACTGCTCGACCGTGCCGTAGGGCTCCAGATCGGCTTTGACCCGCTCGAGGAGACGGAAACCGAATTCCTGGTGAGCCATTTCTCGGCCACGGAAGCGCAAGGTAATCTTGGTCTTGTCGCCTTCTTGCAGGAACTTTACCAAGTTGCGCAATTTGATCTGGTAGTCGCCCTCGTCGGTAGCGGGGCGGAACTTGATCTCCTTGACCTGGATCTGCTTCTGCTTGAGCTTGGCCTCGTGCTGTTTCTTGGCTTCCTGGTACTTGAACTTGCCGTAGTCCATGATCCGGCACACCGGCGGCTTTGCCAGCGGCGCGATTTCAACCAGATCGACACCGGCCTCTTCGGCCAATTTCAGCGCTTCCCTGGAGGAAACGATGCCGATTTGTTCGCCATCTTCCCCGATGAGACGAATCTCCGGGGCGTTGATTTCCTCGTTCAGGCGCTGAGTCCTGGTGTTCTGCTGAGCTATGGCTAATTCTCCAAGTAGAAATAAATCAAGCCGTGCCTGTCCGGTCGTTACGTTCGTGAGTCACACGCTCAACAAACGCTTCCAGGGACATCTGCCCGAGATCAACGTTGCCACGGGCACGCACGGCTACCAATCCTGCCGCCTTCTCCTTGTCACCTACCACCAGGAGATACGGTCGTTTTTGCATGCTATGTTCGCGGATTTTATAGGTAATCTTCTCATTACGCAAATCAGCTTCGACACGCAGGCCCAGAGCAGTCAGTTTTTCCACCAGTTCGGCGACGTAATCTGCCTGATTTTCCGAGATATTCAGCACCATGGCCTGCACCGGCGCCAGCCACAGGGGCAGGTTGCCGGCGTGGTTTTCGATGAGGATGCCGATGAAACGCTCAAGGGATCCGAGGATGGCCCGGTGCAGCATCACCGGCACATGGCGGGCATTGTCCTCGCCCACGTACTCGGCCCCCAGACGGCCCGGCATGGAGAAGTCCACTTGCACCGTGCCGCACTGCCAGGAGCGCCCGATGGCGTCCTTGATATGGAATTCGATCTTCGGGCCGTAAAAAGCCCCCTCGCCCGGCAGTTCCACCCATTCCATGCCGGACGCGGAGAGGGCCTCCCGCAGGGCCGTTTCTGCCTTGTCCCACACCTCGTCGGAGCCGACGCGCTTTTCCGGCCGCAGGGCCAGCTTCACGGCCACATCATTGAAACCGAAATCCTTGTACACCTTGAGCACCAGGGCGTTGAAGGCCGTCACTTCCGACTGGATCTGGTCTTCGGTGCAGAAGATATGGCCGTCATCCTGGACGAAGCCGCGCACGCGCATGAGGCCATGCAGGGCGCCGGAGGGTTCGTTACGGTGGCATGAGCCGAATTCGCCGTAGCGCAGGGGTAGTTCCCGGTAGGAGCGCAGGTCCGCATTGAAGACCTGGACGTGGCCCGGGCAATTCATGGGCTTGATGGCGAAGTCGCGCTTTTCCGACTCCGTCGTAAACATGTTGTCCTTGTAGTTGTCCCAGTGCCCCGACTTTTCCCACAGGGAGCGGTCAAGGATCTGGGGACAACGAATTTCCTGGTAGCCATTCTCGCGATACACGCGGCGCATGTATTGTTCGATCTCCTGCCACACGGACCAGCCCTTGGGATGCCAGAAGACCATGCCCGGCGCCTCTTCCTGCATGTGGAACAGGTCCAGCTGGCGGCCGATCTTGCGGTGATCGCGCTTTTCCGCCTCTTCCAGCATGTGCAGATAGGCTTCCTGCTCTTCCTTCTTGGCCCAGGCCGTGCCGTAGATGCGCTGCAGCATCTCGTTCTTCGAGTCGCCGCGCCAGTAGGCCCCGGCCAGTTTCATGAGCTTGAAGACCTTCAGCTTGCCCGTGGAGGGCACATGGGGGCCGCGGCACAGGTCGGTGAACTCGCCCTCACAGTAGAGGGACACGTCTTCCCCCGCCGGAATGGCTTCGATCAACTCCGCCTTGTAGGCTTCGCCGATGCTCTTGAAGTAGGCCACGGCCTCATCCCGGGGCTTGACGTCCCGCACCACGGGGAAATCCTTCTTCGCCAGTTCCACCATGCGCTTCTCGATGGCCACCAGGTCTTCCGGCGTGAAGGCGCGCTTGTAGGCGAAGTCGTAGTAGAAGCCGTTCTCGATGACCGGACCGATGGTCACTTGGGCTTCGGGAAAGAGGGACTTCACCGCGTAAGCCATCAGGTGGGACGTGGAATGGCGGATGATTTCCAGGCCTTCCGGGTCCTTGTCGGTAATGATGGCAAGGGCAACGTCGGCTTCGATGAGGTGGGAGGTGTCCACCAGCACCCCATCCACCTTGCCGGCCAGGGCAGCCTTGGCCAGGCCCGTGCCGATGGAGGCGGCAACCTGTGCCACGGTGAGAGCGTCCGCGTATTCCCGTTTGGATCCGTCAGGCAGGGTGATGACCGGCATGTTTTCTTGTCCCGATTGAGTGTGAGGCCCGCCGCTCCTGAGCCGATGCGCCCGAAACAGCGAATCAAATCACCGTGTTCCGACGCCAGGCTGCAAGAGTGTATGCGGCACCGCAGAATAGCCGCGCATTCTCGCATAAGCACCGGGAAGTCGACAACGGCGGCAGCCCGCCGGCCGCTGAATCACGCAAAATATCGCGTATATTTGCCGCTTTTCTCCCGTCCGAATGGGCCGCCCCATGCAAAACTCCCTGTTCCTCGTCATGTGCTGCAGCTTTCTGCTCCAGGGCTGCGCCGTCGTGGCGGTGGCTGATGCGGCGGTCAGCGTGGTGGCGGTCACGGTAAAAACCACCGCCAAGGCCACGGGGGCCGTGGTTAGCGCCATCATTCCATAGACTTCATGACCAAGCCCACCGCCAACGACTCGCCCCTGGGCCGCAGCACCACCTACAGGAGCGATTACGCTCCGGAACTGCTGTTTCCCATCCCGCGCCAGGACAAGCGCGATGAACTGGGCCTCACGCCGGCAACTCTGCCCTTCAGCGGGTTCGACCTGTGGAATGCCTATGAACTCTCCTGGCTGAATCCCAAGGGCAAGCCGGTGGTGGCCATCGGCACATTTCGAGTGCCGGCGGAAACGCCCCGGCTCATTGAATCCAAGTCCTTGAAGCTCTACCTGCACTCCCTCAACCAGAGCCACTTCGGTAATGCGGCGGAAGTGCAGGCCCTCATCGCCCGGGATCTTTCCGTTGCGGCGGGTGGCCCGGTGGTGGTGGCACTGGAAACCCTGGATCAAAGGCCCGTGCGTAGCGCGGGATACCCGCAAGGCGTGCTTCTGGACACACTGGATGTGGCCATCGATACCTATCGACCGACGCCGGAACTGCTGTCGGCCCCCGGCCCCGTGGTCAGCGAAACCCTCTACTCCCACCTCTTGAAATCCAACTGTCTGGTGACGGGCCAGCCGGACTGGGCCATGGCGGTGGTGCGTTACACCGGACCGGCCATAAACCGGGAAGGGCTCCTGCGCTACATCATTTCCTTTCGCGAACACAACGAATTCCACGAGCAGTGTGTGGAACGCATGTTCTGCGACATCCTGACCCGCTGCCAGCCCACTTCCCTGGCCGTGTGGGCCCGCTACACCCGCCGCGGCGGCCTGGACATCAACCCCTTCCGTTCCTCCGGCAATCTGCCGGAAGCCCACAACCTGGCGGAAGTGCGGCAGTAAGGCGCAGGGAAGTCAGGTGGGTATTGGTTTCATGCTTCTTCTCTCTGGTGGCGGGCTGGTTCAATCGCCGCCAGGATGGCCGTGAGCAGGTGCCAGCAACGGCCCACGGAGGCGATTTCCACGGATTCTCCCGGGGCGTGGGCGCCGTGGATGGTGGGGCCAAACGAGACGATGTCCATGCCCGGGTATTTGGCGCCGATGAGGCCGCATTCCAGGCCCGCGTGGATGACCTTGACTGCAGACTCGCCGCCGAATTCCCGTGTGTACACCGCCTGGCTCAGGGCCAGCAGTCTGGAGGCCGGGTTGGGCGTCCAGCCCGGGTAGGCGCCGTCCTTCTCGGCCACTGTGCCGGAAAGGGCGAAGAGGCTGATGATTTCGTCCGCCAGGGCCTCCGCACCCGTGTCCAGCAGCGATCTGACCATGAAATTGCAGCTGCCGCCCGCCGGTCCCAGGTCCGCCATGCCCAGGTTGTTGGAGGTTTCCACCACCCCGGGCACACTCCGGCTCATGCGCCGTACGCCATGGGGCGCAGCGTGCAGGGAGGCCAGCCAGACCGCCTGGTCGGCGCCAGACAGGGCCAGGTCCGCCTCGGTGGGTGCGCAGGCCAGGGCCAGACCCGCATTCACGCCTTGCAACTCCTGCCGCAGCTGCGCCTGCCATGGGGCCAGGGCGGCACCCAGGTCGATGTCCGGCGGTAGGGCGATGGTGGCGAAGGCTTCCCGGGGCAGGGCGTTCCGGGCGGTGCCGCCTTGCAGTGACACCAGGCGCAGGGGATGGCGACTTTCCAGGTCCCGCAGCACCCGCACCAGCAGCTTGATGGCATTGCCCCGTTCCTCGTGAATATCCACGCCGGAGTGGCCGCCCCTGAGGCCGGTGAGGGCGATGCGCCAGGCCTTGAGGCCGGCGGGCAGGGGCACGGCGCTTGCCGGCCGGCTGGCATTCACGTCCAGGCCCCCGGCGCAGCCCATATAGAACTCGCCCCAGGCCTCCGTATCCAGGTTCAGCATGAGGCGCGCCTGCAAGAGGCCCGTCTCCAGGCCCCGGGCACCGCCCATGCCGGCCTCCTCATCCACGGTGAACAGGGCTTCCACCGGGCCGTGGGAAAGCGTCGTATCTTCCAGCACCGCCAGGATCAGGGCCGCGCCGATGCCGTTGTCCGCACCCAGGGTCGTTCCCTCCGCCACCAGCCAGCCCTCCTTCAGTACAGGCCGGATCGGATCCCGGGAAAAATCGTGGAGGTTGTCGCTGTTCTTCTGGCAGACCATATCCAGGTGGGCCTGCAGCACGGTGGCCGGGTGTTGCTCCCGACCTTGCGAGGCGGGTTTTTTAATAATGAGATTGCCGGCCCCGTCCACCACGCTGTCCAGCCCTCGGGCCGTGGCCCAGGCGCGCAGATGCTCCCGCAGGGCCACTTCCCCTTTGGAGGGCCGCGGCAGGCGGCACAGGGTGGCGAAATGGGCCCACACCGGGGCGGGGTCCAGGCGGGAAAAGTCGCAGCAGGAGACAGTAGTCATGGGGCGGGCCGTGGGCGGGAAAGTGGGCGGGAAAGAGGGACAGATGGTACTGGAATCCGGGCGCCGACGGTGTCTGCCGCAGGCAAGCCCTGGGGCAAGCGGCTTGTCCGGGCCAATTTGCCTGTGATAGAGTCCCCCGCTCCGGCACGAATCAGAACCCGCAGAAAGCTGCTCTGCGGGTTTTTGCTTTTCACCAGACACTATCCTCCATGACCCCCACTGCTCCCAAACCCCTCGCCGGCATCAAGGTGCTGGAACTTGGCACTCTCATCGCCGGACCCTTCGCGGCCCGCCTGTTCGGGGAGTTCGGCGCCGAAGTCATCAAGATCGAGTCGCCGCAGGGCGGCGATCCCCTGCGCACCTGGCGCAAGCTGCAGGACGGTACTTCCTTGTGGTGGTACGTGCAGTCCCGCAACAAGAAATCCGTCACGGCCAATCTGAAGCATCCGGAGGGCCGGGACATTGTGCGGCGCCTGGCGGCCGAGGCGGACGTGGTGGTGGAGAATTTCCGCCCCGGCGTGCTGGAGAAGCTGGGCCTGGGCTGGGAAGACCTGAAGGCGCTTAACCCGTCCCTGGTGATGGTGCGCCTGTCGGGCTTCGGCCAGACCGGCCCCATGGCGAAACAGCCAGGTTTCGGCGCCATCGGCGAATCCATGGGCGGGCTGCGCTTCATCACCGGCTTTCCGGACCGCCCGCCCGTGAAGACCGGCATTTCCATCGGGGATTCCATCGCCGCCCTGTTCGGCGTCATCGGCGCCCTCATGGCCCTGCGCCACCGGGATGCAGGCGGCGGCAAGGGGGCAGGGCAGGGCCAGGTGGTGGACGTGGCGCTCTACGAGGCTGTGTTCGCCATGATGGAGAGCCTGGTGCCGGAATTCGACGCCTGCGATTTCGTGCGGGAGCGCACCGGCAACATCATGCCGGGCATTACGCCCTCCAACACCCACAGCACCCGGGACGGTCAGTACGTGATCATTGGCGGCAACGGCGACGCCATTTTCAAACGCCTCATGCTGGCCATGGGGCGCACGGACTTGGCGGAGGATGCCGGCTTGCGGGATAACGCCGGTCGGGACGCCCGGCGGGACGAGCTCTACGGCGCCATCGACGCCTGGGCCGCCCAACTCGAGCTGGCGGAAATCCTGGACATCCTGGGGCAAGCCCAAGTGCCGGCCAGTCGGGTGTACTCGGCGGCAGACATGTTTTCCGATCCCCAGTACCTGGCCCGGGACATGATCCAGAGCCTGACGCTGCCCGGCGGCAAGACGCTCAAGGCGCCGGGCATCGTGCCCAAACTCTCCGCAACCCCCGGCGGCACCGAATGGGCCGGTCCGGCCCTGGGGGAACATACCGACCAGGTGCTGGCCGGCCTGGGCTACGGCCAGGACGACATCCGTCGCCTGCGGGACGAAGGCGCCATCTGAACAAGCGGTAGGCGAATTCCACGAATCACCGTCCCTCTGTCGTAGGTCAGGTTTCCTGCGGAAACCTGACACCAACCCTCGGCACATGTCAGGTTGCTGCGCAACCTGACCTACGAATGGCGTTCTTGTTTTCCGGAATCTGCTCTAATTTTTGGCGGCATCATTTTCCTTGATTGGCGTTGCTGCAAAAGAAGGCCTTAGACTTCGCCGCAATGCTGCCGCAATGCTGCCGCAGAGCAGCCGATTCAATCATGGAGGAGTCCCGTGGAACTGAACGTCCATCAGCAGGTGCTGGGGTGTGCATTTGTCGTTTCCGCCGTCATGGGGGCAGTGGTGAACAAGACCAATTTCTGCACCATGGGGGCGGTGTCCGACTGGGTGAACATGGACGACAGCGGCCGGCTGCGGGCTTGGCTGTTGGCCATCGGTGTGGCGGTGGGCGGCGTTATGCTGCTGGAAAGCGTCGCCGGCATCGCTCTGCCGGATGCCACTTTTCCTCCCTATCGCACCGCCACTTTTGCCTGGCTGCGCTACCTGCTAGGGGGCGCCCTGTTCGGCATCGGCATGACCCTGGCGTCCGGCTGCGGCAACAAGACCCTGGTGCGCATCGGCGGCGGCAACCTGAAATCCCTGGTGGTGCTGGCCATCGCCTCGATCATGGCCTACCTCATGCTCTGGACGGATTTCTATGCCCTGGCCTTTGACGCCTGGATGTCGCCCCTGGCCCTGAGCCTTTCCAAATTCGGCATGCAGAGCCAGTCCCTGGACAGTGTTCTCGGCGCCGTTCTGGGTCTGGAAGACACGGCGGGCCTGCGCCGTGCCCTGGGGGCCATGCTGAGTCTGGGATTGATCGGCTTTGCCTTCGCGGCAAAGGACTTTCGCGGCAACCGGGACAACATCCTGGGTGGCGTGGCGGTGGGTCTGGCGGTGGTAGCCGGCTGGTTCCTGACGGCCGGCAGTCTGGGGGCCGCCTGGAAGGAATGGGCTGAAATGGCCGATACGCCGCCGTCCCGGGTGCAGGTCCAGTCCCTGACCTTCATCAGCCCCATGGGCGACGCCGTCCATTACCTGCTGGACCCGGGCAATTTCAGCCTCATCAATTTCGGCCTGGTGTCCCTCGCCGGGGTCATCGTCGGAGCCTTCCTGTATGCCGTCCTGTCCCGCAGTTTCCGGCTGGAGTGGTTTCCTTCCCTGCGGGATTTCCTGACCCACGGGGTCGGTGCCGTGCTCATGGGCATCGGCGGCGTGCTGTCCATGGGCTGCACCATCGGGCAGGGCGTGACGGGTTTGTCGACCCTGGCCCTTGGCTCCATGCTGACCCTGGCGGCCATCATCGCCGGCGCCGCCGGCACCATGAAGCTGCAATACCGCCTGATGTAATTCACGGTGGAAAAGGCAGTTTATTAAACGCCGAGGCGCAGAGGCGCGGAGAAATCGAAAGGATAGTCCGGTTGATGCTGGCAAATGTTGGATTAGCCTCTGATATTCTCCAAGTTCTTGTTTTTCCTCGGCGTCTCGGTGGCTCGGCGTTTTAACTAAATTGTTTTCAAAGGAATGTTTATGCGCAAACTCCTGCTGTTACTGTTTTCCTTGCTGGCACTGCCGGCCCTGGCTGCCGATATGTCGCCCCCATCTGCCTACAAGTTGGTGGTGCAAGTCAGTGAGTCCGACCCGGCCCGCTGGAACCTGACGCTCAACAACGTCAGGAATGCGCAAAAGGACATGGGGGCCAGCCTGGCGGAGGTGGAAATCGTCGCCTTCGGCCCCGGCCTCGACATGCTGAAGGACGATTCCGAAGTGGGTTCCCGCCTCCAGGAGGCCCTGTCCCGGGGCGTCAAGGTGCTGGCCTGCAAGAACACCATGGTCGCCATGAAGCTCAAGGAAGCGGATTTGCAACCGAACATCGGCTTCGTGCAGGCCGGCGTGGTGGAAATCATTCAAAAGCTGGCGCAAGGCTATGCCTACCTGCGGCCCTGATGGGCTCAACGCATTGCAACCAAGAGGGGCTTGAAGCATGAATGTCTTACGTAGAACGTTTCTCAAGAGCATGGGGGCCGGCACGGCTATGGCGGCACTTGTCGTGACCGGTCTGCTGCGGCCGCTCCAGGCGTTTGCCGCAGAATGGAACAAGGCGGCGTTCGAGGCCAAGGACGTGCCCGGTGCCTTGAAGGGCCTGGGGGCGACCGGCGCCGTCGAAAGCAAGGATCTGTTGCTCAACGCGCCGACCATCGCGGAAAACGGCGCCGTGGTGCCGATATCCGTCGTCAGCAACATCCCGAATACCACCCATATTTACATCCTGGTGGACAAGAACCCCTTCCCGGCGGCGGTGAGCTTCGAGTTCGCCAACGGTGCCCTGCCGGAAGTGGCGGTGCGCCTGAAGTTCAGCGAAACCGCCACGGTGCGGGTCATCGCCCGGGCGGATGGCAAGGTTTACACCACCCACAAGGATGTCAAGGTCACTGCCGGCGGCTGCGGCGGCTGATCATTGGGACCAAGGGACGCCCGGATAACGGTCGGCGCGTGTCCCCCTCGCCCCCAACCCCTCTCCCAAGGGCGAGGGGAGTTTTGTGAGCCGCTTCGCGGCTTGCGCAATATGGAGAAAAACATGGCAAATCCGATGAGAATTCGCGCCCTGCAAAAGGGCGATATTACGGCGGTGACGGTGATCGCCGCCCACCCCATGGAAACCGGCCTGCGCAAGGATGCCCAGACAGGGAAACTGGTGCCGGCCCATTTCATCCAGTCCCTGACGGTGGACGTGGGCGGCAAGCGGGTGGTGGAGAGCCATGTCAACACGGCGGTTTCCGCCAACCCGGTATTCAACTTCAAGCTGAAGGGCGCCAAGGCGGGGGACAAGGTCGTTGTGAGCTGGGTGGACAACACGGGCGACAAGCGTACCGACGAAGCGGCCGTCGCCGCCGGCTGATGACAGCCCCACGGGAGAAGGCCATGAAAATCATGACGCGCACCGTGCTGCTGGCTGCCGTGAGCGCCCTGGGGGCGGCGACCAGCGCCTGGTCCCAGGAGGACCCGGCGGCGGAGATCGAGCGCTATCGGGAAATGCTGGGGGATGGCAATCCGGCGGAACTGTATGAAATGGCCGGGGAGGCCATGTGGGCTGCACCCCGGGGACCGAAGAATGCCAGCCTGGAGCGGTGCGACCTGGGGCTGGGGGCCGGGGTGGTCAAGGGCGCCTACGCGACGCTGCCGCGCTATTTCGCCGACACGGGCAAGGTGGAGGATCTGGAATCCCGGCTGCTCACCTGCATGATCACGCTGCAGGGCTTCCCCCGGGCTGATCTCGTCAAACGCCCCTTTGGCGCCGGCAGCTACAAATCCGACATGGAGGCCCTGGTGGCCTACGTGGTGGGCCAGTCCAAGGGCATGGCCATGAACGTGCCCATGGAGCATCCGCAGGAGAAAGCGGCCTTCGCCCTGGGCAAGCAGTTGTTCATGTACCGGGCCGGTCCCTACGATTTTTCCTGCGCCACTTGCCACAGCGAGAACGGGCGGCGCATCCGCATGCAGGACCTGCCGAACCTGACCACCAGCATCGGCTCCCGCCGCGCTTACACGAGCTGGCCCGCCTACCGGGTGTCCCAGAGCGAGTTCCGCAGTTTCCAGTGGCGCCTGAACGATTGCTTCCGGCAGCAGCGTTTCCCCGAGCCGGTTTACGCTTCCGAATCCACCATTGCCCTGACGAGCTTCCTGGCCTACATGGCCAATGGGGCCACCTATCAGGGGCCGGGCATCAAGCGTTAAGGGGATGGCTATGAAAAAGATCATGGTGATGTGTGGCGTCTTGGCCGCCTTCGGTACGACCGCCCTGGCGGCGGGGGATGAAGATGCCTTGAGCGGACGCCTGAAGGCCGACTTCAGGACGAAGGGCATTGCTGGCCTGGCGCGGCTGGATCAGGATGCCGTGCAGGCCACCTGTACCCAGCATCATCCGGAAGATTTGCCGCGGGCGCTGGTCAAATACCTGGAGACACAGCAACTGGCGGGCGTCCGTTATCCGGCAGACGGGAAGTACCTGGGGGACTGGAAGAAGGGCGAGGCCCTGGCTCAGGATGGCCGCGGCATGACTTGGAGCGACAGCCCGGACAGCCCGGTGGGAGGCAATTGCTACAACTGCCATCAACTTGCGCCCCAGGAAGCGTCCTTCGGCACCATCGGCCCCAGCCTGCGCCATTACGGCAAGATCCGCGGCAATTCTGCCGCGATGCAGCAATATACCTACAGCAAGATCTACAACGCCAAGGCCTACAACTTGTGCACCAACATGCCCCGCTTCGGCCACGTGGGCGCCCTGACCGAGGCTCAGATCAAGGACCTGGTGGCCCTGCTGCTGGACCCGGAATCGCCGGTGAATAAATAGCATGCAAAGACGTGAATTTCTCCAGGTTTTGGCGGCCGCTGCGGCCGCCGGTTTTGTGCTCGACGGCAGGCAGGCTTTTGCTGCGGACGGGGAGGGGGGCTATGACGTGCCGCGCTTTGGCAACGTGCATCTGCTGCATTTCACGGACTGCCACGCCCAGCTGCGGCCCGTGCTGTTCCGGGAGCCGGATACCAACCTCGGTTTCGGCAGCGCTCGGGGCAAGGCGCCCCACCTGGTGGGGGAGGCTCTGCTCAAGGCCTATGGCATCGCTCCGGGCAGCCGGAATGCCCATGCCTTCTCCTGTCTGGATTTCAGTGCCGCCGCCCGTCAGTACGGCCGCCTGGGGGGCTTCGCCCATCTCGCCACCCTGGTGAAACGCCTGAAGGCGAGCCGCCCCGGCGCCCTGCTGCTGGACGGCGGCGATACCTGGCAAGGCTCCGCCACAGCCTTGTGGACCAAGGGCCAGGACATGGTGGGGGCCACCAAGCTCCTCGGCGTGGACCTCATGTCCGCCCACTGGGAATTCACCCTGGGGGCGGAGCGGGTGAAGGAACTGGTGGACAAGGAGCTGGCCGGGTCCATCGAATTCCTGGCCCACAACGTCAAGACCAGCGACTTCGGTGACGCCGTCTTCAAGCCCTACGTGATACGGGAACAGAACGGAGTGCCGGTGGCGGTCATCGGCCAGGCTTTTCCGTATACGCCCATTGCCAATCCGGGCCACTTCATCCCGGACTGGACCTTCGGCATCCAGGAAGAGGAGTTGCAAAAATTCATCGAGGAAGTTCGCGGCAAGGGCGCCCAGGTGGTGGTGCTGCTCTCGCACAATGGCATGGATGTGGACCTGAAACTGGCCAGCCGCGTCACCGGGCTGGACGCCATTCTGGGGGGGCATACCCACGATGGTGTGCCGGTACCGGTGGTGGTGGCCAATCCGGCGGGCAAGACCCTGGTCATGAACTCCGGCAGCAACGGCAAGTTCCTGTCCGTGCTGGACTTCGCGGTGAAGGACGGCCGGGTCGTGGATTTCCGCTACAAGCTCCTGCCGGTGTTCGCCAATCTCTTGCCGGCGGACCCGGCCATGGCAGCCTACATCGAACAGGTGGAAGCGCCTTACCGCAGCCGGCTTGACGAACCCCTGGCGGTGAGCGAGGGCGTGCTCTACCGCCGCGGCAATTTCAACGGTTCCTGGGACCAGCTCATCCTGGACGCCATGCGCGAGGTGCAGGGGGCGGACATCGCTTTTTCTCCGGGCTTCCGCTGGGGCACGTCGCTCCTGCCGGGCCAGACCATCACTTTCGGCGACCTGATGGCTCAGACGGCCATCACCTATCCCCAATCGACCCTCACGGATATGAAGGGCGCCACCATCAAGGCCATCCTGGAGGACGTGGGGGACAACTTGTTCAACCCGGATCCCTATCTGCAGCAAGGCGGCGACATGGTGCGGGTGGGCGGCATGAGCTATACCTGCGCCCCGGCGGCGCCCATGGGGGCGCGCATTCGGGATATGCGCCTAGGCGGAAAATTATTGGAGGCGGACAAGATTTACAAGGTGGCAGGCTGGGCGCCGGTGGCCCGGGGCGTCACGGGGGCGCCCATCTGGGACGTGGTTTCCACCTGGCTCAAGGCCAAAAAAACCCTGGCAACGCCCCGCCTCAACCTGCCCCGGCTCACCGGTGTGGACGGCGATCCGGGCCTGCTGTCATCCTCCTGATACGACCAATCGATGCTGCGCCGCCGCATGAAAATGCCCGGATACCGGCCGGATCGGCCCCTCTACCCGAATATCCTCATGCCAAGATGTGGTTTTGGGCTTCATCTGGCCTGCTGATTCGGCTATAATTCGGGGGTTTTTTTGAATTCGAACCTTTCATTTCCGGGATTTCGGCCATGAGTGTAGAAGATAAAGTCGACGGTGGCAGGCGCAATCTGCTGCTCGCTACGGCGGCGACCGGTGGTGCGTTGGGCGTGGCGGCTGCCGTGCCTTTCGTTGCCAGCCTCACGCCCTCCGAGCGTGCCAAGGCAGCCGGTGCGCCCGTCGAAGCAGATATCAGCAAGCTCGAACCGGGTCAGATGATGACCGTCGAGTGGCGCGGCAAGCCGGTGTGGATCATCCGCCGCAACAAGGAACAACTGGATTCCCTGAAGAAGGTCGCTGATCAAGTCAGCGATCCGAAATCGGAGAAGAAGCAGCAACCCGCATACGCTACCAATGATCACCGCTCCATCAAGCCGGAAATCATGGTGATGGTCGGTATCTGCACGCACCTGGGCTGTTCCCCTTCCGAGAAGTTCAAGACGGGCGCGGAAAGCGGTGTGGCGCCGGACTGGGCGGGCGGCTTCCTGTGCCCCTGCCACGGTTCCACCTTCGACCTGGCTGGCCGGGTTTACAAGGGCAAGCCGGCTCCGGACAACCTGGAAGTACCGCCGCACAAGTATGTCGGCGACACCAGGATCGTGATCGGCGAAGACACCAAGGGGGCATGACATGGCTGCTGAAAAACAAGTGACAACCACGGGTCTCCTGGGTTGGATCGACGCGCGCTTCCCGCTCACGTCGATGTACAAGGAGCACCTGTCAGAGTATTACGCGCCGAAGAACTTCAACTTCTGGTATTTCTTTGGTTCCCTGGCTCTTATGGTGCTGGTGATCCAGATCGTGACCGGTATTTTCCTGGTCATGCATTACAAGCCTGATGCGGCGCTGAATGCTTCCGGCGTGCCGGTGGCGTTTGCCAGCGTCGAGTACATCATGCGCGACGTGCCGGGTGGCTGGATCATCCGCTACATGCACTCCACGGGGGCCTCAAGCTTCTTCATCGTGGTGTTCCTGCACATGTTCCGCGGTCTGCTCTACGGTTCCTACCGGAAGCCGCGGGAGCTGATCTGGGTCTTCGGCACCCTGATCTTCCTGTGCCTGATGGCGGAAGCCTTCATGGGCTACCTGTTGCCCTGGGGTCAGATGTCCTACTGGGGTGCCCAGGTGATCGTGAACCTGTTCTCCGCGATTCCCATTATTGGTCCGGACCTGTCCCTGATCATTCGTGGTGACTTCGTGGTGGGCGATGCGACCCTGAATCGCTTCTTCTCCTTCCACGTCATCGCCGTGCCGCTGATTCTGCTGGGCCTCGTCGTTGCCCACATCATCGCGCTGCACGAAGTGGGTTCAAACAACCCGGACGGTGTGGAAATCAAGAAGTTCAAGGACGCGGACGGTCATCCCCTGGATGGCATCCCCTTCCATCCGTACTACACGGTGAAGGATATTCTGGGCGTGGCGGTGTTCCTGTTCTTCTTCTCGGCGATTCTGTTCTTCGCCCCGGAAGGCAGCGGCTATTTCCTGGAGTACAACAACTTCTTCCCGGCTGACCCGCTGAAGACCCCGCCGCATATCGCGCCGGTGTGGTACTTCACGCCCTTCTACTCCATCCTGCGTGCCGTGACCTATCCGCTGTTCGGTCTCGATGCCAAGTTCTGGGGTGTGGTGGCCATGGGAGCCTCGGTGGTGATCATTGCCTTCCTGCCCTGGCTGGATCGCAGCCCCGCCAAGTCGATCCGCTACCGCGGTCCGATCTACAAGCTGTTCCTGGCGGTGTTCGTGGTCTGCTTCTTCATCCTGGGTTACCTGGGTGTGTTGCCGCCGACCCCGGGTCGGACGCTGCTGTCCCAGGTTTGTTCCGTGCTGTACTTCGGCTTCTTCATCTTGATGCCTTGGTACTCCACCATCGACAAGTGCAAGCCGGTTCCGGAAAGGGTGACGGGATAATGGAAAATAAAGTCATGAAATTCGCCAGAAAGCTCGCTTTAGCGCTGGTATGTGTGCCCCTGGCGGTGTTCGCCAGCGGTGCTGAACTTCACCTGGACAAGGCTCCGGACCGGAGCCAGGACAAGGCCGCCCTGCAACACGGCGCCCAGATCTTCGTGAACTACTGTCTGAACTGCCACGGCGCCAGCTACATGCGCTACAACCGGCTCAAGGACATTGGCCTCACCGAAGAGCAGATCAAGGACAACCTGCTGTTTACCGCCGACAAGACCGGTGAACTCATGCGTGTCGCGATCCAGCGTGATGAAGCCAAGGTCTGGTTCGGGGCTGCCCCGCCCGACCTGACGGTGATTGCCCGTGCCCGCGCTTCCGAATTTGGCAGCGGCCCGGACTGGTTGTACACCTACCTGCGCTCCTTCTACCGTGACGACAAGCGTCCGACCGGTTGGAACAACCTGGTGTTCGAGAACGTCGGCATGCCCCATGTACTGTGGCAACTGCAGGGCGAGAACGAACTTCACGTTGCCAAGAAGGACGGCGAAGAGCACAAGTCCCTGGTGCTGGTGAAGCCCGGTACCCTGAAGCCGGCCGAGTATGATGCGGCCGTGGCTGACCTGGTGGGCTTCCTCAAGTTCATCGGGGAGCCGGTTGGCGAAACCCGCAAGTCCATCGGCTGGATCGTGCTGGCGGCTCTGGCCGTTCTGTCCATCCTTGCCTATTTCCTGAAGAAAAACTTCTGGAGAGACGTGCACTGACGGGTGTGACATTCAGGGGGTGGAGGGCCGATGCGGCCGCTTTCGTGAATCGCAAGCCGATTTCCGGAGTCGAACGCAGGAGCCCTCCACTCTGATTTTCTAAAGCCAAAGCGCACATTTTGAAAATGCAACAACAAGGGCATCAGGATTCCGAGTCTCCACGCGTACGTCGCGTGGTGCGTGATGCCGACTATTCCTGGAGCACCACCGCAATGATGAATTTGTACTCCGGGACGACGGACCCATTCAGCCACCGCTGCCGTATCGTCCTGTACGAGAAGGGCATGGATTTCCAGGTGATCGATGTCGACCTGTTCAACAAACCGGAAGACATTGCCGTCATCAATCCGTATAACCGTGTGCCGGTGCTGGTGGATCGTGACCTCGTGCTGTACGAGTCGAACATCATCAACGAGTACATCGACGAGCGCTTTCCCCATCCCCAGTTGATGCCGCCGGATCCGATCATGCGGGCCCGCTGTCGCCAACTCCTGTTCACCTTTGAGCAGGAACTCTTCTGCCACATCGAAGCGCTGGAAAAGGGCCAGAAGGCGGCTGACAAGGCACGTCAGATCGTGCGTGACCGCCTCACCGAACTGGTGCCGATTTTCGCCAAGCAGAAGTTCATGCTCGGCGACGAGTTCTCCATGCTCGACGTGGCCATTGCACCGCTGTTGTGGCGCCTGGGCCATTACGGCATCGAATTGCCCAAGCAGGCCGCGCCGCTTCTCAAGTATGCGGAACGTATTTTCAGCCGCCAGGGTTTCATCGACGCCCTGACGCCGTCGGAAAAGGTCATGCGCCGCTGATCAAGCGGCACTCCGGAAAATGGCCGCGGCGTGTCCGCGGCCTTTCCACTTGTTGCACCCGAATCGAGACGCCCCATGAGCAACGTAAGCACCAAGCCCTATTTGTTGCGCGCCCTTTACGAATGGTGCGTGGATGAAGGTTTCACCCCCTATATCGCGGTGATGGTGGACCAGCACACAAGGGTGCCGGCAGGTTTTGCCAAGGACGGTCAGATCGTCCTGAACATCGGCCCTATGGCCTCCAATCAGTTGCACATCGCCAACGATGTCATCACCTTCCAGGCCCGTTTCAGCGGCAAGGTGCAGCACTTGTCCGTGCCGGTGGCCAACGTGTCGGCCATCTATGCCCGGGAAAACGGCGAGGGCATGGGTTTTGAGGTGGATTTGGCGGGCACCCAGTCTGCCGGGGAAGGTGCCACGGTATCCAGCTTGCCCGGTACCAAGTCGCCAAGCGATGAGCCGCCACCAGAACCCCCTCGTCCGCGCCTGACCCGGGTGAAATAGCCCGGATAGGAAGACAACAAAGCGCGGGGGCATTGATTCGGCGCGTCGGATGGCACGGCGGCACAGCGCCGGGGTCCAAGGGTGCGGCTAGGCCGGCTATTTGCTGACCCCGTGGCTCAATTTATCGCCCACAGGACCGAGGGCAAGAAAATGGCACTTGGCCGATATTGCACGAGGTGCCTGTTCTTGTTGATGGTGCGGGTGAAGGGACTTGTGTTTCATTGGGCAGCACCGGAATTTGGCGTGAAAATGGCGTAACGCGGATGGGAAATCCAGGCTCCCGGCTATTTTCCTTTTTGCTTTTTCCGCCCATGAGCGGATTTCGGATGCCCTCCATTTCGGTCTGCCCCGCCCCCCGTTTTCCGCCCCAGACGGCAGGCGGTGGGCTTCCGGGAACCCCGGCAGCGCCAGCAGAACGGCGGTTACATGCCGGGGCGTCACCCCCAGGGCTTCCCCGACCTGCTCCGCGCTCCACAGCAGCTCGTTTGCCGGTCGCGTCTGGATCGCCTTGATCGCAGCTGACACGGCGGCTTGAACCTTAAAAAGGCAGTTGACTAAACGCCGAGGCGCAGAGGCGCCGAGAAAACAAAGACATGGCAAGGATTTTGGCCTTCACCAAATGGGTGAAGCG
>JAYTVW010000136.1:0-14792 GCA_043743785.1 Rhodocyclales bacterium | reverse complement strand
GCTGGGCTACGCTTGCCAGTTCGAAGGGCACGTCCGGGTCCGCCAGCAGACTTTTCAGCACCGTGGTGCCCTTCTCCAGCCAACGCAGGTTGGCTTCGAGGCGGCGACGGGAGGCGCGGATCTGGAATTCGGAGCCGGAGGCAATGGCCTCCTCGAAATGCCAGGACAGGTCGTTCAACTTTGAGAGCAGGTGGCCCAGGGCCTCGGCACTGACTGCGCCCACGGCGGAAAGGCCCGCCAGCTGGGCCGTGAGGAAACCCAGTTCCAGGTCGTCCTCGGCGGAAAACTGCACAAGCATGCCAATGGCGGACGTGGCATTGCGGCCCAGGTCCGACAGGTGGTAGTGGCCGTCATCGGCAAAGGCCAGCAGGGCGTTTTCCCTGAGGCGCTTCAGCACCGTCTCCAGCTTCACCGTGTCCAGATAGGAAAAGCGCGAGCGCAGGGCCTCCGGCGTCCAGCGGGAGGCCACGCCCTCGGCCCGGCCGATCTCCCGCAGCACCAGCAGCCGCGCCAGCACCTCGGCGTCGGAACCGCGGAACAGGGTGATGAAGGCGCCGATCAACGGCCCGGCCCTGAGCAGGGCATCCAGTTCCGGCACGTCCGTGGCCTCGATGCCCGGCGCCAGGAACTCTGCCAGGGAGTCTGCCTGGCCGTCGGTCATGGCACTCATGGTTTGAACCCCGCCGGATGAAGGGATGGGGCAGGGCGGTGGCGCAGGTGCATGGGGCGAGCTATGAAATGTGGGGCCGGCTTCAGCCGGCCATCAACGCCCGGGAAAATCCGGGGCAGATACATCCGGCGCCAGGTCGCCGGCAAGAGGCAGATTATACCTTGCGGGGCGGCGGAGGCTGAATGGTGCTGTTGTCGGAACAGGAGCCATCAGACATAAAAAGCTTCCTGTTGCCATGGCGTTGGCGTAGCCCGCAGTTCCCGTGGAGGGGGGGTAACAGACCACGTTTGGGCTACGGCTCCTGATCCTGGCGGTGGAGCAGGGGGTCTTTGCCATCTTCGTTGCTCCTGTTATCTTTAACCTGTACCATCCTCCTGTACAACCAGGAGATCGGCCATGGCCCTCGAAACCACCTTTACGCAAGCACGTGCCTCTTTCGCCTCACTCTGTACTGCGGCAACAGAGGATCGGGAGGTGGTCATCATTCATCGCCGCAATGCGGGCAATGTGGCCTTGATCGCGGCGGATGAGTTGGCCAGCCTCCTGGAAACCGCCCACCTCTTGCGTTCGCCCCGCAATGCGGAGCGCCTGCTCACGGCGCTGGGTCGTGCACGGAATCAGGATGGCCCTACCGATACCCTGGCGGCCCTACGCCAGGAGGTGGGCCTGAATGGCGAAGCCTGAATTACAGATAATCAAGCGCCTGTCGGTCTTTCATCCAGAGTTTCGCGAGGATTTACGTCACTGGGTGGAAACCGAGCGGCGGGTGGCCTTGCGGCTGCTGGACCTCGTCGAGGCGGCTTTGCGCGATCCTTTTGACGGCATCGGCAAGCCTGAACCGTTAAAGTACCTGGGGTCCGACGTCTGGTCGCGGCGGCTGACCCAGGAGCATCGGGCGGTGTATCTGGTTAAGCCGGATCGGGTCGAATTTCTGCAGGGGCGTTATCACTATTGAAATCGCCCCTTGCGGGGCGATTTCAGTTGGTGGCGGAGCGGAAAACCCTCAGCGATACAGATTCAGCACGCCGTGCTTGATGGAATTGTCTTCCGGATTATTGCTGAGGATGAAGCCCAGGCTGGTGACGAAGGCGAGCATGCGCTCATTGTTGGACAGGAAGTCACCACACATGTACTTCAGACCCCGGTTGCGCGCCGCGTCGATGAGGGTGTTCATGAGCTTCCGAGCCAGGCCCTTGCCGGCCCAGTCGTCCGCCACGACGATGGCGAATTCGCAGGATTCCGCGTCTGGGTTGGTGGAGTAGCGACACACGCCCACTTCCTTTTCCTTGCCATCCACCTCGATGGTGGCGATCAGGGCCATTTCCCGGTCGTAGTCGATTTGGGTGAGCCGGGCCGTCATGGCCTGGGTGAGTTCCCGCAGGGTGTTCATGAAGCGGAAATACTTGCTTTCCGGCGACAGGCCCTTGACGAACTCCTGTTCCAGTTCAGCGTCTTCCGGACGGATCGGGCGCAGGGTGACGTTCTCGTTGCCCTTGGTGCGCCACTGGGTGACCAGGTGGGATGGATAGGGGTGGATGGCCATGTGGTCGTAGCGGGCCGCCGTCGCTGGCACGTCCGCCACGGTAATGCGGGCATCCACGGCCACGGCGCCGTTTTCGTCCACGATCAGGGGATTGATGTCCAGTTCCCGGATCCAGGGCAATTCGCAGACCATTTCCGAAACCCGCAGCAGCACGGTTTCCAGGGCCTCCATATTCGCTGCCGGCATGCCGCGGAACTCGCCGAGCATGAGTGAGATGCGCGTGGACATGACCAGATCGTGGGCCAGGTAGGGGTTCAGGGGCGGCAGGGCCACGGCCCGGTCCCGATGCACCTCCATGCGGGTGCCGCCTTCGCCGAAGGTGATGGTGGGGCCGAAGACTTCGTCCCGTACCACCCCCACCATGAGTTCCCGGCCGTTGGGCTTGATGATCATGGGCTCGATGGCAACGCCGTTGATGACGGCATCCGGCCGGTTCTTCTTCACGTCCTCCAGGATTTCCTGGTAGGCGGAGCGCACGGACAGCATGTTGCACAGGTTCAGGCGCACGCCGCCGGAGTCGGACTTGTTCTCGATCTGGGGCGAGTCGATCTTCATGACCACCGGCATGCCGATTTCTTCCGCCAGGACCATGGCTTCCGTGGGGGAGCGGGCAATCACTGTGCTGGCAATGGGAATACGGAAGGCCGCCAGCAGGGCCTTGGATTCCATTTCATTGAGCACCCGGCGGCCTTCGATGAGGGCCGTCTCGATGACCAGGCGGGCGCTTTCGATGTGGGGCGGCGTCTCGTAGGCCAGGGACGTGGGGGCCTGCAGCAGCAGTTTCTGGTTGCGGTAGTAGGCGGAGATGTTGGAGAACAGTTCCACGGCGGGTTCCGGCGTGGTGAAGGTTGGAATGCCGGCAGCCTTGAACAGGGTGCGGCCTTCCTTCACTTGTTCCTCACCCATCCAGCAGGTTACCAGGGGCTTGTCACACTCGGCAGCTACTTCGATGATGGCCTTGGCTGCTTCCGTCGGGTTGGTCATGGCCTGGGGCGTGAGGATGACCAGTACGCCATCCACATTGTCGTCCGCCAGGCAGGCCGACAAGGTCTTGCGATAACGATCCGGGTCCGCATCGCCGGCGATGTCCAGGGGATTGTCCTTGGACCAGGCTGCGGGCAGGTTCTCGTTCAGGCCGTTGATGGTGGCTTCCGACAGCACGGCCAAGGGAATCTTCAGGTCGGCACAGCGGTCCGCCGCCATGACGCCGGGGCCGCCGCCGTTGGTGATGATGGCCAGGCGATTGCCGCGGGGACGGAACTTGGAAAAGAGGGCGGAGGCAGCGAAGAACAACTGGCTCATGCTATAGAGGCGCACCACGCCGGCACGGCGCAGGGCGGCGTCAAACACGTCGTCGGAGCCGACCCGGGCCGCAGTATGGGAGCGGGCCGCCTTGGAGCCGGCCGGATGGCGGCCGACCTTGATGACCAGCACGGGCTTGACCCGGGCTGCGGCACGCAGGGCGCTCATGAAGCGGCGGGAGTTCTTGATGCCCTCGATGTAGAGAATGATGTTCTCGGTCTTGTAGTCCGCCACCATGTATTCGAGAATTTCACCGAAATCCACGTCACTGGAACCGCCCAGGGAGACAACGCTGGAGAAGCCCACGCCGTTGGGGCGGGCCCAGTCCAAGATGGCGCTACAGAGGGCGCCGGACTGGGAGATAAGCCCGATGGAGCCGGGCTGGGCCGAGCCCAGGGCAAACGTGGCGTTGAGGCCAATGGCCGGGCGGATAATGCCCAGGCAGTTGGGGCCAACGAGCCGGATGCGGTTGCGGCGCGCGGCCTCGACAACAGCCCGTTCCAGCACCGCGCCCCGCTCACCGGATTCCGAGAAGCCGGCGGAAACCACCACCACCGCCTTGATGCCAGCGTGGCCGCAGGATTCGATGAGGGCGGGAACGGTCTGGGCGCGGGTGGCGATCACCGCCAGATCAATGCGGTGGGGAATATCTTCCACCGTCGGATAGGTCTTCAGGCCGGCGATCTGGTCGGCCCGAGGATTGACGGCGAACAACTTGCCCTTGTACCCGGCTTCGAGCATGTTGCGGACCAGCGTCGCACCGATGGAATCTTCGCTTTCGCTGCCACCGATGATGACGACAGACTTGGGCTCGAAGAGCGGCGTCAGATAATGTTGTTCCTGCATGGTGTATCCCGTTTTGTTATGTTCGAATGCGCGGATGCCGGCGTCACCTGCCTGACGCGCTTCTGCGGTTGTTTCGATGTACCGCAGGGCCATTCCGGCGCGCGCAAATTGTACTGCGCTGCACAATAACGATTTGCAAATTCATCATTGATTTAATCTATGTCAACTCGCGGCGGCATCCCGGCGGCGGCGGCCCAGGTCCTGGGCGGACTCCGGCCTACAGTCCGGGCGCTTGTTGCCGTGATTACGGGTATTCAGTGGCACTCTTGAGGGCTGCCCGTCAACAAAAATTGGCCCGGAAGGGGCGAGGAGACACCATGAACGAGGATTACCAGCCAGCTTCCCCCTGGGTACAGCGCTTTGCACCCCTGATCGTGCCCGGCGGCACGGTGCTCGACGTGGCCTGCGGTTCGGGGCGCCACAGCCGTTACCTGGCAGGACTGGGTTTCGACGTGCTTGCAGTGGACAAGGATGAAGCGGCCCTGGCTTCCTTGGCCGGGGTGCCGGGCATCCGCACCCTGCAGGCAGACCTGGAAGCCAAAGCCTGGCCTCTGGGAGTGCGCCAGTTCGATGCCATCGTGGTGACGAACTACCTGTGGCGGCCCCTTTTTCCCATGCTGTTGGCGTCAGTGAGCGACCGGGGGGTGCTGGTTTTTGAGACCTTCATGGTGGGTAACGAGGCCTTTGGCCGGCCCCACAACCCGGCCTTCCTGTTGCGGCCAGGGGAACTGCTGGAAGTCATCAGTCGGCGCCTCTCCCCCGTGGCCTTTGAGCAAGGGGAGGTAGAAAGTCCGCGTCCCGCCATGCTGCAGCGGCTGTGCGCCGTGCGCCTTGGTGTAGGGAAATTGCCGGGATAGGACTCGGGTGGTGGGTGATTCAGTGCGCGAAAAGCGCACGATCGTCACCTTTCACAGCTTCCTACACCGCCTGTTTCAGGCTGGCGGCGATGAAGTCGTCCAGGTCGCCGTCCAGCACGCCCTGGGTGTTGCCCACTTCATGCAGGGTGCGCAGATCCTTGATGCGGGACTGGTCCAGCACGTAGGAACGGATCTGGTGGCCCCAGCCGATGTCGGTCTTGGAGTCTTCCAGGGATTGCTGGGCCACCTGACGTTTGCGCAGTTCCGCTTCGTAGAGCTTGGACTTCAGCATGGCCATGGCTTCGGCCTTGTTGCGGTGCTGGGAGCGGTCGTTCTGACACTGCACCACGATGCCGGAGGGGGCGTGGGTGATGCGCACCGCCGAATCGGTCTTGTTGATGTGCTGGCCGCCCGCACCGGAAGCCCGGTAGGTGTCGATGCGCAGATCCGCCGGGTTGATGTCCACCTCGATGGAATCGTCCACTTCCGGATAGACGAATACGCTGGAGAAGGACGTGTGGCGCCGGTTGCCCGAGTCGAAGGGCGATTTGCGCACGAGGCGGTGGATGCCGGTCTCGGTGCGCAGGTAGCCGTAGGCGTACTCGCCGGAAACCTTGATGGAGGCGGTTTTGATGCCGGCCACTTCACCTTCGGATTCTTCCAGCACTTCCACCGTATAGCCACGGCGTTCGCAGTACTTCAGGTACATGCGCAGCAGCATGGAAGCCCAGTCCTGGGCCTCGGTACCGCCGGCGCCGGCCTGGATATCCAGGAAGCAATTGTTGGGGTCCGCCGGGTTGGAGAACATGCGGCGAAATTCCAGACCTTCCACCTGTTTGGCCAATTCAGCCGCATCGGCTTCCACCGACTCCAGGGTCTCGTCGTCGTTTTCTTCCTTGCCCATCTGGAAGATTTCCTGGGCGTCCTTCACGCCCCGGTCGATGCTGTCCAGGCTATTCACCACCTCTTCAAGGGCCTTTTTTTCCTTGCCCAGTTCCTGGGCCCGGGGGGCGTCGTTCCAGATGGTCGGGTCTTCGAGGATCTGGCTGACTTCGATCAGTTTGGCGTGCTTGTTATCGTAGTCAAAGATACCTCCGCAGTTCCTGCCCCCGGGAATCCAGGTCGGCGAGAAGGTTGGAGATGAGGTTCAGGCGTTCGGCTTCCATATTGATTCCAGATTCGGCGCAGAAAGGGCGCGATTGTAACGCGGAACCCGCCCTGTTTTGTTCGGAGCTTGGCGGAATGCCGGGGTTTTCCCTGGGGCTGGCCGCGATGAGGACGATTGGCCGCCGTTTTCTGGATCGTTATCCGGGCCTCAAGTTCCCTGGGAAAAAGCCGATAGTGGCAAGTAGGGTTTTCCCTACTACCAAAATATATGGACATGCCGTACCGATGGGGGGCCGCGAAGTGATTCCCGGCGAGTATCGAATGACAAAGGCGAATCCTGACAAGAACATGGCAGACGGGTATGTCCTCGGGCATCTGGCCGCTGCGGAAAGTGAGTGGCTGCGCCTGGGGGATGTGTGGGCCGGCCAGGTCGCGCTCGCCCGTCGTCAAATGGACGGGGCCATATTGGAGCTGACCCGGGAGTTCGGGGACATTGTCTCTTCTCTGGGTGCCCTGTCCCGGTTGGCCCGGGAGCTGGAGGGGAACGAAGTCCGCCTCAGCCGCGTGATTCAAGAGACGGGCGAGGACACGAGATCGGGGGAAAGCTGGGCCGTGGTGCTCGACCTTGAAAATTCTGCCGTACGCCTGGAGCAGGAAGCCCTGCGCATCCGCGGCAACGTGGAAGCATCGCTCGTGCATTTGCAGTTCCAGGACCGGGTGGACCAGATACTCGCCCATGTGGCGTCCAGTATTGCTGCCCTCCCGGAGGCCCTGGCGGGCGTGCGTTGCGGCTATGAGAGCACCGGCAAACTACCTCTCCTGGATTTTTCCCCTCTGCTTGCCGCCATCGAGGCGAGCTATACCACCGCCGAAGAGCACGCCCTGCACCAGGGCGGTGCGTCCGAGGGCAACGACGAACTGACCTTCTTCTGATTCCACTGAGAATACGCCATGGCAAAAACCATACTGATCATTGACGACTCCGCTTCCCTGCGCCAGGTGGTGCAAATCACTCTCAAAGGGGCGGGCTACGACGTGGTGCAGGCAGAGCACGGCAAGGACGCCCTGTCCAAGCTGGAAGCCGGTGCCAAGCCCAGCCTCATCGTCTGCGATGTGAATATGCCGGTCATGGACGGCATCACCTTCGTCAAGGAAGTGAAGAGCCTGCCCGCCTTCAAATTCACCCCCATCATCATGCTGACCACCGAGGCCGGCGAAGAGAAAAAACTGGAAGGCCAGATGGCGGGGGCCAAGGCCTGGCTGGTGAAACCCTTCCGGCCCGAGGTCATGCTCAAGGCGGTGCAGAAGCTCATATTGCCCTGAGCATATCTTCCCGGCGCCATCCGCCCGGGCGCCCGTGTCACGAGGATTTCCGATGACCATCGAATTCGATTACGACCCGGAAAGGAAGCGCTTGGCCTTCCGGGGGGAACTCACCATCAACTACGCGGCCGATGCCATGGCCTTCCTGCGCAGCCAGGGCGGGGCGGAACTGGATTTGTCCGATATCAGTGAAATGGACGGGGCTGGCCTGCAACTCCTGCTGCTAGCCCATCGGGATGGGGGCCTGCGCTTGGTAGGGGCCAGCGAGTCGGTGGTGGATGTATTGCGGCTGGTGGGACTCACCAGCCTGCTGGAGGTGCCGGCATGAGCATGGATCTGAGTGCCGCCCTGGAAAGCTACACGGCGGAAAGCCGGGAGCTGCTGGAGCAAATGGAGAGCGCCTTGTTGACCATGGAGGTCAGCGGGGCGGATGGCGAGCTGGTGAATGCGGTGTTTCGGGCGGCCCACACCATCAAGGGTTCCGGCGGCCTGTTTGGTCTGGACGACGTGGTGGCCTTCACCCATGACGCCGAAACCACCCTGGATGCCGTGCGCGACGGGCGCCTGGCAATGGATGGGGCCATGATCGCCCTGTTCCTGGCCTGCCGTGATCACATGGGCGCCCTGGTGGAGGCAGCCGTGGTGGGCAAGGTGCCGGCACAGTTGCTGGCTGCCGGGGCTGGGCTGCAGGCCCGCTTGCGGGGCTGCCTGGCCGCGCCGGAAGCACTTGTCTCCGCCGAGGAGGATACCAGCGCCGAGGTCTGGCATATTTCTCTGCGCGGCGGGCGGGATCTGCTGCGGGACGGCATGGATCCCCTGGGCCTCTTGCGCTACCTGGGCACTCTGGGACAACTGACGGGAATCAGCACCCTCTACGACTACCTGCCGCCCATGGCGGAAATGGATCCCGAGTCGAATTATCTGGGCTTCGAGATCGATCTCAAGTCTGAGTCGGACAAGGCAGAAATCGAAGACGCCTTCGAGTTTGTTCGCCCGTCCAGTCTGGTGGCCATCCTGCCGCCTCGGAGCAAACCGGCAGAATGGGCCGCGCTGATACGGGCCATGCCGGAGGAAAACGACAAGTTGGGGGAAATTCTCGTCAAGAGTGGGGCACTCACCCGCGCTGAACTGGTGGCGGCCCTGGGTGCCCAGGGGGCAGCCGGTGAATCCCGGCCCCTCGGGGAAATCCTGGTGGAACAGGGGGCGCCGCGCCAAGTGGTCGCGGCAGCCCTGGAGAAACAGGCCAAGGACAGCAAGACCAAGACCGACCAGTATGTACGCGTCGAAGCCTCGAAGCTGGATCGCCTGATCAATCTGGTGGGGGAACTGGTGATCTCCCATACCGTCAGCGCCTTGCGCTCCGAATCCAGCGGCGACACGGCCCTGGTGGAGGCGGTGAAGACCTCCGGGCGCTTCGTCGAGGAAGTGCGGGACGCGGCCCTGGGCCTGCGCATGGTGCCCATCGGCGCCACCTTCGGGCGCTTCCAGCGCGTGGTGCGGGATCTGTCCCTGGAGCTGGGCAAGAAGATTGAGCTGGTCATCAACGGGGCGGAAACCGAGCTGGACAAGACCATGGTGGACCGCATTGGCGACCCCTTGACCCATCTGGTGCGCAACTCCCTGGACCACGGCATAGAGCCAACCGAAGAGCGCCTGGCCAAGGGCAAGTCAGCGGTAGGGCAGCTGACCCTGGATGCCTATCACGAGTCCGGCAGCATCGTTGTCGAGGTGCGGGATGACGGCCGCGGCCTGGATCGGGACAAGATCGTCGCCAAGGCCCTGGCCCGGGGCCTCATTCCCAGCGCGGAGGGTCTGAGCGACCAGGACATCTACAAGCTGATTTTTGAGCCGGGCTTTTCCACTGCCGACCAGGTGTCCAACGTTTCCGGCCGCGGTGTCGGCATGGACGTGGTGAAGCGCAGCCTGGAGGCTCTACGAGGCACGGTGGAAGTGGACAGCCAGCCGGGCGCCGGTTCCACGGTGCGTCTGCGCATGCCCCTGACCCTGGCCATCATCGATGGCTTCCTGGTGGCGGCCGGGGAGTCGCGCTTCATCATCCCCCTGGAACTGGTGGAGGAATGCGTGGAACTGCCATTAATGGGACGGGCCGAATACATCGATCTGCGGGGCCAGGTATTGCCTTTCCTGCGCCTGCGGGACCTGTTCCGGGCGGGGGGCGAGGCACCGGAGCGGCAGATCGTGGTGGTGGTGGGCTATGGCGGCAAGAAGGCAGGTCTGGTGGTGGATAGCCTGCTGGGTGAATTGCAGACCGTCATCAAGCCCCTGGGGGATGTGTTCTCGCCCCTCAAGTGGGTGGCTGGCTGCACAGTGCTGGACATTGGCGAGGTGGGGCTGATCCTGGATGTGCCGGCCCTGGTGGCCAAGGCCGAGCGCCGCTGTCTGCGGCTGCCGGGAGTGGCCTTGGAAACGCTGCGGTGAGGGGTTGCCACCGTCGTTAATGTGGGTTTTTGGGTGTTGTTTCTTTCGGAGCAAGAAAAATGAGCTGGTTCAGAAATTTGAAAGTGGGTACGAACTTATTCCTGTTCTCGGTCCTGTCCCTGGCCTTCCTGCTCGTGCTCGGAGTGGTCGCCCTGCGGGGACTGGACGAAACCACCTCTGGTATGGAGACCCTGTACAACGACCGGCTGGTGCCCGCGGGCCAGATCGAGGAAATAAACCGCCTGCAGGCCGAGAACGTGCTGGAAATCTATCGCTTGCTCGCTCATGACCCCAAGCGGCCTGAATCGAAATTGCACGACCACCCCCTCTCCACTCATACGGATGTGATCAAGCACCACCGGGAGCGCGTAGACGTATTGTGGAAGGCCTACATGGCCACCAACCTCACCCCGGAAGAAAAGAAATTGGCGGAAGAGTTCCAGCTTGCCCGGGGGGACTTTATCGATAAGGGCCTGACGCCCATCGTCGCCTTGATCGAGAAGGGCCAATATCCTGATGCCGGTGTTCAGATCATAGGCACACTGAAACCGTTTCGGGATAAATTGGCGCACGTGGCCGATGTCTTGATGGACCTCCAGCTCAAGGAGGGCAAGGCCGACCATGAGGCCGCCAAGGCCCGCTATGACAGGACCCACGCTTTTGTCATCAGCCTGATCATCGCCGCTTTCCTGGCCATGGCGGGGGCCGCCTGGCTGGTGACCCGCTTCGTGGTGCTCGTTCCTCTGCGGGAGACCATGGCGGCGGCCCAGCGCCTGGCCCAAGGCGACATGTCCACGGATATGCTGGTGGACCGGGACAACGAATTCGGCCAATTGGCAAAAGCCATGCAGAGTGCCCAAAGCGCGGTCAAGGCCATGGTTTTGGACGCCGGCATGTTATCCCAGGCCGCTGTCGAAGGCCGGCTGGCGGTGCGTGCCGACGCCACCGTGCACCAGGGCGATTTCAAGAAGATCGTGGAAGGAACCAATGCCACCCTGGACGCCATTGTGGCGCCCATCACCGAAATTCAGCGCATCCTGGGCACCCTGGCAGACGGGGACTTGACCCAGAGCATAGACCAGACCTACCACGGCGACTTTGCCCGCCTGGCGGAGTCGGTGAACAGCACCGTGAGCCGGCTGGCGGACACCATCAGCCAGGTGAACTCGGCGGCGGGAAGCCTCAACAGCGCCGCCGGCCAGGTTTCCGCTACGGCCCAGTCCCTGTCCCAGGCCGCCAGCGAACAGGCCGCCAGCGTGGAAGAGACCTCCGCCTCAATGGAGCAGATGAACGCTTCCATTTGCCAGAACACGGAAAACGCCAGGGTGACGGACGGCATCGCCAGCAAGTCGGCCGACGAGGCCCGGGAAGGGGGCGAGGCGGTGTCCGCCACGGTGGGAGCCATGCGTCAGATCGCCGGCAAGATCAAGATCATCGACGACATCGCCTACAAGACCAATCTGCTGGCTTTCAACGCCGCTATCGAGGCGGCAAGGGCCGGTGAACATGGCAAGGGCTTCGCCGTGGTGGCAGCCGAGGTGCGCAACCTGGCGGAACGCAGTTCCGCCGCAGCCCAGGAAATCGGCAGCCTGGCGGCCAGCAGCGTGGAGCGGGCGGAGCGGGCCGGGCGTCTGCTGGAAGAAATGGTGCCCTCTATCGTCAAGACCTCCAATCTGGTGCAGGAGATCGCGGCTTCCAGTTCGGAGCAGGCCAGCGGCGTGGCCCAGGTGAACTCCGCCATCAACCAGGTGAGCCAGGCCACCCAGACGGCCGCCTCCAGCAGCGAGGAGCTGGCGGCGACCTCGGAAGAAATGGCCGGCCAGGCCCAGGCCTTGCAAGATCTGATGAGCTTCTTCCAGCTCGGCGACGAGCCTATGGGCCGCGCCGCGCCCCGCACCAGCGGCCGCCCGGCCCTCCGGGGGAAGCCCCCGGCCCGGCGCCTGGCTGCGAAACCGCAAGCCCTGGACGATGATCCGGACGAGCAGAACTACGTGCGTTTCGTGTGAGGAGACAGGCATGGCCGTAGCCGAAGAACAGAACATGAGCCAATTCCTGGCCTTCTCGCTGGCGGGGGAGATGTACGCCATCCCCCTCCTGGGGGTGAAGGAAATCATTGAATACGGCGGCGTAACCCCGATTCCCACCATGCCGGCCTTTATTCGCGGGGTGATCAACCTGCGGGGCCGGGTGGTGCCGGTGATGGATCTGTCCGCCCGCTTCGGCGATGCCGCCACCGATATCGGCGAGCGCACCTGCGTCGTCATACTTGAGGAGGAGGGCGGCGAACAGGACATGGGGGTGGTGGTGGATGGGGTGAATGCGGTGGTGGACATCGCTGCCGAGGATATCCGGCCACCACCCTCCTTCGGCGCCCGGGTCAGGGTGGATTTCATCCAGGGCATGTGGAAATACCAGGGCCGTTTCCTGATCATCCTGGACCTGGAGAAAGTCTTGTCCGTGGAGGAAATCACCCAGATTGCCGCCGGGCTACAGGAGCCGGAAGGCTGAAGGGCGGCGCGGCTCCACGCTCGCCAGCAATGTTTGAAACAGCAGCAACTAGCAGAATTTCAGGCTCTCATGCCGGAGACACGACCATGCGCTTCCCCTCATTCCTCGTAAGGACCCGCTTCCAGTTCCTCGTCGGCATCATGCTGGCGGGGCTACTGATCCTGTGCCTGTTCAGCCTCTTGCACCTCAAGGAAACCCTGCTGGAAGACCGCAAGGACAAGCTCAAGGGGGTGGTGGAGGTGGGGGCCGGGGTGCTGGAGCACTATCGCAAGCTGGCCTCGGACGGCAAGCTGTCCCAGGACGAGGCCAAGGCCACGGCCCTGCAGGTTCTCAAGGGCTTGCGCTATCAGGGCAAGGAATATTTCTGGGTCAATGACTTGGGTACCCCTGTGCCGCGCATGATCATGCACTCCACCGCGCCGGCCCTGGACGGCAAGCTGCTGGATGCAGAGGCCTTCAATTGCGCCACCAGCCTCCAGCAGGGCCGTGACGGCCAGGTCGAGCTTACGGACGGCAAGAAGAACCTGTTCGCCGCTTTCGTGGACCTGGCCGGCAAGTCCGGCAGCGGCTATGTGGCCTACAACTGGTCCAAGCCCAAGGAGGGCGGCGGCACCACCACCGAACTTTATCCCAAGCTCTCCTATGGCCAGAAGATAGGCGACTGGAACTGGATGATCGGCTCGGGCATTTACATCGATGATGTGGATGCCTTGTTCAAGCGCCAGGCCACGGTTCTGGGCGGCATCGCCCTCATTCTGGTGACGCTGCTGAGCCTGGTGGCTTGGCGCATTGGCGTCGGCATTCTGCGGCCCTTGCAGGAGGTGGTGGCGGCGGCGGGCGAACTGGCCCGGGGCGACCTTTCCCGCCAGATGGTGGTGACAGGCAGCGACGAATTGAGCACCCTGAAAGCCGCCTTCGGCAATGCCCAGGAGGCGATCCGGGTTTTGGTGGCGGACGGTCGGGGCATGGCCCAGGCGGCCTCCGACGGCCAACTGGCGAAGCGGGCCGATACCAGCCGGCACAACGGGGAATACCGGGAAATCGTCATTGGCCTCAACAACACCATGGCCGCCATGGCGGCGCCTGTCACGGAAGTCCGGCGCATCCTGGGAGCACTGGCGGAAGGGGATCTGACCCAGACCATCGCCCAGGATTACAAGGGCGACTTCGCCGAACTGGCCAATTCGGTGAACAGCACGGTGGAGCGGCTGGCCGAGACTATCAGCCAGGTGTCCATGACGGCGGACTCCCTGAACAGCGCCGCCGGCCAGGTCTCCGCCACGGCCCAGGCCCTGTCACAAACCGCCAGCGAACAGGCGGCCAGCGTCGAGGAAACCTCCGCCTCCATCGAGCAGATGAACGCCTCCATCAGCCAGAACATGGAGAACGCCAGGGTCACGGATGGCATGGCCAGCAAGTCGGCGGACGAGGCGAAGGAGGGCGGCGAGGCCGTGTCCGCCACAGTCGGGGCCATGCGCCAGATCGCCGGCAAGATCAAAATCATCGACGACATTGCCTACAAGACCAATCTGCTGGCCTTCAACGCGGCCATCGAGGCGGCAAGGGCCGGAGAACATGGCAAGGGCTTCGCCGTGGTGGCGGCCGAGGTGCGCAACCTGGCGGAACGCAGTTCCGCCGCGGCCCAGGAAATCGGCAGCCTGGCGGCCAGCAGCGTGGAGCGGGCGGAGCGGGCAGGGCGCCTGCTGGAAGAAATGGTGCCCTCCATTGTCAAGACTTCCAATCTGGTGCAGGAGATCGCCGCTTCCAGCGTGGAGCAGGCCAGCGGTGTGGCTCAGGTCCATGTGGCCATCAACCAGGTGAGCCAGGCCACCCAGACGGCGGCTTCCAGCAGCGAGGAACTGGCGGCAACGTCCGAAGAAATGGCCGGCCAGGCCCAGCAATTGCAGGATCTGATGAGTTTCTTCCAGCTGGAAAGCGAGCCGGTGGGCCGTCCAGCGCCCAGGAGCGGCGGCGCGCCCCGGGTGAAGCAAGGCAAGCCCGCACGCCGCCTGACGAGCAAGCAGCCGGCCTACGGCGGGGACCCGGACGAGCAGCACTACGTGCGTTTCGAATGAGGAAACCGGGTGAGTGTATTGCTTTAAAAATGCGAATTAATTGGCGCTAATCTTCATTGGATCGTGCATTTGTAGGGCCGGCTTCAGCCGGCCAAGTAGTACACACGCAACCCATTGCCGGC
>JAYTVW010000135.1:0-20200 GCA_043743785.1 Rhodocyclales bacterium | reverse complement strand
AGCGCCTTGGCCCGCGCGATGACTTCCTGGGGATCGGAGATCTCGGCCGGGGTGATCTTGTTCATCACCTCCGCCGCCGTGTAGCCCAGCATGCGCTCGGCCCCTACATTGAAAATCTGGATGACGCCCTTGGCGTCCGTGGCGATACTGGAAAAATTGGCGCTGTTGAAAATCGCGCTCTGCAGGGCGCCCGCCTTCTGCAGCGCCTCTTCCGCCTGTTTTCTGGCCGTATTGTCCGTCCCGATCAACAGGTAGCCGATGATGGCGTCCTCATCGTCGCGCAAGGCCGTTACCGACACGATGGCGGGGAAGCGACTGCCATCCTTGCGGATATAGGTCAGTTCATAGATATCTTCGATGCCTCGGCTGGCCTTGAAGACCAGGGCTTCGAAACCCGGCGCAATGGGGGTTTCCAGTTCCAGGCTCAGCGCCTCGGCCCGAATGATGACTTCCTGGGGGTCAGAAATATCGGCGGGGGTGATCTTGTTCATCACTTCCGCTGCCGCATAGCCCAACATGCGCTCGGCGCCCACGTTGAAAATCTGGATGACGCCCTTGGCATCCGTGGCAATGCTGGAGAAATTGGCGCTGTTGAAAATCGCATTCTGCAGAGCTCCCGCCTCCAGCAGTGCCGCCTCGACTTTTTTACGTGCGCTGATGTCCCGCAAAATGCCGCTGAAGTAGCGCTGGCCGCCCAGACTCATTTCCCCCACGGCCATTTCCAGGGGGAAAGTGCTGCCGTCCCGGCGTCGGCCCAGCACTTCCCGTCCCAGACCATGGGCCAGGGCCTCGGCGCTGGCACCGTAATAGGCGAGGGAAGCGTCCTGCTGATCCACATCCAGTTCCGGGATCAAGAGGCTGATGTTCTGTCCTGCCAGCTCCAGCGCGGTATATCCGAACATGCGTTCCGTGGCTGGATTGACGGTTTCGATGAGGCGGCCCCGGGCATGCAGGGTGATGATGCCGTCCACCACCGTGTTGAGTATGGTCTGGAGCAGGGCCGTGCTGTCGCGCAAGGCCTGCTGGGAGGCATATTCTTCGGTCACATCCCGGAACACCAGCACGGCCCCCGTCACCCGGCCGTCCCGGCTGCGAATCGGCGAGCAACTGTCGGCGATGGCGCACTCGCTGCCATCCCGGGCAATCAGGACCGTGTGGTTGGCCAGGCCCTGTACGGTGCCGTGCTCAAGGGTTTCCAGCACCGGGATGACGGAGGGCAGGCGGGTTTCCTGGTTGATGATGTTGAAAATTTCATCCACTGGTCGGCCGGTGGCGTCCGCCTGGGACCAGCCGGTGAGTTTTTCCGCCAGGGGATTCAGGCGCGTGACCCGCCCGCCAGCATCGGTGGCAATGACCCCGTCGCCGATGGAATACAGGGTCACCGCCAGCTTTTCCTCGCTGTCCTGCAGTACCGCATTGGTTTCCTGCAGCTGCCTATTGGTGGTCTCCTGGATATCCAGCAAATGCCGGGTTTCCTTATGCACCAGATTCATCAGATGCAGCCGGGCCTCCCTGTGGATCAGCCAGGCGGAGGTGAAGGCGAGCAGCAGGGTGCCCAGGCTGGCGGCGACGATAATGAGAAACAGCCGGTGCATGGTGACCAGGTAGGCGGCGTCGTTCTCTGCCAGCAAGGCTTCCTCCAGACGGAGATAGCTCTGGGTTTCGGCCCGAATGTCGTCCATCAGGCGCTTGCCCTGAGTCCGTCCGGCGACGTCCGGCAGCGCCTGCTGACGACGCAAGTCGATGACCCGGGCCATGCCCGCCAGTTTGGCCGCCACCAGCGGCACCAGGGCGTCCAGGTGGAAGCGGGCCGCGCCTGCCGGTGTCCGCCGACGCAGCGTTTCCAGATGGTCAGCGATGCTGTTTTTTACCGCCGCATAGGGTTCCAGGAAGGCCTCGTCGCCCGTCAGGGAGTAGCCGCGCTGGCCGGTTTCCGCATCCTTCATCTCCGACAGAACGAAATTTGCTCCGCCGATCAGGGCGTAGGTGTTGTTGCGGGCTTCGGCGGCATGCTCGGTTTGGCTGAAAGACCAGAATGCGGAGAGCACCGCCACCAGGCACACGGACACGGCTAATATGCCGGCGATCTTATGAAATGCTTTCAAGAACAGCTACCTCCAGCGGAAACACGCTTGTTGCGAGCAATGCGGCGAGAAGGACGGGATACTTTTCCTAATGCGCGCGCCGGCCATTAAAGACGGAAAGCAGGGTGGCCGTCTGTGCGCTGGCGTACACAGCCGCCTTGCCGTGGAATAGTCGGCGGGGAGGGGTGGTATTGCTTCCTCCCCCTTCAAGGGGGAGGCTAGGAGGGGGATGGGGTTCTGAACTGCCATTTTTGGCGATTTCCGCCGTTCTCTAACCCCATCCCTACCCCAGCCCTCCCCTTGAAGGGGAGGGAGACGAACCCCCCGTGATTCTTTTGACATTCATGCGCTTGCCCGGGGAGGGCGGGGCGCTGGCCCGTTCGCTTTGATTGGCGTCTGCGTACGCTGGCGAACGAACGGCGGGCGGAGCTTCAACTATGCTCCGACACGACCATGAACCCTCCTTCTCCTCCCCCAGCCGCCATTACCCGGGCACCCGACGGGGGACTCGCCTTGTCAGGCGCCTGGACCGGGGCCGGCCTGGGGACTATTCAGGCACAACTCGAAGGGCTGCCCCTCCCGGCGGCCGGCCTGGTGGTGGAGGCGGCGGGCATCGAGGCGCTGGATACGGCGGGTGCCTGGGTGCTGCAGAAGTTCCTGGGGCGCCTGGCTGGCAGCGGGGGCGTGCAGCCGCCTCGGGGCTTGCGTCCGGCCTTCGCAAAACTGTTGGAAGTCGTCGGCCAGCCCGTGGCCCAAGCGGCCCCCGTGGTGGAAACGGCCCCCGTCTCGCGGTTGGAAAGCCTGGGTCGGCAGGTCGTGGGCCGCTTGCGGCTGGCCTTGCTCATGCTGGGCTTCATCGGCGAAGTGGCGTGGACCTTCGGCGGCTGCCTGCGCCATCCGTCCCGTCTGCGCTGGCGTCCTGTGCTGTTCAACATCAGGAGCGCCGGCTTCGACGCCCTGCCCATCGTCGGCCTGCTGTCTTTCCTGATGGGCATCGTTATCGTCTATCAGGGGGCCGCCCAGCTGCGCCTGTATGGCGCGAATATTTTCGTGGTGGATCTGGTGGGCTTGTCCATGCTGCGGGAGTTCGCCCCTCTCATGACCGCCATCATCATCGCCGGCCGCTCCGGTTCCGCCTATGCCGCCCAGATCGGCTCCATGGCGGTCTCCGAGGAAATCGACGCCATGCGCACCCTCGGCATGGCGCCCCTGGAAGTGCTGGTTCTGCCCAAGTTCATGGCCTTGCTGGTGGCCTTGCCCCTGCTCACGGTGTTTGCCGATGTGCTGGGGGTGGTGGGCGGCATGCTCATGGCGCGGGCCGAACTGGGGGTGGGATATGGGGAGTTTCTGGACCGCTTCGCCATCAGTGTCAGCGCCACGGCCTACCTGGTGGGCTTGGGCAAGGCGCCGGTGTTCGCCACCATCATTGCCGTGGTGGGCTGTTTTCAGGGCTTCCAGACCCGGGGCGGCGCCGACAGCGTGGGTCGCCACACGACGCGGAGCGTGGTCCAGGGGATTTTCCTGGTGATCGTCGTGGATGCCCTGTTTTCCATCGCCTTCAGCATGCTGGATTTGTGACATGGCAGACGAACTTGTCCTCCGGTTGAGCCAGGTGACGACCCGTTTCGGCGAACACGTGGTGCATGCCGGCATCGATCTGGACATCCGTCGCGGCGAGATATTCGCCCTGGTGGGGGGCAGCGGTTCCGGCAAGTCCACCTTGCTGCGGGAAATGATCCTGCTGCAAAAACCGGATTCGGGCAGCATCAAGGTGTTCGGCACGGACCTGGCGACCCTGGGCAAGGATGAAATCCGGCGCCTGCGGCGGCGCTGGGGTGTGATGTTCCAGCATGGCGGGCTGTTTGGCGCCCTGACGGTGGCGGAGAACGTGGGCCTGCCCCTGCGGGAGCATACCGAACTGGCCGACGGACTCATCAACGAAATCGCCGCCTGGAAACTGGCCCTCACCGGCCTGGCAGCGGAGGTGGGTGCCCAATACCCGTCGGAACTCAGCGGCGGCATGTTGAAACGGGCCTCCCTGGCCCGGGCCCTGGCCCTGGACCCGGAGCTGCTGTTTCTCGACGAACCCACCGCCGGCCTGGACCCCCAAAGTGCCGACGAAGTGGATCAGCTCGTGCTGAAGCTCAGGGATTCGTTCGGCCTGAGCATTGTCATGATCACCCACGACCTGGACCTGTTGTGGCAGACCACCGACCGGGTGGCGGTACTGGCGGACGGCAAGGTGCCCGGCGTCGGCTCCATGCAGGAACTGTCACATCTGGACATCCCGGCAATCCGTCAGTTCTTTGACGGCCCCCGGGGCCGGGCGGCAGAGGCCCAGGCCGCCAAACAAACCCCAAGCGGGAGTCCGTCATGGAAACCAAAGTGAATTTCGCCTTCGTCGGGATATTCGTCCTCGTCCTCGGTCTGGTACTGGTGGCGCAAGCCCTGTGGCTGGCTTCCGGCGGTGCCTTTCAGAAGAAATTCGACATGTACCTGGCGGTCGAAGATGAATCGGTGGCCGGCCTCAACCTGAATGCGCCGGTCAAGTTCAACGGGGTGCCCGTGGGCAAGGTGCAGCGCATCTGGCTTGACCCGGGCAACCCGGAACGGGTGATTCTGCTTTTTGCCATCGAGCACGGCACGCCGGTCAAGGCGGACACCGAGGCCGTGTTGGTGACCCAGGGCCTGACCGGCATCGCCTATGTGGAACTGAGCGGCGGCACCCCGGGAACGCCAGCCCTGGCCATCGTTGGGGATAACGAATACCCGGTGATCCGTACCAAACCTTCCCTCAGCGCCCGGCTGGAAAATGTGGCGACCAAGGCTTTGGCCAAACTGGACAGCGCGTCCAATGCCATCAATGGCCTCCTCAGTGTGGACAACCAGGGCGCCTTCAAGAGTGCCCTGGCCGACATTGCCGTGGTGGCCCGCACCATTGCCGCCCGCAAGGCGGTTATTGACGAGGTCATGCTGGGCGCCGCCCGTACAAGCGCCAATGCGGCACGGCTGACGGCCCAGGCCGGCCCGGTGCTGGCGCAGATTGGGCAGAGCGCCGAATCCCTTGGGCAAATGGGGAGTGAAATGGCTCACGCCGGTCGCGTCACCGAAAAAACGCTGAGTTCCATCGGCACCGACATGCAGCGCTTCAGCGCCGAAACCTTGCCCGAAGTGGAACGCCTCTTGGGCGAACTGAATGTGCTGGCGGCATCCCTGCGGCGTTTCAGCGACCAGACCGAACGCAATCCAACGGGCCTGCTCTTCGGCCGCCATGCCGTGCCGGAAGGGCCGGGAGAACTCACGCCAGGAGATAAAGCACCATGAACCCCCGGGTCTTTGCCAGTTGTGCCGCCGTGCTCTGCCTCTTGGGTGGATGCACTGCCCTGCGCACCGCGACAGCGCCACCACCGTCCTTCTATTCCCTGGACAAGGCCGGGGCGAGGGGTGGCGCGGTGGCAGTGCCGTCGTCGTCGGCCCCCACGCTTATGCTCAGTCCGCCCCACGGGGCCGCCGGCTTCGACAGCCCGCGCATGCTTTACCTGCGCCAGGCCCATCAACGGGAATATTTTGCCCATAGCGAATGGGTGGATACCCCGGCACGCATGCTGGCGCCCCTCATGGTGGCAGCCCTGGCCAACAGCGGCGCGTTTCGAGCCGTGGTCTTGACGCCCAGTGCCGCCAACGGCGAGTTGCGCCTGGATACGGAAATCCTGCGCCTGGAGCAAGATTTTGCGACGACGCCGAGTCGGGTGCATTTCACGCTGCGGGCCTGGCTGGTGACCACCAAGAGCCGCCGGGTCGTGGCCTGGCGGGATTTCGACGAGAGTGCCCCAGCCGAGACCGATGACCCCCGGGGCGGCGTGCTGGCAGCCAATCGGGCGGTGCAAGGCGTGCTGGCCAGTCTGGCGGGTTTTTGCGCCGACGCGGCGGGACAATGGCAGAGGGAAGCCGCCATTTCGCCGGGCGGCCAGGGCGTGCGCTAGGGCACGGAAGCCCGCCCGCGATAATGGCATATTTGGGGAAAGAACACGGCGGCCCTGCCGTGTAGCCAAGGCGATTGCATGAATGACAAAACCTTACCGCAAAGGCGCAAAGGCGCGAAGAAACGCAAAGAAAACCTGATAAAAACCCGGTTCTGACTCACGGTCGCAGGATTCTCCCGCGACCAAACAGCGTGAATCATCCTTAAAAAGGCAGTCAACTAAACGCCGAGGCGCAGAGGCGCCGAGAAAACAAAGGCATAGCAACAATCGGCGTCTCACCAAACGGGTGAAGTGGATTGCTCCATCAAGCTCTTGTTTTTCCTCTGCGTCTCGGCGCCTCGGCGTTTCAAACAGAGGTTTTTAGGATCATGGGCTTTGGCTTTCGTTCGCGGCATTTTGCCTTCTTTGCGCCTTTGCGGTTATATTCTTTTGGCATTCGTGCGGTTGCCCTTGCCGTGTAGCCAGACAACCTTATCCGGAGAATCCACCTTGTCCTTTTTATTTCAGTCGGACGACTTTGTCGATATCGCCCTTACCAGCTGGGAATGGTCCACCCGTGGCACCCTGTCGGATGCGGCCCGGGCCTTGGCGCGCCAGGCGTGCAACCTCGCGCTGAGCTTGGCCGATGAGGATCCCCCTGCACCACAGGCCTTGTTCGCCCTGAATGCCATGGTCTGCAAGGTGTGCAAGGAAGTGGCGCAGGATCGTTGCAGCGCCTATCCAATGGATTTTTCGGCACGGCGGCCCTGTTCGGGCAGGCCGGGGGTGCCCTCCATGGCGAGCGCAGTGCCATGCAAAATCAGTTCGGTCGGCAGCCTCGCCAGCCGCTCCTCGGTGCCCCAATCATGCTAGCCAAAGGTCTGCAAGAGCCGTTCTACACGCTTGTGCGCAAATTCGATGGCATCGAAATCCGGCGTTACGCGCCCTACGTGGTGGCCGAGGTGCTGATGGACTGCCCGGCAAAAAAGGCCGGGAACCAGGCTTTCCCCATTCTGGCGGGCTACATCTTCGGCAATAACAAGGCGGCGAAGAAGTTCGCCATGACGGCGCCCGTGATTCAGACCCCGGCCCCCGGCGGCTTCTTGGTGCAATTCGTCTTGCCGAGAGAGCTGGGCTTGAGTTCGGCGCCGGAACCCCTGGACAGCGGGGTGGCTTTGCAGAAAATGCCGGCCCGGCGGGTGGCGGTGATTGTCTTCTCCGGCCTCTGGTCTGATGCTAATTACGCCATTCATCTGGCGCGACTCAAGGATGCCCTGGATACGGCCGGGCTTGCCTGGCGCGGCGAGCCGGTCTACGCCCGCTACAACCCACCCTACACCCTGTGGTTTCTGCGCCGAAACGAAATCTGGCTGGATTTGACGAAAAATTGACGCCAGCAACTCCACTTCCCCCCGGCCTTCCGCGGGAGAGTCCCGCTGAATCCGAACTCGACCAGATCAGCCAGAACATCGAGGCGGTGCTGGAGTTCTACAGCCGGGAAGAGAAAAAAATCAGCCCGTCGCAACGGGTGCTGGAACGGTTTGGCAGTTTCATTGGGCGATCCGCTTTCCTGGGCATGATTCTGCTCTTCGTGGCGTTGTGGATAGTTGCCGACGCGTTGTGGCCGCGCTTCGGCTGGGTGGAATTCGACCCGGCGCCCTACTTTTGGCTGCAGGGCATGGTCAGCCTGTGTGCTTTGCTGACCGCCAATGTGGTGCTGACCAAGCAGAATCGCCTGGCCGGGCTGGAAAAACAGCGCGCCCATCTGGACCTGAAAGTGACCCTGCTGATTGAGCAGAAGGCCGCCAAGTTGATTGACCTGCTGGAGGAACTGCGCCGGGATCTCCCGAATGTGAGGAATCGCCACGACTCCGAGGCCGTGGTACTGCAGCAGTCCATGACTCCGGATCGGGTTCTGGCGGCGCTGGATGAAGGGAAACTGCCGGAGGATGAGCCGGATTCCGCCACGGCTTCCCCGGCGGAGGAGCCGTGAGCCTTCCCGACACCACCCGACGGGCGGCTATCGCTCCGGCTGAATCATGTCCGCCGGGATTACCCATTCAGCGTATTGCGCGGCGCTCACATAGCCCAGGCTGAGGGCCGCTTGCTGGAGAGTACATCCCTCCCGCTTGGCCCACTTGGCGATTTCGGCGGCCTTGTCGTAGCCGATATGGGGCACCAGGGCGGTGACCAGCATCAGGGAGTTTTCCAGCAGTTCGGCGATACGCGCCCGTTCAGGGCGGATGCCCCGTACGCAATGCGCTTCAAAACTGTCCATGCCATCGGCGAGCAGGCGGACGCTCTGGAGGAAGTTGTGGGCGATGAGGGGCTTGTAGACGTTCAGCTCGAAGTTGCCGGAAGCACCACCAAAGCCGATGGCGACGTCGTTGGCCATGACCTGGCAGCACAGCATGGTGAGAGCTTCGCTTTGGGTGGGGTTGACCTTGCCGGGCATGATGGAACTGCCCGGCTCGTTTTCCGGAATCGAGAGTTCCCCCAGGCCGCAGCGGGGGCCGGAGGCCAGCCAGCGGATGTCGTTGGCAATTTTCATGAGCGCCACCGCCAGGGTCTTCAAGGTTCCATGGGCCGCCACCAGGCCATCATGGGCCGCCAGGGCGGCGAATTTGTTGGGGGTGCTGGTGAAGGGCAGGCCGGTTTGCCCGGCAATGTGCGCCGCCACCCGCGTGCCGAATTCCGGGTGGGTGTTAAGCCCGGTGCCGACCGCCGTGCCGCCCACCGCGAGGGGGTAAAGGGAGGCGAGGCCGGCAGCAATCAGGGCCTGGGCATGCTCCAGCTGGGCGACGTAACCGGAGAATTCCTGCCCCAGGGACAGGGGGGTCGCATCCTGCAGGTGGGTGCGACCGATCTTGATGATGGGAGCGAACGCGCGGGACTTTTCCGCCAGGCTGGCGCTCAGCCGCGTCAGGGCAGGCAACAGATTTCGCTGGATGCCGAGGCTCGCCGCCAGGTGCATGGCGGCAGGGAAGATGTCGTTGGAGGACTGCCCGGCATTCACGTCATCATTCGGGTGCACAAGGCGACCACCGCCACGGCTACCCCCCAGGAGTTCCGAGGCCCGGTTGGCCAGTACCTCGTTCAGGTTCATATTGGTCTGGGTGCCGGAGCCGGTTTGCCAGATAGAGAGAGGGAACTCGTCCGGGTGCTTGCCGTCAAGGACTTCTCCCGCCGCCTGCAGGATGGCGCCGGCCTTGTCCGCCGGGATGCGGCCCAGATCCCGATTGACCACGGCACAGGCTGCCTTGAGCAGGGCCAGGGCGTGGATCAAGGCAACGGGCATGCGCTCGGTGGAAATGGCGAAATGGGCCAATGAGCGCTGGGTCTGGGCACCCCACAGGCGGCCGGCGGCCACTTCGATATCGCCAAAGGAGTCCCGCTCCAGGCGGGACTCCGGGGCGCTAGTTTTGGGCATGCAAGCCGGCATTCAGTTCATCGATAACTTCGGCCCAGTCAGCATCGTCGAGGCTGGCCTGGCGCAGGAACTCGGCCTGGGAAGCGGTCCAGAACGTGGCTTCGTGCAGCAGAACCCCGCCGGCCAGGGGGCGGTGGGTTTCCATGAACAAGGCAATGGCCTGCTCATCGCAGGGGTGGCCGAGCTGGGCGAACAGCCTGGCCATGCTGTGTACGGGATTTTCCATGTCGGACTCCTGAGTAGCGTGAAACGAATATTGACCGGGGCCGGGCCGCCGGGCAAGTGTCTGAAAGTGCTCCTTCGACAAAAAACCGCCCGGTACGACGTGGTCGTGCCCGGGCTTAAGATACCTCGGCTGCGCATCAGGGAGGAGGGAACCTGCTGAACATCTGAAAGCAGAATACCTGTTGTGGCGCGGGAGATCTGTTCGTCATCACACATAGGCTCCCAAAATCTTGTTTTTTCAGGAGGATGGCCGGGTCAGCCAGTGCAGCAGGGTTGCAAACAGGGTTTCCGGATCATAGGGCTTGATGAGGAAGTCATTCATGCCCGCTTCGACGCAGTGGGCCCGGTCTTCCGCAAAGGCATTGGCGGTGATGGCGATGATGGGGGTTTCCTTATGGCCGGGAAGCTTGCGTATCCGCCGCGTGGCCTCAAGTCCGTCCGTAACCGGCATTTGCATGTCCATGAGTATGGCCGCATAGGCTGTGTTCCCCGCCATGCGCAGCGCCGTTTCTCCATCGTCGGCGCTATCCACCACCAGCCCGGCTTCCTCCAGCAGCATCCTGGCCACTTCCAGGTTGATGGGTTCGTCATCCACGGCGAGAATTCGCTGGCCTAGGTGATTTTTCCGCAGCAGGCTTTCCGCATCGGTCGATGCCGCGGGTTCGGGTGGGCATTCTTGCCGGGTGGTCTTTTGGAGCCGTGCCGTAAACCAGAACGTGCTGCCCCCTGCGGTCGGTACGACGATGCCGGCATCGCCCCCCATGAGGCGGGCCAGTCGCAGGGAAATGGCGAGCCCGAGGCCCGTGCCGCCATATTTTCGCGTGATGGAAGTGTCCGCCTGCTCGAAGTCCCGGAATAGTCGGGCCATTTTGTCGGGCGCAACGCCTACCCCGGTGTCGGAGACTTCGAAACGCACCAGAACATCCTTGCCGGTGTCCTCCAACAGTCCGGCGCGCAGGGTAATGGAGCCTTTGTCGGTGAATTTGACGGCGTTGCCGGCGTAGTTGAGCAGGGCCTGGCGCAGCCGTGTCGGGTCGCCGCAGAGCCGACCAGGTAGTTTGCCCAGGTCTACGGCGATGGCCAGGCCCTTGTTTCCCGCGGCTTCTGCGATAAGGGCTACGACGCTGTCAAAAATGCCGGCCAGCTCGAAATCTGTGCTTTCCAGGTGCAACTGCTCTGCTTCGATCTTGGACAAGTCCAGGATGTCGTTGATGATGGACAGCAGGTGCTGGCCGGCGCTGTCGATCTTGTCCAGGCGCGTGCGCTGTTCTTCTGTTACATCGTCCCGCCGCAACAAGTGGCTCATGCCAATGATGGCGTTCATGGGGGTGCGTATCTCGTGGCTCATATTGGCCAGGAAGGCGCTCTTGGCCAAATTGGCGGCATCGGCCGCTTTCTTGGCAATCGACAGATCCAGGGTGCGCTCCTCCACCAGGCTTTCCAGGTGGTCCTGGTATTTCTCCAGTTCGGCGTTGGCCAGCTTGCGCTCGCTGATGTCGCTCAGAACGAGGCGGAAAATTGGGATGCCGCCAAGATCCCGGGTGGCGGTCGCCGTCAAATGGGCCCAGAAAGGCAGGCTGTCATGGCGGAGCATGCGTAGTTCGCACACCTGCGGGGCGCCACTTTCCTGTATCTGCTTGCGATACTGGTAGTAAATGTCCTGGTCGGCATTGAGAATGAACTGGGTAAAGTGCCGATTGACCAGGCTGCTGCGCGCCATGCCCAGGAGACTGGCGGCGCGGAGATTGGCCTGCAATATCTGCCCCTGTTCTCCCAGGGTGCAATAGCCCACCGGCGCCAGATCATAAAGTATGAAATAGTGGGCACGGGCTTCGGCAAGCTCGGCTTGCATGCGCCGCAACTCCTCGTTTTGCAACTCCAGCTCGATCTGATGCACCTGTAATTCATGAAATATCTTGCGGCTCTCTGCCGGCGACATGGCTTGTTCCGGCAGATGGCTGTCCGTGGTCCTGCCCTCGGCCTGCTGGCGCAACTGCGTTTCCTCATCCGGGACATCATGCATATCAGTCATTAACCACCCCCTTCTGGCGCTCGGCGCGGGCACTCCGCGTCCGCTCGGTTGTTGCAATCGCATACATCTGGCCGTCCTCATGCACCAAGGCGGTGGCGGTCATCCACACCTCGACTTTCAGGCCGTCCTTGGTAATGCGCTGTGTCTTGTAAGGCTTCAGGATTTCTGCCTGGCTGAGCTGGTGCGTCCGCAGCAGGGCCTTCGCGCGCAGGGGGGCGGGGATGCGCTCCCGCACGTTCATGGACAGGGCCTCCGCTTCGCTCCAGCCATACATTCTCACTGCTCCCGGATTCCAGGCCAGGGTGCGGCCCTCCAGATCCTGTACGGTGATGGCGTCAAATGCATCCCGTACCACCACCGCCAAGCGCAGCAACTCGTTGGCTTCCCGCAGGGCAACCCGGGTACGCACGATCTCGGTGATGTCCACAAAGGTGATGACCACACCTTCGACCACGTTGTCCAGGGTGCGGTAGGGCAGGATGCGCAAGGTGTACCACTGGGCCTCCGTGGTCTGTACATCCACTTCCAGGGGGAGCAGGGTGTCCAGCACCGTCCGGGCATCCGCCTGCAGGCGGTCGTAGCCCACCAGGTTGGCGACGATGTGGCCGACGGGGCGTCCCACGTCACTGTCCACCAGGTTGATGATGCGGGTGGCGGCGGGGGTGAAGCGCAGGATGCGCAGTTCATGGTCCACAAAGACCGTGGCGATGCCCGTGCCCGCCAGCAGATTGTTCATGTCGTTGTTGGCCCGGGATAAATCGACCACCTTTGTTTGCAGTTCGCCGTTTATCGTGGCCAGTTCTTCGTTCAAGGAGAGTAATTCTTCCTTCGAGGTTTCCAACTCTTCATTGGTGGCCTGCAACTCCTCATTTACCGATTGCAGTTCCTCATTGGCGGATTTGAGTTCCTGGATAGTGCTTTCCAATTCCTCGTTGGCCATGTTGAGGAATTCTTCCTTGTCCCGCAGTTCCTGCTTGAGCGCCTTGATGTGGGCCGTGGCCCGGGGGCCGGCCGGGATATCCTCCGCCCAGGCAAGGGGGGCTGCGGTTTCTTCCAGGATGACCAGGAACAGGGGGGTGCCGGACAGGGTCTCCGGGGCCGTCGGCAGGGGGCTGACGATCAGGGTGACGGGCGTGACGTGGCCGGCGATGCTCACCTGCAGGTTCGGGCAGCGCGCCAGTTTTCCGCTGCCTATCGCCGTGTGCAGGGCCATGCCGAGGCCGGGTTGGAGGCCTTCGCGGGCCATTTTCAGGATGTTGTTGATCCCTGCCACGCCTGGCGCCGGCTCCAGGAACGCGCCACTGCGGCCGTACTGGTAGAGGATGTCGCCGCGCCGGTTGACGAGTACGCCGACCGGCGCCAGCAGGTTCAGCATGGCTTGTTCGGTGAAGTCGCGGAGGGGGAGTTTCACCGGGGCGGGCACTCTTCCCTCAAGCCGGGTGGGGGCCGGCAAGGCCAAGGGGGGCAAAAGCCGGCCCGGGTCAAGGTAGCCGGCCGTGTCCCCGCTGTGCTGGTACAGCTTGGCCTTGTGGTCCCGGGCCGTGAATAGATTGGGGAGTTCGCCCGGCGTTTCCGAGGTGCCGAGGAACAGCGTCCCGCCCGGGTTCAGGGCATAGTGAAACAGGGTAAACAGCTTGCTCTGCAGTGCCGTGTTCATGTAGATCAGGAGATTGCGGCAACTCAGGAGGTCAATCCTGGAAAACGGCGGGTCCTTGATGACGTCCTGCTCGGAAAATATCACCATGTCCCGGATAAGCTTGCGCGCGAGGTAGCTGTTGCCATCGGCCTCCAGGGAGAAAAAGCGCGCCAGCCGTTCCGCCGATACATTTTCCGCAATGCTTAATGGATACACACCGCTGCGCGCCCTGGCCACTGCCCGGCCGTCGATGTCGGTGGCGAAGACCTGCACCTTGGCGTTTTCCTGGCGGGCTTGCATGCATTCCTGCAGGAGGATGGCTATGGAATAGGCTTCCTCTCCGCTGGCGCAGCCGGGGCACCACACGCGGATCGGGTGGCCTGCCGTCCTGTTCTCGAAGAGACCGGGAATGATGTGTTGTTCCAGGGTCAGAAAGGCCTCCGGGTCGCGGAAGAAACTCGTCACACCGATCAACATGTCTCGAAACAATGCCTCCACCTCGGTGGGGGTTTGCTGTAGATAGCGAACATAGTTGTCCATGCCTTCAATCTGGTGCGTCGCCATGCGGCGGTCGATGCGGCGGTACACCGTGCTTGGCTTGTATTCGGAAAAGTCGTGCCCGGTGTGGGCGCGCAGGAGGACGAAGACCTTGCCCAGGGCCGCGTCTCCCCGGCCCTGCGGGGGTGTGCCGGTCCTGGGGGAGAGGCTAGCGGAATGGCCGGCATGGGCCATGAGCCGGGCGGGCATCTCGGCGGGCGACAAGGTGTAGTCCACCAGGCCGGTGGCGATGGCGCTGGCGGGCATGCCGTCGAATTCTGCACGGGCGGTGCTCTGCGCCATGACCATGCCGCCTGCGGCCTTGATGGCGCGGATGCCCTCGCTGCCATCGCTGCCGGTACCGGAGAGCACAATGCCGATGGCGCGTTCATGCTGATCCTGGGCAAGGGAGCGAAAGAAAAAATTGATGGGTAGGCGATGGCCGTGGGGGGCGGCCGGTTGCAGCAGGTGCAGCGTGCCGTTCAAATAGGCCATGTCATAACCGGGCGGAATAACATAGACGCAGTTTTGGTCCACCCGTATGCCGTCTGTTACCTCGAAGACAGGCAGGTGCGTGCAGCGCTGGATAAGCTCGGCAAGAATGCTTTTGTGGTCCGGTGCCAGATGCTGCACCAGCACGAAAGCCATGCCCGGATCGACGGTGGTGGGTATGGCGGAAAAAAAGTCTTCAAACGCCGCCAGGCCTCCGGCGGAGGCGCCGATGCCGACCACGGGAAAGCGGGCACCCGCAATGCCAGCCGGCGCATCGGAAGGCTCGGGAGACTTTTGCGTGATGCTTTCAGGTGCAGTGCTCATGGGGCGTTTTCCGGGGCAGCATCGGTTCGCGGACGTCCGCTTGCCGGTCTTGTGGATGGATTGCTTCTGTCACGACGGGGTGGAGATTTGTGCGGATAGGCGGCAGGTCTAAAGCAGTCGCTGCAGCAGCCCGGCGCCCCATTCCTTGAAGCGCAAAAGGTGGCTACGTGCCTCCCAGGCTTCCTGGGTGATGGCTTCCGAGTTCGCCAGATCCCGCGCAAACATGCTCTCCATCTGAGTACCGAAGTCCCGCCCCAGTACCACGGCGTTGACTTCGTCGTTGTCGAGAAAACTGCGCCAATCGAGGTTGCTGGAGCCGATGCAGGACCACACACCGTCAATGCTGGCGGTCTTGGCATGCAAGGGTGCCCCACGGCGTTCAAAAAGCCGCACGCCGGCCTTGAGCAGGGCGCCGTAGTGCGCCCGTCCAGCGTGGAAAACGATGGCGGAATCGGAATGCTGGGGCAGGATGAGGCTCACCTCCACCCCACGGGCGCTTGCGTCCATGAGGGCTTTGAGCAGGCTGGGGTCCGGCACAAAATAGGCCTGGGTGAGCTGGATGCGTTGCTCCGCGTTGCCCAGTGCGGAAATCAGGGTCAGGTAGATAAGGCTGAAGGGATCCTCCGGGCGACTCCCGATGGCGCGCACCATGTCTTGGCCGTGGGCCGGGAGCACGGGGAAATAGGCCCTTGAGGCCATGGGCTGGCCCTGCTGCCTGGCCCAGCTGTCCAGAAACAGCTTTTGGAACTCGGCGACCACCGGGCCGTCCACCTGCACATCGGTGTCGCGCCAGTCGGCGGGATTCCTTTCCCGTTTGCGGAGGGCGCGGCCGATGGAGCCGGAAGAATGCACGCTGCTGATATTGATGCCGCCGAGAAAAGCGCTGCGGCCATCCACGATGAGCAGTTTGCGGTGATCCCGGTTGTTGATACGCCAGGCACGCCTGGCGGATAGCGGATTCAGCGGGTTGAATTCAAGTACATTGATGCCGCCGGCCTGGAGCCGCTGGAAAAAAGCCCGGGGCGTGTTGATGGCCCCCACGCTGTCATAAATCAGGTTTACCTGTACGCCTCTTGCCTGGCTCTCGAGTAGCAGATCGGCGAATTCCCGGCCGATTTCGTCATCCTCGAAAATATAGCTTTCCAGGTTGATGTGATCCCGCGCCTGACGTATGGCCGCAAACATCGCCGCATAGGTGGACGGGCCATCCTGCAACAGGGTGAGCCGGTTCCCCAGGAGGAGGGGACTGCCGTTGATGGTCTGTTCCAACACCATCTGTTTTTCCAGGATGTCCAGATCGCCGGATTTGCGCTTGAGCGCCGCCAGCAGGGCTGCGCTTTTCTGCCGGGACAAGGGGCCGCGGGCGGTCTCGAAGCGGGCCGCCTGGGCTGTATGCCGTTCCAGGATGGCTGCACTGTCGGGCAGGCTGGCGCAGCCTGCGCCAAGCAGGCAACACACCGAGAGAAGGGCCGTGGAGCGCATGAGTCCGGACAACGGTCAGACCGCTATTCGCGGGGTTCACCCCAGCCGTCCACCGTGACCGTGCGTCCGGGAGGGCGCGTAAGTTGTACCCGATGTTCCTGGCCGCGGAAATCATAGGTGACATCCCAGTAGTCGGGCTTGGCCCGGTTCGGTGTGGTGGTGCAGCGCTGGACCTCCCGGGTCTGGCCTTGGGGCTTGCCGTTATCCCGCCCCAGGTTGGAACCGACCGCTGCACCAGCCACCGCGCCTCCCAGGGTGGCGATGTCCTGGCCGCGCCCGCCGCCGACCTGGTGGCCGAGAATGCCGCCGATGAGGGCGCCGGCAATGGCCGCAGGGACATTGGCGTTGCTTCTATCTTCCGCTACTTGTTCCTTTTCCAGCCAGCAACGCTGTTCCGGTGGACCGACGATGGCGCGCACGGAAGTGACATTCGCCTCATACAGGCGTTCGTCGTGGCGACGCCGATAGTCATGGGGCGGGACGAGCACCGCGACTTGGCGCTGCTCGATCTCCGCATACGGGGAGAGGGTCCGGGCCGATGAGATCCGGTCGTTCAAGCCCATGGCAAACAGGGAATCGTAGCGTCCCTGGGTCAGGACGACGCAACGACCGCCGTAACGAATGTTGTCGCAGATTTCCCAACGATCCCGGGCCACCACCACGGATGAGGCCCGGTTGTTGAAGCCGTAGCGGTCCAGGTTGTCCACCGCCGTTTCAGTGCTGAAAGAACGACCTTCGAAATTTTCACGTTCAAAAAAGATGATCTGGGCACTGGCCTGGCCGGCAAGGGCCAGAGTGGCCACTGCCAGGGTGTTTCTCAAGACTGGATGCACGGTTGTTCCCCTTGAAAGAAGTGGCGGCGGCCGGGTTTCGTCTCGCCCCCCGTGCCTTGCTCCGGTGGACTGAATGTCCCATAGGCTCAGGCCCGGGTCTGTACGGCTTCGCACGCAGGGAAAGACCATGGTCCGCTGAGGGCCATGGTCGAACTAATCAGGAGGGTGTGCAGGGAGATGCAGGGAGTGGGCGAGGGCGCGCACCACGAGCGCTTGTGACGGCTACGCAGCGGGTTCGCCCATGTCCATGATGGCGATACGCAGGCAGGGGAGTTTGTCCTCGCCGAGTACCCTGCGGCAGTCCAGGTAGGCGCGGGAGAGGGAATTGCCGCCGCGCTTCATGTTCAATTCCAGCTTGTGCTGTTTGCCGTTCGCCATGGCGCTGACGAAGGTTCCCTGCCAGCGCTCCCGGTCCGCTTCGCCGACAAATTGATCGAAGCGACGGTTGACCAGATGCGGGCGGTCCACGCCCAGAAAGTTCGCTGCCGTGAGATTGGCCTCCGACACCTGGGCCAAGGCGGAGAGGGTGATGAAGCTGACTGGCGCGAACTCGAAGAGCTCGGCATAGCGGTCCCGGGAGCCTTCGAGGGCGACCAGCGCATCCCGCAGACTCTGGTTTTGCATCTCCATTTCAATCTGATGCACCTGCAGCTCGCGCAGAATCTGGTCGGGCGTGAGGCCGGAGGACTGGTCGGCTCGAATGCAGGCCAGCCTCGCTTCGGCCGCAGTCCTCAGTTTTAACGCAGGTAGGTAAACCGGGTTCATGCTCACGGACGTCTTTCTGTTTCAACAAGGGGAAAAAGGGGAAGCCGTGCAGTGTTCCCCCGCCACGTCGATTTCAAGTGCACGTGCCGCGTCAGCATACACGCAGGTTCACGGAATGGTTGACCTATTCACTGCTGGCCCTTCCGGCACTTATGCGCGCCAGGGCACAGACCGGGCGCGGGCCAAAAGTGCACCATCAACTCGGGCCATTTCCACAACCACGCCAACTCAATAAACGACATGCTAAAAAATAAACTATTTCCGTATGCGTTGCTGGCCTTGAGCCAAGGCGTGTTTGCGGCGCCGCCGCCAAGTGCCGGCAGCCAGATGCAGCAGATTCCCGCTGTGCCCCCGGCCCAGCCCCAGAGTCTGCCCCCCAAACTCCAGGTGGACCAGGGTCAGGCGCCGGCCATCCTGGCGCCCACGGGCCTGAAGATTCTTGTCAAGCGCCTGAACATAAGCGGGGCGAAAGCGTATTCCGAAGCCGCGCTGCTTCTGGTCGCCGGATTCCAGCCGGGCAGCGAGCTGACGCTTGCCGACCTGCGCGGCATGGCCTTGAAGATCGCGGATTACTATCACCGGAATGGCTACTTGGTGGCCCAGGCCTACCTGCCGGCCCAGGATGTTCGGGAAGGTAACGTCGCCATCACCGTCCTGGAGGGGCAATACGGCAAGATCAGCTTGCAAAACCAGACCAATCTTTCCAACGGCCTGGCCAATGGTCTTCTCGGTGGCTTGAAAAGCGGTGACCCGGTCCTCGCGGCGCCCCTCGAAACTCGCCTTTTGCTGCTCTCGGATCTGCCTGGCGTGAACGTCAAATCAACCCTGGTGCCAGGTGCCAGCACGGGGGTGTCCGATCTCATCGTGGACGTCGCGCCGGGGCAGCGGGTTTCGGGGGAAGTGGATGCCGACAATGCCGGCAACCGTTACACCGGGGAATATCGCCTCGGGGCGACCATTAACCTGAACAACCCGACGGGCCATGGCGATGTCGCATCCCTGCGCGCCGTCACTTCCGGTTCCGGGCTGAATTACGCCCGGGCCTCGTACCAGATGCAAGTGGGCAGAACCAGGATCGGGGTCGCCTACAGCAGCCTGCGCTATTCACTGGGCAAGGAGTTTGCGCCACTGGGCGCCCATGGCACGGCCCAGGTGGCCAGCGTCTTTGGCAGCTATCCGCTGATCCGCTCACGCAATACAAATCTGTATGCCGGACTTGCCTACGACGCCAAGACCTTCCAGGACAAGGTGGACCTGACGTCCTCGGTAACTGACAAGAAGGCCCAGGTTCTGACGGCCAGCCTGTATGGCGACCATCGGGACAATCTTGGCGGTGGCGGCTTGAACACCTATGGCGTCAGTTGGGGCGCCGGCAATATCGACATTCAGACCCCCTCCGTGCGTTTGTTCGACGCGGCGACGGCACAAAGCAATGGCCGCTTCAACAAGCTGGGCTTCAATGCCTCGCGCCTGCAGCATGTCACCGACAACGTCTCGCTGTATGCCGGCATCAATGGGCAGATTGCTTCGAAAAATCTGGATGTTTCGGAAAAAATGGAGTTGGGCGGCATGTATGGCATACGCGCCTACCCCGAAGGCGAAGCCTACGCGGATCAGGGCTATGTGCTGAATCTGGAAGCTCGCTTCCTTCTGCCGCGATACGCTCAAACGATGCCTGGACGCATGCAACTGGTCGGGTTCGTCGATACGGGTACGGTCACCATCAACAAGAATCCGTGGACCTTTGGGCCGAACCGCCGAACCCTCAGCGGCGCGGGGCTTGGGTTCATCTGGATGGACGCCAACAATTTTGTTCTGAAAGCGTATTACGCCCGCAAGCTGGGCAATGAAGTGGCAACGTCCGCGCCGGACAAGTCGGGACGCTTCTGGATACAGGTCGTGAAATATTTTTAATCAGGCTGAATGAAACCCCGGCCGCAACCGAAAAATATTTCACGAATATTGGAGTCATACCATGAACCGCATTTACCGATCAGTCTGGAACGACAAGACAGGGACGTTTGTCGCCGTTGGCGAAAACACCCGGCGCCAGGGGAAAGCCATATCGTCAGGCTCAGGCGCTCTGGTGGGCAGCACGGGGCTAGCCTTGAAGGCCTTGGGTGTCGCCCTGCTGCTGGCCTTTGGCGGGCCGGTCTGGGCCTTGCCCAGCGGGGGCGTTGTCAGTGCCGGCGGCGCCAGCATCGTCAGTACCCCGGGCAGCACCACCATCACCCAGTCAAGCCAGAACGTGGCCATCAACTGGCAAAGCTTCAATATCGGGGCGGGGGAAGCGGTGCGCTTCATTCAGCCCAACGCCAACGCGATTGCCCTCAACCGTGTCTTGGGCGCCGATCCGTCCAGCCTCCTGGGCAGCCTGTCCGCCAATGGCAAGGTGTTC
>JAYTVW010000134.1:0-21364 GCA_043743785.1 Rhodocyclales bacterium | reverse complement strand
ACCTTGCGGCAAATCTTGGAGATTTCCCGTTCCAGGCTACGCACCCCGGCTTCCCGGGTGTAGTAGCGCACGATGTCACGGATGGCATCTTCGGTGACGGAAATTTCTTCCTTCTTCAGACCGTTGTTCTTGATCTGCTTGGACAGCAGGTAACGCTGGGCGATGTTGAGCTTTTCGTCTTCCGTGTAACCGGAGAGGCGGATAAGCTCCATGCGGTCCAAGAGCGGCGCCGGAATGTTCAGGCTGTTGGCGGTAGCCACGAACATGACGTCGGACAGGTCGTATTCCACTTCGATGTAGTGGTCCACGAAGGTGCTGTTCTGCTCCGGGTCCAGCACTTCGAGCAGGGCCGACGACGGATCGCCACGGAAATCCTGCCCCAGCTTGTCCACTTCATCCAGCAGGAACAAGGGGTTGCGCACACCCACCTTGGTCATGTTCTGCAGAATCTTGCCGGGCATGGAGCCGATGTAGGTGCGACGATGACCACGAATCTCGGCCTCGTCCCGCACGCCGCCCAGGGACATGCGCACGAACTTGCGGCCCGTGGCCCGGGCGATGCTTTGTCCCAGGGATGTCTTGCCCACGCCGGGAGGACCGACGAGGCACAGGATCGGCGCCTTCAGTTTGTCCACCCGCTGCTGCACGGCCAGATATTCCAGGATGCGTTCCTTGACCTTTTCCAGGCCGTAGTGTTCCTTCTCCAGCACCTTTTCGGCGGCGGCCAGATCCTTGCTGATGCGGCTTTTCTTCTTCCAGGGCAGACCGATGAGGGTCTCGATGAAGTTCCTGACTACCGTGGCTTCGGCGGACATGGGCGACATGAGCTTGAGCTTCTTGAGTTCACCGTCGGCCTTGGCTTGAGCTTCCTTGCTCATGCCGGACTCGCGGATCTTCTTCTCCATCTCCTCCATGTCGGCGCCGTCTTCGCCTTCACCGAGTTCCTTCTGGATGGCCTTGACCTGCTCGTTCAAGTAGTACTCGCGCTGGCTCTTCTCCATCTGGCGCTTGACGCGGCCACGGATGCGCTTTTCCACCTGGAGAATATCCAGTTCCGTCTCGATCTGGCCCAGGATGCGATCCAGGCGCTCGAAAACGCTGGCCATCTCCAGGATTTCCTGCTTTTGCTCCAGTTTCAGGGGCAGATGGGCGGCGATGGTGTCCGCCAGCCGGCCGGCATCCTCGATGCCCGACAGGGACGTAAGGATTTCCGGCGGAATCTTCTTGTTCAACTTAACGTACTGGTCGAACTGGGTGATGATGGCCCGGCGCATGGCCTCCACCTCATGCCCCGCTTCCACGGCGGCGGGCATGGGCATCACATCCGCCACGAACAGACTCTTCTGATCCTCGACCCGCAGGACCTCGGCACGCTGGGTGCCTTCCACCAGCACCTTGACGGTGCCGTCCGGCAGTTTCAGCATCTGCAGGATGTGGGCGATACAACCGATCTTGTACAGATCTTCGGCGGAAGGCTCATCCTTGGCGGCGGACTTCTGGGCCACCAGCAGGATGCTCTTGCCCGCCTCCATGGCGTTTTCCAGGGCTTTGATTGATTTCGGCCGCCCCACGAACAGGGGGATGACCATGTGGGGGAACACCACCACGTCGCGCAGGGGCAACAGGGGTAGTTCGATTTTCTCCTGGGGAGCGTCGTGCGCGCCGGACATAGGGTTTTTCCTTATCGAGATACAGCCGTAAGACCCACTATGGGGACAGGCGGCCCAATTTCAAGCGACACCTGCGCTAAACCGGCTCGTGGTTTCGCGCAGGCAAGGAAAAGAACAGAGACCTGGAAGAATCAGGGGCGTCTAAGGTAAAAAACCGGCGGCGCGCACCGCCGGGATTCTTCCGGCCCGATCCGGGATCAATTAGAACCCGAGACCTTGGGTTGGTCGGCGTAAATGAGGATGGGTTTTCCCGTGGCGTCGATGGTGCTTTCGTCGATCACGACCTTGGTCACGTTATCCATGGTTGGCAGGTCGAACATGGTATCCAGCAGACACTGCTCCAGGATGGAGCGCAGACCCCGTGCCCCGGTGCGCCGCTTGAGTGCCCGCTTGGCAATGGCCTGCAGAGCGGACGGACGGACCTCCAGCTCGACACCTTCCATGGAAAAGAGTTTCTGGTACTGCTTGATCAAGGCGTTCTTCGGCTCGATGAGAATCTGGATGAGTGCAGGCTCGTCCAGTTCCTGCAAGGTGGCAACTACCGGCAGGCGGCCGACGAATTCCGGGATCAGGCCGAACTTGATGAGGTCTTCCGGCTCCACCGTGCGCAGCACTTCGCCCACGGCCCGCTTGGTATCCTTGCTCTTCACCTCGGCGCCAAAACCGATGCCGCTCTTTTCGGAGCGATTGCGGATGACCTTGTCCAGGCCGTCGAAGGCGCCACCGCAGACGAACAGGATGTTGGTGGTATCCACCTGTACGAAATCCTGGTTCGGGTGCTTGCGACCGCCCTGAGGCGGCACGGAGGCCACGGTACCTTCGATGAGCTTCAAGAGGGCCTGCTGCACGCCCTCCCCCGACACATCCCGGGTGATGGAGGGGTTGTCGGACTTCCGCGAAATCTTGTCGATTTCGTCGATATAAACGATGCCCTGCTGGGCTTTCTCCACCTCGTAGTCGCACTTCTGCAAGAGCTTCTGGATGATGTTTTCCACGTCTTCGCCGACATAGCCGGCTTCGGTCAGCGTGGTCGCATCAGCCATGACGAAGGGCACGTTGAGGAGCCGCGCCAAGGTCTGGGCCAGCAGGGTCTTGCCGGAACCCGTGGGGCCGATGAGCAGGATGTTGCTCTTGGACAACTCCACTTCATCGCCCTTGTTGGTCTTGGCGATGTGGCGCAGACGCTTGTAGTGGTTGTACACCGCCACGGACAGGATGCGCTTGGCCGGTGACTGGCCAATCACGTACTCATCCAGGATGTCGCAGATTTCCCGGGGCGTCGGCAACTCGCCCTTGGTGCCCTTCGTACCCTGGTCGCTGACGATTTCGTCCCGGATGATGTCATTGCACAGGTCGATGCACTCGTCACAAATGAACACAGACGGCCCGGCAATGAGTTTTTTAACTTCGTGCTGGCTCTTGCCGCAGAAGGAGCAATACAGCAGCTTTTCGCCGCCCGTCTTTTTTTCACTCATTTACGCTCTCCGTTAGGGGTCGTCATCGCGGCAAGCCGCGAGAAGCAGTTACTCGGCCGCCGCCGCTTCAGCACGGTTGGCCAGGACCTTATCTACCAGGCCGTAGTCCACCGCTTCCTGGGCGGACAGGAAATTATCCCGGTCCGTATCCCGCTCCAGCCGCTCAATGGGCTGGCCGGAATGCTTGGCCATCAGCTCATTCAGGCGGGCACGCAGGTAGAGAATTTCCTTGGCATGGATTTCAATGTCCGACGCCTGCCCCTGATAGCCACCCAGGGGCTGATGGATCATGACGCGGGAATTGGGCAGGCAGAAACGCTTGCCCTTGGCCCCGGCGTTGAGCAGGAACGCCCCCATGCTGGCCGCCTGGCCGATGCACAAGGTGCTCACATCCGGCTTGACGAACTGCATGGTGTCGTAGATCGCCAGACCGGCGGACACCGAGCCGCCGGGGGAGTTGATATAGAAATATATGTCCTTGTCCGGATTCTCGGACTCCAGGAACAGGAACTGGGCCACGATGAGATTGGCCGTTGCATCCGTAACGGGGCCGACCAGGAACACCACCCGCTCCTTGAGCAGGCGCGAGTAGATGTCGTAGGAACGCTCCCCGCGGCCACTCTGCTCCACGACCATGGGAATCAGGCCGAGGCTTTGCGGTTCCATGGCGCTTGATCCGCCAAATGTATTAGTCATGGTCGAACCCCGAAAAATCATGCGCTGGTACCCATCAGTTCATCAAAGGAAACGGCCTTGTCGCTGGTCTTGGCGCTGGCCAGCACCCAATCCACCACGTTGTTCTCGATCACCAGGGATTCCACTTCGGCCAGGCGCTGGGGCTGGGAGAAATACCAGCGCACCACATCCGCCGGATCTTCGTAGCTCTGGGCGAACTCTTCAACCTGGGTCCGCACCTGCTCCGGTGACGCCTGCAGTTGCTTCTCCCGCACAATATCGGCAACGATCAGGCCCAACTTGACCCTGCGCGTGGATTGTTCGATGAACCAAGCCGGCTGCACGGGCACCTTGCTGACGTCCATGCCACGTTGCACCAGATCCTGCTTGGCCGCTTCGGCCATGTTCATGGACTCGGCTTCCACCAGGGCCTTGGGCACATCGATGGGCGTAGCGGCCAGGATGGCGTTCATGGCCTGCTCCTTGACCTTGCCCAGGATGCGCTTCTTCACTTCCCGTTCCAGGTTGCCCTTGACTTCGCCGCGCATCTTTTCCACGTCGCCATCCTGGATACCCAGGGACTTGGCGAACTCAGCGTCGATGACCGGCAGCTGGGGCGCTTCCACCGCATTCACCGTGATGTCGAACTGCACCGTCTTGCCCGCCAGGTGGGCTGCGTGGTACTCGGCCGGAAAGCTCAGGTCGAAGGTCTTGCTTTCTCCTGCGGACAGACCCGTGATGGCCGCCTCGAACTCCGGCAGCATCTGGCCCTGACCCAGCACCACGCCGAAATCCTTGGCTTCGCCGCCCTGGAACACCTCGCCGTCCAGACGGCCGGTGAAGTCGATGACCACCCGATCAGCTTCAGCGGCGGCACGTTCGGCCACGGCGTAGGTCGTGCGCTGCTTCAGCAGCACGTTCAGCGTCTTGTCCACTTCGACGTCGGTCACTTCCAGCACCGGACGCTCGATTTCCTGGGCAGACACGTCGCCCAGCACGATTTCCGGATACACCTCGAAAACGGCACTGAATTCCAGCTTGGCGGCATCTTCGCCCGGACGGGCTTCAATGCGGGGATAACCGGCGACGCGCAGATTCTGGGCGCGCACGGCGTCGCCAAAGACACGCTCAACGGCTTCACCAATGGCTTCGTGACGAACCTGGGGACCATGCTGCTGGGCCACCATCTTGAACGGCACCTTGCCCGGCCGGAAACCGGACATCTTGACAGTGCGCGCCAAACGCTTCAGGCGGTCATCCACTTCCTTGTCCACATCGGCGATGGCCACGGCCAGGTCGATACGGCGCTCGAGCGAATTGGTAATGATTTGAGTCTCCGGACTGGTTTGCATGAAATATCCTTGATAACGGTGATCTGGAGGCGGCCCACGGGGCGAGTGCCCCCGCCCTTGCGGGCACCGGGTCCGGAGGGCCCATCCCTCTTACCCGGTGTGCATATACTGGAGCGCACGACAACGACGGCTGCCGCGGCCGAAGGCGGATTCTATCACGCCCCTCGCCCTGTAACACGATGCACAGCCATCGGCCCTGAGCCGCGTATATCCTCCCTTTTTGCGCTGTTTGACCGCATCAAACTGGTGTCGGCTTTGCGACATCCACAAGACCACGCCACTACCAGAGCAATTGCCGTGCCGAGACGAGGGCTGCAAAAACCCGTGGAAGAGAATTTGGCGACATTGCCACAGTGAATTACAATGCGCGGCTGTGCGGGCGTGGCGGAATTGGTAGACGCACCAGATTTAGGTTCTGGCGCCGCAAGGCGTGGGGGTTCGAGTCCCTTCGCCCGCACCATCTATGTACCAGCAGCCCAAATGGGGCACCCCTGCTCGCTCAACAGCAGGTATCCAAGGTTCGTCGCAACGGCAACCTTGCCCCCTCTGCTCCAGCGGTTTCGCGCCGACGACCAAGACGGTTCCCGGCCAATCTGACCTTCTCCAGCAATCGTAGAGCTTGGATACCCGGCCGGGAGGATAGACATCGCCGAAAAGGGTTGCTTACCGCACCGACCGGGGTTCATTCAGGGACGTACCATCCTCGCACCATTTTCGAAAGAGGTACCGCCATGAAGACCCAGCAGAACTTTTTCATTGCCGCCGTTGCCGTAGTCGTGTTGACGGGGATGTCCGGTTGCTCGACCACCGCTGTCGGTGCCGGCGTCGGTGCCGTGGGTGGCGCCGTTCTGACCGGTGGCAGCGCGGGTGGCGTGGTCGGTGGTGCGGTGGTCGGAGGCGTCATTGGACACGAAGCGAAATAGCTGCCTCCAGCGGGCCGATGCGCCATGGCCCGGCGACTGACGGTAAACACGTGTCCCACGCCAGGAAACGCTGGCGGGACACCGCGCTGCCGGAACCTGGGGTAAACCTCATGACCCCTGGCTCCCTTAGCCGGGCGGTTCGTCGGCTACCCGACTGGGTGCGCTGCCTGAAGTTCGTCCTCCAGGAGTCACTGAGTTCCTGGATCGATCAGCGGGCCGACAGCAAGGGTGCCGCCCTGGCCTTCTATACCTTGTTCTCCATAGCGCCCATCCTGGTGCTGGCCATCGCGGTGGCCGGCTATTTTTTTGGCGCAGAGGCAGCCCGGCACGAAGTCGTTTCCCAGGTGCGCCGCCTGGTGGGTCCCAACGGCGCCCTCGCCATTCAGACAGTGCTGGCCTCCGCCCGGGACCCAGCATCCGGACTAGTGGCCACAGCCATCGCGAGTGTCGTGTTCTTAGCAGGGGCGACAAGCGTCTTCGCGGAATTGAAGGCCAGTCTGGATGAAATGTGGGGGATCGACAAGCCACGCCAGTCAGCCCTCCATATGCTCCTGAGAACCCGGCTGTTGTCTTTTTGTCTGGTGCTTGTGCTGGCTTGCCTACTGCTCGTCTCGCTCCTTGTCAGTGCCCTGCTCGGCATGCTTTCCCCGTATGCGGACAGCCTCCTGGGCAATTCCACCGGGGTTTTTGCAACGATTTCCTCACTCGCATCCTTTGGCTTTATTGCCGCTTTGTTTGCCGTGATTTACAAGATGCTGCCGGATGTGACACTCTCGTGGCGCGACGTTTGGATCGGTGCCACCTTCACCGCAGCCCTCTTCGGCCTGGGCAAATCGGCAATTGGTCTGTATCTGGGCAGCAGCGGCGTGGCCTCAAGCTTTGGTGCCGCCGGATCATTGATCGCCCTGCTGTTATGGGTCTATTACTCGGCGCAGATATTTTATCTGGGCGCCGAATTCACCCGCCATTACGCACTGTGCTTCGGCAGCCAGCAAGATGAAAGGCTGCGCGCAGAGGATAAGGGTCTGCCTCGCCAATCGACAGAAACATGAATCGGCGACGTACCCATGGAATCCTGCATGGCCAATGGGCGGATGGTAATGCTACCGTGCGCCTGTCCTGTCCGGAACGGAGTGCGGCCCAGACCCGGGCGCCCGGCTTTGCCATGGACAAGCGGCCCCGGGTCGGGCAAACGCAGACCGGGAAACATTGAGCCGGCAGGTATTCTGTATGCGCAGCCCAAGAAAATCCGAACTGCCCAGCAAGATCTGCATCGTCTGCGGCCGACCTTATCTCTGGCGCAAGAAATGGGCCGCCGTTTGGGCCGATGTGAAGTATTGCTCCGAGCGCTGCCGGCGAAATCGCCAGGAAAAGTCATGACCCTGCTCCGCCTCATCCTCGGCGACCAGCTGAACCCCGCCCATGGCTGGTTCACGGTGCCCGACGACAATACGATTTATGTGCTGATGGAAATCCGTCAGGAGACCGATTACGTCCTGCACCACGCCCAGAAAATCATCGCCATCTTTGCCGCCATGCGGGATTTCGCCCGGCACTTGAGGGATGCGGGCCATACCGTGCATTACCTGTCCATTGACGACCCGGCCAACCATCAATCCCTGCCGGCCAATCTGGATGCGCTGAGCGCCCTTTATTCGGCCAGCGCCTTCGAATACCAGGCGCCGGACGAATGGCGGCTCGATCAGCAGCTTGCCGATTACGTCCGCCAGCGCCCCATTCCCGGCCGCATGGTCGATAGCGAACATTTCTACAGCCGCCGGGACGAGGCCGCAGCGCTTTTCGCCGGGCGCAAACAGTGGCTGATGGAGCACTTTTACCGCCACATGCGCATGCGCCATGGGGTGCTGATGGCCGCCCCCGGCAAGCCACTGGGTGGCCAATGGAATTTCGATCACGACAACCGCAAACCCTGGCCCGGCTTGCCCCGGGAGCCAACCGACTGGCGCCACGAACATGATCATTCGTCGCTGTGGGAAAGCATCCAGCGGGCGGGTATTGCCAGCTTTGGGGAGCCGGGCGCCCGGCGCTTTTTCTGGCCCCTGAACCGGGCCGAAGCCTTGCAGGAGCTTGAGGATTTCATCGCCGAGGCCCTGCCCCATTTCGGCGATTTTCAGGATGCCCTGACCTACCGCGCCTGGCGCCTGTTTCACTCCCTGCTCTCCTTTGCGCTGAATACCAAGATGCTCAATCCGCAGGAGGTGGTCACCAGGGCTGCCGAGGCTTATGAAACCGGCCGCGTGCCGCTGGCAGCGGCGGAAGGCTTTATCCGGCAGATTCTTGGCTGGCGCGAATATGTGCGCGGCGTGTATTGGGCCAACATGCCGGGCTACGGGGCGCATAACACCTTCGATCACCAGCGGCCCTTGCCGGCATGGTTCTGGAGCGGCAAGACAAGGATGCGCTGCCTGGCCCACGCCATTGGCCAGTCCCTGGAACACGCCTACGCCCACCATATTCAGCGCCTGATGATCATCGGCAACTTCGCGCTGCTGGCCGGGCTGAACCCCGGGGCGGTGCACCGCTGGTACCTGGGCGTGTATATCGACGCCTTTGAATGGGTAGAGCTGCCCAACACCCTGGGCATGAGCCAGTTCGCCGATGGGGGCAAGCTGGCCACCAAACCGTACGTGTCCAGTGCCGCCTACATCGACCGCATGAGCGATTACTGCAAGGGCTGCCATTACGACAAAAAGGCCCGCCTGGGTCCGCAGGCCTGCCCGTTCAACGGGCTGTACTGGGATTTTTTCGCCCGGAACCGTGAGCGCCTGGGGGCCAATCCGAGGCTGGGCATGGTCTATCGCCAGCTCGCCAAAATGAGCCCGGAGGTCTTGGCGGCAGCCCAAGGCCGGGCGGACGAGATCCGGGCCGGTTTGGAGTATCTATAGCGCACCGCCAGATGCAGGCGATGGCCGGCAGCCTGGATCGATCATCCTTAAAAAGGCAGCTGACTAAACGCCGGGGCGCCGAGGCACAGAGAAAACAAAGAAATAGCAACAATCGGCGTCTCACCAAACGGGTGAAGTGGATTGCTCCACAAACCTCTTGTTTTTCCTCGGCGTCTCGGCGTTTCATACAGCGGTTTTTAGGATCATCAGGGGCGTGGTGCCGCCGGTCTGTGTGCCAGCGCACTGCGGGGGGAGGCGTGGTGGGCCATGCTGACGCTTGCGACCCCACATCCGCCTGACTGTCCCGACCGGTCGCAGCAGCCCATGGACCGTCTGCCACCAAGGATATCCCCCATGAGTTCAGTGACCACAAACGTCCAGTCCGGCCCATCCCTGGACGAACTGGCCGTAAACACCCTGCGTTTCCTGGCAGTGGACGGGATCCAGAAGGCCAACAGCGGACATCCGGGCCTGCCCCTGGGGGCGGCGCCCATGACCTTCGTGTTGTGGAACCGCTTCCTCAAGCACCACCCCGCCCGGCCGGACTGGTTCGACCGGGACCGCTTCGTGCTGTCCGCCGGCCACGGTTCCATGCTGCTCTACAGCCTGCTCCACCTCACCGGCTATGCCCTGCCCCTGGCCCAGCTCCAGGCGTTTCGCCAGTGGGGCAGCATGACGCCGGGGCATCCGGAGCGGGGCGTGACGCCCGGCGTGGAAACCACCACCGGCCCCCTGGGCCAGGGTTTCGCCAACGGCGTGGGCCTGGCCATGGCGGAAGCGCATCTGGCGGCGCGCTATAACCGCCCCGGCTTCCCGGTGGTGGATCACCACACCTGGGGCCTCGTCAGCGACGGCGACCTGATGGAAGGGGTGGCCTCGGAAGCCGCCTCCCTGGCGGGCCACTTGCGGCTCGGCAAGCTGATCTACCTGTACGACAACAACCACGTCACCCTCTCCGCCGGCACCGCCATCACTTTCACCGAGGATTGCGCCCGGCGCTTCGACGCCTGCGGCTGGCAGACCCTGGTGGTGGAGGATGGCAACGACCTGGCCGCCATCGAGCAGGCCCTGTCGATGGCCGTGGCCGAGACGGCCCGGCCTTCCCTGATCCTGGTGTCCACCCATATCGGCTTTGGCTCGCCCCACAAGCAGGACTCCTTCGAAGCCCACGGCGCGCCCCTGGGCACCGAGGAAGTGAGACTAACCAAGGAAGCCCTGGGCTGGCCGGCGGCACCACCCTTCTTCATTCCGGAGCCGGTGCGGGTCCACTTTCTCCAGTCTCTTGTCCGGGGCGAGCGGATCGAGGCAGCATGGGACGAGTTGTTTTGGGCCTACGCGAATGTTTTTCCCGAGCTGGCCGACGAACTGCGGCAAAGCATGGGCGGTGTCTTGCCCCCGGGCTGGGATGGCGACATCCCCAGCTTCCCGGCTGACCCCAAGGGCATGGCAACCCGGGTCGCTTCAGGAAAAATCATGAATGCCGTGGCGCCCCGTCTGCCGTCCCTGATGGGCGGCTCGGCGGACCTGGATCCGTCCACCCATACCGTTCTGAAGGGTCTGGGGGATTTCGAGCCGGCGGAGATGGAAGCAGCGGACCGGCAAGGCTCCGACGGCGGCGGCTGGTCCTTCGCCGGCCGCAACCTGCATTTCGGCGTGCGGGAGCATGCCATGGGCGCCATCATGAATGGTCTGGCGGCCCACGGCGGACTGCTGCCCTTCGGCGCCACTTTTCTCGTCTTTTCCGACTACATGCGGCCGCCTATGCGCCTCGCCGCCCTCATGGGCCTGCATGTCATTTACGTCTTCACTCACGACAGCATCGCCGTGGGGGAGGACGGCCCGACCCATCAGCCGGTGGAACAACTCGCCAGCCTGCGGGCCATGCCCCGCCTCATGGTGATTCGTCCGGGGGATGCCAACGAAACCGCCGTGGCCTGGCGCGTGGCCCTGGAGGCGGCGGGGCCGGTGGCCCTGGTGCTGTCGCGGCAGGCTGTGCCGACCCTGGATAGAACGGTATTTGCGGCGCCGGAGGGCCTGCGTCGCGGCGGCTATATCCTGGCGGATGCCACGAACGGCTATCCGGAGTTGATCCTCATCGCCAGCGGCGCCGAGCTTGCCCTGATCGTGGCGGCGCGGCAGAAGCTGCTGGAAACCGGCATACAGGTGCGCCTCGTCTCCCTGCCGAGTTGGGAACTCTTCGAGGCCCAGCCCCGGGAATACCGGGATACGGTGCTTCCCTCGACGGTGGGCGCCCGGCTCGCCGTGGAGGCTGGGGTGTCCCAGGGCTGGCATCGCTACGTGGGCGATCGTGGCGAGGTGCTGGCGGTGGACCGCTACGGCGCCTCGGCCCCCGGGGACGTGGTGTTGCAGGAGTATGGCTTCAGCGTGGAAAACGTCTGCCGGTGCGCCCGCGCCCTGCTGGGGACGCCTCTCTGATGCGCATTCCGTTCGGATGGCGGCGCACGGAATTTCTTTCACCGAAGCAGCTTGTTCATCTGTGTGCCCCGGCGCACAGACGCCACGCCATGGATTGCGCCACCCTCGCCTGCGCTTGGCGGCATTGTCCAATATTCAATAAGGCGGTAACGCAATGAAAGAGCTCGTCACCGTCGTATGGCAGGGTGCGCCGTTTCCGCAGGGCGCCACCTGGGATGGGGAGGGCGTCAATTTCGCCCTGTTCTCGGAAAACGCGGAACGCGTCGAACTCTGCCTGTACGATCCAACCGGGCAGCATGAGGTGCAACGTATCGAACTGTGGGAACAGACCGACCTGGTCTGGCACTGTTACCTGCCGGAGGCGCGCCCCGGCCTGCTCTACGGCTATCGGGTGTATGGACCCTATGACCCGGTACACGGCCACCGCTTCAATCCCCACAAGCTGCTGATCGACCCCTACGCCAAGGATATTGTGGGCGACCTGCGCTGGAGCGATGCCCACTTCGGCTACCAGATTGGCCATCCGGATGAGGATCTGTCCTTCGATGAGCGGGACAACGCTGTCGACATGCCCAAGTGCCGCGTTATTGATCCGGACTTCGCCTGGGGTACGGACAAGGGGCCCAAAATTCCCTGGGCCGACATGGTGATCTACGAACTCCATGTACGCGGCTTCACCATGAATCACCCGGAAGTTCCGGCGCGCCTGCGGGGCACATTCGCCGGGCTGGCCACGGCGCCGGTCATGGACCATCTCAAGCGTCTCGGCATTACCTCGGTGGAGTTGATGCCGGTGCACGCCTTCATTGACAACCGCCAGCTCGTCGAGGCCGGGCTTTCCAATTACTGGGGCTACAACTCCATCGGCTTCTTTGCCGCCGATCATCGCTACAGTTCCGGCGACGACGTCGACGAGTTCAAGACCATGGTCAAGACCCTGCACGCCCATGGCTTCGAGGTGATCCTCGACGTGGTCTACAACCACACCGCCGAGGGCAGCCAGATGGGGCCGACCCTGTCCTTTCGGGGCATAGACAATGCCGCCTACTACCGCCAGGTCGCAGGCAATCCGCGCTACTGCATGGATTACACCGGCTGCGGCAATACCCTCAACATGCAGCAGCCCCGGGTGCTCAAGCTGATCATGGACTCCCTGCGTTACTGGGTACTGGAGATGCATGTGGATGGCTTCCGCTTCGACTTGGCCTCGGCCCTGGCGCGGGAACTACACGAGGTGAATCGTCTCGGCGCCTTCTTTGACATTTTGCTGCAGGACCCGGTGCTGTCCCAAGTCAAGCTCATTGCCGAGCCTTGGGATTTGGGCGAGGGCGGCTACCAGGTAGGCAACTTTCCGGTGGGCTGGGGCGAGTGGAATGATCGCTACCGGGACACCATGCGCGCCTACTGGAAGGGCGATGGCGGGCTGATTGGCGACTTTGCCAGCCGCCTCACGGGTTCCAGTGATTTCTATGAGCACAGCGGCCGCAAGCCCTATGCCAGCATAAACTTCATCGCCGCCCACGATGGCTTCACCCTGCATGATCTGGTGAGCTACAACGACAAGCACAACCAGGCCAACGGCGAAGACAACCAGGACGGCAGCGACAACAACAATTCATGGAACTGCGGCGCCGAGGGCGCCACCGAGGATGGCGGCATCCTTGCCCTGCGCGCCCGCCAAAAGCGCAATTTGCTGGCCACCCTGTTCCTCTCCCAGGGCGTGCCCATGCTCCAGGCTGGCGACGAAATGGGCCGCAGTCAGCAAGGCAACAACAACGCCTATTGCCTGGACAATCCGGCCACCTGGGTCAATTGGCAACTGTCGGCCGCCGACCAGGAATTTCTCGCCTTCACCCAGGGTCTCATCGGCCTGCGGCAAGTCCATCCGGTGTTCCGCAGACGCAGCTTCTTCCAGCCGCGCCACAACCGGGACTCTAAGCTCAAGGACATCCGCTGGTTCAAACCGGACGGCAAGGAGATGAGCGATGAGGAATGGGCCACCGACTTTGCCCGTTGCCTGGGTGTCTATCTGGGGGGCGACGCCATGGATGTGCGGGACCGGCACGGCCAAGCGATCCTGGATGACAGCTTCTTGCTGCTCTTCAACAGCCACCACGAGACCATCCCTTTTTGCCTGCCCGCCATGCGCGAAGGCTGCGAGTGGCAGAGCCTCCTCGACACCCATGAGGCGGATGGACTGCATGGGGGAGGCCGTTTCAGGAACGGCGACAGTTACCCCCTCGAAGCCCGCTCCCTCAGCCTGTTGATCCAGAAGAAAAGCTCATGAAACGTTGCCACAGCATGCCCTTCGGTGCGGAACCCATGGCCGGCGGGGGGGTGCGTTTTCGCTTGTGGGCACCCGGCGTCAATTCGGTGTCCCTGAGGCTCGACGAAGCCCATGAACTGCCCATGCTGGCGGCGAGTGACGGCTGGTTCGAGTTGCAAGTGAAGACGGCAGGCACCGGCAGCCGTTACCAGTTTTGTCTGCCGGACGGATTGCGGGTGCCGGACCCGGCCTCACGCTTCAATCCCGAGGGCGTCCATTCTGCCTCCGAAGTCATAGACCCAACCGACTTCGACTGGCCCGGGGACGGCTGGCGCGGTCGCCCCTGGGAGGAGGCCGTGATCTATGAATTGCACGTGGGCAGCTTCACCCGGGCCGGCAGCTTTGCGGGCGTCATGGAACGTCTCGATTATCTGGTTGAGCTGGGCGTTACCGCCATTGAGCTCATGCCGGTGGCCGCTTTCCCCGGCCGGCGCAACTGGGGCTACGACGGCGTCCTGCCCTTCGCGCCGGACGCCAGCTACGGCCGACCGGAAGATTTCAAGCGCCTCATTGCCGCCGCCCACCAGCGCGGACTGATGGTACTGCTGGATGTGGTGTACAACCACTTCGGCCCGGATGGCAACTATCTGCACGCCTACGCGCCGGCCTTTTTCAATCCCCTCCATGTCACGCCCTGGGGCGCAGCCATCAACTTCGACGGCGAGGGCAGCCCCACGGTGCGGGACTTCTTCATTCAGAACGCCCTCTACTGGCTGGAGGAATACGCGCTTGACGGGCTGCGCCTGGATGCGATCCATGCCATCTGCGACGACAGTGTGCCGGACATCGTGGAAGAACTCGCCGCAGCGCTCAGGCAGGGTCCGGGACGGGAACGCCAGGTCCACCTGGTGCTGGAAAATGATCGCAACCAGGCCCGCTATCTGGGCCGCTATCTGGGCCAGGACGGGGACGGCCAGCCCCGGCAGGCCACGGCCCAGTGGAACGATGACCTCCAGCATGCCCTGCATGTGCTCGCCAGCGCTGAAAGCGATGGCTATTTCGTCGATTACGCCGCCGAACCGCTGGGCCTCTTGGGCCGTTGTCTGACGGAAGGATTTGCCTTTCAAGGCGATCCCTCGCCCTTTCGTGACAACGCCTTGCGTGGCGAGCCGAGCAGCCACCTGCCCCCAGGCGCTTTTGTCAGCTTCCTGCAAAATCACGACCAAGTGGGCAACCGGGCCTTCGGTGAGCGTCTGTCTCAGCTGGCTTCCCCGGCTGCGCTCGAGGCGGTGACGGCGCTGCTGCTGCTGGCACCGCAAGCGCCCCTGCTCTTCATGGGCGAGGAATTTGCCGCGGCCCAACCCTTCCTGTTTTTTTGCGATTTTGCCGGCGAACTGGCCAGCGCCGTCACCGCCGGCCGGCGCAGCGAGTTCGCGTCCTTTGGGCGCTTCGCCGATCCCGCCGAACGGGAACGCATCCCGGACCCCAATGCCGAAACCACGTTCGCCGCCTGCGTGCTGGACTGGAGCGCCCTGAAGCGCCCGCCCCACCTTGCTGTGCTCCAGCTCCACCGCCGGCTGCTGGCGCTGCGCCGGCAATGGCTCGCCCCACGCCTGGCCAGGATGGGCAATGGCGAGCCGCGACTGACACTGCTGTCGGCGCGGGCGCTGACGGTACGCTGGCGCCTCGGTGATGGCAGCCGACTGACCCTGGCCGCCAACCTTGGTGAACAAGAGGTGCCGCTGGCGCCAGAAACGGGAAATCTGATCTTCTTCACAAGCCAGCTGAGTCCGGCCCTGCTCGCCGCCGGACGCCTGCCGCCCTGGTCCGTAGCCTGGCATCTGCATGATGGATGAGAAGGAATGGCGCCAGGGCTTGCCGCCGGTCCTCGTGGTACGGGCGGACGAAGTACCCGCCGTGCCCTTCTCCCTCGCCCTGCCGGACCTGCAGGCCGGGCGGGCACACCGCTGGGTGCTGACGGCGGAGGACGGGGCGAAACTGAGCGGCGAGTTCTTGCCCGACACCCTGCGCAACCTGGGTAACAGGAACTTTGGCGGCGTCGAATTTCAACGGGGCGAGCTGGACCTGCCCCTATTGACCCAGCCCGGCTACTTCCGGCTCGAAGTGGAGCAGCCAGGCCGGGAGAGCCTGCCGGAGACGGCGATGAGCCTCATCGTGACGCCGCTCTGCTGTTACCAGCCCGCTGCCGTGAATGGAGAAAGGCACGTCTGGGGTCCGACGGTACCGCTCTTTGCTCTGCGCTCGGATCGCAACTGGGGCATCGGCGACTTCAGCGACCTGCGAACCTTGGTGGATCTGACGGCGGATGCCGGTGGCGGCCTGGTGGGCCTCACGCCCCTGCATGCCTTGTTTCCGGATGATCCGCTTCGGCCCAGCCCATATATTCCGAATGCCCCGTCGAGCCGCTGCTTCGGCAATGTCCTGTACCTCGATGTGGAGGCCGTGGCGGAATTCGATGAGTGTCCGGCGGCGCGCCAACTCGTCGCATCCACGCCGTTCCAAACCCGCTTGCGTCGCCTGCGCGCCGGTGACGCGGTGGACTACGCCGCAGTGTCCGCCGCCAAGCGGGAGGTGTTGTCGCTCCTTTACAGCCACTTCCGCGATGCGCACCTGAAGAACGACACCAGCCGGGCCCACAGCTTCCGCTTGTTCCGGGAGGCCGGCGGGGAACTCCTGGAATGCCATGGGCGCTTCGAGGCACTCCAGCAACATTTCCAGCGCCACACTCCGAGCGTCCGGGGCTGGCCGGACTGGCCCGAAGACTACCGCCATTCCGCGGCACCGACGGTGGCGGCCTTCGCCGCTGCCCATGCCGAAGAGGTGGAATTTTTCGTCTGGCTGCAGTGGCTGACCGAACTGCAACTCGCCGCCGCCGGCCACCAAGCCTGGCACCGGGGACTGGGCCTGGGCCTCTGCCCGGATCTGGCGCCGGGGGCCAATCCGGGCGGATCGGAAGCCTGGGCCTGGCAGGATGTGCTGACCGATGGCGCTTTCAGCCCCCTGCCGTTGCGCCAGGTGGCCTATGGGCCTTTCATCGCCCTGTTGCGCGCCAACATGCGCCATGCCGGCGCCTTGCGTATGGACCCTGTCCCGCTGCAGGAAGACCTGCTCGGCATTCTCGCCCTGGAGAGCCAGCGCAACCAGTGCATGGTGATCGGAGAGAACCTGGGGCCGCTGCCGGAAGCTGCCGCGTCCCCTTTCGTTGTTGCCATCCATGGCGCCCTGGTGGAAACAACATCGCGGATTCTGCTTGTTCCCCCCGCAGACATCGCGGGCGTCATGGAGAAACCGAACTGGCGGCGCCGCCTGCCCTTGCGTCTCGAAGATTGGCGCCAGGATGCCCGGCTCGCCAGTCTGTTCGAAACCCTGCGGCGAAAGTACGGCAGCGCGGTGGACCCTCACGCCAATGGGCCAGCGGCCCGCCGGGCCATCATTCCCCGCGCCACTTACCGGCTACAGTTCAACCTCGACTTCACTTTCAAGCAAGCAGCGGCGCTTGCCGCCTATCTGGCCGAGCTGGGGGTGAGTCACTGTTACGCCTCCTCCTATCTGAAAGCACGGCCCGGCAGCCGCCATGGCTATGACGTGGTGGACCATGCCGCGCTGAATCCGGAAATCGGTAGCGCCGAGGATTACGCGGTCTTCGTCGCCGCCCTCAAGGCAAGTGGCCTGGGCCAGATTCTCGACGTGGTGCCGAACCACATGGGCGTCATGGGCGCCGACAATGCTTGGTGGCTGGACGTGCTGGAGAATGGGCCGGCTTCGGCCAAGGGCAATTTTTTCGATATCGACTGGGAACCGCTCAATCCCGAACTTCGCGGCAAGGTGTTGTTGCCCCTGCTCGGCGACCATTACGGCACGGTGCTCAATCGCGGCGAACTGCGCCTGGACTATGAGCCGGCCCGTGGCGAATTCAGCATCTTCTACTTTCAGCACCGGCTGCCGGTGGACCCGGCAACTTATCCGCGCATCGTCGGCCATCGCATCGAACGCCTGGCGCGTGTCCTGGGTGCGAAGCACCCGCGCTACCTGGAACTGCAAAGCCTGCTGGCCGCCTTCGGCCACTTGCCCGACCGCAATGATGTGCTGCGGATGGCGGAGCGTCAGCAGGACAAGGAGGCGCTCAAGGGACAACTTATTACCCTCTGCGCCAACTGCGCCCCTATTGCCGGCCTCATCGCTGAAAACCTGGCCCAATTCAATGGCCGCGCCAATGACGCCGGCAGCTTCGACCTGCTGCACGAGCTGATCCAGTTCCAGGGCTACCGCCTCGCCTGTTGGCGCGTGGCTTCCGACGAGGTCAACTATCGGCGATTTTTCGACATCAACGATCTGGCCGGGCTACGCATGGAAGATCCGGCGGTGTTTGCAGCCACTCACCGTTTCGTTCTTGACCTGCTGGCCCAAGGCACGCTTGACGGCTTGCGTATTGACCATGCCGACGGACTCTATGATCCGGCCCAGTACTTCCGCCGCTTGCAACAGGCCGTGGACGGCAAGGCGCCGGTGCCGGGCGAAGCGCTGCCGCTCTATCTGTTAATCGAGAAAATTCTCGCCGACCACGAGCGTCTGCCTGACGACTGGCAGATCCATGGCGGTACGGGTTACCGCTTTTCCAACCTGGTAAACAACCTGTTTGTCGATGACGCAGCCGAGCCACGGATGACGCGCATTTATCAGGATTTCACGGGCCTGTTTGAGGACTTCGCTGCACTGGCCTACGGTGCCAAGACCCTGATCATGCGCACGGCGCTGGCAAGCGAGCTGAACGTGCTGGCGAACCGCCTGGCCCGTATCGCCGCCGCCAACCGGGATACCTGTGATTTCACCCTGGGCCGGCTACGGGAGGCACTAACGGAAATATCTGCCTCCTTTCCCGTCTATCGCAGCTATGTGGCCGACGAACACTTGTCGCTTGATGATCGCCGCCACATCGCCTGGGCCGTGGCGCTGGCCCGAAAACACAGTCCGGCGGCCGACACGAGCATTTATGGCTTTATTCAGGATGTGCTGACCACCGACATCGCCCATGGCCGCAGCGCGTCCTTCCGCGAACGGGTGCACAACTTCGCCATGAAGTTCCAGCAATTCTCGGCGCCCGTCATGGCCAAGGGCGTGGAGGACACGGCCTTCTACCGCTACCATCGGCTGAGTTCCCTCAACGACGTCGGTGGCGACCCGCGCCGCTTCGGCATTTCCGTGGCCGCCTTCCATGCCGCCACCCGTCAGCGGGCCGCCCATTGGCCCCACGGCATGCTGGCCACGTCGACCCACGACAGCAAACGCTCGGAGGATGTACGCGCCCGCCTCAATGTGCTCTCTGAAATGCCCGAAAAATGGGACGGCATGCTGCAGCGCTGGAGTCGCTTGAATCGAAGCCACAAGTCAAGCGTCGATGAAGTCGATGGCACCAAGGGCGTGGAGGCGCCCTCGCGCAACGACGAGGTGTTGCTCTACCAGACCCTGATTGGCACCTGGCCCCTGGTGCTGCCCGATGACGCTGGCTTGGCGGACTACCGGACACGCATCGAGGCCTACATGATCAAGGCCCTGCGGGAGGCCAAGGAACACAGCAACTGGATCAATGTCAACACGGATTACGAGACCGCCATGAGTCGTTTCGTCGAGGCCCTCCTTGCGCCCGGCGAGAACAACCTGTTCCTCGCCGATTTCGTTCCCCAGGTGCAGCCCATTGCCCATTTCGGCCTGCAGAACAGCCTCGCCCAGACCTTGATCAAGCTCACCTCCCCCGGTGTGCCGGACATCTACCAGGGCTGCGAATTGTGGCAGTTCAATCTGGTGGATCCGGACAACCGGCGCCCGGTGGACTTCGTTTGCCGCCAGACCTTGCTCGCCGAAGTAAAGGCGCTGCTTGACGCACCTCCGGCCCAGTGGCCGCTGCTTTTGCGGCCACTGCTGGCGGACATGAGCGACAGTCGCATCAAGCTCTACGTCCTGTGGCGGAGTCTGGCGCTGCGAGGACGCTGGCCGGAGGTGTTTCGCGACGGCGACTATCTGCCTTTGAGCGTAACCGGCGAGGGGGCCGAGCACGTCTGCGCCTTTGCCCGACGCTACGGGAAGCGCGCCTTGATCGCCCTGGTTCCGCGCCTGACGGTCGGACTGTTGAGGGAGCGCACCCTCCTGCCTCTTGGGCCGGAGATCTGGGGCGATACGGCGGTGGAACTTCCCGGCGAGTTGGCCGACTGCCCGTGGACCAATGTATTGACCGGCGAGGAACACAGGGCTGCGGGTTCACTTCCCGTGGCAGGCCTGTTGGCCTGCTTCCCCGTGGCATTGCTGGCCGGGGAGGCAAGTGCCTGACGAAACCCAATGCTGCGAAATTGATCAAGGAATGGGCCAGGCCGGCCATTGAACGCTTGAACGGTGACATCGGTCCCCAAGGTTTCTTGGGGGCGGCACCGACGGATCATGCCGGGGCACCAGGCTAGCCGTACATGCCGATCCCGGTAAGTACCGACATGGCACCAATGACGGCCACGATGTTCGCAATGATCAAAGGTTGATCCCGTTTGATCAATCCATACACCAGCCAACTGGCCACTGAAATGAAGCCGAAGGTGAAGCCCAGCAACGAGACGTCCCGGGCGCTCCTGGCTTCGAATATTTTGTAGGCTTGGGCGTAAAAGACCATTTGTCCTACAACGCCAATCACCACCATATAGTACTGATAGCCAATTTCAAATTTCGTCTTTTCCATCTTTTGATCCTTCAAGAGTTCAAGGCCCTGAGTTGCCAACGGTTTTTCGTCTTTCAAAGGGTGCTCCAGCAAGCGGTGGAGCTTGCACACGCCGGTCTGTCCAAGCACCTGCGCGTAGCCCAGCAATAGCTGCAGCACGGCACTACTTCATCCATGGAGTGATTCATGCAAAATCGGTCTGTTTAAATCCGGGAACAGGGGGTAGTTGAGCCGTCTCGTAACAATTCAGGGACTCATTTCCTGCCATGGGCACGATGGGGGCCTGATAGTTACGCCCGCCTTCCATACCCTCAACATGCACCTTGAGCGGTGTTGTTTGCTTCAAATAGTCATTCAGTTTTTTCTGCCATTGGTCATTATTCATCGTCGTACCCCACTCGCTCCAGCAAGGGCTGATCTAACGGGCAATTGCCCATTTGATGTTGGAACTCAGCCATGAGTCCCCGATGGGAAACCCATATGGAACTCCTATAAAGATCGGGATAGCGCCCCGGTTCTGGTGCTACCCGCACGTCTACTTCCGACGAATCAGTAAATTCCGCTCCTTGGAGCGGATGCATTGACTTTCCATGATTCGCACGACAATTTCTGTGCGCTACCCCACGAACCGTTAGGGCTTCGGAAACCACCCCCGAGTATGAAAGCCATGTCGGCTTTCCCCCCTCCCCCACTGACGGGACTGCATTGCCGGCCGGCTACGGTGGCAAACATCGCCTACGCCAGCGCGGATTGCATGATGGCGGAACGGGCAAAAAAGGGAGTCTGAAATGGATATCGCCGAAACCATCGCTGACACCGTGGCCCCGCGCCTGGCCTGCAGCATTCAACCTAAAAAACTCTGTTTGAAACGCCGAGACGCCGAGACGCAGAGGAAAAACAAGAACTTGGCAACGTAACGCGCTTCACCCATTTGGTGAAGGCC
>JAYTVW010000133.1:0-3206 GCA_043743785.1 Rhodocyclales bacterium | reverse complement strand
GTAACTGAGCCGAACAACTTTGTTGAGCACTTTATTGATTCCAGCGGCGTGGTGTCCTGGCGCTTTTTCAGTGCCAAAGCGGATTACGAATTTGTCGAGTGGGATTTTTCCGGCCAGGGTGAGAATTCCAATGCCGAGGAAGCCGCAGCCTTGTTCGGCATTCTCGAAGACCTGGGCAAAGAAGTGTACATGGCGGTGTATGAGAATTTAGGCGCAACGGCCTGCCGCATCTTGGTGCCGGGGTATTCGGAAATTTATCCGGTCGAGGATTTGATCTGGGATAACACCAACAAAGCGCTGTTGTTCCGCGCCGATATCTTGAACGTGCATCGCCTGGACGATGCCAGCCTGGAAGCTGTGCTCGAACGTTTGGAAGACAGTGAGCTTGATGATTACACCGACATCAGCACACTGATCGGCATTGAATTTGACGAGAATACGGCCTGGGGTCAGCTAACGATTCTAGAGTTGAAGCTGCTGATTCATCTCGCCTTGAAGCAGTTTGAAGCGGCGAAGGAGCTGGTGGGAGCCTTCCTTCAATATAACGAAAACACGGTCGAGCGCGGATTGTTTTATCAGGCCTTGAATGTGGTGCTGGAAGTGCTGCTGGACGACGACCTGGAACTGGACGATTACGAGCTCAATTTCCGCCGGATGTTCGGCAAGCAGCGCATGGATGCGGCGATGGGTTCAGTGGACGGCAGCGTGCGCTTCTTTGGCTTGACGCCAACGAGCATGAAACTGGAAGGGCTGGACAGGCACCAGCGCCTGATCGACAGCTACAAAAAACTGCACATGGCGCGGGCCAAGGTGGCGACCTTATCCAGTTAGGGATGTCGGCGCGGGCTTGCCCGCGCTTGGTCGTCACCTCCCCATGGCGCGGGCAAGCCCGCGCCTGCATTACAGCAGCACCCGCTCAATCCCTCCCGCGTTAGCCTTGGCCACGTACTCGGCCATCCAGTTTTCCCCGAGCAGGTGCTTGGCCATTTCCACCACGATGTAGTCGGCTTCGACGCCGGCATCCGGTTCGTAGCGGGAAAGGCCCTGCAGGCAGGACGGGCAGGAGGTGAGAATCTTCACCGGGCCATCGAAACCATCCTTGCGCAAGTCGTCGGCGCCCTTCCGGATTTCCTCTTCCTTTCTGAAACGCACCTGGGTGGACACGTCAGGACGGGCCACCGCCAGGGTGCCGGATTCGCCGCAGCAGCGATCCGACAAGGCTACCGGCTGGCCCATGAGTTCATTCACCACCTTGATGCCGGAATACACCTTCATGGGAGCGTGGCAAGGCTCGTGGTACATGTAGCGGGTACCCGCCACGCCCGAAAGCGCAAGGCCCTTTTCCATCAGGTATTCGTGGATGTCCAGCAGGCGGCAGCCCGGGAAGATCTTCTCGAACTGGTATTTCTGCAACTGGTCCATGCAGGTGCCGCAGGACACGATGACGGTCTTGATATCCAGGTAGTTCAGGGTGTTGGCCACCCGGTGGAAGAGCACCCGGTTGTCCGTGGTGATGCGCTGGCCCTTGTCGTGGTCGCCGGCCGCCGTCTGCGGATAGCCGCAGCACAGGTAGCCCGGCGGCAATACCGTTTGCGCGCCCACATGGTAGAGCATGGCTTGCGTCGCCAGGCCCACCTGGGAGAACAGGCGCTCGGAACCGCAGCCCGGGAAGTAGAACACGGCGTCGCCGTCGTAATCCGGCGCGGCCACCCGTTTCGCGTCCCGGATCACCGGCACCACGGTGTTGTCCTCGATGTCCAGCAGTGCCCGGGAGGTGCGCTTGGGCAGCTTGCCCGGCATGGGCTTGTTGATGAAGTGGATCACCTGGGCCTTGAGGGGCGCTTTGCCCACCGTGGCGGGCGGATGTTTCACCTGGCCTTGGGAAATTCCCAGGGCCTTGCCTACCTTCACCGCCAGGCGCTGAGCCTTGTAGCCCCACTCGATCATGCCCTTTCTCATGAGCTTGATGGTGGTGGGGTCCGTGGCGTTGAGGAAGGCCATGGCCAGGGCTTTGCCCGGGTTGAATTGGGTCTTGCCTTGTTCCCGCAGGAAGTTACGCATGGCAACGGAAACGTCGCCGTAGTCGATGTCCACGGGACACGGGTTCACGCACTTGTGGCAGATGGTGCAATGGTCGGCGATGTCCGAGAACTCGTCGAAATGCTGCAAGCTGATGCCGCGGCGCGTCTGTTCCTCGTAGAGGAAGGCTTCGATCAAGAGCGAGGTGCCGAGGATCTTGTTGCGCGGGCTGTAGAGCAGGTTGGCCCGGGGCACATGGGTGGAGCACACCGGCTTACACTTGCCGCAGCGCAGGCAGTCCTTGATGGAGGCGGCGATCTTGCCGATTTCCGACTGCTCCATGATGAGGGATTCGGCCCCCATCAGGCTGAAGGAGGGCGTATAGGCGTTGGTGAGATCGCCGCCCGCCATGAGCTTGCCCTTGTTGAAGCGGCCTTCCGGATCGACCTTGCGCTTGTAGGCGCGGAAAGGCTCGATCTCGGCGTCGGTGAGGAACTCCAGCTTGGTGATGCCGATGCCGTGCTCGCCGGAGATGACGCCATCCAGAGCGCGGGCCAGGGCCATGATGCGGGCAACCGCTGTGTTGGCCTCCTGCAGCATCTCGTAGTTGTCCGAGTTTACCGGGATGTTGGTGTGCACGTTGCCGTCGCCGGCATGCATGTGCAAGGCCACGAAGACCCGGCCCCGCAGCACTTCGCCGTGGATGGCCTCGATGCGCTCGTTGATGGGGCGGTACACCGCGCCGTCGAAAATGCTTTCCAGGGGGGCGCGCAGTTCCTGCTTCCAGGACACCCGCACGGAGTAATCCTGCAATCTATGGAAAAGCGTGAGGGGTGAGGAGTGAGGGGTGAGGGGTAAAACCTCCTTGTATTCCACACCCAGTTCCGCGAAACGGGCTTCCGCGTCGGGCAGGGGCAGGTCCAGGTTGTCCAGCAGCCACTGCCAGCGCTTGCTGACGGCTTCCACTCGTTCCAGGGCCTGTTGGCGCCGGTCGCCCAGCAGCACGTCCGTGTCCAGGACGATGTCGCCCCGGTGCAGGGGCAGGTCGCCGGCCAGGAAGTCCTCCAGCGCATTCGCCAGGGTCAGCTTGTTCTTGATGGACAGCTCGATATTGATGCGCTCGATGCCGTCGCAGTAGTCCCCCATGCGCGGCAGGGGGATCACCACGTCTTCATTCACCTTGAAGG
>JAYTVW010000132.1:0-49693 GCA_043743785.1 Rhodocyclales bacterium | reverse complement strand
GGCCTTCACTTCGCCGCCGAACTTCTTGCACAGCACCGAAGTAATCGCCGCCGTCAGCGTCGTCTTGCCATGGTCAACGTGACCAATCGTACCTACGTTAACGTGCGGCTTGGTCCGCTCAAATTTTGCTTTTGCCATGTCGGTTCCTGCCCAAAAAAGTCAATCGGAAGAAGAATCGGCAATCAGCAGCTGCCGACAGCCCGGAAAAATACTGGTGCCCTTGGAGTGAATCGGACACTCGACCTCTCCCTTACCAAGGGAGTGCTCTACCACTGAGCTACAAGGGCAATCCTGCACTGCAGTGACACCTGAATGGAGCGGGTGAAGGGAATCGAACCCTCGTCATAAGCTTGGAAGGCTTCTGCTCTACCATTGAGCTACACCCGCGCATTGCGCCGGCACCTACCAGCCCGTCAGAGCCATACACCAGCCCAGCCGACGCACTACTGCAAACAATCTTGGTGGAGGGGGAAGGATTCGAACCTTCGAAGGCAGAGCCGTCAGATTTACAGTCTGATCCCTTTGACCGCTCGGGAACCCCTCCAGCGGAAGCCGCGCATTATCGTGGGCTTCCGCGGTTTTGTCAAACCCCTTTTTGAATTATTTTCATCCTCGATTCAAGCTCCCATGCCACTGACTGCCACACACCTCTCCGCAGCCCGGTTTTTCACCCTGCTTTTGCACAAAAGCCAGGGCAGGCATTGCCCCCCGGGGCGGCTGCTGGTAGCGTCACGCCAGTTCATTCATTGCGGATTTCCCCTTGCCCGCCCTCAAAGCCCTCGCCGCTCAGTTGCTGGGCTGGATAGTCGTTGCCGGCCTGCTCGCCAGCGGCATCCTGCCGGCCCCCTCGCCCCTGTCCATCGCCCTGCTCCAGGGAGGCTTTGCTGCAGCCGCCAGCCTGGTGTTGAGGAGCGCCAGATGGTGGCCTCCCATCCATGGCATTTTCACGCCCGCCCTGGTGCTGAGCAGCGCACTGCACATCCCGCCAGCCTGGTTTCTCGCAGCTTTCCTGCTGCTGGCCCTGGTGTACTGGAGCAGCTTCCGTACCCAGGTTCCTCTCTACTTAAGCAACCGCACCACCATGCAGGCGCTGGAATCCCTGCTCTCTGCGGAGATGCCCCAATCCGTGGCGGACCTGGGCTGCGGCACCGGGGGACTTCTGGCCTACCTGGCCCGGGCCAGACCGGATTGCCGCTTTGAGGGCGTCGAGACCGCCCCCCTGCCCTGGCTGCTTGCCTGGCTGGGCACCCGGACACTGCCCAACTGCCGCATCAGCCGCGACGACTTCTGGCACCAATCCCTTGCGCGACATGACCTGGTATATGTCTTCCTATCGCCTGTGCCCATGCCGCGCCTATGGCAGAAGGCCAAGGCCGAAATGCGCCCCGGCAGCCTGCTGGTGTCCAACAGCTTCCCGGTGCCTGGCGTGGAAGCCGATCAGGTCATCACCCTGCCGGACCGCCGCGCCACCCAGCTGTTTCTGTACCGCATGTCCGGAGAAGGCAAAAACCCCCCCTAAAACGCCAGCAATTCCAGCTTGCGCCCGACGACGGGCCGGGGATAATGCGGGGGTTAACCGGAGAATTCATTTCATGGCGGAAATCATTTGCATCATCGGGAACAAGGGCGGCACAGGCAAGACCACCCTGTCCCATATGTTGTGCCAGGGCATGGGCCTCCTGGGCAGCCGTTCCGTCTGCGTGCTCACGGACGTGACCCGGGAACCCCTCAGCCAGGATGGCCGCCGCTACCTCACGGCGGACGCGCGCACCCGGGAATCCCTGCACAAAGTGGTTGCCAAGCTCGCCACCCTGGCAGCCTGGAAGGGGGTTATTGATGGAGGCGGCAACCGCACCGAAATGGACCGCCAGCTCTACGGCATGGCCAACCTGGTGCTGCTACCCTTCCGGGACTCCCACGAAGACATGCGCACGGTGACGCGGGACCTGGAAATGTTCCCGAAAGCCTATGCCCTGCCTTCCCAGTGGCCCACGAATCCCTGGCAGCAGGAAGCCGCAGAGAAATCCCTGCAACAGATGCTGGGAGGCTTCGAGAAGCGCATTCTCAAGCCCGTGTATGCCCTGTCCTCCTCGAAGCTGCTGCTGCAGAAGGACATCCCGTCCCAGTTACCTACACCGCTGTCGAATGCCTGCCGGCGCCTCGCCCACCAGGTGCTGGATTTTCTGAAGGTTCCCCACGACACACCCCAGGAAGAATCGGCGCAGGGAAGTCCGGAGGCCTGATTCACCCCGGCATGGGGCGCCCTCCGGGCACTTTTGCGCTTACAAGCCAACGAAGATCGCGCCCTACGGCGCCCCAAACAAAAAACCCCGGAGGTCGCCCTCCGGGGTTTTTTGCTACGACAAGGGAACTTTTTCCGCTTAGTGACCGGACGCACCCGCTGCGCCGATACCGGTTTCGGAACGCACACGCTGCGCTTCGTAGCCGGCACGGTCTTCCTTGGCACGGTCGCTGTTGTCCAGAATGGAGAACAGCCAGATGCCCACGAAGCCGGCGGTCATGGAGAACAGAGCCGGGGACGTGTAGGGGAACAGGGCGGAGCCCTTCGGGTTGCCCAGGGCAGCCACCCACACGGAGTCGGACAGCACCGTCAGCACCACGGCCGTGATCAGGCCCAGGAAGCCGCCGATGGTCGCGCCGCGGGTCGTACAGTCCTTCCACAACACGGACATGAACAACACCGGGAAGTTGGCGGAAGCAGCGATGGCGAAGGCCAGGGACACCATGAAGGCGATGTTCTGCTTTTCGAAAGCGATGCCCAGAACAACGGCGACGATACCCAGGACCACCGTGGTGATACGGGAGACCTTCAGTTCGGAAGCGGAATCCGCCTTGCCGTTCTTGAACACCGTGGCGTACAAGTCATGGGACACGGCAGACGCGCCGGACAGGGTCAGGCCAGCAACCACAGCCAGAATGGTGGCGAAAGCGACCGCGGAGATGAAGCCGAGGAACACATTGCCGCCGACCGCGTTGGCTAGGTGCAGAGCCGCCATGTTGCCGCCGCCCTTCAGAACGCCCTTGGCATCCAGGAACTGGGGATTGGTGGACACCAGCACGATGGCGCCGAAGCCGATGATGAAGGTCAGGACGTAGAAGTAACCGATCCAGGTGGTGGCCCAGAACACGGACTTACGGGCTTCCTTGGCGGAGGGCACCGTGAAGAAACGCATCAGGATGTGGGGCAGACCGGCGGTACCGAACATCAGGGCCATACCGAAGGAGATGGCGGAGATGGGATCCTTGACGAAAGTGCCCGGGCCCATGATGGACTGGCCCTTGACGGCGGCAGCAGCGGCAACCGTCTCGACCGTGGCGGCCGGGTTGGTCTTGAGTGCCTCGGCCAGCAGGCCCTTGACTGCAACGCCTTCCTTCACCTTGACGGCGGCGGCAAACATGGCTTCCGCGCTGAAACCGTATTGCGCCATGACCATGAAGGCCATGAAGGACGCGCCGGACAGCAGCAGACAGGCCTTGATGATCTGTACCCAGGTGGTGGCGGTCATGCCACCGAAGAGCACATACACCATCATCAGCACACCCACCACAACCACGGCGACGGTGTATTCCAGACCGAACAGCAGCTTGATCAGCTGGCCGGCACCCACCATCTGGGCGATCAGGTAGAAGGCTACCACCACCAGCGTGCCGGAAGCGGCGAAGACGCGGATGGGGGTTTGCTTGAAGCGATAGGCGGCGACGTCGGCGAAGGTGAACTTGCCGAGGTTACGCAGCTTTTCCGCCATCAGGAAGGTGATGACGGGCCAGCCCACCAGGAAACCGATGGAGTAGATCAGGCCGTCGTAACCGTTGGCCATCACGGCCGCGGAAATACCCAGGAAAGAGGCGGCAGACATGTAGTCGCCGGCAATCGCCAGGCCGTTCTGAAAGCCGGTGATGCCGCCACCCGCCGTGTAGAAGTCGGCAGCGGACTTGGTCTTGCCTGCGGCCCACTTGGTGATGAACATGGTGAACACCACGAAGGTGCCGAACATGCCGATGGCGACCCAGTTGGTGGGTTGCTTTTCAAGCTGACCCATGTCGGCACCGGCGGCCAGTGCGGCACCGGCGATGGCCAAGAGCCCTGCGCCCGCGAGAATTCGTTTCAGCAATGACATTATTGGACCTCCTTGACGATGGCAGCGGTGAGGTCGTCGAACTCTTTGTTCGCGCGGTTCACGTAGATACCGGTAATGATGATCGTGAACACGATCACGCCAAAACCGACGGGAACGCCGACGGTCATGACACCGGTGCCCAGCTTGGCAGCAAAAATCTGCTTGTTGAACGCGATAACGGCAATGAAGCCGTAGTACACGACCATCATGGCCAGGGTCAGCATCCAACCGAAGGACGAGCGCTTGGAAATCAGCTCGTGATACTTCGGGTTGGACTTGATTTTCTTGACTAGATCTTCTTGCACGAAATGTCCCTCCTCTTATTAGGCACAACCTGCGGAATCAGGTGAAGATGGAGGTTAATCGGGCTTGCTTACTGACGCCTTACGCGCGTGATGAATAATTACGCTGAATCAAGGCAAGCGGAATTGCCCCATGGGCGACGCATGCGAATTGCAGAATATTTTTGGTCACTATTCGGGGACAGGGTCCGCTCCTACAAATCCTCCGTAGGGGCGGCCCCTGTCCGCGAAAAACGCCATCACTCGGTGTCAGTGGCCCCGCCCGGCGGGGGCAGGGTCTCCGGGGGCTGCGCGGCGCGGCGCGGAAAAATGACCCGCACCAGGGTGCCCTGGCCCCGGGGATTGGGCTGCAGTTCGACCTTGGCGCGATGCAGGTCGGCGATTTCCCGCACGATGGGCAGGCCCAGGCCACTACCCTCCGCACCGCTGCCCAGCACCCGGTAGAAGCGCTCGAAGACCCGCTCCCGGTCCCCCTCGGGGATGCCGATGCCCGAATCCTCGACTTCCAGGATGGCGTACTCCGTGGCGCTGGTACGCACCGTCACCTTGCCGCCGGCCGGCGTGTACTTGATGGCGTTGTCGATGAGATTCTTCATCATTTCCCGCAACAACAATGGGTTGCCATCGATACTCAGGGGCCAGCCGGTATTCTCGAAGCCGAAGTCGATGCCCTTGTCCATGGCCGGCAGCACCATTTCCCCGGTCACGTCCTGCACCAGCACCTCCAGGTCAAGATCTTCCACAGCGTGGATTTTCTCGAAGCTCGCTTCCGCCCGGGCCAGGGCCAGCAACTGGTTGATAAGGTGGGCGGCGCGCACGGCACTGCTGGAAATCCGTTCCAGGGAGGCGCGAATCTGTTCCGGATCGGTTTCCTCCAGGGCCAGTTCCGCCTGCATCATGAGGCCTGTGAGGGGCGTCTTCATCTGGTGGGCGGCGTCGCCGATGAAGCGCTGCTGGGCCTGCAGGTTCAGTTCCAGTCGCGCCATCATGTCGTTAAAGGCCAGGATGAGGGGCCGCACCTCCTCCGGCAGGCCGGACAGGTCGATGGGCGAGAGATCCGTGGGGCGACGCCGGTCGATGAGGCGCTGCAGGCGCTTCAGGGGCGCGATGCCACGTCCCAGGCCCAAATAAACCAGAATCACCGCCAGGGGAATGATGGCAAACTGGGGAAGCAGCACGCCGGAGACGATCTTGCTGGCCAGATTGCCACGCTTGGCGCGGGTTTCCGCCACCTGCACCACCGCCAGGTGGCCCTTCGGCCCCGCCGGCAGGTATTGCCAGGCGACGCGGATGTCATCCCCGAGCAATTCCTCGTCGCGAAAATAGACCTCGTCCGGGGTAACGTGTTCCGGCAGTTCCGCCTTGGGAATTTCCTTGTCGCCCGAGACCATCTCGCCCCGGGGGCCGAGGACCTGGTAATACACTGTGTCTTCCTCGTCGGCCCGCAGCAGCGCCCGGGCCGGTGCCGGCAAGTTCAGCACGGCCCGGCCATCCACGATCTTCACCTGGCGGGCAATGGCCTTGACGTTGTCCGCCAGGGCCTTGTCGTAGGGCGCATTGGCGATGTTGTTGGCGACGTGATGGGTGACCGCGATGGTGATGGGCCACAGGAACAGCAGCGGCGCCAGCATCCAGTCAAGGATTTCGCCGAACAGGGAGTTCAGCTCCGCAGGCTGGCGCAGGAGCGCCCGGGATTTCCGGATGAACATGGATCAAGCCCGGGCCGGGGATTGTGGGGCCGGATTTATCCGGCCATGGCGGGCTGAAGCCCGCCCCACGGCATGCTGGGCCAAATCCCATGCCGAGATAAATCCCGACCTACAGACTCTCGGGCTTTTCAAGGCAATAGCCCAGGCCGCGCACGGTGGCGATCTTCACGCCCCCCGGCTCGAGTTTCTTGCGCAGCCGATGTACATATACCTCAATGGCGTTGTTGCTGACTTCCTCACCCCACGAACACAGGTGATCCACCAGCTGATCCTTGCTCACCAGGCGACCAGCCCGCAGCAGCAGCACTTCCAGCAGGCCCACTTCCCGGGCTGACAGGTCCACCACCAGGCCCGCCACGGTGACCAGACGGTCCGACTGGTCGTAGGTCAGGGCGCCGAATTCGATGCGCGTGGCGTTACCGGTACCACGGCGGGTGAGCGCCCGCACCCTTGCCTCCAGCTCCGGCAGGGCGAAGGGCTTGGTCAGATAGTCATCGGCACCGGCATCCAGCCCGCGGACCCGGTCCTCGACCCCATCCTGGGCAGTGAGAATGAGCACGGGCATGGAACACTTACGGCCCCGCAGACGGCGCAGCACGTCGATGCCGGAAAGTTTCGGCAGCCCCAAATCGAGGATGAGCAGATCGAAAGGCTGGCCAAAGAGGGCCGCGTCCGCGTCGGTGCCGGTCGCCACGTGGTCCACGGCGTAGCCTGACTTGCGCAAGGTGCGCACCAGGCCATCGGCAATAATGGGATCGTCTTCAGCAAGCAGGATACGCATGTATCGATTCGGAACATTCATCGCCGTGCGTTGACGGCGATGTAAGGAACGAGTAAGCCCAAGCCGCTAAGCTTACTCCCGCTGTTCTCCTTTACACGGTCATGGAGATGCTTCAACCGTGCTGGCGATGCCTTCGGCGCGTCAGGCCCGGGCCGGCATCTCGGGGCGCGACCAAACCTGCATGCGGTTGCGCCCTGCCATTTTTTCAAGCCTGTGAGTTTATCACAGCGCCTCCTACAGAGCGCGCCCCGCAGCGCTGGGCATAATCCTCCGGCCCCATCCACCCGCGCGCCTTGCCGGCCACGCCCTGCCGTTTCGGCGGTCTGCTTGGTAGAATTCATTTTCCTAGCGCGTCCCCGCCGTTCTCGCCACGCCATGCCATTCAGAACGGATGCCCCACGTCTCTTGCGCCGCCTGTTCGAACGGGATGTCAGCCCGGACTTCGAAGCGCCCGACCCTGCCCGGCCCGGCAACCGTCGACGCCTCAAGGTATTTCTCATCACCTTTCTGTCCGTGCTGCTGCTGGGGCAGGCGTGGAACCTGTTGCGCCCCCCGGAGTACCGGGCCAGCGCCCGCATCCAGCTCACTCCAGGGGGTAACGCGCCCCTGACCCAGATGATGCCCGCCATGGTGGCCGGCGCCCTGGCGGAAGTTGCCGCGCCTCTGCTGGGCGCCTTGAACACCGGGGCCGTGCTCGACGAAGCCCAGCGTCTGTCCAGCCGGCCGGTGCTGGAGAAAGTCCGCCTGCGCCTGGAGGCCATTGGCCGCAGCCCGGAAGCCCAGGATGGCGACGTGACCGGGGAACTGCAGCGCATGATCGCCGTTGAGCCACAACCCGGCTCAGGCATCATTCAGTTGACCGCCACGGGCGCCAAACCGGACAAACTCGCCCTGATCCTGAATACCCTGATTGATGTCTATCGGCAGGAACAGGCCGCCGCCCACACCGAGAAGAGCAAGGACGACGTGGCCCAGGCGAAGGACGAACTGGCGCGACTGGAAGCCAAGGTGGCCACCAAACGCACCGAACTGGAAGCTTTCCGCCTGCGCCACGGCGTGCTGTCGTCGGAGCGGGACGAAAACGAAACTCTGGCCCGGGCCAAGGGCCTCACCAGCGCCCTCAACACGGCCAACGAAAAACTGGTCATCGCCGAATCGCGGCTAAGCTCCCTGCGCGCCGCAGCGGAAAGCGGCAAGGGGGGGGTGCTGGCCAAGGACAACCCCACCCTGGCCGCCATGGAGCAACGGGCTTCCCAAACCCGGGAGCAGCTGCGGGACATGGAACGCACTTATACCGGGGATTTCATGGCCATGGACCCCCAATCCAGGGCGCTGCGGGCACGTCTGGCGGAACTGGAAAGACAGATCGCCGAAACCCGCGCCGGCGCCCGCCAGGCCGCCATCACCGAGGCGGAAGAGGAAGTGGACAGCACCCGGGCCACCATGGCGCGCCTGCGGGAGCAACTCGCCGCAGACCGCAAGGGCGCCCAGGGTTTCCTGTCCAGTTTCAGCCAGGCCCGGGAACTGGAAAACGATCTGACCCAACTGGAAGTGGTACGCCGGACGGCGGTGGAACGGCTGGCCAAGATGGATGCCAGCGAACACGGCCTGCGCCCGGGCCTGGGCGTAGTCGAACTAGCCACCGTCCCCCTCTCACCCTGGCAACCGAATTACCTGCGGGATGGCCTCTTCATCCTGCCCGCAGCCTTCCTGCTGGGCCTCCTGGCCATCGGCTTCGTTGAAGTCTTTAACCGCCCCGCCCCGCCGGCCCCGGGTTCCACCACCTTTGTCCTGCCCTCGCCCTACGCCCCGGGGGCGGGAAATTTCCTGGCGGAAGCCCATGCCGCGCCGGCCCTGACGCAAGGTCAAGAAGTCCTGGCCCTGCCCGGGATCATCCTGCCCCGGGAACTGGAGCAGCACGAGGTAGCCGCCCTCATCAAGGCCGGCAACCGGGAAGGCCGGCTCGTCTGCGCCGCCCTGCTGCTGGGCCTCTCCCTGGAGGAGCTCTGCGCCCTGAGGAGCGGCGACGTGGACAGCGCGCGCCTGCATGTGGACGGGACGGCGGCACGGGATGTGGGCATTCCGGGCTGGCTCGCCGTCGCGGCCCACGGCGCGGAAGCCGGCAGCCCCTTGCTGCATGATGCAAGGGGTGCGCCCTTGAGTTTTGGCGACGTGGCGGCGCTGGTGTCGGCGGCGGCCCACGACGCGGGGTTGGACGGAGCCGAAGAAGTCACGCCGGAAGTTCTGCGCCACACCGCCATCGCCTGGCTGGTGCGCCAGGGCGTGCGCTACTCGGATCTGGCGGGCCGGATTGGCCGCTTGAGCGCCGAACAAGTGGCCGCCTACGGAAGACTGACGCCCAACACCCCCCGGGGACCCGCCGGCCTGGAGCCGCCCCCCATGCCGGCCCTGACCGCAACACCGCCGGCCTGAGGCCACCGGCGGGAAAATCCCACCATAAGCCGCTACAGTTTTTTCGGCTGGTTCCGTTATACCCGGTGGCGCAGGCTTTCCATAGCAACCATCCCGAGGGAGGATTCCAGCATGATCAAGAAATATTTCGCAGTCGCCCTGACCCTGGCCACGCTCACCAGCGCGGCATTTGCCGGCGAAAAAGAAGACGCACAAAAGAACGTGGCTGACGCCGTGGCGGCGGTCAACAAAGACAAGGCCGCCGCAGTGGCCGAAATCAACAACCCAAAGGGCCGCTTCGTCAAGGGTGAGGTGTATGCCTTCGCTTATGACATGACGGGAACCATGGTCGCCCACCCCATGAATCCCAAACTGGTGGGCAAGAACGTCATCGACGTGCCGGATGCCGCCGGCAAGCTGTACCGCAAGGACATCATCGACGGCGTCAAGGCCACCGGCACCGCCACCGTTGAGTACCGCTACAAGAACCCCAAGGACGGCAAGATCGAGGACAAGGTCACTTTCTGCAAGAAGGCCGCCGATCTGGTGGTGTGTTCCGGGTATTACAAATAGTCCAGGCTGCACTACGGGCCGGCACAAGCCGGCCCAGGGGAAACATGATGGCAATGGGTTTTCGCAAGAGTCTTTACCTGCTGGCCGGCATTGCCGGCCTGAGTCTTATCCTGGCCACCCTCGCGGGGCTATGGCAGGCCAATGTGGCCGGCGGCGTGGCGGAACGTATCTACCTGGAGCGCACGGCCCCGGCCATGGACCTGATGAAGGCCGTGGACGCCTTGCACCGCGCCCGACAAACCATCCTCATCGCCCTGTCCGAGGAGAACGAGGATGCAGCCCAGGGCCATCTAAAAAAAATCCCGGCCTTCGACCAAGCCATGAAGACCGCCCTTGCCGCCTACAAGGACGCGGCCCGGGACCAGAAGGAAAGTATGCAGGCTTTGGAATCCCGCATCGCTGACTACAACAAGGCCCGGGACCAGTCGGTAAAAATGATTGAAATCGGCGACCGGCCCAGTGCGCTGGAGAATATCAAGAGCAACGCCGGGCCGAAATTCGACAAGGTATTGGCGTCCCTCAGCGACGTCATCCAGGCCCAGGGCGAACTGGCCAAAAAGGATCACGAGACCGCCAGCGCCGACCTCAAGACTGGCGGCATGCTGCAGATCGGACTGGCCCTGTTGACCCTGTCCGGCATGGCGGTGCTCTTCGTCGTCATTACCCGGCGCATCCTGAACCAGCTGGGCGGCGAACCCGCCGATGCGGCAGAAGTGGCCCGGCGCATTGCCGGGGGCGATTTGAGCACCCCCATCGCCTTGGCGGCCGGTGACACGACGAGCATGATGGCCTCCATGAACTCCATGCAGGACAGCCTGGCCAACCTCATCCGGGACATCCACCACGTGGTTGCCAGCGCCGTGGCCGGCAATCTCAGTCAGCGTCTCGACGTGGCGAGCAGGGAAGGTTTTTCCCGCGACATCGGCGTTTCCCTCAACCAGCTGCTGCAAACGGCGGACACCAGTCTCGCCGACATCGTGCGGGTGTCCGGCGCACTGGCCCGGGGCGACCTGACCCAGAGCATAGACCGGCAGTATCCGGGCAGCTTCGGCCAGACCGCCGCCGCCGTGAATGCCACGGTGGGCGCCCTGTCGAAAGCCATCGACGGTGTACGCGACGTGGTGCAGGCGGCCTCGGAAGCCGATTACAGCGTGCGCATGGACACCAGCGGCGCCCAGGGCTATACCCTGACCCTGGCCGAATTGCTCAACCGCCTGACCAGCGTTACCGAGAAGGGCCTCACCGATATTCAGCGAGTGGCCAGCGCCCTGGCGGAGGGCGACCTGACCCAGCAGGTCACGAATCCCTACCCGGGCCTGCTCGGCGCCACCGCCGACGGCATGAACGACACCGTGGAACACCTGCGTCAGTTGATCAGCGAAGTGGTCACCATGGTCAACGCCATCAGTCTGGCGGCCCAGGAAATCTCCAGCGGCAACCAGGATCTGGCGGATCGCACCTCCCAGGAAGCGGCCAATCTGCAGGAAACCGCCAGCAGCCTGGAGGACATTACCCGGGTGGTGGACGGCAACACGCGCCGGGCCCAGGAAGTGAATACCCTCGTGCATGAGTCCTCCGCCCTGGCCGCCCACGGCGGTGAAGTGGTGCGCTCCACGGTACTCAGCATGGCCGGCATTTCCCAGAGCGCCGGCAAGATCGGCGACATCATCGGCGTCATTGATTCCATCGCCTTCCAGACCAACATCCTGGCCCTGAATGCCGCCGTTGAAGCGGCCCGGGCCGGGGAACAGGGGCGCGGCTTTGCCGTGGTGGCCACGGAAGTGCGTGCCCTGGCCCAGCGCAGCGCCACCGCCGCCCGGGAAATCAAGACCCTCATTGCCCACTCCGTGGAAGCCACGGCCAACGGTACGGCCCAGGTGGATCGGGCCGGCCAGACCATGGAGGAGATCGTCGTCTCGATCCAGCGCGTCACCGACATCATGGCCAGCATCGCCGGGGCCTCCACGGAACAGGCCACCAGTATCCGCCAGGTCAGCCAGACCATTTCCAGCCTGGACGGCGTCACCCAGCAGAATTCCGCCCTGGTGGAAGAAGTCACAGCTGCCGCCCAGTCCCTGCAGGATCAAGCCCGAGCTCTGCAAGGCCAGGTTCAGCGTTTCCGCCTTGGCGGCAGCGCCCCGGCCCTGGCCGCCCCCGTTCGCCAGAAACCGACCAGGCCCAGGCTGCTGGCACGCTGACCCCGACATGAGAGTAGCGATGACAAGCGCGTCAAAAACTGCCAACCCGCCTTTCCGGAGGCGGCTTGGGAGGTGACCGGGCGCTCTGTCATCGGCTGTCAGTGATTCTGTTAAACACACCTCCTCCGCATGCAATACCAGGCCCCGAGGAAAAATAGGCGCGTAGAATTCTTCAGCCTTGCCGCTGGCCGCCGCTTTGACGTTGCTTTTAACACCCGCAACATCACCTCCCCTGCCCTGTTCAACAGAATTCAAGTAGACCAACCAGGCACTCGCTGCCAAGGCTTATGAAAGCACCCCCATTCCCTCACAACGAGGCAGAGCGCATCCAGATTCTGCGAGACCTGCTGATTCTGGATACCGTCCCGGAACAGCGCTTTGACGCTATCACCACCTACTGCCAATCACGCTTCAAGACCGAGATTGTCTTGGTGAGCCTGGTGGATACCGACCGCCAGTGGTTCAAATCGGCCTGCGGGCTCACCGCCAAGCAAACGCCACGGGATATCAGCTTCTGCGGGCATACCATCCTGAATGACGAAGTGATGGTGGTCAAAGACGCCAGGAAGGACGAGCGCTTTCACGACAACCCTTTGGTATTGGGGCCACCGTTCATCCGCTTCTATGCAGGTGCCCCGCTCAAGCTGTCGAGCGGCCATCAAGTGGGAACCCTGTGCTTGATAGACCCAAAGCCCAGGCAGCTGGAGGAGGAAGAACTGGACCACCTTCGCGTTCTCGCCCACATGGTCTCCATGGAACTGGAACATATTGGACGGATTGAGAATTGCGAAGGCCTTTGCCCCTACCATGTCCTCGCGCCGAACTGCCCTTACAAGAACTCGACGCACGAACTTCCAGTGAATTCCGCTGAGGAATAGGGCCGGCATCCCCTTTTCGGGGGTTGTCCCCCCACTTTTAGAGATCGCATGAGCGACACGCAGAACACGATGTTGAATAGGTCAAACACGCCGACCAAGGGCGAATACGGTGCGCTCTCAAGAGAAGAGCAGGAACAGTTTCTGAACCTGCAGCAGGCCATTCTGGAGTTGGTGGCCCGCGGCGCCGATCACATGGAAGTTATCAACCAAGTCTGCGTGCTGGAAGAGCAGTTGCTGCCCAACGCCGTCGCCTCGGTCATGCTGATGGATGACGCGGATGTATTCCTGAATATCTATGCTGCGCCGAGCATTCCCCCCGAAGGAGTGGCCCGCCTGGCAGGGCTGCGCCCTGGCCCTGGCGGCGGTTCCTGCGGCAATGCGGTGTATCAGCAAGCGCCTCAGTTTGTCAGCAACACCTTCACCGATCCGCGCTGGCTGGATTTACGCCAGTTGGCCTATGACTTCAACCTTTGTTCCTGCTGGTCGATACCGATCTACTCGGGCGAGGGCAAGATCGTCGGAACCTTCGCACTGTCAAGCTTCGAGCACCGTTCGCCCAGCCCGTTTCACCACAAATTATTGGAGATCGGCGCCTCGATCATCGGCATTGTGCTGGCACGTCACAGATCCCTGGAGGCGGCGGCCCTCCTGGCGCTAGCCAAGGAGACGGCCGAAGCCGCCAGCGTGGCGAAAAGCGCCTTTCTTGCCAATATGTCGCACGAAATCCGCACCCCGCTCAACGCCATTGTCGGCATGGCGCACCTCATCCGTCGCTCTGGCGTTTCACCCCAGCAATCCGAGCGCCTCGACAAAATCGACGCGGCCGGGCAGCACCTCCTGGAGGTCATCAACGCCATCCTGGATCTCTCCAAGATCGAGGCCGGCAAGTTCATCCTGGAAGAAACGGAAGTCAGCCTGGAAGAGATAATCTCGAATGTAGCATCCATGCTCTCTGCCCATGCCCAGGCCAAGAAACTGGCGCTAGTGGTGGACAGCAAGCCGCTTCCTTATGCGCTCCTGGGCGATGCCACCCGGCTCCAGCAGGGGCTGCTGAATTTCGCCACCAACGCCATCAAATTTACCGAGGCCGGATCGATCACCCTGCGTGTATTTCCTCTGGAAGAATCCACTGACAGCGTGCTGGTGCGCTTTGAAGTCCAGGACACCGGCATCGGCATAGCGGCCGAGGCCTTGTCGAAGTTGTTCACCGTGTTCGAACAGGCGGATAACTCGACGACCCGGCGTTATGGCGGCACTGGGCTTGGCCTCGCCATTACCAAGCGACTGGCGAACATGATGGACGGGGATGCGGGCGTGATGAGTGTGCCGGATGGCGGCAGCACATTCTGGTTTACAGCCTGGCTCACGAAGGATGCCACTGCAGCCCAATCAGTGATCAAGCCCCTGGTGGACACGGCCGAAACCATTCTTGCCCGTGACTATCGGGGCTGCCGAATCCTGCTGGTCGAGGACGAACCGATCAACCGGGAGGTCACACTGTCCATCCTGGGCGATAGCGGACAGAGCATTGAGACTGCCGAGGACGGGGTGGAGGCAGTGGTACTGGCCACCAGGAACCACTACGACCTGATCCTGATGGACATGCAGATGCCCAACATGGACGGTATGGAAGCAACCCGCCGGATACGGCAATTACCCAACGCCACCAGGCTGCCCATCCTGGCCATGACCGCCAATGCCTTTGCGGAAGACAAGGCACGCTGTTTCGCCGCCGGCATGAATGATTTCATCATCAAACCGGTGGATCCGGAGATGCTCTACGCCACGCTGCTCAAATGGCTGTCCCGGGGGCGGGTTCTCCGCCAGTAAACCGGCAATAGACCGCCAGCCAAACAAAACCCCCGCACGGGTTCGCCGTGCGGGGGTTTTGTTTGGCTGGTCGGCGAAACGGCAAGCCGTTCCGCCAGGTGCCTGGGGCAATTACATCATGCCGCCCATGCCACCCATACCGCCCATGCCACCCATGTCAGGCATGCCACCGCCGGACTTGTCGTCCGCCAGCTCGGCAACCATGCAATCGGTGGTCAGCATCAGGCCGGCCACGGAGGCGGCGTTCTGCAGCGCGGTGCGGGTCACCTTGGTGGGATCCAGCACGCCCATTTCAACCATGTCACCGTATTCGCCGGTGGCAGCGTTGAAACCGTAGTTGCCGGAACCTTCAACCACCTTGTTCACCACCACGGAAGGTTCGTCACCGGCATTGGCAACGATTTCGCGCAGGGGCTGTTCCAGGGCGCGCAGCACGATCTTGATGCCGGCGTCTTGGTCATGGTTGTCGCCCTTGAGGGCGCCCAGGTTGGCACGGGCACGCAGCAGAGCCACGCCGCCGCCGGGGACGATGCCTTCTTCCACCGCAGCGCGGGTGGCGTGCAGGGCGTCTTCCACGCGGGCCTTCTTTTCCTTCATTTCCATTTCGGTGGCGGCACCCACCTTGATCAGCGCCACGCCGCCGGCCAGCTTGGCCACGCGCTCCTGGAGCTTTTCACGGTCGTAGTCGCTGGAGGACTCTTCGATCTGGGCACGGATCTGCTTGACCCGGGCTTCGATGGTGGTGGCAACGCCGGCGCCGTCGATGATGGTGGTGTTTTCCTTGCCCACTTCGATGCGCTTGGCTTGGCCCAGTTCGGCCAGGGTGGCCTTTTCCAAGGTCAGGCCGACTTCTTCGGCGATCACCGTGCCGCCGGTCAGGACGGCGATGTCTTCCAGCATGGCCTTGCGACGATCGCCAAAGCCGGGAGCCTTGACGGAACAGGTCTTCAGGATGCCGCGGATGTTGTTCACCACCAGGGTGGCCAGGGCTTCGCCTTCCACATCTTCAGCGATGATCAAGAGGGGACGGCCGGCCTTGGCGACTTGCTCCAGTACGGGCAGCAGGTCACGGATGTTGGAAACCTTCTTGTCGAACAGCAGGACGAAGGGGTTGTCCAGGATGGCAACCTGCTTGTCCGGGTTGTTGATGAAGTAGGGGGACAGGTAGCCGCGGTCGAACTGCATGCCTTCCACGACTTCCAGTTCGTTCTGCAGGGACTTGCCGTCTTCCACGGTGATCACGCCTTCCTTGCCGACCTTGCCCATGGCTTCAGCGATGATGTCGCCGATGGAGGAGTCGGAGTTGGCGGAAATGGAACCGACCTGGGCGATTTCCTTGTTGGTCGTGCAGGGACGGGAAACCTTCTTCAGTTCCTCGATGGTGGCGGCCACGGCCTTGTCGATGCCGCGCTTCAGGTCCATCGGGTTCATGCCGGCGGTGACGAACTTCATGCCTTCGCGGACGATGGATTGGGCCAGCACCGTGGCGGTGGTGGTGCCGTCACCGGCCACGTCGGAGGTCTTGGAAGCGACTTCCTTGACCATCTGGGCGCCCATGTTAGCGAACTTGTCCTTCAGTTCGATTTCCTTGGCGACGGAGACGCCGTCCTTGGTCACGGTGGGGGCGCCGAAGGAGCGCTCCAGCACCACGTTGCGGCCCTTCGGGCCCAGGGTCACCTTGACCGCGTCGGCCAGGACGTTAATGCCTTCAACCATACGGGCACGGGCGGAATCACCAAACTTAACTTCTTTAGCAGCCATTTAATACTCCTGAATTGATTTGTGGGTCGGCTTTCAGGCCGACTGTCGGGTTGAAACCCGACCTACAACCGGGACGACGGGAGGCTTAGGCCTCGACCACGCCCATGAGGTCTTCCTCACGCATGACCAGCAGTTCCTCGCCATCGACCTTGACGGTCTGGCCGGAGTACTTGCCGAAGAGCACGCGGTCGCCAACCTTGACTTCCAGAGCACGCACGGAGCCATCGTCCAGGAGCTTGCCGGAGCCGACAGCGATCACCTCGCCCTGATCGGGCTTTTCGCCGGCGGAGTCGGGAATGACGATGCCGCTGGAGGTGGTACGTTCGGCTTCAACGCGCTTGATGATGACTCGGTCGTGCAACGGACGGATTTTCATGGATTTCTCTCCTGTTATTCGAACCTGGTGGCGGGGCCAATCCCACCACCCAGTAAGCTGTTTTGTTAGCACTCAATGCCAACGAGTGCTAATGATAGGTACGCATGGGGTGAATTTCAAGGGCGGTACCCTGATATTTTTTCATTTCATCTGGGACTGGCACACACGCTGGCCGGGCGGATAGAAGCCGGGCGCCTGGAGGCCCTGCGCCGGATGGACATCATCCTGGCCATCGGCGCGGAGGATCCCTTCCTGCCCAACAACCAGCACCTGAGCGGCATCCTCCGCAACAAGAACATTCCCCACCAGCTGCACCTGTGGGAAGGCCATGCCCACCAGGGCCGCTACTGGCGCCAGATGGCGGGCCTGTAATGTAAGCCTGAGGCGCGGAAGCTGCTGCCGCTTCGCTAATCTGATTGGGTGAAGCGCACGAGGTGGGCGAACTGGGCCTGGCGGCGCGCCTCATCCCGATTGATCTCGGTTTGCATCCGGCCAAACGCTTCCCGCTCGCCGGAGCTTTTCTGCGCGGCCTGGATGCTGCGGATGCAGCGCCAGCGGTAGCCGACTTTGGTCGGGATGCGCCGCATCTGGGCCTCGGGGTGATGAACCCGGCAGTGATAGCAGAACTGCATTTCCAACACCTCCAGCAAGGTGAACGAAAGCCAAGCATGGGATGTCCGTGTTGCGGCCATATGACAAGCCTAGCGACAGCCCTCGCGCCGGGCATCGTCATGTCCGTGTAACACCGCCTCTTTAGTGTGCAGGCCTTTACGTTGTCGCTTCACGCCATGACAGGCTTGCCCCCATCGGGCAGCTTGCACCGACCTTCCCGGAATCCTGACGTGCAAACCAAATCGAATTCGACCCAGAACTGCGGTAAGGACAAACCGTGGCGGCCCAGGGCAAGCATGCTTGCCCTGGTATGCGTCGCCAGCCTGCTGGGCGCCTGTTCTCCCGGCCAGATGGTGGTGCGAAACCTTGCCGACCAGTTGGCGGCCCAGGGGCAATCCTCGGAAGAAGACCTGGAACTGGCGCGGGATGCTGGCGCCTTTTACCTGAAACTATCGGAATCCGTGCTGCGCCAGGCACCGGGCCACGCTGCCCTGGCCCAGGCCGTTGCCGGCGGCTTCACCCAATACGCCTACGCCTTCGTCGCCTTCGAGGCCGACCAGTTGGAAGGAAAGGACGCCCGGGGCGCCCAAAGACTGCGGGAACGGGCGGCCCGGCTGTACCGGCGCGCCCGGGATCACGCTATTGCCGCCCTGGAACAAGCCCATCCCGGCTTCGCCAAGGCCCTCGCCAGCCCCGACCGTGCCGTCTGGCCCCGTCTGCAGCCGGACCAGATTGGCCTGGCCTATTGGGGTGCCGCCGCCTGGGGCGGCATGATCTCCCTGTCCAAGGACGACCCGGAGGTGGTGGCGGATCTGCCGCTGGCCATGGGCCTGGCCCGCCTGGCCTGGGAGGCGGAGCCGGATTACGCTCAGGGCGGACTGGCCAGCCTGATGGGCAACTTCGAAGCGGCCCAGCCGGGACGGGCCAAACAGGCCCTGGACTATTTCGACCGGGCCATCACCCTGTCGGGTGGAAAAAACGCCGGGGCCTATGTGGCCAAGGCCGAGGGCCATGCCCAGCCAACGGGCGACCGGAGCCTTTTCGAGGCATTGCTGAACAAGGCCCTGGCCGTCCGGGACGAACCCGGCAGCCCTCTCGCATTGCAGAACGAAGTCATGCGCCGCCGGGCGAAATGGCTCATGGAAACGGCTGGCGATCTCTTCTGATCGGGGCCACAAGGGAGAAATGGATATGTTGTCGATTCGCAAGCTGACCGTCCTGGCCACCACCCTGGCCCTGTTGATCGGGTCCCCATCATTTGCCGCCGACAAGGCTTTGCGCATCGGCACCCTGGCGCCGAAGAATTCCCTGTATCACCGGCAGCTCATGGAACTGGGGGAGGCCTGGCGTGCCACCCAGGGGCCGGGGGCGAAGTACACCATTTATCCGGACGGCAGCCAAGGCGGCGAGACCGACATGGCCCGGCGCATGCGCATAGGCCAGTTGCAGGGCGCCTTGCTGTCCGTGGTGGGCCTCAGGGAAATCGAGCCTTCCATCGCCGCCTTGCAGAACATGCCCCTGCTGTTCCGTTCCTGGGAGGAAGTGGACTATGTGCGGGAAAAAATGCGCCCCGCCATGGAAAAGAAGTTCCTCGACAAGGGCTTCGTCGTGCTGGCCTGGGGCGATGCGGGCTGGGTGCGTTTCTTCTCCAAGGAGGCTGCGGTCCGGCCGGATGACTACAAGAAGGTGAAGTTCTTCGCCTGGGCCGGGGAAAGCGAACAGCAGGACATCATGAAGAGCCTGGGCTACACCCCAGTGCCCCTGGAAACCAGCGACATCCTGCCGGCCATCCAGACCGGCATGATCACCGCCGTGCCGGCGACCCCGTATTTCGCCCTGGCCAGCCAGATCTACACCATGGCCCCACACATGCTGGACATCAACTGGGCCCCCATCGTCGGCGCCCTGGTGATCACCAAAAAGGCCTGGGACGACATGAGCCCGGAAGCGCAGGCGACGGTGCGGGCCGCCGGCAACAAGGCCGGCGCCCAGATCCGCAGCAAGGCCCGCCATGAGGTGGATGAAGCGGTGGAGGCCATGAAGAAGCGCGGCCTGGTGGTGCACACTCCCACGCCGGAACAGACCCGGGAATGGAACGACCTGGCGGCAAAACTCTATCCGAAGATACGCGGCAAGATGGTGCCCGCCGAAACCTTCGACGAAGTCTTCGCCCTGCTGAAAACCTACCGCGCCAACAAGGGCAATTAGACCCAAAATACTCATTTGAAACGCCGAGGCGCCGAGACGCCGAGGAAGAACAAGAACGTGACGTGGGAATCGACTTCTCCCATCAGATGAGACGCCGATTACTGCCACGTCTTTGTTTTCTCGGCGCCTCGGCGTTTCAACATGATCTTCAAAGGCCAGTCAATGTCCGGCACAAGCAGCAAATTGGGGCAATTCGACGAAGCCCTGTCATCCGGGGCGCTGGTCCTGATGATGCTCATCCCCCTGCTCGAAATCATCCTGCGCCCGCTCCTGGGCAAGGGCATCGACAACGCCCCCGTGCTGGTGCAACACCTGGGGCTGGCCCTGGCCATGTTCGGCGGCATTCTGGCGGAGCGGGGCGGGCATCTCGCCTCCCTGGGACAGGGGCTGTCTTCTTCCAATGATCCGCGCATCCGGGCCGCCGCCACGGCCTTCGCCAAGGGCAGCGCAGCCCTGCTCTGCGGCATGCTGGCCCTGGCCAGTTGGCGCTTCGTGGCAAGCGAGATGGAGGCGGGGCGGGAACTGGCCTATGGTCTGCCGGTGTGGACCGTCCAAGCCCTCATGCCCCTGGGCTTTCTGATGCTGGGTGCCGGCCTCGGCTCCCGCTGTACGGCCCGCCCCCTGCTGCGACTGCTCCTGGCCCTGAGCCTGACCGGCGCAGGCTTCGCCTTCGCCCATTTCCTGGATGGCAGCACCCTGCCCCTGTGGCCCTTCGCCCTGTGGCTGCTGGCGGTGCTGCTGGCCGGCGGCCCCATTTTCAGCGTGCTGGGAGGCCTGGCCCTGGCCCTGTTCTGGAGCCAGGGACAACCCCTGGCCTCCGTGCCCCTCAGCCACTACCAGATCACCGTCAATCCTTCCCTGCCGGCTCTGCCCCTGTTTACCCTGGCCGGACTCATCTTTGCCAGGAGCGGCGCGGCCCGGCGCCTGGGCGCTCTGTTCACCGCCACCTTCGGCGGCGGCGCCATGGGCAGCGCCATCGCCGCCGCCGTCTTGTGCTCCTTTTTCACCGCCTTCACCGGCGGCAGCGGCGTGACCATCCTGGCCCTGGGCGGCCTCTTGCTGCCCCTGCTCACCGATGCCGGGTTCCCCCAGAAGAAGGGTATCAGCCTGGTGACCAGCGCCAGCGCCCTGGGGGTCCTGCTGGCGCCCTCGGTGCCGCTGATCATGTACGCCATCATCGCCCGAGTGCCCATCAACAGCATGTTCCTCGCCGGCATCCTGCCGGCCATGGTCATGGTGGGCTTTCTGCTGCTGGTGGGCGGCTACCTGAAACAAAATCCTGCAACGGAGGCTGGCAGCGGCGCCCGGCCCCGGGCCGATTTCCGGCAGGCCCGGGCGGCGGCCTGGGCTGCGAAATGGGAGATCCTGGCGCCGGTGGTGGCCATCGGCTCCCTGATCAGCGGCCTGGCCACGCCCACAGAGAGCGCGGCCCTCACCGCCGCCTATGCCCTGTTTACCCAGGGCCTGCTGCACCGGGAACTGGACGCGCGGCTGCTACGCAGCTGCCTCAAGGAGTGCGCCCAGGTCATCGGCGGGGTCATGCTCATCCTGGGCATGGCCCTGGGTCTCACCAATTACCTGGTGGATGCGGGCATCCCGGACGCGGCGGTGGAGTGGGTGCAGGCCAGCATTCCCGACAAGTTTGCCTTCCTCATCGTCCTCAACCTGTTCCTGTTCCTGGCCGGCGCCCTCATGGAGATATTCGCCGCCATCGTCGTGCTGGTGCCCCTCTTGCTGCCGGTGGCCCTCAGCTATGGCATCGACCCGGTGCATTTCGGCATCATTTTCCTGGCCAACATGGAAATGGGTTTCCTCTGCCCGCCCGCCGGCATGAACCTGTTCTTCGCCGCAGCCATGTTCGACAAGCCCATACGGGAAGTGGCCGCCTCCGTGCTACCCGCCTTGCTGGCCATGTTTCTGGGTGCCCTGGCCATTTCCTGGCTACCCTTTCTGAGCACCTGGCTGCCGGGCGCCTTCAAATAGCGGGACGGCTTTTACCGGGGCTGCCGCACCTGTAACCTGCTCGTCATTCTTGCGTAACTTCACGGCAACACGGGTCTTTCAGACTTGACACACCCCCAAGTCTGAAAGGAACCGCCATGTTGCAAACCCAAGGCCAGCAAACCACTGCATCACGCCCCCCCAGGCTCCATGTGGGCCTCGCCACCAGCGAAAGCGAGATCCTGGATGCACAAAAGCTGCGCTACCGGGTCTTCGCGGGCGAAATGGGTGCCAGCCTGAACTGCCGGACCCCCGGGGTGGATCAGGACAGGTACGACGCCCATTGCCAGCATCTGGTGGTGCGCGACGAGGCAAATGGCAAGATCGTCGGCACTTACCGCATCCTGACACCCGAGGCGGCACGAGCCGTGGGCAGCTACTACACCGAAAGCGAATTCGACCTGGCCCGCCTGCAGCATCTGAAGAGCCGCATGGTGGAAGTGGGCCGCTCCTGCATTGACGCCGACTACCGCAGCGGCGCCGTCATCACCCTGCTGTGGTCCGGTCTCGCCCGCTTCATGCTCGAAAATGGCTACGACTACCTGATCGGCTGCGCCAGCATGGGCATGGCCGATGGCGGCCACAACGCCGCCAACGTCTTCGCCGGACTGGGCGAAGCCCACATGGCGCCAGCGGAATACCGGGTCTTCCCCAAGTGCCCCCTGCCCCTGGAACTCGCCACCGGCACCCCGGCGGAAATCCCCCCCCTGGTCAAGGGCTACCTGCGGGCCGGCGCCTGGGTCTGTGGCGACCCGGCCTGGGATCCGGATTTCAACACCGCCGACTTGATGCTGCTCCTGCCCATGGCCAAGGTTTCCAACCGTTACGCCCGGCACTTCATGGAACGCTGAAGCACCATGTACCCAAATCGGGAAAGACTTATTCTGCTGGACGCTGACGGCACCACCGTGGATGCCTTCAGCGTCATCCAGAAAACCTTTTCCGCCCTGGGTATGGAAATCGGCGATCTGGAGCGTTTCCAGAAACGCCGCAACCTACTCAAGTATCTGGGTGGGCTGAAGGAATTCCCGCAGAACCTGAAACGCCAGTTGGGCCGCCGCAAACAGCTCATCGAGACCCTGACGGAATGCTACCGGGAACAGGGGCAACTTTATCCCGGCGTGGCGGACCTGCTGAAGACCCTGCTGGACACGCCCGGCCTGCGTGTCGGCCTCATTACCCGCAACATCACGGTGGATCCGGAAACCACCCTGAAGAGGCTGTTCCAGCGTCACGACATCGACTTCAAGGCCTTTCATTTCTTCGCCGCCATCGCCCTGCGGGACGAAAAATCCCATCACTTCAAGGCCGCGCGGGAGCAGTTCGCCATCAACCCGGCCCGCAGCTACGCTTGTGGCGACGAACACAAGGACTACGCGGCGGCGATTTCCGCCGGCATCCAGCCCTTCGTGGTGTCCTACGGTTTCGAGGATCACCGGCGCCTGACAAAAAAATTCGAAATCCCGGAGGAAATCATCTCCCCTACACCTGAAGAATTCTGCGCCAGGCTGCGCCACGCCCTGGACCTGGCGCCAGCGACCAACGCCTGCAAAGAAGCGTCACCAGTTTGACATCGGCGGCCGCTACAGTTCCTCCGCCCCATTTTCCAAAATCCCATGAAAACCCAACCCAAGCTCATTGACCGCCTCGACCACGCCGTTTTCGGCGCGGTCTATGCCCGTTCGCTGGTTTACAACACCTGCTGGGAAGATCCAGCGGTGGATCGCCAGGCCCTGCAACTGAAGCCCGACGACAACATGCTGGTCATCACCAGCGCCGGCTGCAACGTGCTCGACTATGCCCTGGCCGGCGTGGCCCGCATTGATGCGGTGGACGCCAATCCGCGCCAGAGCGCGCTGCTGGAACTCAAGCTGGCAGGCATCAACGGCCTGGACTTCGAGGATTTCTTCATCCTCTTCGGCCGCGGCTACCACCCAAGGGCCAAGGAAATCTACCGAACCGCCTTGCGCCCCCGGCTTTCCGAATTCGCCCGGGGCTTCTGGGACAAGCAGATTGGCTGGTTCGCCAGCCCGGCGGGCAGTTTCTATTACCACGGCCTTTCCGGCGTGGTGGCGCGCCTGTTCCGCACCTACCTGCGCCTGCGGCCGGCTTTGTCCGGGGCCATCCATGACCTGCTGGACAGCCACAATCACGCGGATCAGCGCAGCCTCTACGACGAGCGGATTCGTCCGCTGATGTGGAGCAAGGGCATGAACTGGGCGCTCTCCCGGCAGATGACCATGACTCTGCTGGGCGTACCCTACCCGCAACGCCGCGAAGTCCAGGCCCAGCACGACGAGGGCGTGGCCGGTTTCATTCGGGAGGCCATCGAATACGTCTTCTGCGAGTTGCCGGCGCGCACGAATTACTTCTGGAGCGTCTATGTGCGGGGCCACTACACGGCCGACTGCTGTCCCGAATACCTGAAGCCGGAGAATTTCCTCACTCTGAAAAATGGCCGGGCCGAGATCATCCAGCCCCACACCTGCACCGTCACCGAGTTTCTGAGGGACAACGCCCAGCCAGTCAGCAAGTTTGTGCTACTGGATCACATGGACTGGATGGCCAGCTACTATCCGGAAGCCCTGGTGGAAGAATGGCAATGGATTCTGGCCCGCGCCACGCCCGGTGCCCGGCTGATTTTCCGCAGCGCCCACCGGCGGCCCCGCTACCTGGAGGCCCTGCGGATCGGCGACAACCGCAAGAACTTGCGGGAACTGCTGGAGTTCCAGGACGGCCTGGCCATGGCCTTGCAGCCCTCGGATCGGGTGCACACCTATGCCGGATTCCATATTGCGGACGTACCGGCAAGATGAGCCTGGCTGAAGTCCGCACTCTCTGGCAGCTCTTCCGCGGCATGCCGGCCGGGGCCAGCCACGCCGGCCGCCTGGAAGCCTTCTACGCTCCGCAAGCCGGCCATTACGACGGTTTTCGCGAACGCCTGTTGCCCGGCCGCCGAGAACTCCTGGTCTGGCTGGCGCCAAGCCCCGGTGAACGCATCGTGGAACTGGGCGCCGGCACCGGCCGCAACCCGGCCTTCCTCGGCCCGCAAGTCGCTGACCTGGGCGAACTGACCCTGGTGGACCTGTGCCCCTCCCTGCTGGCCCAGGCCCGCCAGCGCTGGGCTCACGCCGGCAATGTCCATGTGGTGGAGGCCGACGCCTGCACCTGGCAGCCCCCGGCGCCGGTGGATGCGGTGTATTTTTCCTACGCCCTGAGCATGATTCCGGACTGGCACGCCGCCATGGCCAACGCCGTCGCCATGTTGCGTCCCGGCGGCCGCCTGGCTGTGGTGGACTTCACCTTATTGCCGCAGCAGAGTGCTCTGGCAAAGCATTTCTGGCGTCGCTGGTTTGGCCATGACGGCGTCCATCTCAACGAGGAGCACGGGGCGAGGCTACGGGAACTCCTGCCCCGGCACGAACTGCGCGAATACCGGACACCCATTCCCTACCTGCCCGGCCTCACGGTGCCCTGTTACCAGTTTCTCGGCATCAAGCCAGCACCTTGAGTCCTCGATTGTTGTCCTTGTAGGGGCGAATTTATTTGCCCAATCAGGCGGTTGCGGGCGAATAAATCCGCCCCGACAAAACGGAGGTTTCCAGGCTGAATCACGCCAGGCCGGCAGACCGGCGGTTCACCATGGCCTGGGAATAGGCGTAGACATGTAGCTCCAGCATGTGCTCGGCAGCAACACCGCCCAAGGGTTCCCAGCCCTCGATAAGGCAAGCGCGTACCTGTTTTTCCAGCTTGGCGATGGCGCTCTCCATGGCGCCCTTCCTGTCGTCGGTCGAGTGAATCTCACTGCGGAGTATCTTGTAATCGAGCATTTCTGACATTCAGAATTCTCCGGCTGGCCGGACAGAATCGCCGGCCGAAGGTGTCGAGGGGCGCGTCCAACTGAGGTTTCTAGGTTGAAAACCTGGACAGGTCGTGGAGGGTTTCCGGATCGATGTCGATGTCGCCGGGCCAGACCACCGTGCCGTAATGCACCCGTGCCTGGGCAAACTGGGCAATCGTCAGCCGATTGTAGGGGGCCTCCGCCATGAACGGGGCCATGGAAAACAGGCGCTGATCACCGTTCGAAAATTCCAGGAACAAGCCGTGATCCGGCAGAACCTCGACTCGGGTGACATCGACCAGGGGCGCACTGCCTACGACCAGGCAGACCTCCAGATCATCCAGGATACTGGCTTGGCGCCGATACTTCCGCCGCAACGCGGCTTGGGCCAGCTTCGCACGCAGGGCCGTATTCGCCCGGAGTCTGGCGTCGGCGAGGTAATCCGCTGCGGCGCGCAAACGCCGTTTTGCAGGCACGAGGCCTTCCCTGCCCCCAAGCAATTGCATGTGCATCTGCCTCTCACGTGGAAAACCAGGAACCTTACGCCGGAATTATTACAGCCGACCTACACCCGCTTTCTTCCCCTCCACCCTGTTCGAATGCCCGGCGGCACCCGCACGGCGAGTCGATATACCGGCCAGGCATTCGCCACTACCGACCGGCAGTCACTCAGTTAAACTGGGGGCAGGTTTTCATTCTTTTCTCGAAATCAGGCCAGTCGCCATAATCGAGAAAACCTACGCAGCGAGGTTCCCAGGCATGTATCTACCCGATTTTTTCAACCTGGCGAAGGGCTTCCATCAGCATTTCCGGCTTGTTGTGGCCAACACCGAGGCCTTGCGGCAAGAGGCCTACCATATCCGCCATCAGGTGTACTGCGAGGAACTCGGCTGGGAAGCCGTTCGCCCCGACCGGCTCGAAACCGACGCCCATGACGCCAATGCCCTGCATTTGTTGATACAGGCCTGTGTTGGCGATGTGTTCATCGGCTGCGTCCGCCTGGTGCTGGTGGATGCCCATAACCCAGCGCAGCCCCTGCCGTTCGAGGACGCCTGCGCCCACAGCCTGGACAGAAGCCTGTGCGACCCTACCCGCCTGCCCCGTAAGAAAATTGCCGAAGTATCCCGGCTGGCCGTCATTGCCCGTTATCGGCGCCGCCGGGGAGAAGCCGGCAGGCCGGTTTCCGTCAACGATGAGAATTTCGGCAGCGTGGACAACCCCCGCTTTCCCTACATACCCGTCGGACTCTATCTCGGCATCCTGGAATTGGCTCGGCTCCATGGATTGAGCACCCTGTTCATGCTGACCGAACCCCACCTCGCCAGCCATTTTGGCAAGTTCGGGGTATCCATCATCCAGATCGGCACCGCCGTGGAACATCGCGGCAGCCGCATCCCGTCCATGATGCAGGCCGAATCGGTACTGAACGGCATGTCCCGACTCGTGCGCCCCTTGTACAAGGCCATCGCCCAGGATGTCGCGGAGTCCATGGGGAACATGGCCCGGGCCTCCTGATATTGGGGAATTGTTGCAGGCTATTTGACCAGAAGCAGAACCACGGCCAACAATGCCACGGCCATTGCCCCGTAGGCCCAACGCTGCGCAGTCCTGGCCGCCTGCAGCGCCGCCACGGCAGACTCCGCCGACTGCCGCGCGGACGCCGCGCAGCTCTCCGCCGCCACGAGTTCCTGCCTGAGCAGTTCCCGCTCTTCCCGAGCGGATGAATTTCGCCTGGCATCTTCCTGCTGCAACAACCACAAGCGCGCGTAGGCATTCGACTGCAGGTCACCGCCAAAGGCGCCGTGCTCGATCCCATCCAGCAACGCCTTCTCGCCCCCGTTTTGCGCGGCCCAGGCTGCGGCATCCTCAACAGACTGGAGGCCCGGCGTGGCGTCGGTCAGCGGATTCCGTCGGATTTTTTCCCTCAAAAAATCGACCCTCATCGTCCGCAAAAAGGATTTATGGGCTTTTCTGCTCCGTCGCTCGGGGGTTTGCCGTCGCTCGTGCGTCATGCCGCCACGAGGCTCCTCCTCCAGCATCCTGCGGTCATGTCGCGCGCGTTCAACAAGTTGCACCATCAATCAGACTCCTGAAGATATTCAGCTGGCGTGAACGAGGCACAAGGTGGACATTCTACCGAACGCCGGGCCGTGACAGCTGGCACCGGCCGGGGACGGATAAGCAGCAAATGCCGGAAACACGGGCCGTCACAGAACCGTAACCTTGCGAGCCAACAGCGCTGCTATAGTTCGTTAGTCGTAGCCACCCCGGCGGTTTGTCCGTGAGCGGGAGCCGGCGCAGACCAAACAGCCTGACGAGGTAGCCGATGTACGCAGCCGACAAGATTCACCAAGAACTCGCAAAACACGAATCCAGCATCTCCGGCCAGGTGTTTTTACGCCTGATGTCGGCCCTGGAACATCATGAGGAGTTCCCGCTTCACGAGTTGTATGAGTTGAGCTACGCCCATTTCCAGCTCGCCTTGGAGTTGCTTCAGGAGTGGCGCCTGGCCCGCCACAGCGGCCACCTGCCTATCCCCGCAGGGTTCCGGCCGTCTGCTTCCTGACTGGCAGACCTGGGTTTCAGGCGCCCAGGGTCGGGCGCCGCGGATAGTAAAGATGCAGACGGTTGAGCAGCGCCAAGGTGCCCGTCAGAGCCAATCGGTATAGGCGACTGCCGGCGGACGAGGGCTGCCGCCCCAGGGGCTCCTCTTGCGACACATGGCGTTGCGGCGTCGGAGCGACTTCCAGAATTTCCGCCAGCAGCAGCAGGTCTTCGAAAGCCCCCAGGATAAAGCCGTGGCGCACGCCTGCCCGGTTGTCCTCCAACAGGCTGTTTATGTAGTTCAGGCAATCCTTTTGCCCCCAACATCCGGCGATCTGGGAGACGACATGGGGATAGGCCTCCAGGCATCCCTGATCACCGGGCACCGGCGGTTCCGAACCGGCATACCAGCGAATTACCCCCAGGTTGAAGTCGTCGTGCAGGCGCCGTGCGATGATCTCGAATTCCCGCTGCCGCCCCATACCCTGATACATATGCAACATGTGCAACCAGGGCCTGACGCACTGATACAGGCTGGTCCCGACGTAATCGACCGCCTGCTTGCTATTTCCGAATAATGCCATTGCCCCCCCCCCATTTCCTGAATTCTTGTCCGCCGACGCTTGCGGGCAAGCTTCTGCCCCACACTTGAAGCTTACCGGGAGGAGCTTTTCCCCACCGTGACATCCTTGGCATCCGGGTACATTTTGCTTGCCGGTGATCCGATCAAATACAAGGACGGCTCCCGTGCTGCGATTACGTACGGCGGCGGGCGACAAGCATGCCCAGGCCGGCCAGCAGCAGGCCCCAGGTGCCCGGCTCCGGCACTTTCTTCGTACTGTCCGCGGCCGGGGCCAGGACCGGCAGGGCGCCGGTGAAGGGCGAATCATTCACCTGCACCGAGCTATACCAGTTGTTCACCACCACCTGACCATTGATGACGCCGTAGCCGGCCCCCACCGTGGCCAGGGGCGCCAGCAAGGAGGCGTCAATGCCGCCATTCAGGGTGATGCTGGTGGCGTCCGCCAGGTTGAAGAGCACCCGGCCGGCGGCGGCAGCGAAATTGGCGTAGCCGTGATTGCCGAAATCCACGTTGCTGCCGGCGATATTGATGATGGCCGTGGCGTCGGCAGCCAGGCCGTCCAGTTCCATGTTCATGGCCGCCTGGGCTGCGGTCAGGTTGAAAATCGCGATCTTGGCACCGCTGGCGTTCAGCAACAGGGTGCTGTAGGGCTTGGACACTGTGCCCGTGGCGGCATCCTGAGCCAGCTGAGTGGATAGGCTGGTCAGCTGGCTCCGGGCGGTATTGAAATCAAAGCCCAGATTGAAGCTGCCGGCACCGGCCTGAACCGAGGGCATCCACTCCCCCTTGTTCGCCACGCCACCCCAGCTGGTGGCGGCATTCCCGGCAGACAGCCACAGCCCCGAGGCCTCGTTGAGCACGCCTTTCACGTAAAGGCTGCCGTCAAAGGAGCCGGAGTAGCTGGTCGTGGCATTGCCGCCGACTCTTGTGTCACCCCATATGGCGCCGCTGGAAAAATTCAGATTGCCACCCACCGTCAGCCCCGTGCCGGCGTACAGAGCGGCGCCACCCGACTTGGTGTCGATGGAGTAGGAATTGATGCTGGCATTGCCCGCCACCGCCACCCGGCCCTGCACGTCGCTGCTGCTGGCCGTGTAATCCCCCAGCGTCAGCAGGTTCAGGCTGGAATCCAGTCCCAGGGACGTGGTGCCGGCATGGGCCAGGGGAGCGGCAAACAGAACGGCGAGGAACAAGGGCGAGCGCATGATGCATTACCAGGAATTTCCGATAACGCCAAGATACGGGGCACCCCGTCAGCCGTCGGTGAAATGCATCACGAACCCGGCGTATTCGGCAAATGAAGGTAGCGAGTCTCAAGGCGATGAGGCAGAATGCCCCCGCACTCCGACAGCATTCCTCCACGGTTTGAAGGCAACCCAATGCACTCCGTTCTTATCGCCAATCCCAAGGGAGGCTCCGGCAAGAGCACCCTGGCCACCAACCTGGCGGGCTACCTGGCCCAGCAGGGCCAGCGGGTCATGCTCGGCGACATCGACCGCCAACAATCCAGCGGCTACTGGCTGGGCCAGCGCCCTGCCATGCAGCCTCCTATCGGCACCTGGGACATGCAAGCGGATGAACCCGCCCGCCCCCCGAAAGGCACCACTCATGCGGTGCTGGACACACCGGCGGGCCTGCATGGCCGAAAACTGGCCGCCGTGCTCAAGGTGGTGGACCGGGTCATCGTACCCATCCAGCCCTCCCCCTTCGACATGCTGGCGGCGCGGGACTTCCTGACCCTGTTGCGGGAGGAGAAATGCGTACGCAAGGAGCGCACTTTCGTCGCCGTGGTGGGCATGCGGGTGGATGCCCGCACCAAGGCGGCCCGGGATCTGGAGCAGTTTCTGGCGGAATTCGACCTGCCCGTGCTGGGCTACCTGCGGGACACCCAGCTTTACGTCCAGGTAGCCGCCGGCGGCCTCTCCATCTTCGACCTGCCCCCCGGCCGCACCGTCCGGGACCGGGCCCAGTGGCAACCCATCATCGACTGGGTGGCCGGCAGAACCTCAAACGCCGACGTATAAGCCTGTGTAGGGCAGGCTTCAGCCCGCCATGGCCGGATAAATCCGGCCCCACAGGAATTCCCGTTTCAGAACAACTTCACACTGCCGTGACCATTGGTCGCGACCACGGTGGGTTCGCCGATGATGAAGCGATCCACGATTTTGGCCATCTCGCCGGAAATGCCCCGCACCACGTCCGCCGAGTTGCGGCTGTGGGCAGCCGCCGCGTTGGCGTCGCTCATGAGGGATTCGATGCGGTCCACCTGACGCACGATGTCCTGACTGGAACCCTGGCCGTCGTCCACCTTGCGGGCGATGTCGTTCACCACCGACACCACTTTCTTCGACGACGCCTCGATGTCGCGCATGGCGACCTCCCCGGTCTGCGCCAACCGGGTACACGCCTGCATGTCCGCCACCACCTGCCCCATGAGACCGGAGGACTGGGTGGAAGTGGCACGGATTTCGTCGATCTGGCCGGCGATGGTGCGGGTGGACAGACTCACCCGTTCCGCCAGTTTACGCACCTCGTCGGCCACCACGGCAAAGCCCCGGCCGGTTTCTCCGGCCCGGGCCGCCTCGATGGCCGCGTTCAGAGCCAGCAGATTGGTCTGGTCGGCGATTTCGCGAATTTCATCCACGACGCTGGCAATGCGCTTGCCCGCGTCCGCCAGGGAGAAAATGCGCTCCGCAGCGGTTTCCACGGTGAGCGCCAGTTCATGGATGCGCTCCACGGTAGCGTGAATGACCCCGCTGTTCTCCGTGGCCTGCTCGCCGGAACGGCTGGTGAGAACATCCGCCTCCCGGGCGCCGCAGGTAATGCCCTCGATGTGGGACTGGATGCTCCTGACCGCGCACTGGATTTCCTTTGAGGAGGCATTGCCGTTGGCCGCGATATGGGACAGCACCACCGCCGACTGGTGCATTTCCACGGCGGCGATCTCGTTTTCCCGGATGACCCGGACCATCTCGGACAGGCTCTTCTGCAGGGTGTCCACCAGGGAATTGAAGGCCATGATGGACTGGCCGATCTCGTCCTTCCGGAGCACCGGCACGCGCTGGGTGAAATCCAGGGAAATGGCGATCTCCGCCATGGTGCGCTCCATGCTATGCAGTGGCCGCACGATCTGGGCATATAGGCGCATGCCCAGGCCAATCAGCACCAACAGCGTGAGACCGGTGGCGGCAGACAGGCCGAAGACGGTTTCCGTGAAACTACCATTCAGGCTGGCAACGGACTCCTCCTTGGTACGCTTCTTCTCCACCCGCAGGGTATCCAGGATCTGCTGCACTTCCCGCTGGTATTCGGCCACATTGCCATACAGTGTGGCCACCGCCAGGTTTTTTCGGCCCGCGAGGCTAAGCTTCACCGTCTCGTCCACCGCCCCGAAATAATTGCCTACGCTCTCCCGGGCCTGCTGCACGAGTCCCGCCTGGGCCGGCGAACTGACATATTTTTGCTGCTCCTCGAGGGCTTCCCGCAAGGCCTTCTTGCCAAGGTCCAGTTGCTCGCCTTCCCGCCGGACCAGGGTCGCATCAGCCGCGTAGGCTACGTTGGTGGTGGCGATTTGCACATCCTTCAGGCGCGAGCCCAGATCTGCCGCTGCCAGCACCCCGGGAATGGCCCCTTCGGTGAGGGCACGGGCGACAAGCGCGTTGCGCTGGAACTGGAACAAGGCCGTACCGCCGAGAAACAACAGCAGGGCGGCAGTGATGGCCAGCAGCAGGGTCAGGTAGTGGCGGATACTCATGGCGCATTCCTTTTGGCTTTGCCCCGAAATCGAACGGGGCCAGGGAGAAAAGGCGGCCCGTTGCTTGACGCCGGGCTGCAACCACGAAGCACAGGAATCCGGCCGAGAGGCCAAACAGGCGTAAGGCGTGGGGCGTCAGGCAGGCCTGCCGCCTGAACACCCCCAGCTTGGGGCCTTGCCATTGCAGGAGTATGACCGAACGCTGCAGTGCACCAAATAGACTAAAAAGAGGCCGAAACCGAACGCCGCTTCAGGCGCGGCCCGCCACTTCCTGGCGCAGGCGGCGAATTTCCCGCACCGTCTGTTCCGACAAGGCGGCGAATTCATCCTGCAGCACCCGGTCCGCGCCGCTCTTGTTGCCGCCATCCACCAGCTCGATGACGTGGCCGGCACAGCGGTGAAAGTCAGCGTGGCGGGATTTCAGGCTGCCGAAGGAAGGCTTGCCGGCGTGGCCGGCCCCCTTGCCGTAAATCCACTGGCCCAGGGCACATTTATCGTCGCGGCACACCAGCTTCGCGTCCAACTTGTCGCCGTGGCCATCCAGGTAATCCCGCAATTTGACCTTCCACTGCATGTGGGCCTGGATAACACCATCGAAGTCCATGGTGTCGGAAGCAGCCTTTACGCTCGCCGTGAGCTTGAATTCCCCCAGGATGCCCACCAGCAGGCGCGCCTGCTCCTCCAGGCTTTCCGCCGCCGCCGCGGACTCTTCCACCAGCGCCGAATTGTGCTGGGTCACCTCGTCCATATGGCTGACGGCCCGGGTCACCTGATCAATGCCCTGGGCTTGTTCGCGGGAGGCACTGGAAATATCCGCCACCAGCCCCGCCACATCCTGGAAGGCCGCCAGCACCCGATCCATGGTCTGCCCTGCCTGCTCCACCAGATCCACCCCTTCCGCCACCTGCTCCGCGCTGCCGGCGATGATGGTCTTGATTTCCTTGGCCGCATGGGTACTGCGCTGGGCCAGTGCCCGCACTTCCGAAGCCACCACCGCAAAACCCTTGCCCTGTTCCCCGGCCCGGGCAGCCTCGACCGCTGCGTTCAAGGCCAGGATGTTGGTCTGGAAGGCGATGGAGTCAATGACCCCGGTGATTTCCGCGATGCGACTGGAGCGGCCCTCGATGCCGGACATGGTTTCCACCACCTTCTGCACCATGGCCCCACCCTGGGTGGCCATGTCGTTGGCGGCCCGGGTGCTCTCCCGTGCCCGGTTGGCACTGTCCACGTTCTGGCGGATGGTGGTGTTGAATTCTTCCATGGAACTGGCGGTTTCCTCCAGGCTGCTGGCCTGTTCCTCGGTGCGCCGGGACAGATCGCCGTTGCCCTGGGCAATTTCCCGGGCCGCCACGTTGATGGTGTCGGCCGCCGCCTGGATACGTTCCACCGAGTCGCGCAAATGGGCTACCGTGGCATTCACGTCATCCTTGAGCTGGCCAAAAGTACCCTCGTAGTGCCGTTCAATGCGCTCCGTCAGTTCGCCCCGGGCTACCGCATTCAATACCCGCGCCACGTCCTCCAGGCCGCCGGACACAATGCCCATGAGGCGGTTCATGCCTTCCGCCGTCTGCAGGAAGAAGCCCTGCTTGCCTTCCAGGGAAATACGCCGGCTGAAGTCCCCGGCTACCGCAGCCTCCAGCAAGTGCTCGAACTCGAACTCCCCCGCCAACTCACCGGTACGCTCCCGCCACTCCAGCACACTACCGACAGGCGCACCCTGCTCGCCCCGAATGCTCGTCTGGACCAGCAGGAAGCTGCGGGCACCAAACACCTGCTGCCCCGTGGCATGCCCCGCCGGGGCAAAATCCTGGAGTCGCCAACTCTGGGGCCGTGCGCCATCGAAGCCTGGCACGACCTGCCGGATATCCGGCATCGCATCCTGCATCAAGGCCCGCATGGCCGCATTGGCATACACGACCCGCCCGCTGCCGTCCGCCACCATCATGCAATCCGAGGCTACATCCAGGGCCTGACGCACCCGCAGAACTTCTTCCTGCGCCGCCGTATCCCGCCCGTGGCGGGCCTGCAAGTCCTGCTGCATGCCCGCCAGGGCGCGCAACAAGTCGGCACTTTCATCCAATCCCTCCACGACGATGTGATTATCCAGGCGCCCGTCGGCAATGGCCTTGGTCAGCGCGACGCCCTGGCCCAGATCCCGGGACACCCCGCTGGTGATCTGCCAGGCCACCAGCACCGCCAAGGCCACGGCGGACAAGGTCAGCACCAGCAGCAGGCTCCGCGCGCCCTGGTAACTTTCCTCCGCCTGCCGGGCCGCCGCCTGCATGCGCGTCTTCTGCTGGGCGGAGAGTCGCCCCAGGGCATCCACGTAGGCCTGCTTGGCCTGGCTGAAGGGACCGAAGAGTTCTGTCGTGGCCCCCTCCCTGTCCCCCGCCTCCGCCAACTTCATGATCTTGTCGCGGCTGATCTTGTAGGCGCTACGGGCCTTGGACACACCGTCGAACAATTCGGCCGCGTCATCCAGCTTCAGGCTGGGTTCCAGTTTTTCAAAACCGGCGCTGATGCGGCTGCTGGTGTCCTTGATGCGCGCCAACTCCCGCCTCACTTCCTCCGGGGAACGGGCCAGGATGATGTCCCGCAGGGCCTGGGCGATCTGGCCGGAGTCCGCGGCGATGCCGGTAATGGTCTCCACCTTGACCACCCGTTCATTGACGATGGCGGACAGACTGGCGTTGAGCAGGGACAGGCGCTGGACGCCGATCAGGGACACCAGCACCAGCAGCGTGAGGACCACAGCGAATCCCGCCGCCAGACGGGTACGGATACGAAAGCGGTTCAATGACACGGCGCGATTCCTATTGTTGTTGAGGCCTCGAAGGAAAAAGCCCGGGTTCATCGCTATCGGTCAGGGGAGGCAAAATCTTTAGGGGGGATTTGCAAGGGAGCGGACGCTTGTCATGAAAAACGGGCCGCGAGGCCCGTTTTTCATGCTGACACTGCTGCAAGGAAAGTGCTAATCCACCACACCGCAGCACTGCTTGAACTTCTTGCCGCTACCGCAGGGACAGGGGTCATTCCTGCCCACCTTGGCGCCCTCGCGGCGCAGGGACTTCACCGGGGCGCCGGCAATTTTCCAGAAAGCATGCACGCGCTGCGGCAGCTCCGGCATGATTTCCTGCGCCGTGGCCGTGGCCTTGGCCGCTTCGGCCGGCGTCAGCCAGCGCTCCTTGCGCTGACGCACGTCCTCTTCCAGGGCGCCGGAGAGATACAGGGCCGGGTAGAGCAGTTCGTACAAGTCGTCGCCATGCTCGCCGGCCGTATCGAACCAGTCCTCTGCGGAAAGTTCCGTGCCGAACAGGTAGGCATTGGCCCAAGTGGTGTAGTCCAGCTCTTCCGAATCTTCCTCCATGGGGTAGAGCATGGGAGAAACGTCCTCACCGGCCTCCAGGGTCGCCGTGATACTGGCGGCCAGGGCCAGCAGCAGTTGGTGCACCTCCGCTTCATGCTCCGGGCTGTCCCAGGCCGGGGTTTCCCCCAGCACGGCCGATATCCAGGTTTCCGCCGGCACGGCTTCGGGACTGGCGGCCACGGCGCACAGCACCGCCTGGATCTCGTCCAGCAACATGCCCTCCACACCAAAGGCATCGGAGTCGAGAAGTTCTTCCAGCCGGTCCAGATCGGCTTCGCTAATGGGGCGGGACATGGTCATGGTGGATTTCCTGCTTGCAAAGCGCGGATTGTAAACCCGCACGCCCGACCCTGGGATGAAAGTAAGAATACAGCGCGGAATAAGCCCCCCCCAAAAACGCTTCAGAGCTTGTGAAATATTCGAACCCCGCCGAAATAGCTCGGTGGCCCAAAGCAAACAGCCCGAGGATCAAAGGGCGACATTGAATCCCCAAAAAAGCGTTATTGAACCGCAGAGGCGCCGAGGCGCAGAGAATCCAGAGGCTTGAGAGGGTGCTGAATTCAAAGCCGGCAGTAATCCTGAGAGGGGATCCGGCTTGGCTTTCCTCTGCGCCTCGGCGCCTCTGCGGTTCAGTGCTTTTTTAAATATTTCACATACTCTCAGCCACGCATTTTCAGACGTTCGCGCAGGCTGCGGGCCGCCGGCACCAGGGGCGTGCGACTGGCCGTCCAGCCCAACTGGGCTTTGGGCGTGAGAAAGCGCAAGCGACTGGCGCCCCAGGCATACAGGCGATACAAGGCCGGGTGGACATGGACCAGGCGCCAGCCCCGAAAGGCCAGGGACACCAGGGTATTCCTGCCCGCCCCCTGCCCCACCAGTGGCGGCCGCTCCGGCGCGGCCTCATGGGTGGCTTCCCGCCTGAGGCGCATGAGCAGGTCCGGAATGGGAATCTTCACCGGGCACACTTCACCGCAGGCGCCGCACAGGCTGGAGGCAAAGGGCAGTTCATGGGTGGCGTCCAGGCCCATCATGTGGGGCGAGATGATCTTGCCGATGGGGCCGGGATAGGTGGTGCCGTAGGCGTGGCCGCCAACCCGGGTGTACACCGGGCAATGGTTCATGCAGGCGCCGCAGCGGATGCACTGCAGGGTCTGGCGCAACTGCTCATCCCCGTAAGCCTGGGAGCGGCCATTGTCCAGCAGGATCAAATGCACTTCGGTGGGGCCGTCCTTCTCGTCGTTTTTGCGCGGCCCGGAGATGATATTGAAGTAAGTGGAAATAGCCTGGCCCGTGGCAGAGCGCGTCAGCAAGGCCAACAGGGGCGGCACGTGTTCCAGCTTTTCCACCACCTTCTCGATGCCGGTGATGGCGATATGCACCGGCGGCACGGTGGTGCACATGCGGCCATTGCCCTCGTTTTCCACCAGACACAGAGAGCCAGTCTCGGCCACGGCGAAATTCACGCCGGAGACGCCGATGTGGGCATCGCGGAAGTTCTCTCGCAGCACCCGGCGGCCGATCTGGATGAGTTCGTCCACGCTGTCGGTGTAGGCGACGCCGGGTACCTTTTCAGCGAACAGGCGAGCTATCTGTTCCTTGGTCTTGTGGATCGCCGGCATGATGATGTGGGACGGCTTTTCATTGTCGAGCTGGACGATGTATTCGCCCATGTCCGACTCCAGGCAATCCACGCCATGCTTGGCCATTTCGTGGTTCAGCTCGATTTCCTCCGACACCATGGACTTGCCCTTGATGAGGCGGGTGGCGCCGTGCTTGTTGGAAATATCGAGAAAAATGGCGTTGGCCTGTTCCGGCGTCTCGGCCCAATGCACTTGGATGCCGTTTCGGGTCAGGTTCGTTTCCAGCTGCACCAGCAGTTCCGGCAGGCGCGCCAGGCTGTAACGGCGGATTTCCTCCCCCAGGCTCCGCTGGCGCTCGAAGGCTGCCCCATCCGGGAACTGGGCGGCGCGCTTGGCCATGAGGAAATCCATGGCGGAACGGAAGCTCTGGCGCAGTTGCGGGTCTTGCGTGGCGGCGTAGGTGCGCTGCTTGAAGTCCGAGGTGGGCACGTAGTTCAGAGGCGCGTTCATTGGGCGTTCTCCGGCATCAAGAGCAGCACGATCAATTCCTTGGGGCCATGGGCACCGTAGGCCAGGGTCTGCTGGATGTCAGCGGTTTTCGACGGCCCGGAAATCAACAGCAGGTTGGTGGGCAGCCGACCGGCCCAACGGCCTTCCGTCATGGCCTGGTAAAGATCGTCGCAGATGCGCCTGGCGTCCAGCAAGATGAAATGAATGGGCGGTACCAGGGACAGGGTGCGGGGTTCCGTTGGCCCGGGCCAGGCCACCAGCGTGCCGGTTTCGGCGATGGCGCTGTCCGCCTGGGTGATGCCTGCGTCCGTGGCGTCGAACAAACGGGTCTTGCAGGCTTCCACCATGGAGGGAAAGGCCTGCAGCGTCGGCAGCCCCACTTCAGCGACCAGACGCCTGGCGAACGCGGAGGAAGGCTCATAGGCCAGACTACCCACGCCCTTCTCCTTGCACAGGCGGGCCAGTTCGGCCGGCCAGGCCTGCGCCGTGGTGGCGAACACCTCGGCATGGGCCGCCTCGATGGCCTCGCGGAAACGAGCGAGACGCACAGCCGGGGACGTCGTGCGGGGCAGGGCCGCGTAATGGCCATCCACGTCGGGCAGACTGGTAGCCGCCTGACGGGGAGCGGCCTTGAGGCGCGCCAGGATGCGTTCCCGGGCGTTCATGCCGCACCGCCCGTGGGCAAACCGGTGCGCCGGCACAGGAAGGTCGCCAGATGCTCGCCACCGAAACGCTGCTCTTGCCGGGCCGCCAGGGTGTGATTGAGGTTGAGCAGACAGCCGCAGTCCGCCGAAACGAAGCCAGCAGCGCCGGTGGCCTGCAGTGCCTCCAACTTGTCGGCCGCCATGGCGGAGGAAATGTCCGGGTGCTTGAGAGAAAATGTGCCACCGAAGCCGCAGCACTCGGATTCATGCCCGTGGACTTCCAGTTTCACGTTACAAAGCTGGGCCAGCAGGTCGGCGGTGGTCACCTGCACGCCCATCTCCCGACGGGCGGAACAGGAAGTATGCACGGCCACGCTTTCCGGCTGTCCCTGGTCCTTGAGACTGACCTTGGCCACATGCAGCAGAAATTCGGAGAGTTCGAAGACCCGCTCCGCCAGTTCCTGTGCCCGCACCTCCAGGGCGGCATCGCCGGCAAACAGCCGGGGGTAATGGTGGCGCAGCATGCCGGCGCAGGAGCCGGAGGGAATGACCACCGGCCAGGCCTCGGGAAACAGGTCCAGCTGGCGCCGAGCCACGGCCCGCGCCTCCTCCGGATAACCGCTGGTATAGGCGGGCTGGCCGCAACAGGTCTGGTCCTCGGGAAAATGCACCCGGATGCCTTCCCGTTCCAGGAGACTCACGGTATCCAGTCCGGCCTCGGGATGAAACATATCCACCAGGCAGGTGGCATACAAGTAAACGTTCCGCGGTTTGGGCGGGTAGCTGCGGGGATTCATGTCTGCTCCATTTGCCAGGATAGGGTCGCCCGGGTGGGAATTGGTCCGACCAATGGACCGCGAAGTTAATGATTCACGTCGATTTTGTCAACATGCCCGGACAAAATCTGCACAATAACGGACTTTTCCCCTATATTTCGCCCTATAAAATTGGTCGGACCACAAACCACATGATCCTCAAAAGAACCAGCCTGCCGCGGATTTCCGATGAAATCGCCCAGGACATCCAGACCCGCATCCTGGAGGGCAGCTTCAAGGCCGGGGACCGGCTGCCGCCAGAGCGGCAATTTGCCACTGAACTGGGGGTATCCCGTTCATCTCTGCGGGAAGCCATCCAGAAACTGGAAAGCCGGGGCCTCCTGTCCAGCCGTCAGGGCGGCGGCACCTTCGTCACCGACCGGCTGGATGCGGGCCTCTCGGATCCCTGGCTGGCCGCTGTGGGCAGCCAACCAGGGCTGCAGGAAGACGTGCTGGAATTCCGGGAAATGGTGGAAGTTCAGGCTGCGGCCTGGGCTGCGGAACGGGCCACCGAGGCGGATCGGGAGCGCCTGCAACGGGCTTTCGACTACCTGGACGAGTGCTACCGCCAGCCCCCCCGCGCCCCGCAGATCGACGCCGACGTGGCCTTCCATCAGGCCATCGCCGAAGCTGCCCACAACCTGTTGCTGGGGCACCTCAACGCCAACCTGCTGCGCCTCCTGCATGAACATGTCCGGCGCAACATAAGCACCATGCTGGTGACGCCCGAGGTGGCAGGGCAACTCATGCAGCAGCACCGGAGCATGCTGGAGGCGATCCTGGCCGGGAACCCGGCACTTGCGGCGGCTACGGCCCGGCAACACATTGCCTTTGTCCGGGAGCGCACCCACGCCGCCGAACGGGCGTCCCTACGCCAGGAACGGGCCCTGCGCCGCCTGGGGTAGCCGCCTCAGCTCTCAGCCCGGTGGAAACTCACGGCTCAGACCCAACTGGCGCCACTGGGGGTAAGACTGAAACCGGCCAACCCAGTCCGCCACCCGGGCCGCCGGCATGGGCCGGGCGATGCCGTAGCCTTGGGCATGGTCGCAGCCCAGTTCCATCAGCAAGACCCCTTGCTCCGGCGTTTCCACCCCTTCGGCAATAAGCTTGCGCTTGAACACCGTGGCCAGGCCGATGACGGCCTTGACCAGGGCCAGATCATCCTTGTCTTCCAGGATGTCCCGCACAAAGGACTGGTCGATTTTCAGGGTATCCGCCGGCAGACGCTTGAGATAGCTCAGGGAGGAGTAGCCGGTGCCGAAATCATCCAGGGCCACGGACAGCCCCAGGGCCTGGCAGGCGGTAATGAGACTGCTGACATGGCCCATGTCCCCCAAGGCTACCGACTCCAGGATTTCCAGTTCCAGCAGGCGGGGGGACACCCCGGGATGATGCGCCAGAATGGCTTTCAGGCGTTCAATAAAATCCGGGCGCTGAAAATGCCGGGCGGCGATATTCACGCTGACCGGCCAGTAATGGCCCTGCCGTCCCCATTCGGCAAGCTGAACCAGGGCCTGCTCGAGAACCCACTCGCCGATATCCACGATCAGGTCGGTCTGCTCCACCAGACCAAGAAAATCCAGGGGCGGCACCATGCCTTTTTGCGGGTGAAACCAGCGCAACAAGGCCTCCAGGCCCACCACCTCGCCACTGGGCATATGCACCTTCGGCTGGTAATAAAGACCCAGCTCCCCCTGCTGCAGCGCCTGACTGACCCTTGCCAAGGTCTGGTTCGTATTCTTGGCATGCAAATCCTGGCGTACATCGAAAAAATGCACGCAATTGCGCCCGTTCTGCTTGGCCTGGTACATGGCCTGATCCGCATGCCGCAGGAGCTCGTCCGCGTCCACTTCGTCCTGGGGAAACACCGCCACGCCGATGCTGGCAAAAATCTGGATGTCCCGGTCATCAATGCGATAGGGTTCCGCGATCGCCCCCTGGACCCGGCCCAGCACGCATTCCGCTTCCTTGATGGTTTCCAGATTACCCAACAGCAAAACAAATTCGTCCCCGCCCATGCGCGCCACCGTGTCTTCCGCACGCATGACCCCGCAAAGGCGGGCAGCGACCTCCACCAGCAGGCGGTCTCCGACGATGTGGCCATAAAGATCGTTGACCGGCTTGAAGCCATCCAGGTCCAGCAGACAGACCCCGAGCAGCCGCTGTTGTCGCTGGGCCGAGGCCAGGGCGCGCTCGAAGCGATCCGACAGTAAGGCCCGGTTGGGTAAGCCAGTCAGTACATCATGGCCGGCCTGCCAACTCACGGATTGCAGCAGGCGGTGTTTCTCGGTCACATCGTGAAACACCAGCACGCAGCCCAGCAGTTCGCCGTCGGCCTGAAATATGGGCGCAGCGGAATCCTCGATGTTGAATTCCACGCCATCCCGCCCGATAAGTACGGCGTGATTGCTGAGGGTAACGGTATGGCCTTCCCGCAGCACCTGGTGCACCGGGTTGTCCACAGCTTCCCGAGTGGATTCATGGATGATGTGGAAAATGTCCGCCAGGGGTTTGCCTGCAACCTCCTGCACATTCCAGCCGATGAGCGCACTCGCCACCGGATTCAGGAACGTAATTCGCCCCTGGGCATCGGTCGTGATGACCGCATCCCCAATGGAGGCCAGGGTTACCTCGGCCAATTCCTTTTCCGCGTAAAGGGTGCGCTCCAGCTCCTGGCGCTGGGCATCCCGCGCCGCCAGGGCGTCCAGCATGACATTGAAATCCTGCCCTAGGCGCCCCGCCTCGTCATCCCCAAGGGGCGGCACCCGCACGGCACTGTCACCGGCGCGCACCGCGTCCGCCACCCGGCGGATGACGTAGAGCCGGGCGGTCAGGCGGGACCCCATCCACAAAGCCAGGAGCGCCCCGATTAAGATCGCCGCCCCGGTATAGAGCAGGCCATCCCGGGTAACAGCGTCGAGCTTGGCCGCCGTCTTGCCCTGGGACAGACCGACCCTGGACCAGCCCACCAGTCTCCCATTCACCAGGATGGGCAGTACCGCATCGGCGAGCACCCGGCTATGGGACAGCAGCCGCGGTTGCTTGCCGGCACCCGGCAACTGCCCCTTGTCTGAAACCACCTCCGGCGAACTGGACTGGCTATTCACGAGCTCCTGCAGGCCGGACACATCCCTGGCCAGCAGCCCGGAGGCTGCGGACAAGGCCAGGGTCTGGACCATGCTCTGGGCCTGTTCCGCCTGGCGTTCCAGGAGAAAATCGCGCTGCCGCAGGGACAGGTCCCAGACGAACAAACTCATCATGACGGCGTGCACCGCCGCCACGCCAAAGACGAGCTGGCGACGGACGCTGCCGGCAAAGAGCCTGCGTAAGCTGCCGCCGAGAGCGCCCATCATGGCTTCAGGCCGCGCTCAAGAAATCGAAGGGCCACCCCGAGTTTTCTTGCCCCCCTCCGGAGGCGGAAGCGGCACCACCGCTTCCTGGGGGCAATCCAACAGGAGCAGTGGTCACGGCGTGCGCACCTTGGCACGGAACTCATCGAGGAAGCGGGCCACCTTGTCAAAGCTGCGGTCATCCGCCACGTCCATGCTCGGCGTTTCTATGCCGGCCAGAATGCTGCGGCCTTCCGGGTTTTCATGCATATGCACCAGGGCCTCGCGCACCCCGTCGGCTACCGCCGCCGGCACATCCTGGCGCACGATAATGGCGTTCTGGACGAGGATTTCGGTTTGCCAGGCCAGATGCATTTCCCCAGCCTCCTTCGGATGTTCCCGCTGAAATACGCGCCAGGGCGGAGGCCAGGTGGCGCCGGCAGCGCTCTGCCCGAGGTAGACGTTCATGATGGAGGACTCGTGGGTGCCCACGTAGCTGTTCTTGATGTCCTTGTTTACATCCAGTCCGTGATTGTGCAGGTAGAGCTGGGGCATCATGGCCGCCGCCAGGGCCGTGGGCGCGGGGTAGCTGACCACCTTGCCCCGCAGGTCCGCCGGCGTCTTGATGCCGCTATCGTTCCTGACAAGAAAGATGCCGCGGAAATCCTGGTCATTGCCCATCTTGGCGATGACGCGGTAGCGCCACTCCCGCGCCCGCACGGCGTGATAGGGGTTGGGCAGGGCAAATTCCACGCTGCCGGCTTTCAGCTTTTCTTCGAAATGGGCATAGCTGCTGGAGGCTTCCAGCTCGAAGCGGGCCTGGGGCACCCGCTGATCCAGGTAGCGCATCAGGGGCGAAAATATCTGGTGCAGTTTCTGCGGGTTGTGCAGGGGATGCACGGCGAAGTGGTAGATCGGCCGGCTCTCCGGCTGGCTCTGCCCGACATAGGCCGGCCCCTGGGGGGCTACGCTGTCGCCACAGGCCGCCAGCCACAGGGAGATGAAGCAAAGAATCAGGCCACGCATGGTGCCTCCTTGACTGAATTTCCCCTGCGACTCCGGGTATCCATCGCCCCGGTAACTTTGGTTTTCCGGATAAAAAGCCCGCTCGTGGAATGCGAATTGTCAGTACTGTAGACGGCCGCCCCCGGGCGATCTTGAGCCAACACCGATAAATTCCCTTGGCCAAGCAGGAAACAGGGCCGCCCAAGCCTGTTCGGCCCCCCCCTTGAGCCTAAGCCGCCGCCACCGCCACCGTCTGCCTGACGCAATCGATAATCATGATGGAGGCGTCATCCCGGGCGGCAAGCCCCCCCATGTGCTCCCGGACGGCGGCACGGACGGCCGCGCAGCGATCCCGCAGACTCGCCTGGCGCAGGACAGCGGTGAGCCGTTCCTCCCCGAAAGCCTCGCCCGCCTCGTTCTCCGCCTCCAGCACCCCATCCGAGCAGATCACCAACTGGCCGGTGCCTTGCCACTCAAACTTGAGGGGCCGCACATCCATGGACTCGCTGTCCACGATGCCCAAGGCCAGCTGGCGGGAGTTGAAGTGCTGGACGATCCGGCCCTGCTCATTCAGCCACAGCACATCCGGCATGCCGCCGTTCCAGATTTCCACCACACCTTGGCTTTCATCCACGCAGGTCATGACGGCGGCGACAAAGCGACCCGCCGGCATGGCTTGGCGCAGGGTGGCATTCATCTCGGACACCATCAGGGACAGGGGCAGGTTGCGCCCCGCCATGCCGTAAAAAACGGGAATGGCCGGCATGGCGCTAATGGCCGCCGCCAGACCGTGGCCGGTGGCGTCGCACAGCATCGCATACAGGCGATTCTGGGTCGAGCGCCGGGCCGCAGCCATATCGCCGCTGAAATTCTCCGCCGCATCGACGCCATAGCTGAGGCGAGGATCATCCAGGCCGGTGCGGTGCAACTGCTTGAGCATGATCTCCCGGGCGAAGGCATTTTCCTCCTCGGCAGCGTCGTGGTAGCGCTGCAGGCTTTCCGCGTGCTCGCGAATCTTGCGCTCGGCCTCGCGGCGCTCGCTGACGTCCCGCAGGATGCCGATGAAGGTGCGCTGACCATCCAGCACCAGCTCGCTGACACCGATCTGCAGGGGGAACAGCGTCCCATCCCGGCGACGCCCTTGTACTTCCCGGGTATCTCCCCGGCCGGCGTTCCCGTAGAAGCTGAGTTGACCGCTCTGCTCATCGCCCGGAGGAGGTGGCATGAGACCCCGGACATTTTTCCCGACCAGATCCTCCTCCGTGTAGCCAAACAGGCGATGGGTGGCCGGATTGCAGGACAAGATCATGCCCATCTCGTCGATGGTGATCATGCTGTCGAGCATATGGTCGGTAATGGCCTTGGTGCGCCGCAGGTTGCCGGCAACGCTACGCTGTAGGGTCAGGGTGCGTTCGATGGAACGCATCTTGGCCTCAAGAATGCGGAAATTCAGGGGCTTGGGCAGGTAGTCGTCGGCTCCTGCCTCCAGGCCTTCCACAAGCTGCTCCGGGCGGGACAGGGCAGACACCACCAGCACCGGCACCCAGCGGGCACCGGAAAGCTCCTTGATGCGGCGGGTGGCGTCCAGACCATTGAGCTTGGGCATGACCACGTCCATGAGCACGATGTCCGGATTCTCACTCTGAAACAGGGCAATGGCCTCGAGTCCGTCCTCGGCCAGGACCACCGTATGTCCAAGTTTTTCCAGAAAGGCCTGCAGCAGGCGGCGGTTGACCACCGCGTCATCCGCCACCAGAACCTTCAGCGAAAGGGCTTCATCCATTTTTCATGCCCCTTCCGTGGCCGTTGCAGACGGCACATCCGCGTCTTTTGGCGCACCGTGGCGGATGCAGGCCACCACCACATTGCCGCAGCCCTGGTACTCCAGCAGGGAAAAACTCATGTGCCGCGCCATGGCGATACCGCGTCCGTTGGGATCGAAGGCACGACCAGGGTCGAAGTCCAGAAAATTAAGCCAGTCGAAGCCTGCGCCCGCGTCGCTGATGGTAAAACGCAAGGCCTCCGGCAGCCTCTCCAGGCGTGCCTCCGCCCGCCGTTCCCGGTATTCCGGCAAGGCCAGGCGCCGCTGGATTTCCTGCTCCCAAGTGCCCTCCTGACGGGTGCGGGTTTTCTCGGCGTAACTCATACCCAGGTTGCCATGCTCCACCGCATTCACCAGCAACTCCACCAGGCCGATGACCGCCACATCGGGCACGGGACACAGGCCGGACAGGAAGATACCGACCTCCCGGGCCTCCTCCAGGGTACGAAACACGAAGCGGGCCTCGGACAGCCATTGCAGGGCTTGTATCTGAGCCCGGCCCGATTCTTCCAACAGCGCCCGATTGCGCGCATCGTCCAGGGCGGCCCGGACGATGGTCTGCAGCGCTTCCGGATCATAGGGCTTGGTCAGGTAGTAATAGGCACCGGCCGAGAGACCTTCCCGGACCTGATCGGGGGCGGCGGCGGCGGTCTGCATAATCACCGGCAAGTGGGCCAGGCGCGCATCCGCCTTGATGCGCTTGAGTAATTCGATGCCGTTCATGCCCGGCATCATGCGGTCCAGCACCACCAGGTCATAGGCCGAGTCCGGCACCTCCAGCAGACTCCAGGCCTCTTCCCCCGTCGCCGCGAACTCCAATCGATAGGCATCGTCTTCGAGGAATTCGGCGATGATTTCCAGGTTCAGTGGTTCGTCATCCACAACGAGAATCAGCGGGTGAGGCATAGTGAGCTCCTGCTCAAGCGCGGGCCCGGACCACCCGGGCACCAGATTCCAGTGGCAATACAACGCTGAAGGTCGCGCCGCCGCCCGGATTGTTGCACGCAAAAATGAGACCGCGATGGGCCTCCACGATTTCCTTGCAGATGGCCAGCCCCAGGCCGGTACCGCCGGCGCCAGAGCGGGTCTTGCTGCTCTGTACAAATTTGTCGAACACGAGCTGCAACTCTTCCGGCGGGATGCCGACACCTTCGTCGGCGAAGGTGATTTCGACAGCAGAGCGAAGCGTTTGGGTTTCGTCTCCGCGCCGCCCCGCCGGCAGGGTCGCCGAATTGAAGCCGATGCGCAAGCACCCTCTCTCCGGCGAGAAGCGGATGGCATTGGCGAGGATATTCCGGATGACCTGCTCCAGCCGCGTCACATCACCCCTGACACTGCTCGGCACCTGTGCCTCGGCAACCTCCAGGACGAGACTCCTTGCCTCCAGGAGCGGATGCAACTCGCTGGCCACTTCCCTTGCCAATTTCGCTACATTCACTTCCTGCAGATCAAGCGTCACCTTGCCGGACTCCATCTTGGACAGATCCAGCAAGTCATTCACCAAGCTGAGCAAGCGATCCGCACTGCCGCGAATGCGTTCGAAATAGTCCCGCAACTTGCCTTCGGGCGCACGCTGCTGCCCCAGGCGGGAAAAGCTCAAGATGCCATGCATGGGCGTGCGCAATTCATGGGACATGTTGGCGAGAAATGCAGACTTGGCCTGATTGGCCTTCTCCGCCGCATCCCGGGCAGAGATCAGGTCCACCGTTTGTTCCCGCACGAGTTCATTGAGATGGTCCCGATGCCGACGGATTTCATCCTCCGCCGCCCTGAAACTGGTGATATCTTCGAGGATCACCACCAAGCCGACCACCTTGGCGGCGGCATCCCGCAGCGGCACCCGGTAGACCTGCATCAGGGCGCCGACCAGGGCAAATTCCGAGGTTTCCGCCACGCCCGTCGCCATGACTCGGGCATGGGCTGCGCAGGTCTCAGCCGCGTGCTCCGGCGGCAGGAAATCCCTTTCATTGCGGCCCACCGCCGCTTCCGGGCTCAAACCAAAATCCGCCGCCCAGGCCTTGTTGGCTGCGATGATCATGAACGACGGGTCCAGGGCAAATACGCGCTGGGGCAGATGGTCGATGACCGTGCGAAAGAGCCGCTCACTCTCCCCCAGGGCCGTCACGTCGGCAAAACTGGCCACCAGCACCTTTTCACCATCAATACCTTCGCAAAGCACCCGACTGGCAAGAAAGTGTGTGGATTTGCCGTTCCGTTCGAATCGGGCGACCCGTTCCTCCCGCCGCCCATCGGAGGCAAAGACCCGATCATTCGCCCGCTGGACCTGCAGCGCCAATTCCGGCGGCATGACGTCATCGGCCGTCCGCCCGATGATCTGGTCCACCTCCCGGCCGATAAAGCGGGCATAGCCCTGGTTCACCATGAGGTAGTGCCCCTGACGATCCTTCACCACCAAGGGTGTGGGCATGCCATCCATGATGCGTTGCAGGAACTGGGTGAAGCGTTCCCGCTCCCGTTCACCGGCCTGACGCGCTCGATTGTCCTCGATGACATTCCACAGGTACTCGGAACCATCTGCGCCCCGCATGTGGGAACCGTAGGTCAGCACCGGAATACGGGATCCGTCCCGATGCCGGTATTCCCAGTCAAAGGGACCGTACTTTCCGAAAATACGTACCTGGCCAAGGTGCAGAGCTGCTTCTCCCACCCGTTCCGGAGAAATCAAGTCCTCAGTCGTCAACCCGATACAGCCCTCCGGTCCGTAACCCAACAACTGGCCAAAGGCCGGATTCGCCTGAAGCACCCGACCATCCATGGTGGTAAGGACCATGCCTAGCTGGGAGTTCTCATACAGCACCGCGAATTTTTCGAGGGACTCCCGCAACTCGGCGGTCATGTATTTGGCGCGCCGCTCCGCCTCGCCCCTGAGGCGCGTCAGGCGCCACGCCAAGTAGGCAGCCACCAAATCAAGAATACTGCCGGCTACGAGAACGAAATTGGAGCGACTGTGGCTAAGCCCAACCTCAAAATAGGGCGTGCTGTGCATATGCACCTGCCAGACGCGACCGCCAAAGTTCAACTCCGAACGCTGCTGGAAAAGCGCCTGGCCTTGATCCCGCTTCGCGTCCGAATTGAAAAACCGCCGGGGTTCTGCGGCTGGGCCCTCCCATAACTCGATACCAACCTGCTGGCCGCTCTCCCCCACCAACGCTGCCATCATGGCATTCACCCGAAAGGCCGCCACGACTTCGCCGCTCAGGTTTCCCCGACGGGACTCCATGGAGTTTGTCTCGGCGCCCCGCCGGAAGAAGGGATAGACCATGGCAAACGCCGGCTGCTCACCCCGCACCTTGTCATGGACCAAGACAATGGTCGGCGAGATGCCCACATCGCCCTCGTCACGGGCGTAATCAATGGCAGCGCGCCGCCCCTGGTCCGAATACATGTCGAAACCCAGGGTCAGGCGGGAAATTTCCTTGCTTGCCCCCAGGTAGGTCAGGACATGCTTTTCCCCTTGCGTGCCCTTGGGGAATACTTGAAATTCAGGTGCATCGCCTTCCGCCCGACGCTCTCTTTCCATTTCAGCCAAGTCTTCCGCCCGCTGCCGGGAAGCGACACCCAGGCCCGTCAGCCCCGGGTAGCGTTCATCCAGCCTTAGTTGCGACACGTAGTCCTGCCAGGCCCGGTTGTCCACCATGGGCAGGGCCGTCACCATGCCCACGGCACTGCGCAACAACTGGGCGTAGTCGTTGAGGCTGTTTTTGATACTGATCAGATAGCGCTGGGAAATGCGCTCGAATTCACCCCGCCCCTCAGCGTTTTCCGCCTGGCGCAAGCTACCCCAGGTTGCCAGCGTCACGGCAAACCCCAGCAGCAGCACTCCGGCCGGCACCCACGTCTCCGCCGGCCAGGCACGACGAACGAGCGCGAGCAAGCCTTGGAGCATGGTCTTGACGGGATTGCCCAGAGAATCCATGGGGTATATCAGCCCCTGCGCGGGAAGAAACTATCGTTTCCCTTTATCGGCCCGGCACTCCTGAACCTTTAGCAAAATGCAGAATTTGTCCGCATGCCTGGTAGACGATGCAAAGCCCCTGAACCGATTGGTTGAGGGGCTTTGCGGATGGGAGTCTGACGATGACCTACTTTCTCACGGGT
>JAYTVW010000131.1:0-3037 GCA_043743785.1 Rhodocyclales bacterium | reverse complement strand
TGAGGTGGCGGGCGCGCTCATTCCAGGCATGGCTCCGCTCGACGACCCAGCGCTTTGGGAGGACGACAAAGCCGGTGGTCACGGGTTCGAGCCAAAGAGTCTGCGGAACGTTGCACCAAGTGCCGGTGCTGCGGTTGGCAGGGTGGCGCGCGATCTCGACGGACACCCTTGCGCTCGAACAGGTCATGAAGCAATGCCCATGCGGCGTCTGTCAGGTCGGTGTTCATACCGTCGGCGACATCCTGACGTCGGTGCGTCTTGGTATCGCCATAACGCGCCGGCTTTTCCCCCGGCGCCGGCGCCACGCGCTCAGGCCTCACGCGCTGGATGCCCTCGGTACGGAGGGCCTTCCGCACCGTGGCCGAACAGACCGCCACGCCACCACGCCAATGCAACTCACGGGTCAGTTCATCCAGCGAAGCACGCGGTATTCCCTCAATGATCGCCCGTAGCGTCACGACATCTGTGGGCGACAGCGAGGGCTTCCAGCCCGCTTTGCTTTTTCCCCCTGCCCGATTTTCCATTGGTCGTTACTCCGCACCGGCAATGACCATGGATTGCATTATGCAAAAGCAATTATTTATCCACACCCTCTGAGCACCCCGTCGGCACCAGCGGACTCCCTGGTGATTTTGATATGGTGCGCAGTTTTTGCTATGGTTCGCGTTTACCGGATCATGCGGCAAACGCCTCCGCCAGCAGACCGGACAACCTTTCTCGAGAAAAGTGCGCCCATGAAACCTCAATTCAAGACCTCGCTGCTGTTCGCCACCGGCCTGGCCAGCGGCCTCGCTCATGCTGCCGACATCCGTGTCGGCGTAGCCGAGGCCCTCACGGGGGGCGCCGCCCAGTACGGTGTGCCCATCCGTAATGGTTTCCAGTTGGCCGCGGACGAAATCAATGCCAAGGGCGGCATCAATGGCAACAAGCTCCAACTGGTGGTGGAAGACGAGCAAGGCAAGAAAGAAGAGGGCATCAACGTCTTCAAGAAGCTCATCCACCAGGATAAGGTGTTGATCATTTTCGGACCAACCCTGTCCAATTCCATGTTTGCCGCCGGTCCCGTCGCCAACACGGCCAAGGTGCCCGTCTTTGCCACCTCCAACACCGCCATCGGCATCACGGACATTGGTCCCTGGGTCTTCCGTAATTCGGTCATGGAAGCCGACGTGCTGCCCATCACCGTATCCACGGCCGTCAAGCACTACGGCATCAAGAAGCTGGCGGTGATCTACGGCAACGACGACGCCTTCACCAAGAGCGGCTACGACGTCTTCAAGAAGGTGCTGGAAGACCAGAAGATTCCGGTCACCACCACCGAGACCTACGTCAAGGGCGAGATCGACTTCAAGGCCCAGCTCACCAAGATCAAGAGCACCAATCCGGATGCCATCGTCTGTTCCTGTCTGGCGGAAGAAGGCGCCAACATCATGGTGCAATCCCGTTCCCTGGGCATCCACGCCCCCTTCATCGCCGGCAATGGCTTCAACTCGCCCAAGGTCTTCAAGGATTCCCGCCTGGCAGGGGAAGGCACTTTCGTCGGCAGCCCCTGGTCGGAAACCAACCCTGCGCCGGTCAATCAGAACTTCGTGAAGGCCTACCGTCAGAAATACGGCACCGACGCCACCCAGTTCGCCGCCCAGGCCTATGACGCCATGTACACCACGGCGGCGGCCCTGGCCAAGGTGAAGCTTTCCGGCAACCTGGAGGCGGATCGCCTGGCCTTGAAGGAAGCCCTGCCCAAAGTCACCCTGAACGGCGCCACCGGTCTGTTCAAGTTCCGCCCGGCCAAGACCAAGGACGGTCGCCCCGGCGGCTATGACGCCGACCAGAAACCCTGGATCTACATGATTCAGGGCGGCCGCTTCACGCTTTACACCGGGAAGTAAATTGTAGGTCGGGTTTTAACCCGACAGCGTTTTGCCCCGACCCATCGTTGTCGGGATAAATCCCGACCTACAAATCACAAGACCATGTTCGAACAACAACTCTTCAATGCCCTGACCCTGGGCAGCGTCTACGCCCTCTTCGCCCTCGGGTTTACCCTGGTGTTCGGCGTGCTGGCGGTCATCAACCTGTCCCACGGCGCCGTCTTCATGCTGGGCAGCTACGCGGCCCTGATGATCGTCACCCAGTTCGGCGCGCCCCTGTGGCTGGGTCTCTTGGGTTCCATGCTGGTCTCCGGCATGATCGGCCTCGTCATCGACGTGATGATCCTGAAGCCCCTGCGGGCCAGGAATGCCCCTCACCTGATTCCCATGATCGCCACCATCGGCGCCGCCATCATGCTGACCAGCGCCGGCCAGGCCCTGTTCGGCGCCGAAATCCAGCGCTTTCCAGAAGATTTCCTGCCTGCCGGGGAATTCACCATCGGCGAGGTGCATTTGCGGGTGCTGGAACTAGGTATCGTCGCCATCGCCTTCCTGCTCATGGCCGGGCTGTTCCTGGCCATCCGCCGCACCCAGCTCGGACGGGCTCTGCGCGCCATTGCCGAGTCGCCCCGGGCCGCCAGCCTGCTGGGCATCAACGTGGAGGGCCTGTTTCACGTCACCTCGTTTGCCGCCGCAGCCCTGGGCGGTATTGCCGGCGCACTCATCGGTTTGAACTTCAATGCCATCACGCCGGTCATGGGCCAGCCCATCCTGCACAAGGGCATCGCCGTCATCATCCTGGGCGGCATGGGCGACATTCGCGGAGCTCTGGTGGGCGGCCTCTTTCTCGGCTTCGCCGAAGTGATGTCGGTGGCATACATCGGCTCGACGATGCGCGACGCCGTGGCCTTCGGGCTGCTCTTCCTGGTGCTGCTGGTGCGCCCGCAGGGCATCTTCGGCAAGCTGATCGAGCGCAAGGCCTAGATGGCCGTCCCGACATCGCTTCGCTGAGCATGGAGTCGTTCGACAGCTTCTGGTCGGTCTACAGCAACCTCGTGCTGACGATCGGCATCAACGCCCTGCTTGCCCTCTCGATCTGGCTGACCCTGTCCTGCGGGCTCCTGGCGATGGCGAACGCCGCCTTCATGGGGATCGGCGCCTACACC
>JAYTVW010000130.1:0-1940 GCA_043743785.1 Rhodocyclales bacterium | reverse complement strand
GGGTGAAGCGCGTTACGTTGCCAAGTTCTTGTTTTTCCTCTGCGTCTCGGCGTCTCGGCGTTTCAAACAGAGTTTTTTAGGTTTATCTCTGCTACTTGATCAAAGACACTCCGGGCGGCTCTACCATGGCAAGCCAAGAACAATGCCAACGAGGAGATTCACCATGAAAATATCGGACCCCAGCGCTCAACGTGTTTGTAACGAGCTTGACGAAATCGTCGCCGGACTTCCGCTCAAGGGGGCGCGGGTTCTGGAGCTTGGCTGCGGTAAGGCCGAGAAGACGCGGGCTCTCGCACAGCATGTTGCTTGGATTGTGGCGATGGAGGTGGATGCCATTCAGCATGCCTGCAACCTGGAGGTGGCGGATCTGCCGAACGTCACTTTCTGCCACGGGGCGGCGGAGGCCATTCCGGAGGCGGATGGTGTTTTCGACATCGTCATGATGTTCAAGTCATTGCACCACGTCCCGGTGAACGCCATGGACCAGGCCCTCCGGGAAATCCATCGGGTGCTCAAACCCGGCGGCCTGGCCTGGATCTCCGAGCCGGTCTACGCCGGTGAGTTCAACGACATACTGCGGCTGTTCCATGACGAAAAGGACGTGCGGGAAGCGGCCTTTGGCGCTGTCCGGGGCGCCGTTGAGGCGGGCCTCTTCAGCCTGGCCGGACAACATTTCTTCGCTACCCCGGGCCACTTCGACAGCTTCAGCCAATTCGAGGAGCGGATCATTCAGGTCACCCATAGCAATCACCAGCTTTCCCCGGAACTGCTGGCTGTCGTCCGCGAGAAGTTTGAAGCTCATTTGACGGCAACGGGGGCGGATTTTCAGAACCCGTTGCGTATCGATGTTCTGCGCAAGTCGTGAGCCAAACCATGACGCCGGATACGCTCGAATATGGGTACCTTGGGCCGAAAGTTTGGAGCCGGCCCCTTTTCCTGGCTGCCTGGACCGCTGTCGCCTTGAGCTGTGCCGCCCCGGCCGCTTTCGGCGGGACGCCTGCTGATCCACCCCAGGTTGGCAACACCGGGCGGGAAGGTTTCCAGGAGTATCGCGTTGCCCCCGGGCACCGGGCCTACGCCCTGGCGCCGGGCGGGGCCTGGGGCTGGTCCTCCGGGGAGTCGAGCGCTGATGCTGCGGTCCGGGAGGCCCTGGACAAGTGCGGCGAGCATGGGGCGCAAGCCTGCGTGTTGTTCGATGTGGATGGCAAGCCGGTATTCGATGGCAAGCGCTGGCCTAGCCTGTGGGGGCCATACCAGGGCAAGGCGGAAGCGGCAAGGGCCGCCGTGGGGACGGACAAGGGGCAGCGCTTCCCGGATCTGGCCTTTCGCGGCGCCCCGGTGGGCAAGCTTTCCGATCTGCGCGGCAAGGTGCTGGTGCTGCATTTCTGGGGCAGCTGGTGCGGCCCCTGCCGGAAGGAATTGCCGGAGTTGGCCAATCTGCAGAAGTTGTTGCGCAGCTCAGCGGACATCCGCCTGGTGACGCTGCCGGTACGGGAAGACCTGGCGGATTCCCGGCGCTGGCTGCAGCGGCAAGGCCTGGACCTGCCGATGTACGACGCCCAGGCGACCACCGCCGGCATGCTGACCGGGGCCGATGGCAAGCTCCTGAATGATCGTGACCTGGCGGGGGTGTTTCCGACGACGTTCGTGCTGGACAAGCACGGCATCGTGGTCTTTGCCCATCGAGGCCCCGTGGCGGATTGGGGCGACTACCTGCCTTTCCTCAAGGATGTGGCGGCGAAGTCGGGGCGCTGAGAGGGTGTGGACAAAATAATGAGGCGGCAAGTCTGGTTGCCGGGATACGCGCTTCGGTGAGCCAAATCCAAGCGGTGGCGGCCCAGTTGGAGCGGTCGTGATGAACCATGAGGTGGCGGGCGCGCTCATTCCAGGCATGGCTCCGCTCGACGACCCAGCGCTTTGGGAGGACGACAAAGCCGGTG